>CAVDUB010000007.1:0-73735 GCA_963612025.1 bacterium
CGTATAATTTAATGGTATGAATTTTATACTCTTGATAGGTATTGCATATGACTTTTGAACTATTTCTTGAATACAATTTTGCACCAATAATTGGTCTTATATTCCAGATTATCATCTTGATATATACGAAGAACTTTTCAAAGGCTGACAGAAAAGCGCTCTATCTTGCAATTGTGCTTGAAGTATTCGAACTTGTCACATATAACATCGAATATATGTTTTCAGGGTTCGAATATTATTCGTACTGGCGAACTTTCCTATCTGTCTGTGGATATTTAGTTCGTCCAATGCTCGTCTATCCATTCATAATGCTGATAAGGAATTATGGTGTTGATAAATTAAAATTTAAACATTTTGATTTGATACCTTTTGCAATTCTTGTCGTTATTGAATGCATTGCATTGGAACCGACGAATCATTTGGTTTTCTATTTTGACGAACAGAATATTTTCCATAGAGGCCCATTGGGGTACTCATCACAAGTCGTGACTGTATTCTATTTGGTGGAAGTCGTCGTTCAAATCATATTCGCGACAAAATCGACAAGAAAAATCAACACATTGCTTGTCTCAACAATTTTCATCTATTGTACTCTTGCAATGTTTATTGAAAGCATATTTAACATTCGTTCCATCGGTGTTTCAGCCTGTATTTTCTCCGTCGATTTCTTTATGTTTGCGCTTCAGACGAATCACTTGAGTGTTTTGAGTTCGAAATTAAAAACAATATCAGAGGTTGATTCTCTGTCTGGATTGTCAAATCGATATTATGGTGAGAAAACGATTCGAGATCGCTTGTCTTTGGGTGAGAACGGTCTTTTCGTTATCTTGGATATCAACAAATTCAAGCAGATTAATGACACCTATGGCCATTTCATCGGCGATGAGGCGATTGTCAAGGTTTCTCAAGCTCTTAAAAAATGCGCTCGAGAAAGTGATGTCGTCATGCGTCTTGGGGGGGGATGAATTTGCAATTTTTTATCGAACAGATAATATGGATTGTGAATTTTACGCAAATAAGATTATTGAGGAAATGGAGAAAATCCGATTATCTTGCAATCCGGATTATAGAGTGACAACTTCAATTGGTTTTTCAAAGGTTGAAAAAGATACGAATAGGGATTTTGATAGTATTTACAAAGTTGCTGATAATAAACTTTACATTGCCAAGAAACATGGTGGCAACCATTTTGAGGAATAAGGAAGCATAGAATTTATATAAAATTTGATCAGTAACTGTCAGAATATACTCATATCTTTTTTCCATATCATTCTTCATTTTTTTACAAATATAACCTCATGTGGTTTTTATAAATATAGTCAAATTCAATGCTCGTGTTCGGCACACCGTTTTTATGATATGTCTTTCTCGATTGTAGATTTTTTGAGCGACAAACGTCTTAAGAGATACTCAATGTATTGCATGTCTTGTATTTGAATGAGAATGATTGCATAATGAAGATATATATTTCAGTTTTCAATTCAAAAAAGAATAAGTTTTAGAAAGGAAAGACCTATGGCAAATATTGCAATCATTATTGCAGGAGGAAGTGGACATAGAATGGGGCAAGATATTCCCAAACAATTTATCAATGTCTATGATAAACCTATCCTGATGTACACACTTGAAGGATTCCAGAATCATCCTCAAGTGGATGAAATCATTGTTGTCTGCATTGAGGGATGGTGCGATGTCGTGAAGGCCTATGCAAAGCAATTCAATATTACCAAACTGACAAATGTCGTTGTTGGTGGAAAGACAGGCCAGGAATCAATCCGAAATGGTGTTTTTGCATTGGAAGGAAAAGCCAAGGAAGATGATATCATAATCATCCATGATGGCATTCGACCGATGGTTGATGACTTTGTTTTGACCGATGTCATTCTGACTGCCGAGAAATATGGAAATGCAGTGACCTCCCTTCCTTATAACGAACAGATATTTGTTGTTGATGAAGAAGATGAAACAACGACGAAAAAATATATTCCTCGAGAAACTCTTCGTCGTGTCTCCACTCCTCAAGCATATACTTTTCAAAAACTTTTCTCGGCCTACAAGAAGGCCTTCGAGTCCGGCATAGGCATTTATGGTTCTTCGTATACCAATACGATGATGGTCGAACTTGGTGAAACACTTCATTTTGCTGCTGGATCTGATCGGAACATTAAGTTGACGACGAAGGAAGACCTTGAAATCTTTAAAGCCTATCTAAAATCAGAAAAGGAAAATTGGTTAAAATGAATTTTCTCGACAATAAAGAATATATTGCTTCCATAGATCGAATACTCAAAAAGAATCTTCCTTATGAGAAAATGAAAAACAAATCTTTTCTCATCACTGGTGCAACAGGAATGATTGGATCCTATCTTGTGGATGTCTTGATGAGAATGAATCAATTGATGGGATCTAACATATTAATCTATGCACTTGGACGTTCGATGGAAAAAACGAAGGCTCGCTTTGCCTCTTATTTGGATGATTCCCATTTTTCATTTGTGTCCTATGACATGAGTAAAGAACTCCTTGAAAAAGATTTTGCTTCTGCATCCTATATTATCCATCTTGCTTCCAATACCCATCCGCTCGCCTATTCAGGGGATCCGATTGGAACGATTCTTCCGAATGTCATCGGAACGAATTATCTTCTAGATTTTGCTTCCAAAATGAAAACTGAGAGAGTTCTTTTTGCATCCAGTGTTGAAATCTATGGCGAAAGTAGAAAGGATGTCTCTTCCTTCAATGAATCCTATTTAGGATATATTGATTGCAATACGCTTCGTGCAGGCTATCCTGAGAGCAAACGATGTGGAGAAGCTCTATGCCAAGCCTATATTCACCAAAAGAACCTTGATATCGTCTTGCCTCGTCTTTCCCGTGTCTATGGACCGACGATGCTGCAAAACGATTCAAAAGCGCTTTCTCAGTTTTTGAAGAAAGGGATTGCTGGTGAAAACATCGTATTAAAATCAAAAGGAGATCAGATTTATTCCTATACCTATGTAGCTGACGCAGTTTCGGCTCTTCTTTTCCTTCTTTTGAAAGGTGAATCCGGTCAGGCATATAATGTCGCAGATGAAAAATCGGATATCGCCTTGAAGGACTTGGCGGGTATCATTGCTGATTACGCTTCCCGAAAGGTCGTCTTCGAATTGCCGGACGAAAAAGAAAAGGCCGGATATTCCATGGCGACAAAAGCCTTATTGGACTCAACAAAACTGAAGAATCTTGGATGGAAAGCAGATTATTCTATTCAAACGGGATTGACGGAAACCATGAATATTCTAAAAAGGTGATTTTTTTGGAGTTATATATGAATAAGAACAGTTCTTTTTATCATTTTGCCTGTCATTGCTACGACATGCTGAAGAGCATTCACCACCATATAGTCTTTTCTTTCAAATATCCTTTTTTTCTCTTGCCAATAAATAAAAAGAAGATTGTCTTTCTCAATTTTAATGGCAAAGGTTATGGTGATAATCCGAAATATATCGCCGAGGAAATGCTCTCACAGTCTTTGGATTTGAAATATTATTGGTGTGTTGCTGACAAAAAAGAAGAGATGCCTACGAAAATAAAGAAGGTTAAAATCTATTCGCTGAGATATATTTATCATCTCTCTACGGCTAAGGTGATCATCACCAATGTCAAATGCTATATCGATTGTGTGAAGAAGAAAAAACAGTATGTCATATTGACCAATCATGGTTCCTTCTCGCCGAAACTGATTGAAGGGGAATGTCTCGATAAGCTTCCTAAGGACTACATAAAAGAAACCATGAAAAATTCGAAAGACACAGACCTTTTTTTATCGAACAGTCGCCTGGCAAGTCAGGAATTCAGAGACTATTTTTGGTGTACTTGTGAGATACTTGAAAAAGGTTTCCCAAGAAATGATGCTTTCTTTCATCTGACAGATGAACACTTAGAAGAAATAAAAAATGAACTTCATATTCCGCTTGGTCGGAAAGTATTATTTTATTGTCCGACATTTCGTGATAATGGAAATACGGACTGCTATGACCTTAATTTAAAAAATGCCCTCGAGATACTTGAAAAGAAAACGGGCGAGAAATGGATTTGTCTTGTCCGTTTTCATCCCAACCTGAGGAAAGTCAATCCGAAATATATTCGATTTGATGAAAATATCCTTAATGTCACTGATTATGCGGATGGAAGCGAAATCTTGACAATCAGTGATTTCCTTATCAGTGACTATTCTTCCACAGCCTTTGACTACATGTTACTGAGAAGACCTTTCCTTTTCTATGCGAGTGATATCGAAGAATATCAGAAGATGCGTGGACTGAAACCGATTTTCTTTGAGATGCCGTTTGTTCTAGCCAAAAATAATGAGGAATTCGAAGAAAAACTCTCACAATTCGATTTTTCTGATTTCCAGGATAAACTCGATGATTTTTGCAAGAATATCTATATGCCAACCGATGATGGAAAAGCTTCTTATCATGTCGTCGAAAAAATAAAAAAGGAAATGGGTCTTATCTAGGATAAAAAACAAAGTTATGAAAAAAAGAAAATTCACTTTTCCGAAAATTGGCAAATACAACTATATCAATCTTTTCTCCTCTCTCCTTTTATCTTGTTCGTTGATTTTTGCTACACTGACTTTGAATCAGACTCAACAGAAGGGGATAGAGAAAGATAATATCTTAACGGAAATTGGCAAAACGAATCTTTACTGTTCTGACAACAAGAAAAGAGATATTCAGGATTTTGCTTACTATGATCACTATATCTTTCAATTGTTCGGAGAAAATTACCTGAAAATTATCGATATTACGAATATAGAAGTCATATATGAAACAGTTCTTGAATCAGGACATGGGGGCTGTTGCTGTTTTTCGAATTTCTTTGTGGAGGAAGGCGATCTTTTTCCAACCCTTTTTATTGGTACAGGAAACACATCGCTTCCGATTGTCGAATATCGAGTGAGTCTTTCTTCTGTTCAGCTTTATCGAAAATATACATTCGATGAAGGCGATGTCGGCTATTATGCTTTTCCTCTTTTTGAGCCAAACAGTCAAAATCTCTTCGTCGGAAGCTATGCTTTGAATGATTTCAAGAGTCCCCATAACGGGCAAAACTATCTGCTATTTTCTCGTTATAATCTGAAGGCTTTAAATGAAAACGAAGATTCATCCTATACGCCGAAATTCGTTTCGGGCTTTGTCATAGATTTTATTCCAGTCGTACAGGGTGCAACTTTGAGGGATGGAAATCTTTACATCGGATTCGGTGGAATTGGAGTTTCTAAATATGGATTCCAGGAATCGGTTATTCATGTCATTGATCCCTACATGGAAAGAAAAGTTGCGAGTTATTGTAAATTTCCCGGTGAAATCTCCAAAAGAGAAATACAAGGGGTGGATTTCATCGTCGAGAAAACGAACACGAAAATGCTCATCTCGACGGACTTGGGCTATTTCTATCTCGTCGACTTCAAAGATGCGACGAATGCCTATTGCATCAATGTCTAGTCTTTTTTCAAAAAGGGCTTGATTATTTCATCGACATTTTCTTCGGTCAAGGAAGTGTAAAGGTTTTCAATATTTTTTTCGACCATCGCTCGATCAAGTTTTCTGAAATCGACTTGCTCGAGTTTTTTTCTTATCTCCTCTGAGAATCGATACCGAATGATTTTAGCAGGATTTCCGGCTATGATTGCATAGTTGGGAACATCTTTTGTCACAACGCTGCAGGCTCCGATGACACATCCTTTTCCCAAATGAACGCCAGAAAGAATGGTGGCGTTTGCTCCGATCCAAACATCGTCTTCCAGGACGATGTCGCCTTTGGCGGTCGCTTCGCTTTCTTCTCCAAGGATTCTGACCTTGAAAGGATAGGACGAAATTGTATCAAGATGATGCTCGGCATTCAAAATAAAGACGACATTCTCTGCAATCGCGCAATAAGAACCGATCTGAAGATGATTTCCCTTTGCATAATTGAGGATTGTCAATCCACCGTAGGTATTTTCTCCAACCGTGACAAGATCCATATCAAAGGTATTCTGAGCGGTCGTTAGGTTATGTGGATTTTTCTTTCTCCAGGCTTTCTTGAACTGATGATTTTTCCATTTATTGATCAACATTGTCTATGACCTTTCTGATTGCTTCCAAATATTTATATCCGTTTTGCTTATCCGGTTCGAGATAGCATCCTTCAGCCCATTCATTCCATGCATTGAGGAAAAGCATATCGGTTGCATATTCCTTCTTTTGGATTCTTGATGCGAGAAGAGAGAGATATCGTTCGAATTTTTCAGGTGTCGACCCTAAAAAGATGGTCGAATTCTTGCCCTTACGAGGTGTATTGTCCCAGGAGACGAACATTCCGGGAACCATCTTGTCTGAAAAGACTTTTCGATGGACGATATTTTTGCAAAAGGCGTCATAGGATTGAAAGTTGATGTGATTGTCTGTGAAGAGATTTTTTGATTGAAGCAGTTTCGATTTCACGCGGATTTCCATGGATTTATTTTTTCCATGTTGTGACCCAGTGAACCCAGGTTCATAAAGAATCCTTAGATCAACAGAAGAATCATCGACATTGTCCATATTGTTCCATATGGCACCCTGCACACCGAAGGAAAGGCCATTTAAACCATTCGCCTTGGCAAGGGTATCCCATAGAGCAAACATCTTCTTATAGTTCGGAAAAATCTCTGGCTTATAGAGAATAAAAAGCGGTTTATCTTTATAGGTGATATACCGTTTATCCCTGAAGTATGGAAGAAGATAGAAGAAATGCTTTTTCCATGTCTCTTCATTCCCGTAGTCCTGCTTAATGAGATAATCCTTATCTGATCCATTCCAGGTTCTTGACCAGGTCTCATTGGCCCAGGAAATACAAAAAGGCATATCCAAATCAGAATTCCTCAGGTAGAGTTCGATTGGCTTTTGCATCAGAATATGGTCGTCACCAAACCAGTAATGATAGAAACAAAACCCATAGATTCCATATTTCTTTGCAAGAGAGACCTGCCATTTCAGTGAACTGATTTCGCTTAAATCATAATAGTAGTCATCAAGTGGTTCTCTTGGCTGTACGTGCCCCTTGAACAAAGGGACGCTTTTTTTGGTGTTCGTCCATTCTGTAAAACCTTTTCCCCACCATTCATCGTTTTCCTTGAATGTGTGGAACTGTGGTAAATGAAATGCAATGATTCTCATGTTGTATGACTCCTCTAAAATTCTTCTTTCAATGTTTTGACAAAATTTTCTTCGAGAGAAAGAATCGTAGTTCTATATTCATCAAAATCGCAATCAAGTTCTTTATAATCAGCAAGCATCCTTCGAATCATCGAAATGACTTCGGGGATATGTTCCTTTGTGCCTTCGATTTTGTATTCTTCCTTGATGGGCACATCGCCATGATAATTCGAAGCCCCTCTCCTGCCAGTGAGAACGAGACAGTGGTATAAGACGGCTTCCTTCGGCATTCTTTCTGCCCCAGGAAATGGACCAAAATCGATATAGACTTTCGCTTCCTTGTATTTCTGAATCAGTTCTGCCTGACAAAGGCCCTTCAAAGGGAAAAAGGAGAGGTCTGGGGCCTTCTTTTTCAATAGTTTTACATACTCTTCTGACTTTGCTGGATTGTAAAGAATGACATCTTTTTTCTCAAGAATATCTTCGTTTGCCATTTCTTTTGTAGACAAGAAGATTTTGCTAATTGGTTCAATACAGAGTTTTCCTTCTCTTTGATTTCTTTTTACATGTTCAAGAGCATAATGGGAAGCGCAAAGATGGGAAACGTTCTTTGGCTGATTCTTGAAATCATATTTTTCCTTGAAGAAGCAGTCTTTGATTCGAGTGTAGGTTAGATAGAGAGGATCCTTGATGCGTACGAGAAAACGAAGAGGAATTGTCAAGAAGAAAAAAGTCTTGAAGAGGAAGGAAGTCTTGTCTAGGTTGTAGTCGACACTAAGCCACCAGATATAGACTTTTGCCTTCTTGAATATCTTCTGATACTGGGAGATGAATTCTGGAAGAACAATGATGGTTCCTTCGTCATCCTTTATATCCTCAAGAAGTACATAGTCCTGTATGTAGCCTTTGTAGCTCGACGGGATATCCTGCTTTCTTGTGGAAGCGCCAAGATAGACTAAATGGGCATCCTTATTTATGGAATTGAGGTAATAGACCATTTGGTGAAGGGCGTCTGGTCCGCCTGTAACAAGACCATAGGGACAAAAAACATAAATTTGTGTATTCATTATGTGCAAGCCTCCTATTTCAGGAAAAGGGAAATTGATTCAGGGTTGAATGCAAAATAGAAAAGAACAATATAGGCCAATGTAGTACACCCGAAGAAAGTCTTGATGGGAACCTGCCAATCAAGAACAATCATATCTTTCTTGTTCAATTCATTTTGATCGCTTAAAAGCAGGGAATAATTGATGACAAGCATCGCTCTTTGGATTCTTAGGAAATCTGAATTGAGATAGACAAGCGGAAGAGAAAATAAAAGGATGACATTCATCAATAAAACCATTTGTACATTTGGTATTTTCAGCCAAAGGAAAATATTTTCGATGCAAAGTTTTCGATAGGAACGAATCAACATCAATTGGGTGATGAAAAAGAGCGCGTAGACAAGCAATCCATACCATTTTACCTTTTCACCTTCCAAATAAGTATCGATTCGATTTGCCTGAATTTCTGGAAGAAGACTTCTTGCAATAGTAGAATAATAGGGAGTAAGCAGAATCAAGAGGATCAAAATTATGAAAGCCGCAAATATGAGTTTTCTTTCTGAAGCATGCCTCGAGAGATACGGGATGAAAATGAAGAGGAAATAGAATAAGACGGAATTGTGGAAGAGAAATGCAATCATGAGGCAGGCAAGAAAACCAAGATATCGGAATACGCCTTCCTTTATGAATAGGATTCCGATTCCAATGACGACAATGGAGGTTGCAAAAAGGAAACGAATCTGAATGAGATCTAAAAGTCCAGGAAAAAGAAGATAGATCATCATTGGCCTAGCCTTGTTTTGTGAAAAGTATCCGATGCCTTTGACAAGGAAGAGCAAGGAAATAAAATAGAGAATTGTCTTGAAGGTCAGATAGTTTAGATGGAGAAGATTTGCAAGTTGGCAAAGCCATAGCCAACCATATCCTAAAAATGAATTCCCATTTCCTTGTCCGACGGCGTTATAGAAATCGGTGTAGTTCTTCATGTCAGGCAATTCCGGACAGAGATAGCAGATGGCCGATAAGGAAAGAAGGCCAAAAAAAAGAAAATATTTTCTTCTTTGACTGAGGAAGATAAAGAAAAACGCAAGAAATAAGAGGATAATTTTAATAAATAGCTTCGACATAGGCATATTTTAGTTGTTTTTGCTATTCTTTACAACTTGAATATCTTTCAAGATGGTCAAGAAATAACGCTTCATAAAAAGAGTCTGGAAGAAAAGCATTTTCAGCTCATGAAGGTTCTTATTTTCCAAAGCGGAAAGACGCAGGGAGAGAAGAGCGAGGAATTTGTCTGCAAATTGAAGATTTTTTTCGGATAATTCATTTTTCAACTTTTCTTTGATTTCTTTTTTCTGAAGAAAATCTTTTTTGCAGATGCGGATTCTTTCATCCAAATCATTTTTATTCGAAATTCCGATTGTATTGGAAGAATGAAGGCGATACGAAATAAGTTCATCCTTTAGATAGTAAGCTTCCTTTCTGGCACTGGCTAGGCAGGAAATCAAATAATCGTGGGGCGCACTTTCCAAAGAAGCGAGAACATCATTCTTGATTTTGCTTGAAAATGCCATGCAGCATCCGGGCGTGAAGCTGTACACGAAAAGATCTCGGAAAGACAATTTCTTTTTTCTGCTAAATATCTTTTTCTTAATCAGTCCGTGGTTAGATGAAAAGCAAGAGAGAAAATTGGAATCCTCAATGGAATTTCCATTTCCATTGATTTTCTTGAAGGATGAGCCAATCAAAAGTTCTTTCCCATGGAAAAGAGGAACCATGACTTCTAATTTCTCTTTGTTCCAAATATCATCTTCGTCACACAAAAAGATAATATCACCTTTGGCAAGTGAAATCCCCTTCTTAAAATTAAGGACATATCCGAGGTTTTTTTCATTCTCATAAAAGAACCAATTTGAGAGATGATTCTTCTCAATATATTCCTTGATAAGGAGAGGTGTCTTGTCTTTTGAGCAATCATCGGTAATGATGACTTCAAAATCTTTGTAGGATTGTTCCTTTAAGGAATCCAGTAAAGGGAGAAGATATTTCTCTCCGTTATAAGTCGCTAAAATAAGACTAACCATGGTATTTTCCTAACCTTCCTACTTTTGCATCTTTTTTTCCAGACTTGATCATTTTGTTTTTTGCTTTATGATCTTTTTCGACATAACAAATCAAAAAATGAGCGGCTTTTTCCTTAAAGTGCTGTATGCGATAGAATCTCTTATCTTTCTTATAGAGATAGGCTTCATTTCGATAACGGTAGTAGCATCGAATCGGAGAATGGCTTTTGCTTGTCAGGGTCAGAAAAAGAAACCTCCGAGTCACTGGAGTTCCGACACTCTGAATAAGGTTGTATCTTGTCAAAAGAAGAAGCGGAATTCCTTTTTTGTAGAATTGGTGATCTAAATCAAAATCAACATAATCGATGAATAATTCTTCATGGAAGCCTTCAATCCTACGATATTGATCAACGTTGATAAAATTTCCGCTGGTGATGATGGTTTTCACTCTTATTTCTTCACTTGTTTCGTTATAGCGGTGATTGTAGTTCAATGAGACAATGCCATATTCTTTTCTTGATTCCAGTTTCTTTTTGATTTCCTCCATCTGAAAAAAAGGAAAAATAGAATCCTGATCGAGAGTGAGGGTAAAATCATATTTGTTTTCCATGGCATAGTTCATGCCATCCTTTAATGCTTTGGCGATTCCTTTATTTTCCATGTAGGGAATATAAGAGTACATCTTCTTTTCGCGTGTCGTGGAAATGAGATGTTCATTCGATTCTTCGGAATTATCAAAAATGGTGACATAATCGACTTCTTTGCAATCCAAAAGCGCATTCATATTCTGAATGTCTTTTTCATCGGGATGATATAAGATAAGAATAGCAAGCAGTTTCATTTCGTTTCCTCTGTTGTAAGATTCATGGTGAGAATCTTTTTTCTTTTATTCTTTATGAAAGGAAGCTTATAGAGAAATGACTTTCCAATACGAAGGATTTCAAAGAATTCTTTGTTTTTGAACAGAAAGGCAATTGAAAAATAGAGGAACATTCCAAGAACAATCTTGAGAATCAAAACAAGAATGGTATTCGTGATAGGAATATATTTTACAAAATAAAGAGCAAGAGCCATTAACCCAGAATCAAAAAGAGCAAAGAAGCAATCCTTTATTTTTTCAAATAGATTATAGCGAATATATTTGTTTAGCGCAAAGGAATTGATGAGGATTGACAAAACAGCGTTGATGACTATTGTCCAGGCAAGAGCCATGATTCCATAATTGAGAGAGATGAAGATGGTCACAAGGAAGAGTGGCTTCTTTATGAATTCGAGGCGTAAGGTAATATTGGCTTTTCCAATAGCCTTCAGGGAAAGAATGTCGACAGTTCCGATGACGGAGATGATGGATTGGAGACACATCAATTTCAAATAGGGTTCCATAGGGAGCCATTTTTCTGTATATAGAACGATAATCAGTTCCTTCGATACCATGATGAAGCCGACCATAATTGGAAAAAGGATGAAAGAGAGAAGACGAAGGCTTCGTCGGGAATCTTCCTTGACGGCTTTTTTATCATCTGCGACTTTCGATAGGGCTGGGAAAAGAACACTGCTGAGGGTCGACGATATTGTGGTATCGGCGATATTCGGCACGGTCTGCCCTTTGTTGTAGTAGGCGAGATCCGACTTTGAATACTTCAAGCCGATGATGAAGCTGTTGATTTGATTGAACATGGTGCCGACAAAGTCGGTGGCGAGGTTCCGTATGCCGAATCCAGCCATGGAATGCAAGGATTTTTTGGAGAAATCCTTTGTCGGCCTCCATGGGACTGTCATCCAGAGTATCAAGGTATCGATGACGAGGTTGGTCAACTGTTGGACAATCAAGGATAAGGCGCCCATTCCTTTATAGGCCATGAATATACCCACGAATGCACTGATGATTGTTCCAATCAGGGTGGAAAAGAAGAATTTCTTGAACTCCATTGTTCGGCTGACATAGGCTATCTGAATTGTATTGATGGCAGATATGGGAAATTTCAAGGCCATGATTCTTAACAAAAATGTCAAGTCCTGACTATCATAGGCTTTTGCTATCAAAGGGGAAGAGAAGAAGAAAACGATATACAGAAAAATCGCGACAAGAAGATTGAGATAGAAGATGGTCGAGAAATCCTCTTTAGTGGCCTCTTTCTTCTGAATTAATGCAACAGAAAATCCAGAGCTGATAATGACATCGGCAATATTGATGAAGATGGTCACAATGGCGACGACACCATAATCGTCAGGTAAGAGTAGACGAGCCAAAACAAGGGAAACAAGAAAAGAAACACCCTGTGCCAAAAAACGCTCGGCAAACTTCCAAAACATTCCATTGACAACCTGCGATTTCAAATTCTTAGTTTCGTTCTGCATGCTTGTCCTCATTGTTTTCGATAGCCAATTTCATTTTGATAAGATATTTGTAGGCACTATAATCGACGTCCGTCGATTTCATTTCGTGTTCAAAGAAATAGGCTTCATCATGGGGGTTGATTTGAAAATAAACATCCCCTTTGTTTTTCTTTATGATATATTCGCTGTAAGATTTTGTGAAGTAGTGATTGATTTGTATCGAAGATTCATTTGTAAGTCTGTTGATTCCTTTGATGCAGACATTGTCCTCAGCGTTCACCGGTGGAAAGAAACTGTTGTTATATCGAGTATAGAGCATATGATGGAATGTCTTGTTTTTTTCATATTCAGGGACAAATTCATAGGCTGTATTATAGAAGCATTTTCCTATGTTCATCAGTTTCGGCCAGCAGACAATGAAATCTTCACTAAAAAAGCCATGAGGATTTCTTTCCAATTTTCCGGAGGAGGTGAACATCTTCCAATAAATCAAAACAGAACCTCGATTCTTTTCGAAGGGCAAAAGAAAATCTTTAATGTTATTCTGCTTGATTGGAACAATCAGCTCATCAAGATCGATGAATCCAATCCAATTGGTTTCACCAGAAAAGCGTTTGACCATATCAGCATAGGCTTCCATCTGTGCGTGATCCTTTTTCCATGGAATAAGAGTGACAAGCCCTGTCTCGATATAGGGTTGAAGGACAGAAAGAAAATCATCACTGGAATTGTTGTCATACATATAGAAATGATCGATTCCAATGGCATGATTATATTCAATCCATTCTTGAATATAGGGACTTTCATTTTTAAAAATCGCTCCGATTGAGACATAATATTTTTTCTTCTCAATCACTTTAGGGCGGTTGCGATTCATTTTCACTTTATAAAAATGGCACAATAATTGAAGTGCTAATTTTTTAATAGCGTTTCTTTTTGGAAGTGGAGAGTCGTAGATGAAATATTTATCTTCTTTGATTTCTTTTTTCATAGATTCGAGCTATTCAAAATGATTGATGGTCTCTACGATATATTTCAGTTCATCCTCTCTCATTCCATTATACATTGGTAGAGATAAGACTTCATCTGCCGCTTTTTCTGTGATAGGGAAATCGCCCTTCTTGTATCCTAAGAACTGATAGGCTTCTGAAAGATGCGGTGGGATTGGATAATGAATAATGCTGCCAATCTCATGATTTTTGAGATATTGTTGGAAATCATCTCTTCTCGAAGTGTGGATGACATACTGATGCCACGTGGAATCCGCGTGGGGTCTCACCTTTGGAAGACGAATCAAAGGATTCTTGATGTTGTCTGTATAATATTGAGCAATCTTGACTCTTTCCTTGTTGATTTCATCCATATGGGTCAACTTGACATTAAGTAGACCTGCCTGTAATTCATCAAGACGTGAATTTGCACCGATGACCTGGAAATGGTAATGGATGTTGCTTCCGTAGTTTCGATAGACGCGAAACATATGGGCAATATGTTCATCATTTGTACAGATGGATCCGCCATCACCAAAAGCTCCACATCCCTTGGTTGGATAGTAACTGAAGCAGGAAATATCACCAAATGTTCCGACTTTCTTTCCACGATAGGAATTTCCATGGGCCTGTGCACAATCTTCCACCACTTTGAGATTGTATTTCTTGGCTAGGGCCATAATGATATCCATGTCGCATGATTGACCGAAAAGATGGACAGCCAAAATAGCCTTTGTTTTCGGTGTGATTTTTTCTTCAATCTTTGTGGCATCGATATTGTCATATTCATCCGGTTCGACAAAGACAGGTGTTGCACCATTGATAGTGATTCCCATCACACAGGCAATGTAGGAATTGGCAGAGACAATGACTTCATCTCCTTCATGAATCCCAAGAATTCGAAATGAAAGCCAAAGAGCATCCAATCCAGAGGCAAGTCCGACACAATATTTTGTGCCGATGAACTTTGCCCAATTGTTCTCAAAGCTTTCGAGTTCCTTGCCCATGATGTACCAGCCGGATCGTAGGACTTCCAACGCCTTTTTTTCATATTCAGGGGCATATTGCTCATATTGTCTTTTCAAATCATTTGGAATAATCATAAATTTATCTCCTCCTCACATATTATTTTCGTAAAAATGGCATCAATTTGCAAAGTGCTTTTTTTCTTAACAATTTCCTAGTTTCTTTTTTTAACGCATTTTCTTTATAGAAGATTTTGAATGGTTCCTTATCATTTTCGAGGATGTAGGATGAAGGTTTCTTTCGAATATGATAGACATAATTTATATTTGCCAAAAAGGCGAGTGTGTCTTTTCTTACGGAATCAAAAGTTGAAATGGAAATGAGCCCTTTCCGCTGCAAATCTAGAAGAACGCCAAGATATTCTACTGCAAATGTGTAATAAACATCATATTTTCCCTTCTTGCTTTCATCGACTTCAATTTCATCTAAGAGGAAGGCGTCATCTAAAATATAGGATGACTTTTTCGGTTTGGAGAATAAGATTGTTGTGTGTGGAAACATCTCATTGAAGTGAGAAACATCGAGGTCAAGTTGATCGAAATCTTCTTTCCAGAATCCCATTCCCGTAGACCAGGAAGAATAAATTGAAAGTTCTTTGACAAATTTATCAAAGGAATTCACAACAATTTGTTTCTTTTTGTTCAGTTTTCCATTTGTGAAATAAACGAATGGCTTTTCGTCTTTATATTTCTTGACAAAATTCAAAAGATAGTCAAAACCATTTTCGACAAGCAACGTTCGATGATTTATGAATTTGATGAAAAGTCCGTTTGCTTGTTTATAAGATTCAATTTCGTTGAGGAATGGAAGTGCTTTCGTCTGCTTGTAATGAAGATTCGGATACTTTTTTTGATATTCCTTTATTCCGGACTGAAAAGCCTCATTCTTCCCGTTGTCCGTCACGATAACCTCAAATTCATCAAATGCTTTGGCTTGTTTGTAGATACTATCCAAAACAGGAAAGACCCATTCCGGGATTCCATTTGTCGGGATGCACAAGGATAAAAGAATCTGGTTATTTTCCATGGTGTTCCTTTAAATATTGAATATATTGGTCATAATCACGGAGATATTCCTTTGAGTCGTAATGCGTGCTTGCCAAAACAAGAAGCACGGAATCATTCGAAAATTCATACATCTCTTTCCAAACGAGCTTTGGAAGGTAGATGCCTTCCATTGGCTTGCTTAAGGAAACAACATCTGTTTTTTCGCCATCGGTGATTTTGATTTTCGAAGAGCCGGCCACATTGATCAGGACAAATTCCGAATTGATATTCGCATGTTTCCCTCTCACAACGGTATCGTCAGATCCATAGATGTAGAAAACTCTTTTGATTTCGAATGGGATATCCTGATTTCCTTCGACAACGACCAATTTTCCCCTTTCATCTCCTAAATCAGAGAACTTCAAGAGTTCATACATTTTATTTTCCATAACGTTCCATCCACTTCATATATTCGCCGCTTTCGACATGCTTAAGCCATTCCTGATTCTTCATATTCCATTCGATGGTCGGAAGAATGCCAGTTTCGAAATTATAGGTCGGTCTCCAGGAGAGTTCGTTTTCAATCTTTGTCGGATCCATTGCATAACGCCGATCATGTCCGGGCCGATCTTTCACGTAGGTGATAAGGGATTCAGGCTTATTCAAGGCTTTCAAAATTGTTTTGACGACCTGAAGATTCGTTCTTTCATTATGCCCACCAATATTGTAGACTTCTCCATCTCTTCCGTTGCGCACGATGAGATCGATTGCATTGTTGTGATCTCCGACATAAAGCCAATCCCGAACATTGCTGCCTGTTCCATAGACAGGAAGAGGTTCATTTCGCATAGCTTTCTGAATGATCAGGGGAATCAGCTTCTCGGGGAATTGATAGGGACCATAGTTATTTGAACAGCGAGAAATCGTGACAGGAAGAGAGAATGTCCTATGATATGCCATAACTAAAAGATCGGCGCTCGCCTTCGAAGCAGAATAGGGACTTGATGTATGAATTGGAGTTTCTTCCGTAAAGAAAAGGTCTGGACGATCAAGAGGCAAATCACCATAGACTTCATCGGTTGAGACTTGGTGATATCTTTTGATTCCGTATTTTCGGCAAGCATCCATCAAGACCTGAGTTCCAAGGATATTTGTCTTGAGGAAGATTTCAGGGTTCTCAATAGAACGGTCAACATGACTTTCAGCGGCAAAATTGATGACATAATCAAAATGCTCTTCCTCAAACAAGCGGTAGATTGCTTCACGGTTACAGATATTCTCATGGACAAATTTGAAATTCGAATCCTTGAGAATTGGCTCGAGAGTTTCCATGTTTCCGGCATAAGTCAAAGCATCGATACAAACCCATGTATCATCCTTATATCTTTTGACCATGGTGTGAAGGAAGTTTCCTCCAATAAATCCGGCACCGCCGGTGACAAGAAATTTAGACATTTTGTTCATCCTCCTTTTCGAGCGATAAAATATAGCGTTTCGTGGCATCCTGCCATGATGGTAATCTTTCGAAACCGGCTTTGTCCAAGGAATCTTTGCTCATTCTTGAATTAAGCGGACGATCTGCTTGATTCGGAACTAGTTTCTTATATTCTTTTGAAGAAACAGGAATTACTTCGACATTTTTATTTGCCACTTTGAAAATGTAAGACGCAAATTCAGCCCAAGAACAATATCCTTCATTGGTTGCATGATAGACGCCATACTTTTTTGTTTCCATCATGTCGCACATGAGTTTCGATAAATCATAAGTGTAGGTAGGACTTCCGATTTGATCATTGACGACATTAAGTTTTTTATGTGTCAATGATAATTTTAGCATAGTCTTGATGAAATTGTGTCCGTTGATACCGAAAACCCAACTGATGCGAAGAATGAAATATTTCTCCAATATCGATTGGACATAGTCCTCACCTTGACTTTTCGTTTTTCCATAGACACTCAGACCGTTTTTGGGAAAATCGACATCGAATGGTCTTTCTCCTTTTCCATCGAAAACATAATCTGTGGAAATATAGAACATGGTCGCATTGACTTCCTTGCAGGCTTCTGCAATGTATTTTGGACCGAATGCATTGACTTTGTATACTTCATTTTGCATTTCTTCTGCCTTATCGACTGCTGTCCAGGCTGCATTGTGCATGACGATATCAGGTCTATATTCTCCGATGATTTTCTTGACTGCTTTTTCATCTGTGATATCGAGCTGATCTTTATCAAGGCCAAGAACATTCTTATAGCCTCTTTCCTTGAGTTCTCTCACACAGTCATATCCGAGTTGCCCTTTGACTCCCGTGACGAGAATTTTAATTTCTTTATTCATTGTATCTGCCTTTCTTTTTTTCCTATTCTTCATTTCGATTCAAGAAGTCTTTCACAAAAAGAATTTCGGATCTGAAATAATATTTTAATAAATCCTATGGCTCATCTTTCTGAAGAAGTCAAGAATGGATCCTTTTGATCATTTCCTTCTACAATCGTTTGATTTTCCTTTGCTTCATGATTTGAAAATAGCGCATTATAGAAAATGGTTTTGATATAGAAATTCTTTTGATTTTTAAGTTCGTAGTTCTTCCTAAAATCAAGTATATAAGAAATTCTCATTGTGACATTTGACGAGGTCAAAGGAATTCATTTTGATTATAGTCGATATCTCTTGTTTCGCGCAAAAATGGATTGGGAGTCTATTTTATGCTATTTGAAGCTAAAGCTGCTTTCGACAAATGTGGAGATAGGCTCTTATTCGAGAAACGAATCAGAAAAAGATTTTGCTTTCCTTGAGAGTTGAATGTTTCTTATCTTTTTCAGATAGAGAGAGTTCCTTGATATCCGGCCATTCGATAGCGATATCTGAATCGTTATAGATGATGCCGCCTTCATATCCCGGGTCATAAATATCATCGCATTGATATTCGAAGAGGGCAGTCTCGCTTAGAACCAAAAAGCCATGGGCAAAGCCTCTCGGAATCATGAACATATTGTGCTTCTCGGCACTGAGGATGACGCTAACATATTTTCCGTAGGTCGTAGAATCTTTTCTTAAATCAACAGCGACATCGAAGACTTCTCCTTCAACAACGCGAACAAGCTTTGCCTGAGGCTTTCTTGTTTGGAAGTGAAGACCGCGTAGAACGCCTTTATGGCTTTTGGACATGTTGGACTGGACAAAATGATAGTCAAGGCCGGCTTTTTTAAAGAGGTCTTCTTGATACGTCTCCAAAAAATAGCCTCTGGAATCTCCGAAGACCTTCGGCTGGATGATGTAGACTCCTTCGATTGCCGTTTTATTGAATTCGAATGACATAATGTTTTCCTCTAGTATTTAATGTTCCCATCCGCGACACGGATGAGATATTGTCCATATTCGTTCTTCCTCATGGATTCGCCTTCCTCGAGAAGCTTTTCCTTCGAAATCCAACCATTGACATAGGCGATTTCCTCTGGACAGCAAATTTTAATATCTTGGTGCTCTTCGACAATCTTCACAAAATTCGATGCGTCATTTAATGAAGACATCGTCCCGGTATCCAACCAAGCATAACCTCTTCCGAGAGTTGTCACATGGACATTGCCTTGTTCTAGATACATATTGTTGAGCGTTGTGATTTCAAGTTCGCCACGTTTGGATGGCTTCACTTTCTGTGCTAAAGAAGAAACGCCCTTCGGGTAAAAATAGAGGCCCGTGACAGCGTATTCGCTTTTGGGATGTTCAGGTTTTTCTTCGATGGAGATGGCTTCCTTCTTTTCGTTGAATTCGACAACGCCGAAGCGTTCGGGATCAGTGACGTGGTATCCATAGAGAGTAGCAATGCCATTTTCGGCTCTTTGAACAGAATTGACAAGATGATTCTTCAAATTTGCACCATAAAAAATATTATCACCAAGAACCATGGCGCATGCATCTTCTCCGATAAATTTTTCTCCGATTATGAAGGCTTGTGCCAGGCCATCCGGACTCGGCTGAACCGCATAGGTTATCTTAATTCCGAATCTTTTTCCATCGCCTAAAAGATCCTCGAATCTCGGGGTATCCGAGGGTGTTGAAATAATGAGAATCTCTCGAATTCCTGCCATCATCAATACGGACAATGGATAATAAATCATCGGTTTGTCATAAACCGGAAGCAATTGCTTCGATGTGACCAATGTCAGTGGGTACAAACGTGTTCCACTGCCACCTGCTAGAATAATGCCTTTCATTGTATTTTCTCCTTTTTCTTTCGTATGGAATTGAATCCTTCTTTCTTTCCTTTGAGTCTTGCAAGCATATTCGGGATAAAGAGAACGAGGGCGGGAATATTGAATTCCATGAGTGCTCTTCCAATGACTTTGAATGCCAATTTCAATCCAGCATCCGTCGAGGAGTAGCAATCGAATTCCTCATGGATGCCGAAGAATTGTCCGAAAAGGTAATAGCGCTGTCGAATCTGCTTCAGAGTGAATTTGTGTGAATGATCGACATGACTTTCTGCACAATATTTGACGGCTTTGCCATTCATGATGACTTTATAGGCATACCACATATCTTCATTTGTCGGCAAGTCTTCTCCATATCCTCCTATTGAGTGAAAATACTCGACATCGAGGGCGGAGCAGGCATCTGAGGCAAAGAAGGTGTTCAATCCCAAAGTCGGAATGGATTCTTTGGTTTTGATAAGGGACTTTTTTGGGTAATTAATCCTTCTTGTGTATCTTTCGAGTGTTCGATTCGAATTTATCTGGCGAAGGTAGGCGAATTTCACATTTTCATCCAATGAATCGATTAAAACTTGATAGACATTGTTCTCAGTGATTCTTGCATCCTGCGTTAGAAGAATTACGATGTCGCTTTCGCTTTCCAATATCGCCTGCTGTCTTGTTAAGGAGTGGGAAAAGTTCTCTTTCTTGACTGTCTTATAAGAGCAATGGAGTTTTTCGAGTTCTTCCTCGGATCCGTCACCTGTCTCAGTGACATAGAATTTCAAAGAAAGGAGACAATCGTGAACAATTTGCTTTTCGAATTCGGATTTGATTTTTTCGATATATTGTTTTCCGTTGTAGAGAAAAACAAGAACTTGTACTTTTTTCATTTTTCTTGCTTAGACCGCCTTTCTGACCTCGAGTCCTTTGCAAAGCGTTTCTTTGTAGAATCTTTCTTTTTTTAAGAAGGCATAGTTTTTTATCGATTTGACAAAGGAATATTCGACTTCCAAGGGAAGAACAAGCAGATAAATAGAAAGAATGCTTGTTCCGTCCATGCTTAATGGCATAAGTTTTGACTCTTCCGTGCTGTATCCAATCATGATGAAGAAAAGGAAGAGATAGACGAAACCATGTTCATCATGTTTCGAAATCAAAAAGATTATATGATAAAACAAATAGGAATAAAAACATAAAAGAAGCAGGAAGCCGATCCATCCATAGGCGACAAGCATATCGATGAATGCGCTGTGGGAAAAATCAACCAATTCCTGTTCCATCTTTATGCCGGATTCTTTAAAGAAAAAGAGATAAGGCTCTTTACCATAGCCGAAGAGATAGGAGAAAGTGGTCGAAAACAGAGACATTGCACGATCATGGAGGGCATTTCTTGTTGTCAAAGTCCGATAATCCCTGAAACTGCTGAAGAGATAGACGATTTTCTTTCCCAATGGGCTTTCCTTATATCCCAAAGCCATGACAAGAAGGAAAATGACAAAGAAGGTTAGAAGAATCATGGAGAGGATACCATTGACTTTATTTCTTCTTAGGTCAAAGACGGCCATATAGAAGAGAAGAAATCCCATAGTCAGGAAGATAAGAAGCGATGGAAGTCTGCTTGCGGCACAAAAGCATGTCACAAAATCAAAAGCCATCAAGGCCAAGAAGAGATATCCGAATTTCCGATGATAGAAATAAAGGAATAAGAGACATAAAGAAGAAATCCATAAGAAGAATCCGTACATGTTCTTATGGGTCGTGAAACTCGTCACAGGAAGAATGACGCCGGCTTTCTTTCCAGCCAACAGCATGAAGTTGTTTTCGATTTCATCGATCTCAGTGAGATACGAATAGAACTTCATGACGACAAACGCGAGATAGATGAGAATGAGTACGTATTGGAAAACTTTCTTGAAGGTTTTCTTATTCAATGTCGGAATGAATAATAGAAGGAGAAGAACATAGCTGAGCGAAAATGATTCTGCAAGGAAGCTGAGCGTTCGATTCAAAAAGGAGATTCCTTCATATGAGAAAGTTTTGATGGTTTGGTCAAAAGGAGAAAGAATTTCGATGGAAAAAGGACCATACGGAGAAGCGTAATTCGTGATGGCATGAGAAAGAACCATCAATCCGAAGAAGGAAATCAGCCAAGGTGAATAGGATATATTATGTTTTTTTCTTCTCCTGGATATGAAAAGAGAGGCAAAAAAAACATAAAGAAGCATTCCGACAATCAATAAAAGAGGGAACCATGTTGAAAAATGAATGGAAAGCCAGGAATCGTTGTTTTCACCAAGAAGGATCTTTTTGCTCAGTCCTGCAATAGAGAACAAAGCCGGAAAAGCAGAGAGGAAGAAAAGAAAAAGAACATCAAGTGTTTCACTTTTATCGCTTTTAATCTGACTATTTCTTAAAGTACATACAGAATTCATACGTTTCCTATTATAGTCAATTTCCTTCCTTATTCCTAGGAAGAATCACTGCATATGATATGAAATCGGTTTAGAAGGGGAAACAAGTGCTTCCTTTTCATTGCTGCATTCGGATATGATTATCTTAAATGTAGAGTAACTGTGGGTGTATTCTGTAAAATTAGAAAGTCTTTATGTGAAGTTTGTATTTTATTCTTTTAATGAAAAGGACATAAGATATAGAAATGTTATTCGAATATAAAACGCATGTGATAGAAATGCTAGAAATAACTTCTTCGTAACATAGGAATATTTCTTCGTGAATTATCGCCAAATTGTGATGAGACAACTTGTATGTCAAAATATACTTTTGCGAAGTAAATACACAACAATGTATTTCAGTTATCACACATCGTTTTCAACGTCAGCAATAATTTATTCAGGAGATCAAAAGGCAGTCAAAAAACAAGAAAAGGAAGTGGGATTGGAATTTCCGTTATCTTTAAATTTTCGTTTTGGTCTCGTTCGATTCATTTCTTCTAACATTTCACCGTGTTTTCAGTTTATCCTTAGGTGGACACCTATTGATGGATTTGAATTTGTCATGATGAATTTGATGATTCATCAAGTGATTTTCAAGAAATATGTTTCACTTCTTTAGGCGCTAAATGACTTTAAGATGATGCTTATTCTATGATGTCTTGATAGTCTGGCCTTTTATTGGCGGAACGAAAAAACGATTACATTTATTTTAGTAAAGACTTAAATGAAACTCTAGAAAGAAAAACACATTGCGGAACAACATCGGACTATTGATTGACATATTTCTTCTCAATCCCTTTTTGATCTATTGCGAATTTAATTCGGAAATGCCATTGTTCATTTTTTTCTGTTGTTTCCTCTTTGAAAGAGAAAACAAGGCTTCTATAATAGTGCTATTGTTCTTTTCTTATCCGATATCATAAAAAGGATACACAACATGAAAGAAATTCACGTCGAAACGATTGCCAAAGAAGTCGAACGTTTATGTATCGAAGCGGCGACCTATCTGAATGACGAAGTCTTTGCCTGTTTAAGAAATGCGATGAAGAAAGAAGAAGGACTCCCACAGCAGATTCTCTCGCAGATTATTCAGAATGATGAGATTGCTATCAATGAGAACATTCCGATGTGTCAGGATACGGGTATCATGATAGCCTTTGTGGAAATCGGAAACGATGTTCATTTGGATGGCGATCTCTATTCTGCCATCAATGAAGGAGTAAAAAACGGATATACGAACGGGTATCTTAGAAAAAGCGTTGTCTCTTCTCCCTTGAGACGAATCAATACGAAGGATAATACACCTGCAATCATCCATGTAAAATACACTTTGGGGGACAAACTGAAAATCACCCTGTGTCCAAAAGGGGCAGGGAGTGAAAATATGTCGAAAGTGAAAATGCTTGTTCCTGCAGATGGAATCGTAGGCATCAAGAAATTTGTTCTCGATACCATCAAGGAAGCTGGCGGTCGAGCCTGCCCTCCCTTGATTGTAGGAGTAGGCATCGGTGGAAATCTGGAAAAATGTGCCCTCCTTGCCAAAGAAGCACTTCTTCGACCTCTTGATGATCATTCTGAGGATGATGACGCAAAAAAACTTGAAGAAGAACTGCTTAAGGAGATCAACCAGTTGAATATCGGACCGATGGGACTCAAAGGAAAGACGACTGCCCTTGCCTGCAAGGTGAATCTGTATCCTTGCCATATCGCTTCTCTTCCCGTCGCGGTCAATCTTCAATGTCACGCCTCGAGACATAAGGAGGTCATCCTATGAAAATAAAATATCCGGAAGAAAAGGAAAAACTTTTTTCTCTTCATGCAGGGGATATGATCGAATATACCGGTGTCTTATATACCTCAAGAGATGCAGCGCATATGAGACTTTCTGAAATGATTGAGAAAAATGAGGAAATACCGGTCGACTATTCTTCTCAGTTCATCTATTATGCAGGCCCCACACCGACGAAACCGGGCCATACAATCGGAAGCATCGGACCGACCACTTCCTCGAGAATGGATAAATTTGCTCCTCTGATGAGCTCTCTCCATGTCCAAGGAACCATTGGAAAAGGGCCACGAAGCAAGGAATGTTCAAAATATTACAAAGAACACCACATTCTCTATTTTGTTGCGACAGGCGGATGCGGAGCCTTGCTCTCTCATTGCGTAAAGAAAGCCGAAGAAGTTGCCTTCCTTGATTTGGGACCGGAATCGGTCAAACGCCTTGAAGTGGAAGATTTTCCGCTTTTATTGGCAATCGACTTTTTCGGCGAAGATCTGTTTGAAGAATAAATAAAGGAGAATCTCATCATGGATTTGAAAGAAGAAAGCTTGAATCTGCATAAGAAGAATCACGGAAAACTTGAAGTCCGTTCCAAAGTCAAAGTCGAAAACCAAAAGGACCTTTCCTTAGCTTATACTCCTGGTGTTGCCTATGTCTGCAAGGAAATTGAAAAAGACCCTTCCTTAGCCTATGAATATACCTCCAAAGCCAATATGGTGGCCGTCATTTCCGATGGCTCGGCTGTCTTGGGACTCGGAAATATCGGCCCATATGGGGCCATTCCGGTCATGGAAGGAAAATCCATCCTCATGAAGGAGTTGGCTGGCGTGGATTCCATTCCTCTTTGTCTTGCAACACAGGATGTTGAGGAAATTATCAAGACCTGCAAATATCTTGAGCCGACACTCGGCGCCATCAACTTGGAGGACATCTCGGCTCCGCGCTGTGTCACCATCGAAAGAAGACTCCAGGAAGAAATGAACATCCCAGTCTTCCATGATGATCAGCATGGAACGAGTATCATCGTCTCTGCCGTCTTCAAGAATGTCGAAAGACTCACAAAGAAGCCATTGAAGGATATGACGCTTGTCATGTCCGGAACCGGCGCTGCCGGAAGCCAGATTGCCAAGATGCTTAAGAAGATTGGTGTTGGAAAAATCTATGCCTATGATATCACAGGCGTTATTGATAAAAAGAACTATGATTCCTATAATTTCCTTATTCAGGAACTTCTCGATGAAGGAATCTATGATACACCGGAAAATCATGATGGAACCTTAGCCTCCATCATGAAGGGAGCAAATGCCTTTGTCGGTGTTTCGGCTCCGAATCTTGTCACTCCTGAGATGGTTAAGTCGATGGCTAAGGATCCGATTGTT
Organism: bacterium; assembly: GCA_963612025.1. Lineage (GTDB taxonomy): Bacteria > Bacillota_I > Bacilli_A > RFN20 > CAG-288 > Enterosoma. The sequence continues at coordinate 25,426 of CAVDUB010000007.1, forward strand.
TTTGCCATGGCCAATCCGGTTCCGGAAATTTCCTATCCGGACGCCAAAGCAGCCGGCGCCTATATTGCTGGCAGCGGAAGAAGCGATTTTCCAAATCAGATCAATAATGTTTTGGCCTTCCCTGGGCTTTTCAAAGGCGCTTTGGCTGTGAGAGCCTCGAAAATCAATGTTGAAATGCAGATTGCCGCAGCCGATGCGATTGCCAGCATCATTCCAGATGAAGAACTCTCACCAGACTACATCGTCCCGTCTCCATTCGATAAGAGAGTTGTCGAGGCTGTCAGCAAGGCAGTCAGTGAAGCGGCTATCAAGACAGGCGTCTCAAAACTGTATCCGAAGAACTGACGATCTTTTTTAATCACAAGATAAAAACACGGCATAGAGGGCTGTACAGGCTACATATCCATGTCGTGTTTTTTTGATTGCGTTGGTCAATTCTATCTATATTGATGCTTTCGGTTTTAAAGATTTTTCGAATTCTTGAGAACATATAAGAAAGAAAAAAGACTGCTCTATGATTTTTAAAGCAGTCTTTAATTTTATTTTGCGCCCTTATGCTTCAGAACAGCAGGCACTGTCAAGAAGATGAGTTTGAGATCGAAGAAGAAGGAACGCTTTGGAAGGTATGCAAGTTCTTCTTTCTGTCTTTCTCCTGATTTATAGTCGACATCGCTTCTGCCATAGACTTGCCAATATCCGGTCAGTCCTGGAGTGACGGAGAGAAGCTTCTTTCTTTGATAGCGAGTGTAGTTTTCTTCCAACTCGATTTTGGTAATCGGTCTTGGACCGACAAAAGAAAGGTCGCCGGTGAAGATGTTGAAGAGCTGTGGAAGCTCGTCAAGGGATGTCTTTCTGAGGAATCTTCCAATCTTGGTGATTCTTGGATCGTTATCAAGTTTTCTTTCAATCGACCAAGTCTTCATCTGTTCCTCATTGAGATATTTTCGAATGTTGCTTTCTGCATCGGAATACATGCTTCTGAATTTCAGAACCGTGATTCTTTTCCCTTCTTTTCCGATTCGATGATCCTTGAAGAAGACAGTTCCTTTAGAAGAGAACTTGACAATCAAAGAGAGAACGAGAAGAAGCGGGGATAGAAGAAGAAGGGCAAGAGAGGACATGAGAATATCAAAAACTCTTTTGCTGACATCATAAGCCTTCGAAGTCCTGACTTCGATTGGCTCATGAACCATTCTTGCGATGATTCCCGTATCAAAGGAATTCGTAAGCTCGGGATAAGGTCGATAAGTTGTACCCAATCCATACTGGATGCTGATTGGGGGAATTTTCATTTCAACTGTGCTAGTTTCCATATTTTAATTTTTTGTAAAATGACGTCATTGACGTAGGATGAACTATACACTATCTATTAGGAAAAGACAAGACTAACTCAACTGAAAACACTTACATAGAACTTTTTTACACTATTTTTAACTGTTTTAAGATAAAAACTCGTATTTTATTTTAAAAATGGAAAAGAATGCCAAGTGGCATTCTTAACGGACTTTTCTTCGTTTGATTCAGGAAACAGGTGATATCTTCGTCTCGGATAGAGGGCATTTTTCTTCATTGTCGAAAATATTTGAGCGATATTTTTTTGAATATTTGGTTTCACCGATTGATATAAATTCCTCGTCCTTTCTTGTGCTTCTGCTTTAGCATATATTAATGTACTGCAGCTTGAAATCCACCTGTTCTCACAAAGTCATTTTAATTTATATGTGCATGAAAATGAACATATCCTTATGTAGAATTTGTATGCTGAATCAAGGAGGAAACCAGCATGATTGACAATATTGAGGAATACCTTTCTTTGAAAGGAAAGTTCGAAAACCAGGTTTTGTCTAACATCTCATTCATCAATCAGTGTGAAGGTTGGGTGGAATCATATTCGGATAGCAGAATGGGGCTAAAGGATTCTCTGCGAATTCTGAAATTCGAATACATGCAGAACAATGTTCTGACTCTGGATGAATATAATCAATTGTCTATTCTTTTGGAAAAACTCTTTTTTCTTGAAGAGGATTCATTTATGTCAGACGCCATCTATCGAAGACAGGATGAGGAAATCCATCAGAAACTTGAGAAGGCAAAAAAGGATTTAGAGGAAGTCTATCAGATATTATGTTCTTCCTTTGTGGGTTACTATGATTTTTCTCTATCCTATCAAAAAAGAAATCGATTTTTCTTTGCATAAGAAAAACCCCATGAATCATGGGGCAATTCCAACAGAGTTTTCCCGATTACTCTAGAATGATTGTATTCTTTTGAATGCACATTTTTATGTACATATGATTTAAATCGTTTTCTTTTTTTAGAAATATGATGAAAAATTTAATTTTTGAACATATCGATATGTTTTTCAGGCAGGACTTCCGAGAGAATGACGAAACTGTCTGCTTGGGTCGTCGGATTCTTCATGATTGGATAAAGATAGAGAATTGTCCCATCCTTCGTGCTGCAGTCTCTTTTTACCCAAGCATGTTCATTGAGTGCGAGTGTCAGTTCATTGGCAAATTCCGGATCAATGGTATGCCAGCATGATGAAAAGAGGTTGGAAGCCAGGAATTCATTTTTTCTGTTCTTATCCAGGAATTCACGGAAGGTCGAATCGCTCTTGAGCATCTGCAACTGCCCTTCCTTGAATTCGACGACGGCAATTCCGGCCCTGCCGAATTTTCTAGAAAGGTCGAGATTCTGATTGTCGATTTTTACATTGTGCAAGGAGAAGTCGTGTATCAGTTGATAATATGCGATTTCCTCCTTGCTTGAAGGAATATAGGGCAAGCGGTTATGTAAGAAAATGTCGAGCTGATTGCTTGGCAAGGGTTTAGAAATAAGGTAGCCTTGAACAAATTCGCAACCTGCGTTCTTCAAAAAGAGATAATCATCTTCGTTCTCGACGCCTTCCGTGAGAGTGCGGATCGAAAGTTTCTGAGCCATTTCGATGATGCTATCGATGATTGTTCTTCCTTTTTCCTTTTCATGCTCAGAGGGCAGGAAGTTCATATCGAGTTTGATGACATCGAATTGGAATTCCTTGAGAAGATTGAGGGATGAATATTCGGATCCGAAATCATCCATCCAGATCTTAAAGGAAGCATCTTTTAGTTTCTTCACAGCGTGTTTCAATATCTGTTTTTCCATCAGGAATGTACTTTCCGTAATTTCGAGAATAATCAGTTCGTGAGGAATCTTATATTTGTCGACAATGGAGATGATTTCATCGGAGAGATTCGGATTTTCGAAATCGAAGCGGGAGAGATTGATGGATACAGGAAGAACGTATTTTCCTTCTTTCAACAGAATTTGGTCTTGATTACAAACGTTCTCGAGAATATATAAATCCAACTTTGAAATCAATCGATTTTCTTCTAAGACGGAGATGAAATCGCCAGGTGGAATGATGCCTTTTTGCGGATGTTTCCATCGAGCTAGGGCCTCAAGACTTGAAATCGAAGAAGACAGCGTCTGAACAATCGGCTGATAATAGACAAGTATTTCATGGTGTTCGAGAGCAGAGGAGAAATTGGAGAGAATCCATTTTGTGTTTTCGCTTTTGATAGATAATGCGTCATCATAGAAGCGATAGTCTTTTCCCCCATCCTTTTTGACGGAATCACAGGCAATTTTGCTTAAGTCGTTTCCTTGACGAATCGTCATCTTCTCTGTCAGTCGGACACATCCGCAGATGAGCTTGATTCCCGGATTTTTTGTATCCGAGAGAAATTCTTCTGAAGCTTCCTTGAATGAAGTGACGAATTCATCTTCTTGGCAAATCAAGGAAAAATGATCTGCGGAGATGCGACAGATGATGCTTAACGGAAAATGTTTTTTGAGTATTTCTGCCACTTTGACGAGAAGTTCATCACCTGTCTCATAATCGAATGTGCTGTTATAGATCTTAAAATTGAGTATGTTGATGTGACAGATCAGCATGTTCTTTTGCTTTGAGAATTCGTTTCGATATCGATCGCCATAAAGTAGGTAACTTTGGAATATCATTGTCTTTGTCAAAGGATCAAGATTGTTCGACATCTTGCTTTCCCTTTTATCGAGTGCTGTTGTCATACTCTTCTTGGAAAGATAGGTGCCTTCGTTGATGATGTTTTTTCCTTGATCCTTGGAATTGTAGAGCGTGAAGTCCGCTGAGCTAATCATCTCCTGGAATTGTTGGATGGTCAAGGGATTTCCTTTGACGAATCCAGCAGAGAAGGTTGGATGAAGAATGAAGGATTCATTGATGTTGAGATTTCTCAGATCCTTCTTTGTCTTGTCTAAGAGTGCGGTAAATTCATGGGTATCAGAACTTGGATAGGCAATGAGGAATTCATCGCCTCCGAAACTGAAACAGGATGACGCGCCGAAATTGGAAACCAAGATTTTTCCGAATTCGATCAAAACAATATCTCCGACCTGATGCCCGTACATATCATTGAAAAACTTGAAGTCATCAATATCGATCATCGAAACAATGATATCACGATGGAGGAAATTCTTTGATTCCTTTTTCAGAGCATATTTGTTTTTCAAGCCTGTCACTTCATGATGTTCACTTTTTTCTCTCACAGCAACATAATTTTCCAAATTCGCATAGCGGAGACTGAGGATGAGAAGAATGCCGCTGAGAATGCCGCAGTAGGTAACAAGAAGGTGGACGAGGTCGATGGCAAAGATATCTGGTGTTTTGAAAAAAAGGTCGACAATGATGAAAATGACACAATAAATGGTTTGCACGACGATGACACGAAGCGGCATGTCGAAAATGAATAGAGGAAGAATAAAGGAGAGTATATAGAAGGAAAAGGCATAGGAATTTCCGATGAAGATGCATCCGTTGAAGATGGAGATGACAAAGGAAGGAATCTGGATGAGATAGAGAAGAGGGAGAACGAATCGTGAAGGAATCTTTTTTATGAAAGAGGGGATAATCAATAGGAGAAGCAAGGCATAGACTGTCCCTGCAAGCGAAAAAGAAAAAAGATAGATATCGCGATTGAAGACAATGCGAGAAAGCAGAACAGCCATTTGTGTGATGAAATTGGCAATCAAAAAAAGATTGAAGGATTTTCTGTTTTCCTGCAGAATATCATTTTTATAAAGGTGATAATCCTGTTTTCCTTTCAAAAGAATGAAGTCGTATATGCTTTTTTGTTTCATGGCAAGCCTCGTATTCATCTTTCGTCAGAAAAATCAGGAATTCTTTTTCTTTGCCATTTCCTTCAAGGTCGCAAGATCGTAGTCATTAATCTTGGATTTCGGAAGAAGGAAACTGTTTTTATCCTCCAAAGTGAATTTCACAAAGGCCGGCAAGAAGAGGATGCTTTTGATTTTTCCATCCATTTGAAGAACTGAATTGTTCATTTCGAAACGATTTTCTTTTTCATAGATGTGAACCGATACATCGCCCTTCACTTTGTGGTTGAAAGGAAGCATAAAGAAGAAAATCGGCAAGAAGACCAAAAGGAAGACGCCGAAAACCATAAGGATGAGATAGACAAACCTCACTGCGCTATCCTGTGTCTTTGCATCAAAGAAGAAGAAATAGGCTCCTAGGAAAATCAAAAGGAGTGAACACACAATCGATGGGACAAGAAAAATGGTGTTGTAGAGAAAGATATCTTTCTTATATCCTTCATAATTTGTGTTGTATTGTACTTTCATGTTGGAAAACCTCTTTTCCCTATTCTATCATGAAACCGGTTTATCGAACTGAAAAATGTAAAAATTCTCTTTGTATAGTCATTTTTGTTTTCTCGGTGATTCGAAGATTGACAATGTTCATCTATGTGAGATTGACATTTGGATGGACAGATGAAAATCTTTTCGAAAGGAATTTCGGAATCTTTTGATTTGATAAAATGAATTATTCAAATTGGTTTAGGCGACTATTTTTTTGAACATTATAGAAGACTTGTCTTTTGGATACATCAAATTTCTTCTTTTCCATAGATATGAAATGAGATTGGGGGAGGCTTTTCCCATCTATGCATTTTTCAATGGCTCTTTTATTCATTTCGCTTTCCTTGTTATGAAATTTTTTCTTACTCATAACCATTTCCATGCCTTCGTCTCGAACTCTATAATGAGAAATGCTCGAAGGACCTTTTGTTATGCTATATATTTTTATAAGGATAGAATCAGTGAAGAAGTCGTCTTTATAGAGAAAATTTATTGTAAAGTTTGACTACATATCTCTAGTTGTGCTAAACTTTTTCGTAGCGTTTAAGGAAAATCAATATGAAAAATAAAAAGCCGTTAATCATCGCTCTGGTTGCCATCGATGTCATTATCACTATTACACTTCTTGTCATATCTATCGTCATGCTTGCGAATACCGTTGGAAAGAGTGCTGCTGACATTCTCAATGCCAAAGGGTTTATTGGATTTCTGCAGAATCATACGACATTCTATTTCTGCTTATTCGTCTTGCCTCTCTTTATTCTTCTTGCAGCAAATATCATCGGACTTGTTGTCTATGTCAAGAAGACAACACAGACAGAACAGGTCAAGGTCAGTGATCTCTCTGAACAGCAGAAGGCTGAACTGATGAAACAGCTTCAGTCAGACTTGCTCAAGCAGGCAGCTGAAGAGAAGAAAGAAGAATCGAAACAGAAAGCCACTGAAGAAGCCGCATCCGAAGAAAAGAAGAATTTGGGCGATTCAAAAGAAAACTAAGAAAATAGGAACTACACGATCAAGCGGACCTTGAAAACGGTAGTTCTTTTTTTTTGCGAAATTCTTTATATTCTTTTGCGTTTGACGGTTTGTTTGCCTTCGATTATTTGGACAATTGAAAAATGTGGTTTGACAAATTTGCTTTTTTGTCAAAATGAATAAAAAAATAAAAGCAAAAAGTTGCGAGAGAACTGACTTTTTTGATAAAATTTTGCGTAGCGAAAAGCAAATCCACAGCAATGTGGTGGCGCAAAACTATAGGGTCCTATTGGGATAGCCAGGTGCCTACAAAAGAATTGATCAGGAAAACTTGGTGAATTGGACAATAGGCACTGAATTTTTTAAGGTCATTTCATGGGAATATGAGACGAGAAGTTTGCAGTGTTCTGGACAAACACGGCAAAAAAATTATCTTTATATGTGGATTTTTTGTAATCCACCCTATTCACTATGCCAGAAAATAAATATGAGAAAAGAAAAAAGCAAAAAAAGCGTAATGCGATTATTGCTTCTGTTTCCTTTACTGGTGTCGCCATTTTAGGCATCCTTGCCTTTTTGGGTCGAGACATCGGATCATTCACCGTCAAACTGCAAAATGATAGTGTGAAACTGTCATTAAGCAAGAAGTACGCTTCCGAGGAGAAGTCATCTTTCCTATTGGTCGAAACAATTCCTTCTTTTGAACAGATGACTTATAAAGATCTTCCCAGCGATGTTTTTCTTGATAACGAAAACTATGACTATACGATGGAACAAGCGGCCAATAAAGACCCAGATACAGGAGATGTAGTCAGCCTTAATTTCTTTAAATATACTTTCTATGTCTCTAACGAAGGAAATAAACCGGCGGCTTATGATGTCGATTTCAAAGTTGTTGACGATGTTAAATCGACGGATGGATCCAATCGTTCCCTTCTCAGCTCACTTCATGTTGTTATCTATGAGAATTCGGTCATTGAGAACGATACGATTCAGACACATAGTAAGGAAATCTATGCTCGAGCTCCTGAGGATACGACACGTCATGATGAAAACGGAAATTCTGTTAATAAGGAATATGTCTCTGTTTCTCCAGAGAAAGCAACTGCGATAAACCCGTTTGAAGGCTTTGCAACGCCGTTTGTGATGGATTCGAATAACAAGGTCAGCTCCTTGGCAAAGTATCATTCTGATTATCTCGGTGTCAGTGAATATACTAGATATACTTTTGTTTGTTATCTTGAAGGTCAGGATTTATCGGATGTCGGTTATGATGCTCCTGAAGGCGCGAGTCTGAAATTGGAAATCAACGTGAACGGATATGAAAGCAAGAAAACCAAATAGGAGATTCTATATCGCGTCTTTATCGATTCTATCGGGTTTATGCCTTATCGGCTCGATCAGTTCGACCATTTCTTTCTTTGTCGCTTCCACACGAACCTCGATTGGTATCAATGGCACAACCAAGGCCAATTGTTCGAACAATCTCCTTTTTGTGGATGTTCCCCATTCGGATGGAACTTCCTCGGATGTCGATCAGATTTCCAGTAGGGAAGAACTTCGCTTGGTGACCAAAAAGAATTATCAGGATGCAAAAAAAGAAATAGAAGAAGAAATTGAAGAACTTGAGGATTCCTCTCTTTCACAAGACGATCAGGAAAGACTCGAAAAACTCAAGGAAAAGAAAATGATTGTCGAAAACTATCTAAAGGATTTGGATGGCTTGACTTCCTATTCTTTTGGTTCGCTATCTCCTGTGACGAATTATGTGGAGAATGCATCTTCTGCTTCCTTGACGAAGGATTTGCCTTTGGGTGAGTTCTATAGCAACCCTACATATCAGTATTTCGATGTCGAAGACTGGGATGGAGCTCTTCCGAGTCATTATCTTCAGTATACTTTGACGCTTAAGATGAAAGAAGATGTCGATGTCGATCAGGAAGTGTATCTTGAGGATCTCTCATTCCTCAATACGGATGATACCTTGTGCAAGATGATGCGGTTCCATTTCTCATCGGAATATGTTCTCGATGGGAAAAAAGAAAGCACCAATACTTTGGTTTCTCTTTCTGGGACTTCAACAGATTGCTTTGGCTATCTTGATTTGAATAATGATGGTCAATTGGATAAGGAAAAATACACATACGACTTTGATTCTGAAGACAAAGATCCAGTACTTTATGGGAAGAAAGACTATGTCGAGACGAGCTATTCTGTGGAAGAGGTTAAACCCCTTTCTGTCAATGGCGTTTATGAAGCCGGGACGGGCCATGCTCTTGGCGTGATTCCTTCTGGTGGAACATTGAAGCTGACGATGACGACCTGGCTTGAAGGCTGGGAAAAAGATGGGACGGATAAAACAATCTGGGATGAGACGATCAAAGGAATGAATTATGAAGTCGGTATGACGTTTGGTGTTTCATATCGATAAGGAGTGTTTTTATGAAAAATAAGAAGAATTGCAGGAGATATACTGTTGCCGGACTTTCTTTCCTGATTGTGGCAAGCGTGCTTGGTTCTGCAGCTGGAACGGTGGCCTGGTATCAGTATTCGACAAGAGCGAGTGCGTATATCAATGGTGCTGATGGATCTTGTACAAAGAATCTGCAGATGATCATCGGAGAAGTTGAACTTGATGATACAGGCAAGGAAAAAGATACCTATGATTGGGGTTCTGATTTCACTTTTTCTGATATCAAAGAATATATCCGCAAGACCAATACGGATTCGGCTATTGCAGACAATTACGGAACGATTGCTCCGGTTTCCAATTATCGTGCAGAACTTGGAACGGCAGATCCGGCAGACTCGTATGGTGAAGATGGTGATAAGTATATCAATACTGCAACGAGCGTTCTTTTCACGAAAGCCGGCAGTTCTTGGAAACAAAGCAAGCTTATGACCAGCATGACTGATTCGACAACAACAATCCAGGCGGCTATGGGCACAACGGATAAAACCGATGGCGCTGCTGCTTCTGAAACAGACATGGTTGGTGATTTGTATATCAACAGCGATGGGAAAACAATTTTCATTGTTGCTGAGAACACAGAAAATGAAACGACCACAAAGGTTTGGAAGAAGACAGCCTATCTCTTCGATTTGAAGGGTGAAGGAACGCCGGATTATGCTCGTGGCACATCTGGAATGACCTATTATGACACGACAAACAAGAAGGCTTATCAGAAAACGGCTGCTTCGGATAGTCAAGATAGCACTGAATGGACTGACTTGACAATCGATTATAGCTATACTCCTTATCTTGTCGGCGGATACGAAAACCTTTCGAATCTCGAGAGCGATTCTCCTCTCGGAAAATTCTATTCTTCTCTCCGCTATCAGGATAATGAATTCAAGGATTATTCATCTCCGAAGAGTTCAGACTATATTCAGTTCCCCGTGACCCTGAAATTGAAGGATGTCAAGACAAATGCAAACTCTGAAAAGGGAACAGATGTCTATCTTGAAGATCTTCAGATCAACACATGGGATAGCGAAAGCAAAGAGAAAAATGATTTGAAGGACAATTTCCGTGTCCATTATTCTGCAATTTCTCAGAAAGTCGAGAAAGATGGCGAAACTGTCAGTCTCGTCGATGATGAAGAGAAGGATACACTTCTCAACACCATGAATAAGACGGGAGAGGAGACAGAGTTGACCAATTACACTTATGGACCTCTTGATCTGAATGGCGATGGAGAGTTTGATACAAGCAAATATACCTATAGCAATTCAACGACACTCGTCTATGGTGTTGAAGGAACAAAACAGACTTCGACCTATTATTCGGATATCAAACCGACCGTGACGAATGGACAATACAACAACACCGGCAAAGCCATCGGAACGATTCCTGATAATGGATATCTCAAAGTCATGGTGACAGTTTGGCTGGATGGATGGAGCAAGAATACTGTCAATCCAGAGAAGACAACCGGTATTGTCACAAAGAAGAACACTCTTGCCGATAAAGAAAAAACATTGAACAGTGCCATCCAGGAATGGGTTGCTGCTGCAACTGAAGACGCTGCCACAAAGCGCACTGCTGCAACCGAAGCATTGAAAGCTTATAAAGAAGCCTTCCTCGCTTATAGCGCAGACTTGAAGGCGACAATCAACGATTCATTGCCTGAAAAAACTGCTTGGTCTAGCCAGTTTGATGCATTGCTTTCTTCTGATGATGTTGAAGCAAATCTTGAACAGTTCGTCAAAGAGACGGATAAAGCGAAGACAATATCTGAAATCGTTTCGACCTTTAATGGCTTTGAAGATTTGACTAATGCCTATAAGACTTTAGTCGCAAATTCTATCGGTTCGTGGGATGGAACATTGGAGAAGTCCCTCTATGAAGTCGGTATGACGTTTGGCGTCTCAGCCGATTTCTAAACTAGAAAAAAGAAAGATTCTATACATAGGAAACACAAACAATGAAATGGCGTGTTATGGCATCCCTCCTTTCAGGGATCACTCTCATCGCGTTCGCTGGTGCCATCTCGGGCACATTGGCTTGGTATGCATATGCGACCAGAGCCAGTGTTTCCTATGGTGGAACCAGTGTCTATTCTACAGCTCAGCTTCAGATTGGTCTCAAGACAGATAACAGAACATTCTTGGTCGACCAGATGGTTTTGGATGAAGAATATACTCTCGATGAAAAGGAAGACGGCGTCAAAGTCTATACCTTGAACAAGTTGGGAACTTCGACCTATACCGAAGTCATCGCCATGGAAAACAAGACTTATTGGTTTGCACAACCTGGAACTGGATTCTCGGAAAAGGATATCCAGAACTATTTAAGCAAGACGGAGCCCAATCATATGAAGAGTGGTGATGCGACCGTTCTTCTTCCATGTACAACGAGAGAATACAAGTCCGGAGATGATTTCAAGCTTTATCAGAATCCAACCAAGTTGGAATATGATCGTGGCTATGCCACGGGGGATTCTTATTCCAAAATCGATTTTGCCTTCCGCGTCATCACGACAAAGGGCGAACTCGTCAAGAATCAGAATATTTGGCTCATGGATGCAAAGCAGAGTGTCTCGGGCAGTGCGTCGAATGCACTCCGTCTCTATTTTGAAGGAAATCGTGCAGGTGACGAAGGAAGAGAAGATGTTGATGTTCTTTTCAATCCGAGCGAGAAAGCCAATGGTTCGACAGCCGTTGCCGGACTTCTTGACCTTGATATGGATGGATATTATGACTATACGGTTACGGATCATGCTTCTGGAACTGGAAAGGAATTTTTCTATGGCTTGAACAACCCTGACGGTGCAAGCGAAATCACAGAAGAATATGTTCCTTCCAAGGAAACTGAAGATCTGAATCAGACGGGTGCAAGTGAATACAATACTTTTTATGCAAAACATAAAGTTGGCAATACTGGATATCTCAGCTATGATGGCATCACATTGCCAAAAGCTGAATATCTTGGATCAAATACAGTCTATCCCGATGATAAGTCTGGAAAACTCACTGGTGGAACCGTTCTTTCTTCCACAGCAGATGATGCCTATTCGATTGCTGATCTTTCGATGACGATTTATCTTGAAGGCTGGGATCATTCGGTCATCGACAAGAATATCGATTATCAGTTCCAATTGGGTCTGACATTCCAAATCAATAAGGTAGAGTGACATGAAAAGAAATCGATGGCTATTTTCTCTCTTGATTTGCCTGACAGGCTTTTCTGCCTTGGGTGTGGGTGTCTCACTCGCCTGGTATGCTTCGGCAAGCCAACTGAAGATTTCCCAAATTGAGATTGGTGTCCAAAGTGAAAGAAACCTGAAAGTTTCAACCTCTGCGGATATCTCGTCTTTTGAGGAACATAAATATTCGAGCGAAAATGATACTTCTCTTCGCCTGACATCTGAGGACCAGGATTCTTTCAAATCTGTTTCCAGCATGTATTCCTATAAGGAAGACTATCATACATTTTCCTTGGATGACGAGTACTCCTGGATGGAGAGAAAAGATTCTGCACCGGTCTTTGCTGACAGTTATATGAGCAGTTCAGCGAAAGTTCCGGCTATTCCTGCAAAGGCGACTTCTGGATATTTCACAAAAGAAATTTATCTTCTGGCTGACGATGATTGCTATGTCACGCTTGATCCGGAAACCTGTCTCTTCAATGGATATATTTCGACTCGGCAGGGACCTGTTCTTTCGAACGAGAATATCAAAGACGAAATCCACAACGAAAATAAGAAGATGGCAACAAAACTTTATGCCAGCCAACCTTCGGATAACGATGTCGAGAAATGGACAAATCTGATGGATTCGCTTTACAAGGCTTTGCGTGTTTCTCTTCTTGTTCCGGATGAAGAGGACTATCAGTATTACATCATCGACCCCTTCAAAGAGATTGCCACGAAGGACGCTGATGGTAATGCTCTTTCCTATAAGGAGACTTATTTCGCAGGAAGGCTCAATGCGGATTTAGATGATTATTACGACACCTATACGGAAGAATATGATAAAGATGGAAAATCGCTTTATTCTGAAACGCTCTACGGCGATATTGATGAATCGACAAGAAACAAAGCAGTTTATGGCGAAGTCTGTAAAGAAGATCAGATAAAAAGTGGTAAAATAGATTCGTATAGCAAATCTTCATTCAATGCCTATACGAAAATGAATACGAGGCCTCTTGATTTCGATGCGTCCTTGGCCAATGGCTTGGTTGCCAGCAAGGAACATTCCTATGCTCTTGCAGAGCAGGGGGATGCAGATTGTGAGGTTCGAATTCCGGTTTATCGGAATAAGGTAAGGAAGATTGTTCTTTCCATATATTTGGAAGGATGGGATAGCGATTGCATCAATAATACGATGGGTGCAAGCTTCATGTCGACACTCAGTTTCAAGATTGCTAGGGAGATGTAAATTATGGCTCAATACTTTGAATATTTAAGACAAATGATCATCGCTGTCTTTTGGGATTTCATCGCATTCTTCTCGACAAGAATTGTTGAACCCTGGAAGAAAGTTCCATCCAACTTTTCTCATTATCATGACTTTTTGACAACCTATTCTTCAGAATTTGGTTTCTGGGGATGGTTCTTCTTTGTCTTGTTCGCTCTTCTTTTTATCGCTCTCATCGGTGCGATGTGCTTCGGAATCTATCTTCTTCTGAGAAAATATATCCGTTTCTGCAAGAAAGAAATCGACAAGGAAGCTCTTCGTGAGGAAATCGAAAAACTCACTTATCAGCTGAATCTCTCCGATGCCGAAAGAAGCAAGATTCTCGATCTGAAGGTTTCGGCCTTGGGTCTTAAACCGGAGCAGGCAAAGGAAACTGAAGAGGATTCCTCTATCCGCTTCCCGAAGCTTGTCCATGTGGATGATCTCTATAAGGGCGTTTCGACGGATATTGCGCCTGTTGCTGATCTTTCCTTGGAAGAACTTTGCAATGCGTTCCGCAATTTTGCTGCTTCGAAACTGAAACTCTATTATAAAATCGAAGTCATCCGTCAGCTCTTTGCCGGTATGGCGACAAGTAAACTCATCATCTTAGAGGGTATCTCCGGTACTGGTAAAACATCCTTGGCTTATGCTTTGGGAAAATTCTTCTCCTTTGATTCTGCCATCATTCCTGTCCAGCCTTCCTGGAAGGATCGCAGTGAATTGTTAGGTTATTACAATGAATTCACTAAGAAATTCAACGAATCCGAATTCCTTCGTGCCTTATATACGACGACCTATCGTCAGGATCTTGACGTTATCGTTCTCGATGAAATGAACTTGGCCCGTATCGAATACTATTTCGCTGAATTCCTTTCCATCATGGAAATGAGAGATGTCAATGAATGGCTGATCGATTTGATTCCGGCTCCACAGGAGAATGATCCGACCAACATCCATGATGGTAAACTTCTCATTCCGCAGAACGTCGAATTCTTCGGTACAGCGAACAATGATGACTCCACATTCACGATTTCCGATAAGGTCTATGACCGTGCCATCTCCATCTTCTTCGATGATAAGGGTCGAGAATTCGAATGCGAAGACCAGGATAGCATGCCTGTTCCGTATTCTCAGATTTCCAACCTCTATCATGATGCCTTAAGTCAGTATCCGATCAGTGAAAATATGTATTCGAAATTCGAAGAACTCGACAATTTCGTCATCAAGAACTTCAAACTTGCCTTCGGTAACCGTATCATGAAGCAGCTTGAGACCTTCATTCCGGTCTATGTTGCCTGCGGCGGAACCGAAATGGACGGCTTTGACTTCATCTTCACGAACAAGGTCCTCAAGAAATTCGAATCTCTCAATATTGCCTTCCTCAAAGATGAACTCAATCAGCTCAATGCGCAGCTCGATCGTCTCTATGGCAAGGGCAACTTCAAGATGGCTCATGCCTATATCGATAATTTACTCAAGAATAACTAAAACGTATGGAAAAGAACCAGTCGAAAGAAAAGAAACTTTTCAATGAATATGCAGCGATGATGGATGATTTTCTCCTCAATGATGAGGCGAAAGAGATTTTCGATGCTTTGAAGACTGGTAAAAATACCTATCTCCGTGTCGACCGGGTTGAATCCTCTTCTTATGATTCTTCCTGGATCGACATGATTGAAAGCTGTATTCCAGATATCGGCACGATTGTCAATAATCCGCGTCTTGTCACCAAGGAAGTTCAGGATCTTGTGCCTGTCGAACTTGCCAGAAAGACGAATTCGGATTCTGTCAAGCATCTTGCCAGTCACACCCAGTTCATCAAGGAAATCACGGATGAGGGCGATGTCATACCGAACAAGGTTCTCAATATCGGGGCTGATGATGAAATCAAGACCTATGAGAACCGCTTTATCGCAACGGTCATCCGACATCTTGTGTTGTTTGTTGAAAAAAGATACGAATTCATTAAGAAATATGCCACTTTGCATGACAAAGAGACCCTTTTCTTTAAGAATGAGACCGAACTGTCGGGCAATAAGATCAATATCGAAACGAAGGTGACGGTTGTTTCTCCGAAGGTCGATGTTGTGCGTTTGAAAAATGATGAATACATCAAGCGTATCGAGCAGATGAGACAATACATTCTGTATTTCTACAATTCGAAGTTTATGAAGAAATTCAAGAATGAAAGAGACGTTCGCAAGCCGATTTTGATGACCAATATCATCAAGAAGAATCCTCTTTATCATCACTGCTATGAACTCTATCGCTTCTTGGAAGCCTATGACAAACTCGGTGTCAGTTATGATGTCGATGAGAAATATTCTCAGTTCGATGACCATGAACTCTATCAACTCGATGAACTGATGTTAGCCAATTATCTTTCTCTCCAAGGAAAAGACAAGTCTTTGAATGTCACGGAAAAGACGCGACATTACAAACCGACCATTGAACTCTCGAGTGATGACGAGGCTTTTGTCTATGGTCCTCTTTTCAAGGGACCGATCCAATTCGTGCGTGTGGATGAGGCCTATCAGAGATATCTTGATAGTCAGGTCAGCAAGGATATTGATCGTCCACTCAACGAAAAAGAAAAAGAATATTACGCACAGGAACTCGATGTCAAAAAGCTCAATCGTAAGGAATATGATGAGAAAATCAAGCTCCTTGAAAGAAAGAAATGGCAGAAAATCCAATTCGATAAGGATGTTCTTGCTCGAATCCGTGAGCGTGAACTTGAAGAAGAAAGACTCCGCCAGAAGAGAATACAAGATCGACTGAAGGAAGAAGAAGAATATCTTCGCAAATTCCGTCAGGATATTGTCGATGAAGCCAGAAGATTCTCCGCTGATGAAGAAAACCAGGTGAATGAAGAGGAAGACTTCTCTTATAAGCCGAATGCTCTGACGAGCATGCGAGGCAGTTTTGATTTTGCCAAGATGAGCAAACTTGATCAGGAACTCCTCCTTCAACAGCTTTCTCTTCTTCATGCAGATAAAAACAAGAAGAATGATGATTCTTCCGCCAAGGAAGAAATCAAGAATCTTCCCAAGAAGAATGATAAGCCGAGAATTGTTCCTGCGGTGATTCCGGAGAGCGAAGACAATCTTCCTTCCCTGGAAGTGATTCCGGTTGCCCCTTTCTCCAAACAGGATATCTTGACTGCCGGAACTGTCGAGAATCAGGATAAAGTGCTCACTCCTCTTGGGGACGACGAGAAGACAGAGATTCCAGTCCGTACGGTTGAGGTTCCTGTTGAGGTTGAAAAAGATATCAACGACAATGAACGTTTGACCGAAAGCGAGAAACACGCCGTTTTGGTTTCTGACCTCTTCTATAATGAATACATGGATGAGAAGAAGAAAAATCAGTTGCCAAAGCCGAGAAAACGATATTTCCATGTTCCGTTCTTAGATGACGATGATGATGCGAATGAGCCATTCAAGCAGGTTCATCTCCTCAATAAGGCTCTCCTTGATTGTGAAGAGAAAGAAGAGAGAGCAAGAGCTCTTCAAGACCTTAAACAGCTTTCTGATGACCCCTATCCTGAAGAGGATGATGTCTTCAAGAAGATAAGAAGACTCAACCTCGCCTATAAGGACTATGAGGAAAAAGAAGAAAAGGCAAATCAAGAACAACCGGATATTTCATTGGCCGAGAGTCCTCTTCCGGTTGCTGAAGAAAATGATGAATCGATTCGAATCACAAATGAGGAATTGAATACACCTTCTCTTTCTCCTAAGGAAGTAAAAGATGAGACGGAAGATGATGTCTTTACAAAAATCAGAAAACTCAATTTAGCCTATAAGAACTATGAAGGGAAGGATGCCTCTTTCGATGATGAAAAGGTGTCTTCTTCCTCTACGGAAGAATCCGTTTCTTCGGATGAGCCGATGCATGAAGAAAAGAAGGATGAGCCTTCTTGTTATGTCCTTTTCAATCCGGAACAGGGCTATTATGTTTCGGAAGGAGAATTCTCTTCTTCAAAGGAAAAAGCCAAAGTCTATAAGGATTTTGATGAAGCTGTTCGTGATTCATCCTTGAATCATACGAAAATTGTGAAACTATGAAAAAAGAAAAAGCTGAAAAGAAAGAAAAAAGCAAGAAAAGAAAAATCATCGAATGGGTGATTACAGGATTTATCCTCGCCCTGTTTGCTTTTGTTGGACTCGGCCAGATTCTTGGCATTGCCAATCGAAACAACAACAATGGTCAGACCCTCAATTTTGGTGTCTATGGGAATTTCATTGTCTTGACCGATTCCATGGAACCGGAATATCAGGAGAAGACGGCCATTGTCACAAAAAAGCAAAATCTGGAGAGTCTCTATAAGCTTTATCTTGAGAATGTGGAATACAATCAACCCATTCAGGAAAAATATGCTTCACAAATCAGTTCTGCAAAGACGACAGAGGAAAAAACGCAGCTGATTCTTCAGATGGAAAAGGAAGAAAAGCATATCGATATCACTTTCATGGATATGTATTCCGGATATAGCCAGATCAAACCGAGCAAGGATACATCCGATCCGATTCTCAATAACCTTGATTCCCCTGTCCAGGTTTCCACAAGTGAGATGGCTTCGCCTATCATGACGCATCGACTTCGCGAAATGCGTGTCGTGGAAGGAAAAGAGGAGGGTGAAGGAAAATATATTTTCATCACCAGCGGTACCAATATCGGTGGACACTATTCCCAGTTCGGTCAGTATCAGGCCTTCACGGAAGCACAATATCTTGGTGTGGTTATGCTCAATTCGCCATTTCTTGGTGGATTCTTCCAGTTTGTCTCCTCGGTCTGGGGCCTATTGATTCTTCTTTTGATTCCAGCCTTGTATCTTGTCATTACGTCGGTTTTGGATATCGTCCGTGCCCTAAAGGAAAAGGAAGAGGAAGAAGAAACACCGGTGATTGAAAACGCAAGCGTCGGAGACTCTTCCTTGAAGAATCTTTCCAAAGAAGATCAGGAAAGACTGAAGCAGGAACTCCTTCAGGAGATGATTGAAAAATCAGCCAATAAAAATTCGGATAAGGATAAATAATTGACATGCTCTCGAAAACAAAGAAATATTTCATTCTGTTCATCGGTTTTGGAGTCTTGTTCCTGACGGCATTTGCCTTTTATTCCATTTTGGAATTTACAGGCAAGTTTTTAGAGATGAATTCTTTCGTCCCCTATTGTTTCTTCTTATTGATTCTTTTTTTCCTTGCTGCTTTTTTCTTCTCCTTCTTGAAATATGTCAATTCGAAAACGGTCATGGACAACCTTAAATTGCAGAACGAACATTCCTTCGGTCGGTCGAATGTGTATTTCAATCGTGCCGTTTTCGAAGATGTCGTCAATGTCTTGCGAAATAAGCCGAGCCTAAAGAAGGGCTTGCAGACCATTGTCGTCTTTTCGGCGGTTCCCGGTGAAATTTCCATCGACAGCAATCGAAAGAAAGCCTTCATGGAGATGAACGGCAAAGTTATCGATTTTCTTGCCAAATATTTTGAAAAGAAAAAGAATCGTCATGTATATTGTTTTGAAGACGGTCTTTTCTATATCTATTGTTTTACAGACAATCGTATCGAAATTATCTCTATGCTCAATGATATCAATGATGCCGTCTACAGAATCATGGAAAACAACAATATTCATCTTCTCGTTTCTCCGAATTTCGGTATCGAGGAAGTGAAGGTCAGTGAAAATCTTCTTGAATCCATCGAAAAAGCAATCTCTGCAAAGAAGGATAGCGAAAAGAATTTCGAAATGTTCAATTTCCATCAGGAAAGCAACAATGACGATGTTGTCAATGATGTCGATATGATTATCGATGGCTTGAAGAACAAGGAATTCGAAGTCTATTATCAGCCAAAATACAATCCAATCCGAGGGAAATTTGTTTCGTCTGAGGCTCTGCTAAGATGGAATTCTCCAACCCTTGGTCTTGTCATGCCAGGAACCTTCCTTCCGATAGCCAATGCTGCAGGACTCTCTCACGAACTTGATGTCTATGTCTTTGAACGTGTCTTGCAGGATATCCATGAATCCAAGAAGAAGGGAAGAAGAATTATTCCTGTTTCGATCAATTTCTCCCTCTATGAATTCTATTCCTCTCATTTTTTGAATTTCATTCTCGAAATGCTGCAAAAATATGAAGTCGATCCCCGTCTCATTCAAATCGAAATTCTTGAGACGACTTCTCAGGCCAATCCTTTCTTATCGGTCAATATCATCAAGAGACTCCGTGAAATGGGCATCCGTGTCTTGATGGATGATTTCGGTATCGGCTATTCCAATTTTGGAAATCTTTCCAAAATCCCCTTTGATGCCATCAAAATCGATAAATCCTATATCGATCATATTGAAGAGGATCGAAAAGCAAGACAAATTGTTCAATGCTTGGTCGACTTGGGAAAAATCAATAATCTCGAAGTCATTGCCGAGGGCGTCGATAACAAGAAACAGGCGGATCTTCTCTATCAGATGGGAATTGATACCATTCAGGGATTCTATTATTCAAAGCCTTTGGCAAAACAGGCCTATGATAAATTCCTCATCAGCAATCCGTTTGAAATACAGGAGGACAATCTATGATTCTCATCATCGGTTCGACCCATGACGATGTTCTCTATTTTGAGACATTGGCGACCAACAAGACGAGAAAAATGCTTTTTGAGCGTTATCCTGTCGTGTTTGGAAAAATGTTCAATCAGGAAGTGGCCATTGTAAGCGAAGTCTATACAAACTATATTTCCAGCATTGTCACATCCTATTTTATTGATAAGTTCTTTGTCATTCTTGTCTTGTCAGTCGGTACATGCATCGGCTATTCGAAGGACGTGAAGCCGCTCTCAATCGCCGTGTCGGAAAAAGTGACGCTTTCGGATGTTGATCAGCTTGGCATCCGTCCGGTATCCTTAGGACAGATTCCGAATGGTTTCCCAACCTATTTCATCTCGGATTCCGATGCGAGAATCATTTTGAAGAATTCCTTTGAGAAAAGAACGAATGTTCAGGTTTTCGATGCGACGATTTTCTCAAGCAATACTTTCTATACGAAAGAAGAACAGCTTGAACCTCTCAAGACATTTGGAAAACTTTCTCCAATCGATCAGAATGTTGTCTTTGATTGTACGTATGGCGGAATCTCCATCGCCTGTGAGATGAACAAGATTTCCTCCGTGGCTCTCAAAGTTGTGGAAACGACATTGGGCAATCCTGTCGACTATCAGGAATATTCGAAGATTCTCTCCGTCTTCATCGATGTCGGGAAGGCTGTTTCCTCATCCTTGATCGATATTGGATCTAAAGATATTCTCAAAGGAGGGAATCAATGATGAAAGAAAAGAAAAATCCTTTTTCATTGAAGTTTATCTTCTCGAAATATGTTCAGCTTACAACCACCTTTTTCATTTCGCTTGTTCTCGTAGCTGCTGCTTTGATTCTCTTATTCACCTTCTTGGGAAAAAATATCTTCCTTTATATCTTTGCAGGTGTGATTCTTGTTCTTTTTGTTCTCTACATTTTTATTCTTCGAATAATCAATAAGAAGGTCTATACAGTCTTCTATCAGGACATCTACTCTGTCAGTCGAAACAATATTGACAAACTGATGAATGACCGCTATGATCTGAGCCTTTATGAATCAACTTCCTATCCAGAAATCAAGGAACTCAACGAGAATATTGAGAAACTCAATGAGGAATATTCGCACACCATCGTCATTGCCAACAAATCCGATTATTCGCATATTCAGCTTCAGTATGAGGACAAGGAAAAACACCTCATCAGCAATGACTCCCTTCATCGCTATATCTCCCAAATTATCTATGCATCCCAAAGTTATCGTAATATCCTCATTCAGGCCTATTATGATTTCGGAGAAAACCAGAAGATGAATGAACGGGAAGAAGAAGATCTTCTCTCTCTTCTCGAAAGGACTTTTTCAGCATATCCTGAAAAACTTTTCAGTTTCAATAAAGCCCATCAGGGCATTTATTGCTATCTCCCGAGAATCGATTCCATCAGCAATGTGAAGGAGAAAATCGATTCTGCCTTGAATCAGGCAACGATTCTTCGCCAGGATTTGAATGGCGGACTGACGAATCTGACGCTTCATTTTGCCATTGTCGGCTTCCCATTTTCGAACATCGATGAATTGTTCAGCGATCTTCAGTTTGCACAGCGTATGGGAAAATCGACCAATTATTATTTCCCTCTCCGTACAGGAAATCTCGGCGATGTCAGTGCATTGATTTCCCATGAATCGATGAATCTCAACTATGCTTCCAAGCTTCTCTCTTTATTCACCTCCTTAGATATTCATAAGAAGAAAGAAGATATCATCAAGGAGATAAGAAGCAACTTCCAATTCCTTCTAGCCTTCTTGAAGGTCGAACAAGGTGGATTGGTCCTCCTTGATGAAAACGATCGAAAATACAAATTCGTCTTCCTTGAAGGAAATTCTGATTTCGGTTTTAAGCAGGATCAGGTCATACCCGATGATTTCATTTCTTCCATCGAGAAAATTCTTGATCCAGATTATACCTATTATGCCAGCAATCGAAAGAATCTTTCTTTGAAGATTGCTGAAACTTCCGATCGAATCGGAATTCAGTCGATTTTTGTCTATGGCATCTATGGAGATCGAGGAAATTTCCGTGGCTTCCTCTATTATGCGAATTCCTTAAAGCCGTTGATTCTCGATTCCTATTTAAGAGAGTCTCTGATGCTTGTTTCTTCGAAGATTGGCGATTATTTCATCACCAAAATCCGTCAGGATAGACTCATAGAGGAAGAAAGAATCACTTCTTCCATTCTCCGCCTCTCCGATTATGGCATGTATGGCATCAACCCTCTTAATTATGAATTGATGGAGGTTTCCTCCTCTTTGGTCGATGAGATTGGAAAAGAAGTTCCTCTTCATCAGCCTTGCTATAAATCGCTCTATGGTTTGGATTCTCCCTGCGCGAAATGTCCTTTGAGAACATCGAAAAAGATGAAATCCCATCTTGGTTCCTATGATGTGGAGACTTCATTGACTCTCAATGAGGAAAACAAGGTCAGTCTCAAGAAGCTTCTTCTTGTCAAGCGCTGCTATGACAAGGAAGATACGCTTATGGATGATCCATTTGACAGCAATCTTCTTATCAATTCCTACTATATGCTTACCCAGAGCATCAAAAATGCCTATCTTCTTTCGATGAGAGGATATGTTCTTGTGTTGAAGTTTGATAACCAGATGGAATTGGTCGCAAAATATGGATCGGAGAGTGTTCTTCAGGCAATACGAAACTTCTCTCACAAGATTATGGAATTCGAAACCATCAATAACGTCTATTCCTATAAAACGGATGCTTTGGCTATTCAATTATCTGATTATGGTCAGACCGACGTTGTCAACGAATGCGAAGCCATCAATGATTTGACAAAAGTCTCCTTCTTTGGAGAAACAGGAGAACTCTTCAAGATTACCTATCTTCCAGTCAGTTATCCGCAGGGCTATCCTTCCCATATCGATTTCCTTAGACATTGTGACAACTTCTATTTCTCAAAGAAATATGAATGCGGAAAGAACTATATCTATTTTGATGAATCGGATTATTCCCGTCCTGCCAGTGCCGACGACTTCATGCTCTCTGTCATCGACGACAAGTTCCAGAACAAGGACTTCACTGTCAATCTTCAACCGCTCTTGGAGACCTCGACAAAGAAAATCTTCGGTGCCGAATTGCTGTTGCGTCTTTCCGACGAATATCGAAAGATTGTCTTCAATACGGATCGATTGATCAAAGTCGCTGCCAAATACGGAAAAATCAATCTCATCTCCTCCGCTATGTTGGACTATATTTCGGCTTTATATATCCAATATGGGACATCCATTTTCAAGAGTTATGGATTTGAAAGACTCACCATCAATACGGATTCGAGTTTCTTAAGTGATTCGACCTTGACAACGCAGGTCAAGAATTTGATTGAGAAGACGCACATGCCGTCCAACTTCCTTGGATTCGAAATTACGGAAGAGGATATCTATAATCACTATTCTGAGATGAAGAAATTCATCCTCAACCTGTCGAATCTTGGCGTCAAGTTCATCTGCGATCGCTATACAGGACGCTATCTCTCCTTTGCGAGACTCAAGGAAATCAATGTCGCAGAAGTCAAAATCGACCGTGACTATACGAGATATATCGATACGGATAAGACGAAATACGCATTCGTCAAAGGTATATTGGATGAATCCAAGGAAGCCAATATCCGTGTCGGCCTCATCGGTGTCGAAAATATGGAGCAGTATAAGATTATCAAGGAAATCAATCCAGAGTGCTATTTGCAAGGTTATGCCTTCTATAAGCCTCTTGATAAGCAGGCGTTGGTCGAAGCGATTCGAAAGAATGCAATGATTTCCAAGAAAAAATAATGGAAAGAACCCAGATTTCAATCTGGGTCTTTCTTTTGGAAATCGGAGAAAGTTCCTTCTTTTTGAGTGAGAACTGCAATGTAGCAGATGTTCATTTTTTGGTATACTTTCATTGTCGATATCAAATCAAAAAAAGAAGTTTCCAGTTACTTCCCCTATGGTGATTGGAAATTTTTTTATGAAAAAAGTCCTATCACTGGGATAGGACTTATAGACTTAGAAATCGATTTTGACTTTGACGACGGCTTTTTCGATGATTTCATCATTGACCTTGATACAGGGTTTGTGAAGGTCGTTTGGATACACGAGTGCGAAATATCCGCTGTCGAGAGTGACGACGCAATCGAGATCCCCTTCATAATTGGCTTTGTCTTTTTCTGCATTGTAGGGAATCGTGATATTCGATTCATTATACTTTCTCTTGTCGACATAGCCGACCTTTTCCTGATTCTTCAGAACAAGCTGGATATCCAACCATTTCTCGTGGCCTTCAATCTTGGCATCCTTGAATTCCTTGCCGACATAGCTTGAACGATTGACATAGACTTCGCCGTCTTCCTTGATGATGTGCTTTCCGCTTTCGAGTTTGAGCAAACCTTCGACGCCTAATTTGTTGAGATAATCAAAGGCAATGCCGAGATTCTCAGAATAACCGAAATCTTTTTTTGTGAAATCTTTGATATTTCCGATAACCATGATGTATAGATCCTTTCATGTATACAAGACTATTTTACTCCATTCGTTCCAAAGAGTGTAGTTATTTCTTCTCGAGTGGCGAATCCTGATCTGCTTTTTTCTTGCTTGAGCGATAGAAGAGATAAAGCATGATTAAACAGGAGAGGACAAGGAGAAGACTTCCGACGATATAATCCCAGGTCTGGATGGAATGTTTCTGATAAAGAGGATAGATGGAGGAATTGATGAACATGGAGATGACGGAACCGATGATGAGCCCCAATATGCCATAGAACGTTGTTACACGATGTTCGCTGAGAAGCATTTTCATTAATTTGCTCGAAAACACTAAGCCGACAAGAATTCCAAGAAAGAGAACAAAGCCGATGATAAGGCCGGTGATAACGAATGAAGAATCCTTGGCATGGAAGATGGATGCTTCCCCTATGAAGGTATTCAGTATAGGATGATACATGCCAATGACCATCAAAGACATGCTTCCGGATATGCCAGGAATGATGCAGGCCGTTGCTGCAAGAATGCCGCCGAAGAAGGCAAGAATATACATCCACCAGACTCTTTCCGTAAGATATTTTTCCAAATCGACACCACATAGCGCTGTCACGATACCTAAGCCGGCTGCGATAAGAAGACAAAGTCCGAAAGAAAGTATATGAAACGCTTTTTCTTTTTGTGTCTGCCCTTTCTTCAGTTCGCTTATGGCAACAGGAAGAGACCCCAGGACCAATCCAGCAAACAAGCCGGTCAAAGTGAAGGGAGCGACATCATAGCCCTTCTTGATGCCTAAGAAGGCGGCAAGCGCTCCACAGAGAAGACCGATAAGGAAGGGGAGAAGAATCATGAAGTTCGCCTTGAAGGCCTTCTTCAATCCTGTGATGGAATCGATGATCGTATCATAGCATCTTTCGGCAACGGCAATCGTTCCGGCTGATAAGCCCGGAACGGCAACAGAGACACCTAACGTGACCCCCTTGATTGTATCGATCAGAAAGGAGATTCCTTTCTTTTTCTCTTTGATTGGTTCTTCGTTTTCAGACATAAATTTGACCTCGCTGTTGAATAACGAACTTATTATACAAGAACAACGAGAAAAAGAGAAAGATGTTTCTCTTATATCGGGCATCCATTGAGATAGGAATAGCACGGTTTTCGGCATGGAATATCTTGGTCTTGCTTCTTGAGCCAATGGACTGTTTTTTCGAAAAAAGGAAAGTACTATAATCAATATATCTTTGAGGAGGAAATTCTATGACAATTTTTGAAATCATTCTTTTGGTTCTTTTCGGAGTGCTGACCATCTTTGTTTTTGTCTGCTTTATGCTTCTTTTGAACAGTGGCAAGAAAGGTTCTTTTGATGAAAAGCAGTTCTATGAATATTTAGATAAAATATCGAATAAAAACCAACAGCAGATTGATCAGATAAAAGACAGTCAGAATAGCTTCCAAAATAAGAATCAACAACAGTTCTCTTCCTTTCAGGAAGATGTGAGCCATGCTCTTGAAAAGAGTTTTCACGAACTCAAGGAAAATCAATCAAAACAAAAATTGGAAACGGCTAAAGAAATGAATGACTTCAAAGAAGAAGTGAACAAAAATTTGGATGTCGGATTCAAGAATCATTCTGAGACACAGGAAAAGAAAAATCAGGAATTGAATGCACGACTCGATCTGTTCATTCAGAAAAGTCGAGAAGAGATTTCCAAAAGCTATTCTGATCTTCTCTCTTTGGTCACGACTCAGCTCAATGAAATGAATGGAAAAGTCTCTGAAACCTTGAAGAATGGCTTTGAAAGCAATAGCAAGAGCATGGGCGAAGTTCATATTGCCTTAGGGAAAATTACGGCTGCACAGACAAACCTTGATTCTTTGAAGGATCAGGTTGTTTCCTTAAACAACGTCCTGACAAATTCCCAGCAGAGAGGCCGGTTTGGTGAAATGGCATTGGAATCCCTTCTTCAGGAGGTGTTTGGACAGACAAGAGGCATTTATGATACACAACATGTTCTCAAGAGCAATAATGCAAGACCGGATGCCGTTGTTCGACTTCCGGAGGGTGAGAAGTTTGTCTGTATCGATTCGAAATTCCCCTTTGTCGACTATCGTGGCATCTTCGAATCCAAGGATGAAAAAGAAATCCATGATCTGAAACTGAAATTCAAAGCGGCCCTCAAAACCCAGGTCAAGAAGATTGCCGATGACTATGTCTCCAAAGAGGATACAGCTGAATATGCCATCATGTTCATTCCAAGCGACGGCATCTATTCCTTCCTCCAAATGGAAGATTCATTCTATAAGGAAGTTGTCTGCCTTTCTCGAAACCTGAAAGTCATTCTCACATGTCCATCGACCTTGCAGCCGATTTTGGCGAATATCCAAATGCTTAAGGTCAATTATGACATCGCAAAAAATATCAGAAATATTCTCAAGGAGATTCAGAAGCTGAGAAGTGAAAACGAGAAATTCTCAAAGGATTGGGACAACTTCTCCAAATCCATGGATACCATGAGAAATAAGAGAGATGAATTCTCGAAACGCGTGAACAGTTTCACAAAGCAAACAAATGAAATTCTGACGGTGGCAGATGAAAAAAGACTTTTGGAGGATAAAACGGATGGACAAAATACAATTGATTAGAAAAATAGAATCCTATATTCCCTATAATGAACAGGAAATAAAAGATAAGGAACTCATTCTTGATTTCTTAAAGAAAAACGAAGATGCTTTTCTTCGAAGCAATTTTCTCGGGCATATGACAGCTTCCTGTTTCATCGTCAATGAAAAAATGGATAAGGCTTTGTTCTGTTACCATAAAATCTATCAGTCCTGGAGCTGGCTTGGTGGACATGCCGACGGTGATACAGATCTTCTTCATGTCGCCTTGAAGGAGGCAAGGGAAGAGTCTGGAATCCAATCAGTCCGGCCGTTTTCAGAAGAGATTTTCTCATTGGAATCTTTATGTGTCGATGGACATAGAAAGAATGGAACTTATGTTTCATCCCACCTGCATTTCAATGTCACCTACCTTCTTGTCGGAGATGAAGAAGAAAGGCTCGTCGTCAACGAAAATGAGAATTCTTCCCTTTCATGGTTTGCACTCGATGAAATTCTCACTCGTTCGACAGAGCCGTGGTTTGTCAAAAATATCTACCCGAAACTGATTGAGAAAGTCAAAAAAATCAAAGCGAAGAACTGAGCATTGTTTTTGCTTTCTCATCACAATGGAAGTGACAAAGGGAATTTTCTTGTCCTGATCGCATAAGGAGTGGCTTGCGTTTTTTGCTCCGTATGATGATTGCTGTGCTAAAATGGAAAGGCTGCAAGGAGCCTATAAGAAATGAATCAAATCAAAATTGTTCAGGATTATCTGAAAAAGGAAAAGAAGGATGCATGGATTCTTGTTGATTATGAAAATAAGAATCCCACTCTGGTTTCTTTTCTTGGTGAAAAGATGCTGACAAGGAAAATCTTTTTGGTTATACCTAAGGAGGGAAAACCCTATTTGATTTGCCATCTGATTGACACCGTCTTTTTGAAGGATGAAGAGACATCAGCCCGATTTGATCTAAGAGTCTATCATACTTGGAAGGAGATGCTCGAACTCGAGAAGAGTTCTTTTTCGGAATATAAGCGAGTTTTGATGGATGTCTCAGAAGATGGTCTTCTTCCACGTGTTTCCTTAGCAGACTTCGGCTCGGTGGAATTTGTCAAAAAACTTGGATTGGAAATCTCGTCGAGTGCGAATCTTCTTCAAATCTTTTCGGCAGCTTATGATAAAAAAGCCTATGAAGGTCAGCTTCTAGCTATTGAAAAAACTCTCAGAATCAAAGATGAAGCGTTTGCTTTGATCAAGAAGGATATTCTCGAAAAAGGCGAAAGCGATGAATATCGGATTCAAAAATTCATATGTGATAGATTCCACGAAGAAGGAATGGTGTATGATGATCCGGCAATTGTCGCTGTCAACAGAAATGCCTCCGATCCACATTATGGCCCAAGTGAAAAAATCCATTCTCTCATTCATGAAGGCGATGTCGTTTTGATTGACATGTGGGCCAAGATGAATCGGAAAGATGGTGTCTATGCCGATATCACTTGGATGGGCTATGTCGGTGAAAGTGTTCCCGACGTCGTGGAGGAACGTTTCCAGATTCTTCGAAAGGCCGTCGATTCTGCCTTTGAGTTTCTGCAGAAAAACCTGCCGTTGCGGGATGTGAAGGGATATGAGGTGGATGATGTTGCAAGAAATGTCGTCGAGGCAGCTGGATATGGAGAATATTTCACTCATCGAACCGGTCATAATATCTCAATCGATGTCTCTCCTCATGGCCCTGGTGTGAATATTGATAATTATGAGTCCCATGATACTCGATCCTTGATCGGCAATATCTCCTTCTCCCTTGAACCTGGAATCTATGCTCCGGATTTTGGCATGCGGGTCGAGACCGATGTCTATCTTGATGAAAATAGAACACCCCATATGGTCGCCGGTAGGCAAGAACACGTCATTGCCATACTGAAATAGAAAAAAGAGTGCTATAATTTCCCCTATATCGAATAAAACTGCCAGTAAGAAAGAAAAAAAGAATATGACAACAATTGAAAATAAAGAAGACAACACATCCATCGAACAGAAAATCGATGAAGTCCTTGAAAGACTTCGCCCATTCCTCGCTCGCGAGGGAGGAAACATCAAACTGGATCATTTTGATTCTGAAACAGGTTTCTGCTATGTCGAAATGCAGGGCGCCTGCAACGGCTGCTATATGGCAGAAAGCGATGTCTCCGATTCTGTCGAAGTTTTGCTGATGGATGAGATTCCAGAAATCAAGAAGGTTGAACTCGTTCAGCCGGAACAGCCATCATTTGAAGATCTTCTCACCCGATTGAAGCAGGAAGAGCAGGCCAATCGTGAACTTGAGGAATACAACAAAGCGCATAAGGAACAGATGGAGTAAGGTACTTTTCTTTCTTTTTTATTTAAAAAGAAAAGAAAATCAAGCCGACTCTGATTTGATTGTGGTAGAATTGAAAAAGAGGTAAATTAAAATGTCAGAAAAAACTTTTATTGTCGAAACAAGTGCCCATCACATCCATGTCACTCAGGAAGCCTTGGATTATCTTTTCGATGGACAGCCGCTGAACGTCGTCAAAATGCTTTCCCAGCCAGGCCAGTTCGCTTCGGATAAGAAACTTGATATCGTTTATCATGCTCCTATCAAGGATAAGACTACAGGAGATGTCACAATCAAGGATTTCACCATCAAGGGAATGAGAATTCTTGGACCTGTCAGAAAAGAAAACCAGGTCGAAATTTCCATGACGGAAGCCCGTTCCTTGAAGGCAAATGTCCCGGTTAGAGAATCCGGCGATTTGGAAGGCTCTGCTCCAGTCACATTGGTCAACCCGCTCAACGGAAAGAAAGTTGATTGCGACAAAGGAATGATCATCGCCAAGAGACACATCCATATGACCCCAGCCGATGCTGAAAACTTCGGCGTGAAGAACGGCGAAATTGTTGCTGTCAAGATTAAGTCCGCCAATGGCAGAACGGCCATTCTTGGTGACACCGTCATCCGTGTCAGTGAGAAGTATGCTCTTGCCATGCACATCGATACGGATGAGTCCAATGCCGTCGGTGGTGCTTCCACAGGCGTCTTTGGCGAAATTGTCAAAGTGGATCTCTAATGCCGAATCTGCTTGCTCATTATCTGCTTGTGAAACGATTTTCCTTAAAGTATAAGGAAATCGAATCGAATTATCCCAATTTTCATTCATTCCTGGATGGCAATTTCGATTATTTGAGTCTCGGCACCCAAGGTCCGGATCCCTTGTTCTATATGGGCATCATTCCGTTTCGAGGACTGCATCTTCCTACAGCGATGAAGAAAGTCGGAAATCAGATTCACAAGACGGACGCAAAAAAATATTTTCGTTATCTTATTCAGCAATGCTATTCCATCGATGATACACAAACGGCGGGAAAGGAAATCCTTCGGTTCAAGGCTTTCATCTTTGGACAGTTTGCTCACTATCTTTTGGATCGGGAATGTCATCCGTATATTCTCTATAAATCCGGATTTGACAAGAATGGGAAAATCAAGGGCAAATATCATTATCAGCATGCCTATTTTGAATCCAAACTTGATTTTTGTCTTTCCGAGAAATACAAGATGGATCATTTTCTTGAAGATCCCCAAGAGATTCTTCCGAATCACCCCATGGTTTTGAAAACCATCGATCGAAATTTTGTTCCTGTATTGAAGCAGACTTTCGATTTGAAGAAACTTCCGAAGAATATGTATTCCAATGGCTTGAAGAATTTCCGCTTTTGGCTGAAATATACCAATCACGGAACAAGAGCCCGCGTCTTCTTTTTTGGAAAGACGAATCTCTCAGCGACAAGACTTCCCAAAGTCGTCAGCGAGGATGTTCTAAATGAGAAAAGGGATGTCTGGCTTGATCCTGTCAGCGGAGAAAAACATAACGAATCCTTCCTGGAACTCCATTCCCGTGTCTTTGTGATTCTTTCCTCGCTTTATGAAGACATCATGAAAAAAGGTTTTAACTATGAGACGTTCAGCAAATATATCGATGGACGAAATTATTATGGTGAGCCTTTAGATCAAAAATGGGTCTATAAAGAAGAAAATAAGTAGATTGATTGCGGTAGTCTGGATGGCTACCGCATTTTAAATCCATGAAAAAGAAACGACGAACTTGCTTCCAGTGAAAAAAATGATTTTTATTCTTGAATAATGCGTTTTAGTTTGGTAGAATATCAAAGCTGCGAAAAAAGACTATCGATGGCCCGATAGCTCAGTTGGCAGAGCACGGCACTGAAAATGCCGGTGTCGGCGGTCCGATTCCGCCTTGGGCCACCACCCTTGAAAACTATGGTTCAGTTGAGGAAACTCAATTGGACCATTTTTCTTTTTTTAGTCTTCATGTTTTTGCATTCTATGTTGTACAATACCTTGGGCAGGTGAAAAGATGAGTCAAATCGAATTGCGACATATTTATAAAATATACAATGAAGGGAAGGAAAATGAGGTCAAAGCCCTCAATGACATCTCTTTTTCCTTGGAAGAAGGAACATTTTTGGTTATCCTCGGTTCATCAGGCGCAGGAAAATCCACGCTGTTGAACATCCTTGGCGGAATGGATAACGCGACAGGCGGCTCCTATCTGATCGACGGTCATGATGTGGTCGGATTTGATAGTAAGAAGCTTGGCCAATTCAGAAGAAAAACAATCGGTTTTGTCTTTCAGTTTTACAATTTGATGCCGAATCTGACGGCATTAGAGAATGTGGCCTTGTCGGCCAGCGTCATCAAGGATTCTTTTTCCCCGGAGGAGATTCTCTCTTCGGTCGGGCTTTCAAAAAGAGCGAACAATTTTCCAAGCCAGCTCTCCGGCGGCGAGCAACAGAGAGTCGCCATAGCCCGTGCCATTGTGAAGAATCCGGAACTTCTCTTATGCGATGAACCCACAGGCGCACTCGATAAGAAAACCGGTGCGAGCATTTTAAAACTTCTCTATGATGTTTCGCGCAATTACCATAAGAGTGTCATCATCGTTACGCACAACCAGAAAATTGCTTCGTGTGCCGATCGTGTCTTGACCATTTCGGATGGAAAGATTCTTTCGGATGAGATAAATCAGAATCCCATCAAGCCTGAGGATGTCCAATGGTGAAAAAGAAATCGACTTTCTCTCTTCTTCTAAGAATGATGATGCGGACAGTCAGAAATGGCTTTGCCCAGTTTTTGGCTATCATCGCAATCGGATCGATTGCTGTCACTTTGTTTACCGGTTTGATCAGCAATGCCATGGTGTTTTCCAACCAGGTGGAAGAAGTCTATTCAAAAGGAAATCTTTCTTCCTTATGGGTGACGACGAAGAAATATGATCAGAAGGACGAAGAAATGATTTCTTCTTTCCTCCAAGAAGGAGAAAAGATGGAAGGACGATACTATCTTCCGGTGGAAGGCGATACGCATTCCTTCTATCTTTGCGTGAGCGAAAAATTGCCTGAGATTTCCAAACCTTTCGATTATGATATGGAAATCTCCGATGACTTTGTCCTTCTTGACAAGGCGATTGAGGAAGAGAGCCTTAACAAGATTCATGTCGGAGATGAGACGACTTTCTTTCTCGATATCGCTTCCTATAAGACGAGTGAGCTTGATTCCTTCCTTCCTTTGCTCGATAGGCTCTGTCAGGATGGAAAGGAAAATCCTTTCCGGAAGGATAAAATCGAAATCAAAGCTAAGGTGACGGGGTTTGTTTCCCATCCGGAGAATATCAATAAGGCAGCATATCAGTCCAGTGTGGTCCTGATGTCGGACTCCGTCCTTAAAAAGGCTATAACATCGCTTTTCTATGACAATTTCAGGGAAAATTATGTCGATGCCATCTATTCTTTTGTCTCTCCTCTGCTTGGACTGAATTCTCTTGAGGATGAGACGATTGTTTCACCAAACCAATATGTCTTTCAATTGAATAAGAATCGGGATATTTCCTCCCTGAAAAAAGAAATTGAGGACTATTATCAAGAAAAAGAAGAAAACAATCTCTATTATGTGACCACAAGAGAGCAGATGCCTTTCTATATGACGATCGACAATGATGTCAGGCAGGCCATCCAGTTCACATTTGTCTTCCCGATGGTCTTCTTTCTTGTTGCTATCTTGGTCATTCTGACCACCCTGTCCCAGATTGTCCTGAAGGATCGAAACCAGATTGGAACCCTGAAGGCTCTTGGTGTGAAGAAGACATACATCTATGGATTCTATATCTTTCTGACCCTGTCCTTGGTTCTTCTCTCCCTTTTGATCGGAGAGACTCTGGGTCCTCTTTTGATTCCCAGTATTTTAGGAAAGAAATATCAGATTATCTATACTCTTCCGAGCCGCAAATACCAATTCCCAGTTCTGTATGGACTTTTGACTGCTTTTGTCTTTCTTTTTGTCAGCGGACTTGTCACCTTCCTTGTCTGCCATAAGGAAGTCTCGCTCAAGCCCAGCGAGAGCATGCGACCGAAGAACGTTTCACTTTCGAATAGAAAGACCTCCTCAAGAAAGAAGAATGCACGTTTCTTCTCGCCGAAGATGGCTTATCGAAATATCATCCTGAACAAGGTCAAATCCCTGATGGTTGTGCTTGGCGTCACAGGATGCACGGCCCTTCTTGTATGTGGATTCGGAATCGAGGATACGGTCAATTATGGAATTCGACATGACACGGAATATTTCCGGAGCGAGGATATCACTCTTTCCCTCTCCTCCTCAAAGAAGAAGGAGGAGATTGAGAATGACCTCTATGCGATCGAAGGAATCGAATATGTCGAAGAAAATAGTTCTCTGACCACCACGCTCACCTCTCCGAGCGGAAATAAAGAGAATACCACACTACGCATCGTCAAGGACAACGCGGTTTTCTGCAAAGTCGAATGCCGTTCTGATGAGATTGCCGTCTCCGAGAAGGTGGCAAAGAAACTCAATCTTTCCATTGGAATGGAATTGCAGTTTACGTATCATAACGAACCCTGCAAAGGGACAATTGGGGCTATTTATCCGGCATTCTTCTATAATGGAATCCTCCTGAAAGAAAGCTTTCCTCTTCTGGATTCGTCTTCCTTCTTATATAAGTCCTGTGGCGTCAATATCAAGGAGGGATATGATGTCTCTTTCGTTTCCGAGAAGATACTTTCTTTGGGGTATGTTTCCGATTGCAAGACAAAAGAGGATTGGCAGAAGAGAATCAATGATACGCTTTCGGGTGTTTTGGTCATGACTATGGCTGTAAAAATCTTTGCCATTCTTCTTGGCGTTGTGGTCGTCTATAATCTCACGTTGATGAATTATCGAGAAAGAAGCCGCGATATAGCCACATTGAAGGTTTTGGGCTTCACAAAAGGAGAGATTCTTTGTTCTCTCATCCTTGAATCCCTCTCTTTGACCTTGTTTGGCGTCCTTTTCGGATTGGCACTTGGCTATCCGTTTATGTTGGCGGTCATGATGACGAACAAGGTCGAATTGGTCGACTATCTGTTCCATATTGATGTTTTAAGTTATTTCCTGAGCTTCTTATTGACCTTTGGCGTCACATTCCTGATCAATCTTCTTCTCTCCTTCAAGATTAAGAAAATCAAGATGATCGAATCTCTCAAGAGTGTGGAATAGTTTTTCGCTTAAAAAAAGAAATGGTGGGTCCATCTTCTTTTTTCATGTTGATTTCTCTTATTTCTCTTCCGTTTCTGTGTTATATTCATTTTATGAATTTCAAGATAGCCATTGTCGAAGATGAAATCGAAGCGAGCGACACGCTCAGAAAGATGATCGAAGAATATCAGAAAAAGGATAAGGAGAATCATTATACGATTGTGACCTTCTCTTCCGCATCTTCGTTTCTTTTTGAATACAATGCAAGCTATGATCTTGTTTTCATGGATATTGAGATGCCAGGCCTCAATGGCATGGAAGCGGCAAAACAGATTCGCGAGAAAGATAAGCATGTTCTGATTGTCTTTGTGACAAACATGGCCCAATATGCGGTCGAGGGCTATTCTGTCCATGCCTACGACTTCATCCTGAAGCCAATCAATTATCCGCGCTTCTCGATGAAATTCGAGCGTATCTGCAATGAGTTGACTCATCAGAACAATGATCACTATATCTCCATACAGATCAAGAAGGAAGTTCGGAGAATTCGTGTCGATGAGATCAAGTATGTCGAAGTCCTAAATCATGATCTGATTCTCCACATGACAAGAGAATGCCTGAGATTTCGTGGCACGATGAAAGAAATTGAGCAGAAGCTCCGACAGGAGAACTTTTCGAGATGCTCGAATTCTTTTTTGGTCAATCTGAAATATATATCCGGACTGAAAGGCGATCTTGTGCTCTTGGGCGAGGAATCCCTTCGCATCTCCCAGACCAAGCGTTTTTCCTTCCTTTCCGATTATGCTCTCTATGCCGGAGGAAGCAAATAGGATGAAAATCTATGAAATGATGCTCTCTCCCTTGATGGCCATCGAGATTCTCATTGCCGAGATTATGTTTTGCAAGAACGCCAAAAAGAAGGATTACTACTTTATACGGCTTCTTGGCGTATCTATTGCCTCGATTGGCATTATCATCTGGATTGAGATTTTCTATGTGATGCTGACAAAGACGGATTTCAGCTATAATCAGACGTCAGGGGAAAGCGGAAATTCGCTTTTCAAGCTGATCTATTTTCTGATTATCTATGGATTGACTCTCCTCATCATCCGCACCTGCTATGAAGGGAATTGGTGGAATATCCTCTGCTATTGTTCCTGTGGGTATGCTTTGGAGCATCTCACGATCGGTGCCTGTACCATCTTTGAACTCATTCCTGTGGTTGCAGATAGCGTTTTGGCCCATTCATGGCTCTCATTGCTCTATGAATTCATTTCTTTTTTGATTATCTATCCTTTCGCTTATCTTCTTTTGCTCAGAAAGAAGTCTTTTGATTTGGATAACAGACAGGATGTTCCGAAGAAAGTTCTGATTTCCCTTTTTGTCATTTTGATCTGCATCGGGCTTTCAAGACTGACGAGAGACAATCTTCAGAGGAACTTTCTTTCGATTTTCTCGGAATCGATGTATTCGATTCTCTGCTGTGCTTTCATTCTCTTCAACCTCACCGGCATGGCTGAGAAGGAGAAGATTCAGGATGAAGTCTTCCTGATGAAGGAGATGCTTCATCGTGAAAGAGAACAGTACAAACTCTCAAAGGAGAACATCGAACTCATCAACATAAAATGTCATGACTTGAAACATCAATTGAATGCCTTGAAGAACAATCCCGACGATAAGAGCATCGAAGAGATGAAGAAGGCCATCATGATCTATGATTCCACCGTCAAGACGGGGAATGATGTCTTGGATGTCATTCTGACCGAAAAATCCCTTTATTGTGAAAGCCATCATATCATTCTGACCTGCATGGTCGATGGAAAGAAACTTTCCTTCATGGAGGCAAGCGACCTTTATTCCCTGTTTGGAAACGCCCTGTCGAATGCAATCGAATCTGTGATGAATCTCAAGGATATGGAGAAAAGAGCCATCTCCCTGAACGTCTCGAGCATGAATAATATCCTTTCCATCCATGTCGAGAATTTCTTTTCGACGAAGCCGGAATTCGAGAATGGTCTTCCCATCACCTCCAAGGACAAGGATTATCATGGCTTTGGCATGAAGAGCATGGATCGCATCGCTAAGAAGTACAATGGCGGAATGAAGGCTCTGATCAGAGAGGACAAGTTCTCGCTTGATTTCATTCTACCGATTCCTTGATTTTCGTTTTCCTTAAGAGTCACGCCACCAAAAAGATGAGTTACGCCAAAAGCGAATGTCTTTTTGGTCTTTTTCTTTATAGTATCCTCGAACATGTAAGCCGTTACATTCAGAAAGGAGCTCTCATGAAAAAACTTTTATCGAACAAGGCTTATGGCTTTTTTGTCACACTCTCCCTGGCCGTGCTTTCCATCGTCACGATGATTGTCTACCTCGTCTCCTACAAGGGCGTCATTGCGACCAACTCGACGAAGGAAATCTTCTCCTGGCCAGCCTTCATCTTCCTTCTTGTCTTTGTCGTTCTCTTCGTCTGTTCCCTCTTCATCAGAAACTATTTCAAGTTTCTCAACTACATCGCCTGCGTCTGCCTGACTTTATCATTCTGTTTCTTTGTCTATGGAATCTATTACCAGGTTTCCGTTATGGCCACGGGCATCGATGCGAAATTCAACTTCACCTTCTTCTTCAACACCTTCTTATTTGCGATCCTCTGGATTGTCTCGATTGCCAACGTCTTCCTTCCTCAGGAGAAGAAGACTGTCGAAGCAATCAAGGAATAATAGGAGAAAATTACGATGAACAAGAAATTGAACAATCTTTATAAAATCTTAATCACCTCGTTTGGCACGCTTTCAGCTGTCACCGTGCTCGGAAAGACCATCGCTTTTGAGAACAGGGCACTCCTGAACAAGCAGATGGGCTTATCGACGACAAAATATGTCGAAGACAAGAATGCCGAGAAGATCGATACGGACTATTATAAGTCGAAATATAAGACGCTGGATGAGGAAATGGCGGCATCGCGCGCTGTCAGCCAGGAAGCTGAGGAGGAAGGAGCGGTCTTATTGAAGAATGACAATGACGCTCTTCCGCTTGCAAGCGGAGCGAAAGTCTCCCTCTTTGGCGTTGCCAGTGTCGATCCTGTCTATTCGGGAACGGGATCGGGTGCCACCAATACCGCCGATGCCGATACCTTCAAATCAGCCTTCGAAGGGGCTGGAAAGATGACTGTCAATCCAACCTTGTGGGATTGGTATACCGCCAACAAGTCGAAATATACGCGCAAGTTGGCCATCGATCCAGATCGATCATGGGCAGGTGCCACAGGATTGGATATCAATGGCGCGCCCTGGGCAGAGGTCAAGGAAAACAATGGCTCGACTTTTGCTGCCTATGGTGATTGTGCTTTCGTTGTGATTGCCCGTGTCGGCGGAGAGGGTACCGATTTGCCCTGCTCGAAATCATCCCCGGTCACGCTTTCCAATTCGGAGACGGGTGATTATCTGGAATTATCGACGAATGAAAAGGCCCTTCTTGCCGGACTCAAGAGCGAAAAAGATGCCGGAACCATCAAGAAAATCGTCGTCCTTCTCAATTCAGCCAATGCCATTGAGACCCCCTTCATCGATGATGAAGCTTATGGAATCGATGCGGCTTTGTGGATCGGTTCGACGGGTCATAAGGGTCTTAGCGGTGTAGCGAGAATCATCAATGGCGAAGTCTCTCCCTCTGGGGGATTGTCGGATACCTATTTCACAAACAACAATCTTTACAATCCGGTTATGAAGAATTTTGGCGGCTTCTCCTATGATGGCGATGTCATCAATTCCCTCTATGGTCAAAAGAAATATCAGCTTGCCGGTGCTGTCGGCAAATATGTTGTCTATCAAGAAGGCGTCTATCTTGGCTATAAGTATGCTGAGACAAGATATGAGGATACAATTCTCAAACGTGAGAACACAGGCAACTTCAACTATGATGATGTCATTGACTATCCATTTGGCTATGGACTGACCTATGCGGATTTCGATTTGACGGACTACAAAGTGGTCGAAGATGCAAAGCTCGATACCTATACCATTTCGGTAAAAGTGACCAATAAGAGCACCTCGAAGCATTCCGGAAAGAAGAATGTCCAGTTCTATATCCAAAAGCCTTATACGGAATATGATATTGCCAATGGCATTGAAAAGCCTTCGGTTGAACTTGTCGGATTCGCTAAGACGAGCCTTTTGAACCCGGGCGAGTCTGAGGTTGTTTCTTATACCGTCTCGGGAAGAGATTTCGCTTCCTATGATTCAAATAAGGCCAAGACCTATGTTCTTGATGCGGGCCAATATTATCTTACGGCAGCAAGCAACTCTCATGAAGCGATTAACAATATTCTTGCCTCGAAAGGAGCTACAACTGACAATTCCATCTTCGGTGCCGGAAATAAGGATTTGGTTTATGGCAAGACCTGTGAATTTTCCGATACGAAATACAAATTCACCGAAGCGGAAAAAGAAGGCGAAGGCACAAAGATCGAAAATCAGTTTGATCATGGCGATCCAAACAAGACCTTAGGCGATGAAAATAAGGTCACCTTCATGTCGAGAAACAACTGGAATGAGACTTATCCAAAGGGCGATCTGAAGTTGACTCTCACCCAGGATATGTATGATACGATGATCAACATGATGACCATCAAGGCTGATGAGAGCGTCGCTTATCCGACTTATTCAGCAGGAAATTCGATTCAGCTGATCGACCTGAAGGGAAAAGAATACGATAACGAGCAATGGGATAACCTTCTTGACAATCTTAGCTGGGATGAAACGGTCCACCTTGTCACGCAGGGCTTTAGAAGCACGACGGCCATCTCTTCTGTCGGAAAGAAGGGAACAATCGATTCGAATGGTCCATGCGGTTTGACCGATGCTTATGGAAATGGTCCGAACGGCTTGGCCGCGAAGAACAATTCGGATCCGGACAAGAAAAAATATCCGACGACCTTCCCGTGCAATGGCATCCTGGCATCCACTTTCAGCACAGAACTTTCCAAGAAGGTCGGAGAGGCCATCGGAGAGGATGCTTTGTGGGCAGGTTATTCAGGTCTTTATGGCCCATGCTCCAACATCCATCGTTCTCCTTATGAAGGAAGAGCCTTCGAATACTATTCCGAAGATTCTGTCTTGTCGGGTCTTATCCTTGCCGATGAAGTTGCGGCCATCACTCAAAAAGGCTGCTATGTCTATAATAAGCATTTTGCATTGAACGATCAGGAGACCAATCGTGCCGGTGTCTGTACATGGGCAAATGAACAGACCATCAGAGAAACCTATCTCAAGGCGTTTGCTCTTCCAATTCAAAAGACACCGTTCCAGTGTGTCATGACTTCCATGAACAGAATCGGCCTTGTTCCGACAGTCATGGATGACAATCTCAATACAAACTTCCTTCGCAATGAACTTGGCATGGAAGGCATCAACGTCACCGATTATTGGGGTTCTTATTCAATGTATTCGACAATCGAGGCCTGTTTGATGAATGGCGTCAATCTTCCGGATGGAAACATCTCTGATGATGGATTGAAAGTCTTCGAAAACTACAAGCCAGGAACAGGCTATGGCAAGCTTGCCCAGAATATGAGAGAATCCGCACATCGCATTCTCTATATGGTTGGCAATTCCAATGCCATGAACGGCATTGCCCCAGGCGGAAAGATCGTCGATGTCACTCAGGGATGGGAAATCGCCTTGATCAGTGCCGAATGGGTCTTCATCGGATTGACCGCTTTGTCTGCTGTCGGACTTGTCTTGAATCTTCTCAATGTTTTTCCAAAAGTAAAAGACTGATCTGATATTTTATAGGAGTTTTTCTTTCTTATCTATGCAAGATAAAAAGGAAGACTCCTTTTTTTGCATAAAAAAAGCACCCGAAGGTGCCGTGGATGAATCGATTCTAGATTGCCTTGACGTCTCTTCCTTCACCATCCTTGTATGTTCCGCATAGGATCATGATGAAATCGACGATGGCGATGATGCAGGGGACGAAAGTCCAGAAGAAAAGAAGCATGAAGATGGCACTTGTCGTCTTGCCAGTATAGAAGCGATGAGCTCCAAATCCACCTAAAAACCAGCAGAGCAAACCGGCAATCAATCTTGAGCACGGAGAGATATTGCCAGATTTGAAGTTGGATGCATTTTTCAAGTCACTCGACATATTCGAAGTGAATCCTTCCTTGAAAGAAGAACCTGTCGTCGGGTTGACGCTTTTTCCGCATTTTTCACAATAGAGATCATCGTCATGAATCTGGGCGCCGCAATGTGGACAGAACATAATGGAAATCCTCCTTTTTGCACATTATATTTCGAGAGATAATATATGTCAATGGATGCTTTCAAAGGACGCATGCTTCCAAAATAGGCAAACATCCTTAATAAATTCGGAAGACGAGGATTATTGTCTGCAACAAACACGAACAAAGATTGCGGACAAAATGAAGCCAACAGAATGGATTTGATTCTCGATATCTTATTTTATCAGCAAGAGACCCTATTCTTCTTTGGCAATCAAACTGTCTTTCTTTTTGTCTTATAGAAATA
The DNA here is from genome assembly GCA_963612025.1 of bacterium. GTDB lineage: Bacteria > Bacillota_I > Bacilli_A > RFN20 > CAG-288 > Enterosoma. The sequence continues at coordinate 66,780 of CAVDUB010000007.1, forward strand.
AAGTTGAGATTTTTAGATTGGATGTTGGATTCAAAGGGGAAATTCAGTTTTATTATTTCGGCAAAAAAATGTTTTTTCCATTGTTTAATCATCCTTATTCTGTGTGGCTTCGAATCATTCGACACCCACTTAATCCGGCAGGATTCTTTCTTGTTGCATGAAGAGCATGAACTGGTGAATGAAAACTAAATGCTGATTGCTGACATTTTTTTAAGATGAATTGCTTCTTTTCAACCTTCCTGATTCTGGAATCGAACCTGAAAAGAAAGTTTATTCTATTGCTTTTTTCTTTTGTCATCCATATGAAATCGATTGTGAATCGGTGTAGCCTTATTTTGATTGTAAGATGTTCATTGCACTGCTAGGTAACTACGACATTCGAACTGCAGAAAATATGGTTTGTGTACTCGTATAGGTACACTTTCTCTCTTTTGAGACTATACTATCTCTAAACATTTATTATGATTCTCGAGAGGTGGAACATGAAAAGAACGGATACGCAGATTCATCATATCGAACTCTTGCTGACTTTGGATTATCTTTTGAATCATACGGATAAAAAACATCCGGCGAGTCAACAGGATATTTGTCGGCATGCCCTGAATTTCGGATTGCATTATGATCCGAAGGCAAAGTGCGGAAATGATGTTCGTCGGCAAAGAATCGGAGATTGTCTGCAGTTTCTTCAAAGCCTCTGCTATAAATACGGCAAGGATGACAAAATTCCTTTTATGATCAATACGACAAATGGAGGGAAATTCTATTTGGAAAAGAAGAATACCCTAAACGATGAACAGATTATCAAGGTTCTTTCGGCCATAAAAAATGACAAATATACGAAAGATGAGGATACTGATTTTCTCATTGAGAAACTCTTGGATGTTTTTTCGAATGGATACACGAGGGATTATTTTAAAAAAGAACTTCAAAAGGCAACGAAAAATGTCACCAAATATGATCATTCTGCCAATCGAAAGATGAGACTTATCTATAAAGCGTATGATGAAGGAAAGATGATCAAGTTAAGATACAATACCATCAATAAATTTAGAAAACCATGTGATGCCTGGTATCGGGTTTACAAAATAAAAGAATTTGAGAATAAGCCCTATGCGTTATTGCTGCTTGTCGGCAATGAAAAGGAATTCCATGTCTATGGTCTACTGTTTGACGCAATTGAAAATTTAAGCATCCCCAACATAGATGACACTGAATGTCTATGCGAGGATATGGATGAAAATAGGGATCTAAATCAGCTATTTGCTACGAAATGCAAAGGTCTGCATTCCCGTTATGGAGATATCGATAATTTTCTCAAAGCCAATATCAGACCAGATGGGTTGCTGGCTTATCGGGTTTCCTTTTATTTTAGCCTGAAGGATGAAGAGGTCATCAGGCGTTCCTTTGAGGAATTCTTTTCTGCTCCGCTTGAATATACAAAATGTTCTTCTTTTGGAATATTAAAAGTCAATGGAGTTGCAACGGAAATTTATTTTCCGAAAAAGGATGGTGAAGGAACATTAAAGCCAAATCCCTCAAGGAATCATGAAAATCTCAGATATGGGGTGTGTAATATCCTGCTCAATCGAATGGCTTTCATGGAATGGATACTCACGAATCTAGATATAGATAGAAACATAGGGGATTTAATCACGATCGTCTCTCCCTCATTTTTCAACGAGAATATGGCAGAATTCTATTATGAACATTTCTCGAAATATAAAGATTATTTGAACAAAAAAGAGAAAGAAAACCGATTGTCAGAGATGAAAAGCGTTAAAAAAACTGAAAGCCTTTAAAAAGACTCTTCGAGACTTGTGGAACTGAAATTTTCGAATCATCTAAAAGAAGAAGTTTATCGGGTATGGTTTATGTTTGGCAAAAAAATAGCTTCGTATTGAGAGGAAAAGGAACATTCAATGGAGGAAAGAACAGGATGGCTCAGGGTAGAAAATTAAGAAAAATGATAGATGAAAATGGTGTTTTGATTATCCCGGAAGGAACGACGCACATTAAATCCTTTTTATTTGAACGATGTATGAAATTGAAGAAAATCGTTTTTTCCAAAAATGTGGTTTCAGTTGGATCTCATGCATTTTGGTGTTGTTCGAATCTCGAGGAAGTCATCTTCTGTGAAGGAATGAAAAAGATAGACAATGATGCTTTTCAAGATTGCACAAAACTTAAATCCATTCGAATACCAAGTTCAGTGGATTGTATTGGTCGGAATCCATTCTGGGGATGTGAAAAACTGAAATCAATACAGGTCGATAAGAATAATCCAGTCTATGATAGCAGGGATAATTGCAATGCGATTATCCGAACAAAAATTCATAAACTCGTCTCTGGATGCTCTAATACGAAGATTCCTGAATCCGTCAGAGTCATTGGCTATGGAGCATTTGCATGTTCAGGTCTTAAGAAAATCGGATTTCCCTCCAGTGTCAGGAAAATCAAGGAATCTGCCTTTTCTGGATGCGAGAACCTGAAAGCAGTCTATTTTCCGAAAGGAATTATCAGCATCGATGATAGCTCAATCCAATTCTGTTCGAATCTGGATTCAATCAAAATCAGTCCATTAAATAAAAAATATGACTGTCGAAATGACTGCAACGCAATCATCGAAACGAAGACAGACAAATTGATCATTGGATGCAATTCCACCACAATACCAAATACAGTCTCTTCTATCGGCTGCAATGCATTCATCGGCTTAAACATAAAATCCATTGTCATACCGAACAATATCAGAGAAATAGAACATGATGCTTTCGCCTACTGCGAAAAATTAGAATCGATCAAATTGCCGGATTCACTCAAAAGAATAAACAGCGATCTTCTTATGGACTGTTCAAGGCTGGAGGACATCGAAATTCCAGAGAGCGTCGAAAGAATCGATCAGGCCGCATTTCGCTTTTGTGATTCTCTAAAAGAAATATATATTCCATATAAAGTGAATTCGATTGCGACAGCGCTGATGTTTTATGCAAATGATATCGAATCGATAAAAGTCGATCCCAGGAATAAAACATATGATAGCCGAAAGGATTGCAATGCCATAATCGAAACTTCATCCAATACGCTGCTTGTCGGATGTAGGACAACCATCATTCCAGATGATGTTGAAGTCATCGGAATGGGCTCTTTTGGCAGATGCAAGGATTTGAAAAGAATCTCACTTCCACCTAGTGTGAAGAAAATCACAGAAGATGCTTTTGTGGATTGTAAAAATTTAGAAGAAGTCGATATTCGAAATGAGAACATCATTATCGAGGAAAATGCCTTTGTCGGATGTGCGAAACTCAAAGCCATCAATATCTGTGGAAAAAAGATAAAATTCGATAAGATTCATTTTCATCATGAATAGGTTTTCAGCCGTCGATTTATGCATTTTATTTTTTATATTCGAATTGGTATCGAATGATAATGCGAAAAATTAAAGGAGTCAAATCAACAATTAATTATTTTTAAATCAAATAGAGAATCTCTTTATTTGGAGATGAAAAGAAGAAAAACATGGAAGGATTTGGAATTTAGAAATGTGTCTTTGGTTTGCTTCATGAAGAATGACGGAAGAAGGCTTATGTTCTTTGTTGCATGCGAATCAAGTCGACAATTGATCAATCGATGGATTTTTTTATTCAATGCGATGAATCTATGGATATAAAATTTCTCATAAAATCGTGTAAAAAATAGGATGACAATGGATAAATCGTGATAAAATAATTTTGCTCAAACAATGTCTAATGATAAAGGAATTGGTTTATAAGTAAAAGGTATCTGTACTATGGATAATATTTCAAATAATCAAATCGATTCATTAAAAGAACAATGGATGGTTTTCAATACTCTTGCCCGACATTTTGCGAATGTTTATTTGCTCAATATCGAAAAGAAAACAGCAAAAATTCTGAAACTGAATGCCTCCTATGTCGATGTTCCTGGAAAAACGGATCATCAGGAATTTCTTTTTGAATCTGTCATCCATCATTGGATCGAAACGATTGTCTATGAAGAAGACCGAGAGAAAATCCGCAAAGCATTTGAAATAGGAAATATAAAAAATACATTGAAGACAAAAGATGAAATTGTCGGAAATTATCGAAACTTTGTCAATGGCGAGATTCATTATTTTCAATATACGATTATTAAATCCAGCGAAGATGGGAAAATGGCAGTCGTCGGTTTCCAAAACATCGATGACATCATTCAAGAACATAAGAAAATCGAAGAAGATAAAAGAAAAAAGGAATATGCACACCAAAAAGAAGTGGCTGACCAATTTGCAATCATCATGGCTTTATCCAAAAGCTTTCGGAACGTCTTTGTTGCCGACTTGAAAAAGGGGACGGCAAGAGCTCTCCGTCTTGCGGAGAACTATAATGTGAAAGCGATTCGGGATGTTGACAATATCACGTTCCAATTTGATGCTGTGATTGATCGCTGGGTTAGGGAAACGGTTCATCCGGATGATAAGAAACGCATCAAAGCGACATTGAATGTCGAAAATATCCGAAAGATATTTGCGAAGCAGGATAGTTATGTCGGAACATACCGAAATATCGAAGATGGGATCGAACATTATTATCAATATGATTTTCGGCGAGTCGACAATACGGACTTTGTTGTTGTCGGATTTCAATTGATTGACAAGATTATTGAAGAGCAAAGAGAAAATCAAAGAAGAGAAAAAGCTTTGGAGGAAGCACGTTTTAAGGAAGAAAAAGAACGCGTGGAAGTTATTGATTCCTTATCGACAATCTATTCGACAATCTTCCAGGCGGATATCGTGACGCATCGGTATGAGATATTGACGAGCATTCCCCTCATGGGTGAATTGGTACAAACAAAGGGAAACTTTGATGATGTAAAGGAAATCATTATAAAGACTTTCATTGAACCGGAATTCCGGGAATCGATGAATGAATTTCTTGATATCGATACTCTATCTTCTCGTCTTGCACATGCAAATACAATCACGACGGATTATAAGGCTCCGACAGGACAATGGATGCAAGCACGTTTTATTGTCAAGAGAAGGGATGAGAAGGGACGAGCCATTGAAGCTTTGTATGTCGCAAGAGACGTCAGCGAAGAAAAACTTGTGAAATATGAAGCAGAGCATGATGTTCTGACAGGTGTTCTGAATCGAGGCGGATTTAATCAAATCCTGAATTCGAAGATCAATGAAAAGAAGAATTTTGCTCTTGTCGTCATTGATATTGATGATTTCAAGGATGTCAATGATAACTTCGGTCATGCTGTCGGAGATCTTGTCTTAAAAAAGGTCTCGAAGCTCCTTGGAGAGGAATTCAGATCCCTCGATTATATCTGTCGAATTGGGGGCGATGAATTTGCAATCATCATGATGGATATCACGAGTAGGTTCGAATATAAAATCATGGATAAGATCGACGTGATCAATCAATCCCTGTCCCAACCAGACGATGATATTCCTGTTGTGACCCTCAGCGCAGGTGTTGCTTTTATGGATAAGAAATCGACGAGAGAGAGTCTGTTCGAAGATGCGGATTTTGCATTATATTATGTGAAGAAACATGGAAGAAAAGGCTGCCATATCTATTCAAAAGAAGATTCATTTGACGATAAAAAATAGAAACGGTATTTGAGATGCCCCTGGTTTCATATGACTGATGAAAGATTGATTTTTCTTTTTTAACATCAATCGATTAATTCATACATCTCTAAATGTATCAGATAAACATCTTTTTTCTAAACTGCTAAATTGAATGATAGTTGAAGATGCATACGAAGAGATAGGATGAGGGTTTTATGTAATCATACATTGTCGAGACTGAGTTTCATGTGATTGAATTGCTCTATGTATTTTTGACGAACGCTTCTTATGGTCAACATGCATCGGAAGTCATGAATTCTCTTCATCTTCTTGTCAAAAGAATATTTCATATATAAAAAAACCTCCTATGACATCCAGAGTGGGGCTCATGTTGTCATGCTGGCATGACAACATACGTTGTCCTACTCCTCAGTCCAATTAGAAGGGTTCAGTATAATTAGGGAATTTCAGGCCATCTCACAGTTCCTAGCATTTCGTTCATCAAACAAGTCGGTTCATATTCATGGCTACAAACATTTCCTAAGTAACAACAATGCACGTTTAAAACCATTATTAAAAGTCAGGTTTCCGGCAATGAAATACTTAGCTATTTCTTTGGGTATTTTTTAGGCGAAAAGGTTCAGAATTCCGGGCCTTTTCTCTCACCTTGGCTTCTTCTACCTGTAAGGCGATGTCATTCTTTGTTGCCTTCGCTATCCACTCGATTTTTAAGGAGCGATGGACAACTTCAACCTTAGGTGTATATCCAACAAGGGACACGTCCATTTTTATCAGCTATCTAATAAACAATTTTCTTACAAGGTTGATGTTTTGCACTTTCGAAGAATCACAACATGTGTATTTGAATATTATTGTTTATTTATTAAAATAAAAACAATTCACCGTAAAGTAATATGAAATTCTTACTGGTTTTTCTCTTCTTTCAAGTGTTTGACCCATTCGTAAATCAAAACTCCAAGAAATAAGAAATTCAGAGTCGTAAACAAAATAGCGAGTATGCGCAATAGGATACAGATAAATGATACTTCATCAGGAAGTTTAATACAAAGGCTGATAAAAAACGCCATTGAAAGGAATGTGCCTAGATATAGACCAAGAAGAATGATTATTTTTTTCATGTTCAATGCTCCTTATAGAAAACAAGAAATATTTACGGTATTCGTAAATTCCCAACCGTCATACCAAGCCCAGAAGAAGCCTTGATATTGTCCTTGGAACTTTACTGAGTATTTTAAAATAAAGGCATTTTCATTGCAATCAATGGCATCTGTTTTCATTTCAAACATGAAATATTGATCAAACGCATACGTCGATTTCCCTGCCAAATCACGATTGATAACCTCGAAATTCCATTGAG
>CAVDUB010000008.1:0-73156 GCA_963612025.1 bacterium
GGGGTATGCCTATGGTAGTGACCAAGGAATCATCCTGGTATTAATCATATGAAAACTTCTGCGTTTTTGGTTTTTTCTTTAATATACGAATTCAGTTCGATTGGATTGCGGTACTTGGAGTTATCGGCATCATCAAGTTCCAGCAAAATTATTTGGGATTCTTTTACCCCACAGGAGACAAGATAATCGTGATATATATTTTTCAGCAAATATGATTTTCCACAGCGTCTGACACCTGTGATCACTTTCGGAAAACCATTTTGCTTGGAATCAATTAATTTTTTAAGATAATTATCTCTCTGAATCATAAGTTCCCCTTTTTATAGAATTCTATATTTTTGTCGATTTGTTATTATTTGAGTGATTCGTTTACACTTTGGAAATACGTTCGTTCGCACATTTGACTGTCTACATTTCTGCATGTCGAATCGACTTGGCAGTCAAAAGAAAAGACCCATTCTTTTTTTTACCTTTTTTTTGGTGTATAATTTTGCCGTTAAAAAAGGAGATAACTTTACATGACAAAATTAGTTTTGATCCGCCATGGCGAAAGCGAATGGAACAAACTCAATCTTTTCACCGGTTGGACAGATGTCGAACTCTCTGAAAAGGGTGTCCAGGAAGCCATCAATGGTGGAAAACTTCTTCATGAGGACGGTTTCACTTTCGATATCGCCTTCACTTCCACATTGAAGAGAGCCATCCATACCTGCTGGCATGTCTTGGATGGTGTCGATGAGGATTACATCCCGGTCATCAAGGATTGGCATCTCAATGAAAGACATTATGGTGCTCTTCAGGGACTCAACAAAGCCGAGACAACGGAAAAGTATGGTGCTGAACAGGTTCATCAGTGGAGAAGATCCTTCGATATCGCTCCGCCGGCCTTGGATCCGGAAGATAAGAGAAATCCAGCTTTGCAGCCGGCCTACAAGAATGTCGACCCAAAGGTTCTTCCTCTTCATGAATCCCTCAAGGATACCATTGCCAGAGTCGTTCCTTTCTACAATGAAACCATCGTTCCGGAGATCAAAGCCGGAAAGAAGGTCTTGATTGCTGCCCACGGCAATTCGCTCAGAGCCTTGGTCAAGTATCTTGACAACATCTCGGATGCTGATATCGCAGATTTGAACATCCCGACCGGTGTCCCGCTTGTCTACGAATTGGATGAAGACCTCAAGCCGATCAAGCATTACTATCTTGGCGATCAGGAAGCCATCAACGCAAAGATCAACGCCGTCAAGAACCAGGACGCTGCCAAGAAACATTAATTTTCGTATCCGAAGCCTCGGTGAATCAAAACTGAGGCTTTTCATATGGAAAGAAATCCCTTTTTTTCTTATAATAATAGCCGTGTTCACGAGGTAATGAAAATGATTATTTTACACATTAAAGACTTGGGTGACATCAAAATCGAACTCGATTATCAGAATGCCCCCATCAGCTGCGCCAACTTCGTCTCTTTGGTCAAATCCGGATTCTACAATGGATTGACCTTCCACCGCGTTATCAAGAATTTCATGATTCAGGGTGGTGATCCGAAAGGTGATGGTACCGGAGGACCGGGTTATTTCATCAAAGGCGAATTCAGCCACAATGGCGTCAATAACACTCTTTCCCATCGCCGTGGAACTGTGTCTATGGCCCGTGCGAGCAATCCAAATAGCGCTGGAAGCCAGTTCTTCATCTGCGATACGAACAAGGATACCTTCCTTGATGGCGATTATGCCGCCTTCGGCAAGGTTGTCAAGGGAATGGATGTTGTCGACAAGATTACAGCCATCAAGACCAATTCCTTCGATTTCCCGATGACGAGAGTCGTCATCCTTTCTGCAGAAGCCATCGACGAACCGGACACACCATTCGAAAAGCTCTAAAGAAAGATGATCAAAGTCTTTTCTGGTCCGGATTCCGGTTTCACGATGCACCGGCTCGAGAAGGAACTCAAAGAGAATCTCTCCCCGGAGGCGTACAAGGAAATCATCCGATTTGATGGATACAAAGATCTCAGTCAGAGTGTGGTGGAGGATTGTTCCTCCATCTCACTTTTTGGTGACAGGAAAATCGTTGTCTATACAAACTGTTATTTCCTTTCTTCCGCAACGGGAAAGAAAGCACCGTTCAGTGATTCCCGACAGGGAGGATTCAAGGACCTGAAGGCTTATTTTGCTGCTCCGAATCAAGATACGGATCTCTATATCATGGTCGATGCCGATCTAAAGAAAAGCGGAGACCTCTATTCGAGCTTGCAGGAAGGAGAGGAAATCTATCTCGAGTCCTGCAATCTGCCGAGCGATGATGATTATGTCATGCTTGCCAATAATATGGCTAAGAAGGAGAATAAAGAAATCGATCCGGATGCCATCAAGATGCTTCTCTCTCGATGCCGAGTCATCGCCATGAATTCCTATGGGCCCAAGGGGATTGACTATCTTACCTTTGTCCATGGAATGGAAAAACTTCTTCTTTATACGAAGCATATCACCCCAGATGATGTACGGAAACTTATTTATCGTCCCTTGGAGGATAACGTTTTTGAGATCATCAATAAGCTGATGGCAAAGAATACCGCCTCTGCTTTGTATGCCTATCGTGACCTGAGAAACAATGGCGTCGAAGTTCTTTCCATGCTGCCGGCATTTGCAAGCAAGTTTAAAGATTATGCCCTGGTGAAGTATCTTATCGAGATGACCTATTCGAATGAACAGATTGCCGCTCAATTGGGAAAAATCCAGCAGAAGACAATCAAGCCGGGATCGATCTACTATAGAAAAAAAGAACTCGCTGTTTTGCCTTTTTCTTCGTGTCTGAGAATCCTTTCCGATCTTTCGAATCTCGAAAAAGGAATCAAGCAATATATGGATGATCCTGATGTCGTGATGGAACTCTTCTTGACCTCCTTTGTCCGGAGTTACCTGCGATAAAATTATATTCCATGTGTGATGCACAATCCCAAGAGTGGGGTTGTGTTTTCTTTTCAAAAAGAAAAAAAGCATGACCAAGAGGTCATGCTAAACCCTGTTGATGAATTTCTTCAGCGACAGTTCTTTTCTTGTATAGATAGAACAGCAAAAGGATTGGTTACTTAGCTTCGGCAGTAGAAGCCTTCAAGCTGTTGACGGCCTTCTGGATATGGGCCTTCTGACGGGCAGCCGTGTTGGCATGCTGGATGCCATTCTTGACAGACTTGTCAATCAAAGAAACAGCTTCGGGAAGTAACTTTTCAGCAAGGGCCAAATCCTTGGCTTCGACAGCAAGTCTGACCTTCTTGATGGAATGTCTCATTCTTGTCTTGAAGCTGGCATTGGCAGCGTGATTTCTCTCGCCGATTAAGATACGTTTTTTCTGTGATTTGATATTTGCCATTTTGAATAAATCTCCTTCTCGTGATTATCTATACAGTCGACAGCAGTAAACAATTATATAGAAGATGAGTCTTTTTTTCAATAGGTAAAGCAAAAAAAGTAACCGGTTTTATGCTTTGGCGGATAACGGAAGAAGAAAAAGCATCGATTTATCATCATATTCCCAATCGAAAGCCTTTTCTTTGCTATAATATTTCAACGAAAGAGAGGTTCGTTTATATGGAATACAATCGTTTGATCGATCATACCTTGCTTAAGCCAGATGCTACAAGGAAAGATATCGAGAAGCTCTGCCTGGAGGCTCGTGAACATGATTTTGCATCTGTGTGTGTCAATCCGTGTTGGGTTTCCTTCTCCAAGGAAATGCTCAAAGGGTCGAGAGTCAATGTTTGCACTGTCATCGGATTTCCTTTGGGAGCCACAAGCACATATGCCAAGGTTGAGGAAATCAAGGAAGCCATCAAGGATGGCGCCACAGAATTGGATATGGTCATCAATATCGGAAAACTCAAGGATGGCGATGATGCCTATGTGAGAGATGAAATCCATGCGCTCAAGCAAGCCTGTGGAAACCTTATTCTGAAGGTCATCATCGAGACTTGTCTTCTCACGGATGAAGAAAAGGTGAAAGCCTGTCTTCTTGCCAAGGAAGCCGGAGCGGATTTTGTCAAGACATCTACGGGTTTCTCGAAAGGTGGAGCGACTCTTCATGATGTCGAACTTATGAGAAAGACTGTCGGTCCTGAAATGGGTGTGAAAGCCAGTGGCGGTGTCAAGAACCGTCAGGAGATGATTGACATGGTCAATGCGGGGGCAACTCGAATCGGAACCTCCCATGGCCTTGAATTGGTCGACTGATTCTAAAAACAACGAAAAAAGCTGTACGGATTGGATTTCTCCTCTCTGTACAGCACTTTTTTTAATCTAATTTTTCGACGTTATCCAAGTCGACCAATTGAACCATGACCATCGGTTCCTTATTGGTCTGGTGGATGATGAATTTATTGACTTTCTCAGTAATCTTCTTCTGCATGTCAGCGTTGACAAGCTTGTTTTCCTTGTTGTTGAGATAGTTGTTTAGGTTGGAGACAAGAATCTGATTCAGCTGATTGAGAATTGGTTCATTGTCGCTCAGATATAAGAAGCCTCTCATCTGGATATCCGGAGAGGAGAGAATTTTCCTCTTTTTGGAGGAATAGGTGATGCCCATGATGAGGACACCGCCATCGGCCATCTTTGTTCTTTCTTCGATGGCTGCTTCCTTGACGTCGCCAACGGAATTGCCGTCGACCATGACATCTCCGTTTTTCACGACGATGTTCTTCTTTACAGCCTTGCCGTTTTCATCAAAGGCAAGGGCCATGCCATTATCATAAACGAAGGTGTTGAAATGATTCAGCCCAACACCCAGATCGATGGCAAGATGGGCATTGGCCATCAAGAGACGATAGTCTCCCTTGACTGGAAGATAATATTTTGGACGGAAGAGAGAAATCATCATCTTCAGATCTTCCTGCTGGGCATGCATGCTGGCGATTTCTTTTCTCGAAAGCGTGATGACATGGCAATCGGTGCGGAAGATGGTATCGCTGGCTTCCGTTGCCAGAGCCTCGGTTCCGGGAACGCTCGGTGCAGCATCGATCCATAAGTCGCTCGGTTCGACCTTCAGGGAAGGAATCGTATGATAGCAGATATCCTTGCAGAGGTTGAAGAGGGCGTCTCCGCTTCCAGTGACCAAGACGATGAGATCCTTGTTGGATGTGATCTTGATATCGGCCAAGGAAATCTTCATGTCATTGGGGATGATGAGATTGCCGATCGAGGCCATTCTGTTGAAGAACGGTTCCTGGGCTTTATTGGCGATGCAGATTTTCTTATGGAACTGCTTGGCCAGATTGATGACTTCCTGGATGTTGTAGAAGTTCTGGGAATAGATGGAAACGAAAATCTTTCCTGTCTGATTCTTGAAAGCATCCTTGATTTTGTCGGTGATCTTGTGATTCGGAGAGGCGATGCCGGGCTTGTTGGCAGCTTCGCTTTCCGTCATGAGGAGGAATGTCTTTTCATTTTCGCTGAGCCTTGCGACCTTGGGAAGATCGAACTGGAATCCCTTCAATGGGAAATAGTCGGAGATGAAGTCGGAGGTATAGACGATGTTTCCGAACTTGGTCTTCAAGGCGAAGCCGAAGGACTGACTGACCGAATGGGTCGTCTGGAAAAGGTCGAAGATATGTCCTGCGATATTGACTGTCTGGCTTGGCTCGACAGTTCTGAAATCCCAGTTGACCATCTTCTTGAATTTCTTTTCGTACTGGTCCTTGATGATGTTGATGGTCGTCTCCGTTGCATAGATCGGAGCATGAGTGATGTTCATCAAATAGGGAAGGGCACCATACTGATCATCGTGGCCGTGGGTGATGATGATTCCCTTGATGCGATTGTTGATGCCTTTGAGATAATCGAAATCGGGAATGATGATATCGACGCCGGGAATGGCTGAATTCGGATATTTCAAACCGGCCTCGATGACAAAGGCGTCATTGTTCACTTCAATGACATAGCAGTTCTTTCCCATTTCGTTTAGACCGCCAAGAGCGACGACTTTGATGGGATAATTTCCGATTTCTCTCGAAAAAGGCATGGAATTGGTATTGTTTAGTTGCATATTCTGATTTCCTTACATAAAAAATAAAATAGGTGTTAAATAGGATACATATCGATTAAATAAATCTTATCATGAAATGTTTTCTTATTGCAAATGAAAGACGTTACAAATCGATGTCGAGTAGGACAGGACAATGATCGGAGCCATAGCATTCATTTAAGATCTGGCTGTCCCTGACAAGAGGGAAGATGTCCTTGCTGACAAGGAAGTAATCCAGTCTCCATCCGGCATTCTTTTCTCTTGCATGGAAACGATAGGACCAATAGGAATACTTCACTTCGTCCGGATAAAGAGCACGGAAGGTATCGACAAATCCCAAAGAAAGAAGATTCGTGAAGCATTCTCTTTCCTCATCCGTGAAGCCTGCCGATAGATGATTTGTCTCAGGATGCTTCAAATCGATTTCATTATGTGCGACATTCAAGTCACCTGTCACGACGACGGGCTTCTTCGCCTTCAGTGTGAGAAGATATTCCTGAAGATTTTTTTCGAATTCCATTCGGTAGGGAAGACGTTTCGGCTTGGCATTTTTCTCTGGGTTTTCTCCGGAGTTGGGAACATACATTTCGACATAATAGAATTTTTCGAATTCAAGCGTGATGACTCTTCCTTCATCGTCATATTTCGAATCGAGAAGTCCATAGTGAACATTTAATGGTTCCATCTTTGTCAGAACGGCGGTCCCGGCATAGCCTTTTTTTGTCTTGCTTACAGTCCAATAGGGCGTATAGCCTTCCATCACAAGAGGAAAATTCTCGTGACTTGTTTCTGTCAATTTGAGTTCTTCAATCGAAAAGATATCGGGATTGTATTTTTGCCATTGTTCAGTGAGGCCTTTTTGAAGATAAGCGCGGATGGAATTCACATTGAATGAAATGAATCTCATATCTGTTCCTCGCTGTCATCATGATGAAGAATCGAGGAATACATCTCCGGTCTTCGATCGCGGAAGATGCCCCAATCTCTTCTTGTCTTGTCCGTCTTATCCAAATCGAATGTGTGGAGTAGAATCTCTTCCTTGTCGCGGCTGGCGGATTGAACAATGCAGCCCGTCTCATCCGTGATGAAAGAGGAACCATAGAAGGTCATCTGGGAATTTTTTTCCTTTTCCGTTCCAATTCGATTCGAGGCAACAAGAGGAAGGATATTCAGGGCCGATTGGCCAATCATGGCATTTCGCCAGTGGGGCATGGAGTCGATCGGGAGTGTTGGTTCGCTTCCGATGGCAGTCGGGAAAAGAAGATACTGTGCGCCTTTCAGGGCGAGGATTCTTCCGCTTTCCAAAAACCACTGATCCCAACAGATGCCGACACCGATTCTACCGGCTTTGCTGTTGAAGACCTTATATCCGGTATCGCCAGGCGTGAAATAGAACTTCTCTTCATAGCATTCACCTGTCGGAATATGGGTCTTTCGATAAAGACCGAGTCGTGTTCCATCCTTGTCGATGACGCAGAGGGAATTATAGTAACAATTTCCTCTCTTTTCGAAGAACGAGATTGGGAGAACGACTTCCTGTTCTTTGGCTAAGTTGGAAAAATAGTCTAAGGTTTTCGAATTTGAATATTCTTCAGCAAAAGAAAAGCGGTCATAGTCTTCAATCTGGCAGAAATAATTTCGCTGGAAAAGTTCCTGAAGAAGGATGACATCCGCTCCTTTCTTCTTGGCTTCCTTTACGATTTTTGTGGCATGGAGGATATTCTCTTCATAGATTGGAGAACAGGCCATCTGTGTGGCACAGAGTGTGACTTTCATTCTTTTGTTTCCTCTTTTGGCTCAATATCATAACCGGGTTCCATATAGGGAATCTGTTTGGTGATGCAATGGAGATTTCCTCCGCCGAGGAGGATTTCTCTTGAATAAATAGGGATGATGGCCTTTTCATTCTGATAGAAATCCGAAAGAATCTTTTTGGCAACTTCATCTTTCTCATCATGGAATTGGGGCAGAATCAAGAAATCCTTTCCCATATAGAAATTGACATAGCTTGCAGCCAGACGGCGGTTTTCCTCTCTTTTGATTGCACTTGTGTCTTCCTTGATGCCACTTGCCTCTTCTTTTGTGAGATATTGCGGCTTTGGAAGAGGAAGCGAGATGATTTCGATTCTGTTTCCTTCAGCATCCGTTTCGCTCAGAAGATATTCGCGGTCCTTCTTTGATCTTTCATATTGTGGGTCGTTTGGATCATCGCATTCCGCAAGAGCGACAACACCGGGCTTCAAAAAGCAGCAGATATTGTCGACATGTCCGTTTGTTTCATCCTCATAGATTCCATAGGGAAGCCAGAGGACTTTCTTGACATTGAGATCCTTCTTGAGGCGTTCTTCGATTTCTTCTTTTGTCATGGAAGGATTTCTTCCTGGCGAAAGAAGACATTCCTCGGTGACAAGAAGCGTGCCTTTTCCATCGGTATGGATGCTTCCACCTTCGAGGATGAAATTCTTGTCGGCATAGCGATGAATCATCAATTCGAGAAGGGTGTTCTTTCCGACTTCATTGTCGTTCTGATAGTCAGCGTAGAGTCCATCATAGCTTCCTCCCCAACTGTTGAATCCGAAATCGATGCCGACCAGCCTTTTTTCTTCTTCGTTTGCAAGAAAGACAGGAAGAGAATCTCTTGCCCAGGCATCATCGTATTTCAGGCGGAGAATATGGGTGTTCTTCATTTGGAATCGAGAGACAATCTTCTCGTCGATTCTCGGGTCGATGACGACGACGACCATCTCATAGAGTGAGATAGCTTTCACGACTTCCAAATAATTTTCAACGGCAGGCTTTGCCTCTTCTCTCCAAGTGTCTTCCCGATAGGGAACCATGATGATGGTGGCTAAATGCTTTTCTCCCTCAAAAGGAAAGACATAGGAGGATAGGTCTGTTAAATCTTTTAAAATTGAGTTCATGATTTGACTTTGTTTTTTCCGTCCATATTATATAAAATATGAGAGAAGAAAAGAAAGAAACTTTCTTCATCAGAGGTAATGGATTATGAAATTATTGATGGTTGTGACCGACGGGTTTGAAGATATCGAGGCTGTGGGAACCTTTGCGATTCTGAAAAGAGCGCAGATGGATCTCACTTTCGCCTGCATTGACAATACAAAGGCGATCGGCAGATATGGTCTATGTGTGACGGATTTGATCAATCTGAAGGATGTCAATATCGATGATTATGACATGCTGATCATCCCAGGTGGACCGGAATATGTCGCCGAGGAGAAGAATCCGGAGTTCCTCAAGATGGTCATGAATTTTGCGACGCATGATAAATATATCGCTGCCATCTGTGCAGGACCGACGATTTTAGGTCATCTCGGCTTGCTCAAGGGGAAGAAATACACCTGCTTTACGAGCATGAATGAAGATTTCGGCGGAGAATATGTCGATCAGTATTCTGTTGTGGATGGAAAATTCATCACGGGAAGAAGCGCTGCGGCGACAATCGACTTTGCCTTCGACATCGTCGAAACACTCTGCGGAAAAGACTATGCGGATAAGGTCAAGGAGTCCATTTATTATTGATGGGTGTCATTGATCTGATTATCCTCATCTGTCTCTGCTTGGCAGTTCTTTGGGGATTTCTCACCGGATTTTCGAAAAAAAGACTCTCTTCTTTTGCGTCGCAGATGGGAATTCTTGTGGCTTATTGGCTTGGAAATCCCTTGCTCAATCTTTTGAGTCGGACGAATCTTTGTTCTTTGATTCAGTCTTGGTATTCCTCAGCATTGCCGACGACGGATGCTTTTCAGGATACGATTGCCGCTTCGGATGTCGCATTGCGGAATAGTCAGATGTCGACGGCTTTGAGCGAACTTCATTTCCCTAAATTCATCCATTCCTTTTTCACCACAAAGGCGAGTGATTTTTCTTCGAATGTCTCCTCTGCTTTGGCAAGCAGTTTTGCCAATTGGACGATGTTGGCTGTTGTTTATCTTTTTCTCTTCTTTCTCACGTATATTCTTGTCCGTGCACTCTTCAGTCCTTTCTGGAAGGAAGGTTCTCTCTTTGGGGAAAAGGGCAGATCTTTCTTTGGAAGACTTCTTGGTTCTGCAAGAATGCTCTTCAAGGCTTCGTTTTCGATTTTCTTTGTCTTGGCCATTGTCTCTCTCGTCGCTTCCTTGACCTATAAAGCAGGCAATACATATCTTCTTGATTGGCTTAACACGGATCTGAAGATGGATGATCCAAGTGCATTCTCCATCGGGAAGATGTTCTATAATACGGCGTCTTCATTCTTTGAATGGATTTCCATGAATCCATAGAAAAGGTTTTTCGTCATGCAATATAAATATCATCATCCTGACAAATGGGTCAGTGCCAACATCGATCTTATCGAGGAAACACTCGAGAAAAAGAAAAAGGCCGTCGTCTTCATCGCCGGCGCCTCTTCGAGTGGAAAATCCTATTGTGCAAGACTTCTTGAGGATGTCTTAGAAAGAAATGGACATCATTCGTGCATTCTTTCCTTGGACAATTACAATGTCGGGCTCAGTCATCTTATTCCCTTGAAGGTCAATCAGAATTATTATGATGGGAAAATAGCCCATCTTGAGGAGATTTCTTCTGCGATTAAGCCCATCTTGATGGAGATTCCTTTCGATGAGAAATATTCGGAAAGATCTCTGCAGAAAATCAAGGGTGTTCTTTCTTCCTATTTTCAGAGCGAAGAGGAACTGGATGAGTTCCTTTCCGACTTGAACAAGGAATGGAAGGTGCTGAATTTCGATGAGCCAATTGTCTATGATATGCCCTCTGCGGCACAGGATGTCAAAGATCTTCTTCTCGACAAAATGGTCGAAAAGAAGGTGTATTCCAAAATCTATTCCGAGCGGATTCCAAGTCATACCTATCTGAATGGAAAAGACTATGACTGCATTATCATTGAGGGAATCTATGCTTTGAATAACAATCTGATTCGTCTCTTCCCAAGAGAGGAAATCATCACCAATTTCGTGGATGGAAATCCGAAATCCCTCTTCCTTAGAAGAATCATCCGGGATAGCCAGGCTGAGAACACCTCCGCAAGTTCGGCATTCACGACGAAACTCTATTTTAAGTACATCATCCCAAGCTATGTCTCGACGATTCTTCCTTCCAAGGAGAATGCGGATGTCGTCTATATCAATGACATGACTTTCCTTGAAAAGAAGAATGGAACCCTCTATGCCACGAAGATGGAAACACATACCAATTCGAAGAAAGCCGTTGAAGAGATTCTTAAGCAGTCCTTTATTAAAAAGATGACCTATGAGAAGGATGCCTATTTTTCCACCCCGAATGAAGTTTCGCCCTCGGAGAATGTTCTTCGCTTAAGATCCTATTCGGATGATAAAGGAATGACATATGTTCCTTCAAGTCTTGTCCACAAAGGAATTCCGAAGATTCGAAAGGATGGGAAGATCATTCGACCGATCAATATTTTGATCAAGGAAGGGGATTTCTTCCATGTATGGAAGGATGAGGCCGATTGTATGCAGGATTTCGCTACCGCTGGATTTCTGATTGGACCGATTCTGCATAAGATCAAGTGGAAAATCGAATACAAAAGACAGAAACTGACCATTCGCTATGTGGAAGGAAAGGGATATTTCATCGAATTCGACAAGCCGGAAGAAAAACTGGCCATGCAATATGTCAATGAAATGCTAGAGAAATATCCTCAGTTCTAGGTTCATTGTCTTTCTTATATTTTCAGTTGAAATTTGTTTGTTTCCAATACTTTATTGTTGATTTATTTCTATACTCTCATATGCTTTCTCTATCCCTATATAAAATCATTGAGAAATAAGGTATAATAATCAATCGAGGTAATTTTAGTTATTGTGATAAGTGATCATTGTATACTGACGGAAGTGACTGATACGTTTACTGTATGGGGAATGCCGATGTGGATGGCATTTCTTGTCATTGCCGTTTTGCTTCTTTTGACAGGATGCTTTTCTGCATGTGAGAATGCCTATTCGACGTGCAATAAATATCATTTCAGGGCCGAGGCGGAAAAAGGAAAAAAATATGCCAAAATCATCACGAGCCTTGTCGATCGATTCGACAATTCCTTGGTTGTCATTTTGGTGACGTCGAATACGCTTTCGACATTGATGTCCTTCATTTCAGCCATGCTTTGGCTGAATATCGCCACAATCAACAACTGGGCTGATGGCATGGAAGCGATCTTCTCCACGGTTGTCATGGGTTTCCTTTTCTATGTTGTGGCAGATACCTTGCCCAAGGTCATTTCCAGAGCGATACCGGATAAAATCGCCATCTTGATGGCCTATCCTTTATATACTCTTCAGATTCTTCTTTTTCCGATTGTCTTTGTCTTCAAAAGGCTTCTTTCTTTGATTCATAAGATGCTTCATCTTGAGGATGAGAACCTTCTCAGCAAGGAGGACCTTCTCTATGAGGCGGATAAGGCTGTCAATGAGGAAGATAATATCATCGAAGATGAGAACAGCCATGATGAAGACATGGAAATGCTCTTCGAGAAGGATGAAAAAGAGATTCTCAAGCATGTTCTAACGTTCGATGACATGAAGGTCAGTCAGGTTTATGTTCCCCTGGAGAAGACGTTCTATTTGAGCGTGGATGATCTGACGACTGACAAGGTGAACGAAACAATCCAAGAGACGTCCTATAGCCGAATTCCTGTCTATGATACGGAGAAGAAGGAATTCGTCGGAGTCCTTGTCATCCGTGTCTATTTTGAAGAATATATCAAAGATCCTCATTTGAGCATTCCTTCGATTCTCGAACAGATTGTCGAGATTCCTTTTGATATGCGACTCGATGATGCACTTGATGAGCTCAACAGCGAGAAAGTGCATCTTGGCATCGTCATGAAGGAGAATCAGGCCATCGGCATTTTGACGATGGAGGATATCCTTGAGGAAGTTGTCAATGATATTTCAGAGAATCCGAGCATGAATCCGAAAGACGAGGTGAAGCAACATGAATAATATTGTAAAAATCGTTGCATATTCCATCGCTTTATTCTGCTTCCTCTGTCTTTCTTTCTTCTTCTCGAGTGCCGATATGGCCTATGGAAGTGTTTCGATTCATCGATTGGATGAACTCGAGAAGACTTCTCCAGATAAGAAGAAGGTTGTTCGAGCCAAGAAACTGGCGACGAACTATGATACGAGCATCGCGACGATTCTTTTTGGAAATGATATCGTCAATGCCGGCTTGGATTCGGTTTCGACCCTCTTAGGTGTCAATCTCTGTTTCCTTATCCTGGGAGAGAATTCGACCTACAGTGAAACATGGGGCTTCGTGGCTTCCTTGATCTTCTTGGTGCTGAAGATCTGCTTTGGTGAAATCGTGCCGAAGTCGATCTCGAAAATCAACAACCTGAAATTGTCCAAGGCCTATGCCAATGTCATTACATTCCTGATTTATCTCTTCTTCCCCATTACCTACCCGGTCTCCTTGTTTGGCAAGGGCGTCTCGAAGATCTTTGCCAACAATGTCTCGGATGAACCTGTTGCGGAAGAAGAACTTCATGAGATGGTCGATGATATTCAGCAACATGGCCAGGTCGATGAAGAAAAAGCCGATATGCTTCATGAAACCATCAAATATACAAGAACCCAGGCCAATGAAATCATGACGCCGAGAGTCGATGTCTTTGCGATTGATATCGAGGATGATATGGAAGACATCATCCATGAATCGGAACTCTATCGCCATGGAAGAGTCCTCGTCTATGAGTCGACAATCGACAATGTCATCGGCTATATCCAGACGAAGACTTTGATGAAGGAATACCTCTCTCATAAGGAATTTTCTATCCGCGACATTCTTCTTGAGCCGATGCGCTTTCCGGATACAGCGGAAATCAATGATATTCTCCGTGAATTCAAGAAGACAAAGAAACAGCTTGCACTCGTCATCGATGAATATGGCGGCTTGGATGGCATCATCACCATGGAAGATATTCTTGAAGAGATCGTCGGAGAAATCTGGGATGAGAATGATAGAACCCAGGAACCGATTGTCGAAAGAAAAGATGGGACATACATCATCGATGGCAATGTCACTTTGGAAGATTTCTGTGATCTGTTTGATATTCCGTTTGATGAAATCAATACCGACTATGTGACGATCGGCGGATTCATCATCGAATTATTGGATGATCATTTTGCCAAGATCGGCAATGAAGTCGATTTCGAGAATACGCATATCAAAGTCATCGCCGTCGATGAAAATGGCGCCGTGAATCGTATTTTGGTCAGAAAAATAGAAAAAGAAGAGGATTAGCCTTTCATGCCAATCCTCTTTTTTATATGCAGGTCAGATCAGATAGTTCTCCTGGAGTTCATTTAAGTCCTCATCCGAGAGGTGGAGCTCCTGATGGATGAAATTCTCGATTGTCCCAGATTGCTTTTCCATCTCATCGAAAGCTGCTTCTATCCAGTTCCTTCTTACTCCGGCCACCGCCTTGATGGAATTGATGACGATTTCATCCTGGACGTGGGCCACGTTGCGGAGATATTCTTCTCTTTTTCTTGCTTTGTCGACGGTGTTTTCATTTGTCTTGAGATAATCCTGAATGACAAGTTCCTTCTCCACGCCAAGTGAGAGGAGAAGAATGGCTGCAGCCAATCCGGATCGGTCTTTTCCATCCGCGCAATGAAAAAGAATAGCCCCTTCTTTGTTTTGAATGCATAGGCGGATGAATTTCTCATACTGGCTTTTTCCATAGGGACGCAGCATGCTCCGATAGACTTTTTCGAACGCGATGGTGATATCGCCTTTGAAATTCATTCGGAAGAGGTAGTCGATGGTATGCTGGAGGGCTTTGTCTTCGACCTGAATGTTGGTGTGGGGATTATAGTCTCGATGCTTTCTTTCTCTCTGAACCGGAAGATGCAGAAAAGTGACATTTTCCAATTTGACATTGGGTCTTTTAAGGATTTCCTGCTTTCCGCGCATATCGACTTCATAAAGGACATGAAGATCATGCAGGAGAACATCTTCATCATTTTTGGTGATTGTGGCTAGGCAATCCGAACGAATGAGTCTTTTATAGGCGATTCTTTTCCCATTTCTTGTTGGATATCCGCCTAAATCCCGAGTGTTTTTTGTTCCTTCAAGAGGAATTCTTTTTCCGAGTTCAATTGTATTCATAGGGAGTGATTATAAGATAGAATGGAGTGAATTGTAAAGAAAACACAATGATTTCGTCTATTTTGCCGGATATAATGAAATTTTCAAAGGAAAGAGAAAGGAAATGATTTATAATCAAGAAAAGGAAAAACAACCATGAGAGACTTAGATTACTTGAAATTGCTGTCGAAGTCGTTTCCGAATCTCAAATCCGCTGCGACGGAAATCATCAACCTTTCTGCCATTATGGAATTGCCTAAAGGAACGGAATTCTTTCTAAGCGATGTCCATGGCGAATACGAATCTTTCTCCTATCTGATGAGGTCTTGTTCGGGTGTGGTCATGATGAAGATGAAGAAGGCTTTAGGCACTTCCCTGACTGCCAATGAATATGAGAAGCTTGCGGATATGATTTATTATCCCGAAGAGAAGGTCAATCTCTTCTTTGCTCAGTCACCGAGTGTGGATGAACAAAAAAACACCATGGAGAATCTCATCCGGGTTGCAAGACTTGTCTCGAGTAAATTCACGAGAAGCAAAGTCCGTAAGAGAATGCCGAAGCCCTTTGATTACACCATGGATGAACTTCTCAATTCCAATTCGGACGACCTCAATACGCAGACGTATCATGAGGCGATTTTGAATTCCATCATTTCGCTTGGATTCGCAAAGGAATATATCCAAGCTTTGGCAAAACTGATCCAGGCACTTTGTGTCGATCATCTTCATATTGTCGGCGATATCTTCGACCGTGGTCCGAGAGCCGACAAGATCATGGATGAATTGATGACCTATCCGGAAATCGATATCCAATGGGGAAACCATGACGCAACATGGATTGGCGCTTCCCAGGGAAATCTGACCTGCATTGCCAATGTCCTTCATATCGCCACACTCTATAATTCCTTCGACGTTCTTGAATCTGGTTATGGCATCAACCTCCGTCCGTTATCCATGTATGCGGAAGAACTCTACAAGGATGACCCCTGCACGAGATTCCGTCCGCATCTTCTTGATAGCAATGTCTCTGATTCCGTCTCTCCCGATCTTGCAGCCAAGATGTGCAAAGTCATCACCATCATCATGTTCAAATTGGAAGGTCAGCTCATCAAGAGACATCCTGAATACCATTTGGGGACAAGACTTCTTCTCGATGGTTTGGATGTCGAAAAGAAGACCATCCATCTCGGAGACAAAACCTTCACTTTGTTGGATCAGAATCTTCCGACGTTCGACAACGATGATATCCGCAAACTCAACAAAGAGGAAGAGAACCTGATGAAGAGTCTTCAATATAGCTTCACCCACTCCGAAAAATTGAAGAAGCATATCGATTTCCTTCTCAAGAAAGGAAAAATATATACTGTCTATAACGGAAATCTTCTTTATCACGCGTGTATACCGATGAAGGAAGATGGTTCCTTCCTTGAAGTCGAGACTGAAGAGGGATTCCTTTCCGGAAAGAACTATCTCGACTATTGTGAAAGAAGAATCCGTCATGCCTGCAAGCTTTCTTTGGATGATCCAAAGAAGGAATATGAAACGGATTTCCTTTGGTATATGTGGTGCGGACCAAAGTCTCCGCTTTTTGGAAAAGACCAAATCACAACCTTTGAAAGAACCTTCTTAGATGATGCTTCCTTATATCATGAGGATTACAATCCCTATTATGAATGGTCCAAGAAGAAGGAATGCGTCGAGATGATTCTCGAGGAATTTTCAGCCGATGTTGCTCATGGGCATATCATCAATGGACATGTCCCTGTCTTGGTCAACAAGGGTGAATCCCCAATCAAGGCGGATGGAAGGCTCTTCAAGATTGATGGTGGGTTAGCAAAATCCTTCCATTCGAAGACAGGTATTGCAGGTTATACTCTGATTATCAATTCCCATCATATCGCCTTGGCACAGCATAAGAACTTCATCAAGGGAAAGACGAACTTATCGAAAGTGAAGATTGTCGAGAAATTCAAGAATCGTATCTTCGTCAAGGATACAGACAAAGGGAAGCTTCTTTCCCTCCAGATTTCGGACCTGAAGGAACTGATTAAGGCCTATCAGGAAGGGAAGATTCCGGAAACAGGTCTCTAGGCATGAAAAAAGAGGGTTTCCACCCTCTTTTTTTAGAATCTGTTTATTTCTTTTTCTTGAACCAATTGAAGAAACCACCTTTTTTGGTCTCGATATCATCGACCTTCTTGATGAGTTCCTTCTGCTCATTGTTGAGTGTCTTGGGGAACTTGACATTGATGGTGACATATTGGTTGCCGACTTTCCCTTTGGGGGTCGTGATGCCTTTTCCAGCCATGCGCAGAATCGTATTCGGCTCCGTGCAAGGTGGGATGACAAGGTCACACTCACCGGTGACAGTCGGAACGGTCACTGTGGCACCAAGAAGGGCATCCGTATAGGAAATCGGA
Organism: bacterium; assembly: GCA_963612025.1. GTDB lineage: Bacteria > Bacillota_I > Bacilli_A > RFN20 > CAG-288 > Enterosoma. The sequence goes on from CAVDUB010000008.1 coordinate 17,559, forward strand.
GCGTTGATGTAGACATCGGCCCCCTTTCGGATGAAGGTCTGAGATGGGGAAACGGAAATCTGAATGATGAGACTTCCGCTTTCGCCGCCATTGACACCCGGTTCGCCTTTTCCGGCGATGCGGATGGTATCGCCTGTATCGACACCCTGCGGGATGTTCACCGTAATGGTCTCATTGACCTGGACTCTTCCCGAACCATGGCAATGATCGCAATATTTCTTGACGGTCTTTCCTTTGCCGTGGCAGGTCGGACACTCTTCTTCGCTTTCCATGACACCGAAGATGGTCTGTCTTCTACTTCTGACTCTTCCTGAACCATGACAGGTCGAACAGGTGGTGACATCATCGGCTGATTTCGCACCGCTTCCGTGACAGGTCGGGCATGTCTGGACATAGGAAAGAGGAATATCGACTTTTGTGCCGCGGACGGCCTGGTCGAAATTGATCTTGACTTGAACAACCTTATCTTCGCCTTTTCTTGGCATGTTGCTTCGTCTTGTTCTTGAAGAACCGCCTCCGAAGAAGGAAGAGAAGATGTCATTGATGTCGCCGAAGTCTCCAAAGTCTCCTTGCTGGAAACCATTGAATCCCTGTTGGAATCCGTTTGCTCCATTGTTGTCGAAGGCTGCGAATCCGAACTGGTCGTATTGTGCACGCTTCTGCTGGTCGCTTAAGACTTCATAAGCTTCCTGAACTTCCTTGAATTTCGCGGGAGCATCCGGTGATTTGTTTAAGTCAGGATGATATTGCTTGGCCAATTTTCGATAGGCGCTTTTGATTTCATCCTGGGTGGCAGTCTTGTTGATACCTAGAACTTCATAGTAGTCGCGTTTGTTTTCTGCCATAGAGAATCCTCCTATTTAAGGAATAAGCCCGGAATGGATTTCCGGGCTTGATTCCGAATTTATCAGTTGTCTTTCTTTTCGGTGAAGGTTGCATCCACGACATGCGGATCATTGCTATCCGTTGTGGTGGACTGGGCATTTCCGCCAGCGGTCGAAGAAGAGTCATTGGCGCTCTGGCTTGCCTGGGCCTGATAGACCTGGTTGGCAGCCTGCTGGAGCTGGGCAATCTTGGCACGGACCGTGTCGAGATCGTTCTTATCAAGGGCATCCTTGATTTCGTCGCGAATCTTCAAAGCAGATGCTTTGGTATTCTCGTCAATCGGATGATCCTTGTCATTGACCTGACGATCGATGGAGTCGATCAATTGCTGGGCTTCATTTCTGGTGTCTGCATCTTTCTTTCTCTTGTCATCGGCATCCTTGTTGGCTTCGGCTTCCTTGACCATGCGGTCGATTTCTTCCTTGCTCAAGCCCGAGGAATTGGAGATGGTGATGTGCTGTTCTTGGTTCGTATCGAGGTCCTTTGCAGAGACAGAGACGATACCATTGACATCGATGGAGAAAGTGACCTGAATTCTTGGTTCACCACGTCTTGCCGGACGGATTCCTTCCAACTTGAAGCGGCCTAAGAACTTGTTGTCCTGGGCCATTGGACGTTCACCCTGGAAGACCTGGATTTCGACACCGGGCTGATTATCTTCCGCTGTGGAGAAGACCTGGCTTCTGGTTGTCGGAATGGTGGTGTTTCTTGGGATGAGTGGAGTCATGACTCCGCCTAATGTTTCCAAGCCGAGGGTCAGAGGTGTGACATCGAGAAGGACGACATCCTTGACATCGCCGCGGATGACACCGCCCTGGACGGCTGCGCCGACAGAGACTGCTTCATCTGGGTTGACGGACTGGTTTGGCTTCTTGCCGTTGCAAAGACGGGTGACAAGGTCAACGACAGCCGGCATACGAGTCGAGCCGCCGACGAGGATGACATCGGTCAAATCGGCAACGGAGAGTTTCGCATCGCTCAAGGCTTTTTCGAACGGCTGTTTGCAGCGGTCAATCAAGTCAGCGGTCAAATCCTGGAATTTTGCTCTGGTGAGCGTGGTTTCGAAGTTGACAGGAGCTCCATCCTTGAATCCGATATATGGAAGGGAGATGATGGTCTGGGTCTGCGCAGAAAGGTTGATCTTGGCCTTTTCGGCTTCGTCTCTCAGACGCTGAAGCGTTGGACGATCGCTTGGGTTGTTCTTGGAAATGCTGATTCCGCACTGGCTGGAAATCTCACCAATCAACCAATCGATGACGTGGTTATCCCAGTCATCGCCACCAAGCTGAGTATCACCCGAGGTGGACAAGACTTCGAATGTTCCATCGCCGATATCGAGGATGGAGACATCTAAGGTTCCACCGCCCAAATCGAAAACAAGAATCTTTCCGGATTTCTTCGAATCCATGCCATAAGCCAAAGCGGCTGCGGTCGGTTCGGAGATGACACGGACGACATCCAAGCCTGCGATGGTTCCGGCATTCTTCGTGGCCTGTCTTTGATCATCATTGAAATAGGCAGGGCAGGTGATGACGGCTTTGCTGACACTCTGGCCGAGATATTTCTCAGCATAGGACTTCATGTAGGAGAGAATCTTTGCAGAGATTTCCTCTGGAGTGAAATCCTTGTTGATGCAGGCGATATGGGTCATTTCTCTTGTACCCATCTTTCTCTTGATGGAGTGAATGGTGTCTGGATTGGTCAAAAGCATACGCTTTGCAGCGTTGCCGACGATTTCCTCGCCGTCCTTCTTGAAAGAGACGACGCTTGGACAGGTGTTGGTTCCTTCTGGGGAAGGAATGACCTTGACGCCATGGTCATCCTGCATATACGAAACGACAGAGTTTGTTGTACCTAAATCGATACCTAAGATAATTTCTTTAGCCATAATATTTACCTCCTATGATGGTTATTCTGCTTTTTCAGCTTCAGATTCCTTATGGGTGGAATCCTCTTTCTTTTCTTCGACTTTTTCTTCTTTCTTCTTGGTGACGATGACACCGCATGGACGGAGCAGATGCTCATACATCTGATATCCTTTGGTGAAGACATCGGCAACCTTGTTGTCTTCTTCGCCTTCGACAGTGGAGAAGGCCTGCATCGTATTCGGATCATAGTCATCGCCCGGATTGGGTGAGATGATGGTCACATTCTGGCTCTTCAGGACTTCGATGAGCTTTGTGTGAATCATTTTGAATCCTTGGAGATATTTCTTCAGGGTTTCATCTTCTGGTTCTTTCTTCAAGGCCATATCGAAGCCATCGAGTGCGGGAATAAGTTCCTCGATCAAGGATTTCTTGGCATATTTCTTGAAATCGGCCATTTCCTTCTCGAGCTGTTTTCTTGTGTTCGACATGTCGGCATAGACCTGGTAATATTTGTTTTTCCATTCATCGGCCTTCTTGTCGGCTTCTTCGAACTTTGCCTGATAATCGAAGACCTTTTTCTTCAATTCGGCAATTTCTTTTTCATAAGCTTCCTTTTTGGAATCTTTTTTCTCTTTTGATTCTTCTTTTTCTTCCTGTGGCTTGGAAGGAGATTCGGCTTTCTTTTCAGATTCCTTCTTTTCTTCACTCTTGTCTGTCACAGGGATTTCATTTTCTTTTTCTTCACTCATTTTTTGACTCCTTTCTTAGAGGGTTGTTTTTTCTTTCTTCCTGGTTTCTCATCGATGACTTCTTTTGGTGTGGAAACGGGAACCAGAGAGGAGGAATTGTGTCCGTCTGAGAAATAGTACCGATCCAGCATATAGACGATATATTCCAGGGCGGAGAGAACTTTCTTGTAGTCCATTCTCTTCGGACCGACGACGGCTAACTGATCCTTGCCATTGAATTTCTTGGAGACGATGGCAAAGTCGCCTTTGCTTTCGTTGGTGAAGGAAACATTGACGCTTCCTAAGTCATCCTGTCCTGCGAAATTCTTTTCTAGGGCATTGGGGTTTTGCAAGGCATCGTAGGCGTTGATGAAGGATTCCTTGCTGTTGCTGAATTCCGGAAGCGAGAGCAGGTTTTTTTCTCCATAGACTTCGTATCGCTTTCGAGTGAAAGAGACAAGAGCCTGGAGGAAAGCCTCCATGATGATGTCGCCCCCTTTTCCAAATGTCTTGGATGCAATCGGCTGAAGCGCCTTTGCCTTGGCCTCGAGCTCGGAAATCTTTGTTCCGGCAAGCCGTTCGTTCAGCATAGACATCGTGTTTGTCAGCTGATTGAAGGTGACGCCGTCTTTGGGATTGATGACGAATGTCTTCTTTTCGACATATCCGGAATCGGTGATGAAGATACCCATGGCGCTGTTTTCGTTCAGTCGGAGAAGCTGAACGGAAATCAATGTTTCGTTCGAACTTTTCGGACCGAGGACGACCGTTGCCATGTTCGTCATTTCCGAGAGCATCTGACAGGACTTGGAGATGACATCTTCGACAGATCTCGATTTGTTCTTCAAGACCTCCTGGAATTCTCTTTGGAATTCGAGATCGACGGAATTCATCAGGGATGAATTGTCGAGGTGATCGAGATAGTACTGGTACCCTTTTGCAGAGGGAACTCTTCCAGAAGAGACATGCGTCTTTTCGAGCATGCCATCTTTTTCGAGCTCAACCATCGCATTGCGGATGGTCGCACTGGAGCAGTCCATGTTATATCGGCTCAAAAGGGATTTGCTTCCGACCGGCTGAGCGGTTCGGATGAATTCTTCAACGATATATTTGAGGATTTCGTCTTTTCTTTCTGTTTTCATACCGCCCTCCGTAGCACTCGTTTTTTTCGAATGCTAGAAATATTATATACGCAATTTTAGCAAATGCAAGAGAAGAGTGCTAACTTTTTTTAAATATTTCGATCTGCTTTGCCCACCTAGAATATAAGGTATATAGATTTGGCAATCAAAAACGAGTCCATCATGATGGACTCGTTGATTCTTTCTCTTATTTCTTTTTTCTATGGGCGATGAGAACATGGATATCCACGCCCTGGCTGCGGAATTTCTTCTCGTATTCGGTCGGAGGAAGATAGTCGACTTTTTCGGAATAGAAGGGATAGATGATCTCATAGTCGAAGAGATCGGCTTCCTTGAAGTATTCGATGGAATCATTGAACAAATCCGTGTTGTCTGTTCGGAAATACAGGGTTCCGTCTTCTTTCAGGATGCGGAAATATTCCTTTTGGAGTGTGGGATAGGTCAGTCTTCGGTGGTGTTGTTTCTTTTTTGGCCAAGGATCAGAGAAATTGAGGTAGATATTGTCGAGCTGATTCTCTTCAATCAAGGGGAAAATACGTTCAATCGGTGCATTCAGGATCATGAAGTTGTGATGGTCTTCCTTGATGCTGCTTAGATGTTTGACGGCCAAAGCAAAAGCGTTTCGGTTGATTTCCACACCGAGATATTTCTTCTCTGGCTGAAGTTTGGAAACTTCCATGAGGAATCCACCCTGCCCAGAGCCGATTTCGAGTGAGGAGAATGTTTTGATCTCTTCGACATCCAAGTCGGAAAGGTTTCGAGCGATGTCTTTGTTGTCATTGAGGACTTGGTCAGCCCATTTGCGGTGTCGGAGTCTCATTTCTTTGATTTCTTTCCGGATTTGAGATATTCGCCCAAATCATAGATAGCGTGGGCATAGATTTGCATGTTGTCATAGAAGTCGGAGAGCGGGAAGAATTCATCATCGCCATGCATACGATAGTCTCTATTTGGGAACTGGGCGCCAAAGGCAACAGAATTTTTGCTTTCTCTCGCATAGGTGCCGCCACCGATGGCAAGCGGTTTGCTTTCCATATCGCCTGTTTCTTTCTGATAGGCGTTGAGAAGTATCTTGATGAAATCTGAATTCGGATCGGCGACAAAGCCATCGCTTCCGCCAAGCAGGGTGACATCGGCGTGGGTCTTTTCTTTGACATTGTCTAGGACGGTCTTGACTTTCATATCGCTTGGGAAGCGGACATTGACATAGATGTCAAGAGAGGAACCATCAAACTGGATTCTTCCCACATTGTAGGAAGTCTCACTGAAATACTGGTTTTTGAAGTTGCCCTTGAAGTTTTCCCCCATTCCATCATGATAGGAATAGAAGATGTCGACAAGCGTCTTGTCTCCGAAGACTTCGCCTAGGAAATGAAGCATGTAGAGGCCGGCGTTAACACCATTCCATGGCATGGAACCATGATAAGGCTTTCCGAAGAATTTCAATGTCTTTCCATCAAAAGATGCCTGAACCTTCTTATGTCTAGATAAATATTCAGGAAGTGCTTTTTTGATATCTTCCTGATGGAGGCTGACATCACAGCTCGCCTCGGCGGGAACAATGTTCAATGCTGAACCGACTGAGAAATTTCCGAGTCCGAGAATCGTTGCTGGATAGGATGCTTTATATGCATAGATGGATTTTTCGCCATAGATCAAGGGGTAGTCTGCATCCGGAGAGAAGCCTAAGGTCGGATAGTCTTTTTTCATCTCTTCGAAATAATGCTTCAGGCAGAGGGAATCATTCTCTTCGTTGCCTCCAAAAAGGAAACGAAGCTTGTATCCACCAAGCATGTTGTTATCCATCAGGGCCTTGACGGCATAAAGGCAGGCCAAGGCTGGGCCTTTGTCATCCGATGTTCCTCTTCCATACATCGTATTTCCTTCTTCAAGGCGGAGAGTGAAAGGATCACCGGTCCAATTTTCCTTCTTGACCGGAACAACATCGCAATGTCCATAGATATCGAGTGTCTTTTCACCTTCTCCATAGGAAAGTTCTGTGACATAATTGTCGCAGCGATCGACTTTGAATCCCATCTTCTTTCCAAGTTGGGCGACATAATCTAAAGCCTCATCCACGCCTTTTCCGAAGGGAGCTTTTTCACTCTTGGTTGTTTCATCCAGGACGGATGGGATGGCGACAAGTTCCTTGAGGGACTTGAAGGCTTCTTCTTTATACGGATCGACTAATTTTCTCCATTTTGTGTCATTGATTTTGACTGGATTTGCATTTTCTTTCATTGTCATTACCTCTTTATCAAACGAATCATTCCTTCCAGACAGAGATCTTCAACGTATTGGAAATCCGGCATATGGAATTCTTTCAGGATATCCTTGATGAAGATAGCATACCCTCCTGTGAGGAAGATTGTCGCATTTTTCAGATGATATTCCTCAAGAATTCGATTTGTCATTCCCGAGACCAGACTGGCCATTCCATAAATTGTTCCGGATGACATGCATTCATCCGTCTTCAGGGAAACAAGGGGAGGATTTTCTTTTAGATCCGTCTCCTTGAGCAGATCAGTTTCTTGATTCATCATCTTCATGAACATTTGGATATCTGGAAAAATGGATGCACCATGAAAGACCTTCTTTTCATCTAGATAAAGGATTTTTCCCACAGTCCCGAGATCGACGATGATCTGTGGCGCTTCTTTTCTTGCAATAATATCCAAGAAGAGATCGCTTCCGAGATAGGCTGTGTTATTGATGGTGTAGCCATATTTCTTTGCATACTCATCCATGAAACAGGAATCAATGATTTCATAGGGGATCTCCTTTTTCTTGATTTCCTCAAGAAGAAGAGAGAGACCTTTTTGATTGACGGATGATATGAGACATCGTTTTGTGTCATGAAGATTTGTGGAAAGGAATTCGAGAATCGAATCTCTTTCATGAATCTTGATTTTCTTGATTCCGGAAAGAGTCTCCATTTCATAGAAGGCAAAATCGATGGATGTGTTTCCGATATCGGCAAGCAGAATTTTTTCTTTCATAGCAAAACAATTATAAATGCAATTCTTTTCATTTACAAACAAGACGATTGCCTTTTGCTGAGAATCATTGAATTTCATCTTCTTTTTCACGCAAAAAGGATGAAATCTTCCTTCTTGATCAAGGATGATAGGAATATGTACCGACTTCATCGGTTCTTATGTAGGGAATCTTGAGAGATTCCAAAGTGGTGATCGTCTCTTTGTGTGGATGCTTGTAGCGATTGTTTTCTCCGCAGGAAATGATGGCCAAGGAAGGACATACCTGACTTAGAAATTCCTTTGAGGAAGAAGTGTTCGATCCATGATGTCCGATTTTGATGACATCGCAGCGCAATTCCGGATGGTCTTTGATGATTCTGTATTCGACTTCCTTTGGGGCATCTCCCATGATCAAAAATGTTTTCTTGTTGAGGGTGAACTGATAGACACCGGAATTGAGGTTGTTGTCACTTCTGTCCCCGTAACTTCCATAGAGGTTGTAATCTTTGATCAAAAGTCCATGGAAATCGAGCGTATTATTCTCCATGAGAAGGAAATCGTCCTGGGTATAGGTGTTATCGACGGTGAAATGATTTTTCAGGGATTCGAGTGCTCCGTTATGATCATAATCCGGATGCGTGATGATGACCATGTCTAGTTTTCGAATCTTCTTTTTTTCAAGATAGGGAATCAGACATTCCTGTGCAAGATCGATTTGGATATTTCCTCCAGTATCAATCAGAAAATTATAGTTTTTATAGCGTATGAGGGTGCTATCTCCTTGTCCAACATCTAGGAAAGTGACGCTGTTATGGGGAAAAATGTCGGGAAGAAACGAGGAAAGAAAGACGATACAGAGACAAATTGAACTGACTTTCTTATATTTATCAAAATGATATTGTCGAAAGAGGAAAATACCAGTAAAGAAAGCATAATAGAGAATCAAAAAGAAAACACTTGGTGTTCCTACAATCATATAAAAAGGAACCACTGCAATCATATCGGAAAGAGAGAAGAGAGCGAAAAGAATCTGGTCAAGAATGAGGCCAAGCTGAGGGACGAGAAAAAGAAGAAAGGAAAATAAAAATAGGATATGACTGACAGGAATGAATAAAAGACTGAGCAAGGGTGAAAGAAGATGAAATCTTGGACTTTGCATCATTCGATAAGGAAGAAAGAAAAGAAAAATGAGGATTGGAAAGAACTTTTTCTCTTTCTTGCCTTTTTCCTGGAAGATGGCAAGAAAAAACAAAAGAGGAAAAGGATAATAGAAGGCACCGTTGAGAAGGGAATAGGGTTCGAAGAACAAAAGAAGGAATGCACTGATGGATACTCTCTCCAGATAGAGAAGGCTCCATTTCTTTTTTCGGTTCAGATAGGAAAGAAGATGCATCAGGAAAATTCTTCGGATGGAATATTTCCATCCGGAGAGAAAAAGAAGAAGAAAAAGAAAGGGGAATTCGAAATAGAAGAATTTCTTTTTCTGTTCTTCCTTTAAAAAGAACTGAATGGAAGAGAAGAGAAATGAAATGTGAAAACCGGATAAGGAGAGAGCAGAGAGGACTCCAAGTGCATCAAAATTCTTGCGAACACTTAGATTTGAAATGGAATCGCCACAGAGAAGAGAAGAAAAGAAAATTCTTCCATCTTCTGATAGATAATGAAAAAGGTAATTTTTCAAAGGTATATTGGAAATGGGGTTTTTAAAATAGATAGACGAACTTTTCTTCTTGAATTCATAGAATACGCCTTTTGTCTTCAGATATTCCCTGAAATTGAAAATGGATTCGTAATGAGTGATGGATATCTTCTGAACGGATCCTTCCACGTGGATGAAATCGAAGAGGGAAAATGTGCCTTCCTTGTCGGAAAGATAATATTTTCCATGCCAGGATAAGACAAGACAATACGTGTCTTTTCTTTCGACGACGATGCCAGTGAGTGTGTCGGCATTGAGGTTTCCTTTTGGAAAAAGGCAGACAAGAAGAAAACCGAGCAAGGTGAAAAAAAGAAAAAGAGATGACTTCTTTTCCTTCCTATAGAACAAGAGATAGGAAAAGGGGAGAAGTATAAGCAATAGAAGAAATGGAGAAAAAAGAGAAGAAAGCAAACCGATCAAGAAGAAAAGGAATGCAAAAAAGAAGAACATCAGGAAATGCAGATTTTGTTTTTGACTTTATTGAAGGTGCTTGCACCGATTCCGGAGACATTGAGAATATCCTCGATGGCTCCGAAGGCGCCATTATCATTTCTATAAGAAATGAGGTTCGCAGCCTGGCTTTCCTTCAGTCCGACGCTGACCAATTCTTCCTTGTCTGCCTTGTTGATGTTGGTTTTCTTGGAATTCGTTTCCACGCAGACGCCGCTATCGACTAATAAAGGAGCGATATAGAAGGATGTTCTTGTGCTGATGACGAGAGAAGTATTGTAGGCTGTGGTATCCGCACTTGTGGTGACACCACCGGCCAAAGCAATCAAGTCCCCAAGCGTCTCTTCTGGATTGATGTAGTAGGAACCGGGATGGTTGATCTCTCCGGAGATGGAAACGTTGACCGTATTCTTATCGGATTGTGTTTCTGTTGTGGCATAGCCGTTGACAGATGTCTTTGAACTGTTCCCAGATACCACATTGTTGACTGCAGCCAAAGAAAAAAGACCGACGACCGTAACAATGATGCCAATGATGATAGTTTTAAGCATTTTGATTGCCTCCTATATAGGTATTGTCTATTTCGGAGGCAAAGTTACGATTTTCGGTCTAAATAATTTTGGTTTTTACTTGATGTCGATGATTTCGACCTGGTAAGGCTTCTTGGCGTTGACAGTGACGACGGATCCAATCTTCTTTCCGAGGATGGCCTGGGCAACCGGACAGGTATTGGAGATCTTCTTATTCATCGGATCGGCTTCAGAAGAACCGACGATGGAGAATTCATATTCATCGCCTGTGTCAAGATTCTTGATGGTGATGGTGTAGCTACCCATGCGGACAGTCTTTGCGTCACCAGTGCCGATATCTTCATCGATGATTTCACTATGGTCAAGAGCATACTGAATACGAGCGATTTCAGCTTTGATGGCTTCGGTTTTCTCTCTTGCAGCATCGTAGTCGCTGTTTTCGGATAAGTCACCCTGCGATCTGGCGAAATTCAGTTCTTCGAAAGCTTTCGGCTGTTCAACTTCGACTAAGTTCTTTAATTTCTTTTCTAAATCTTCTTTTCCCTGTTTGGTTAAGACATTCTTTTCTGCCATATTCTTTCTCCTTGCATTTCATCTTGTCATATAAAATAGCATTTGTGATTATATCAAAAATAAATTCTACTTTGTTAACTTTTGTTTGCAGTCTGTACAATTCTTTCTTGAAAACGGTCTTTTTTAAGCATGAATCACGTTGTAGATGAAAAAAACGATCTTTTTTGGCAATCCGAAAGCCGTCAATTTATAGATTTTGACATGCTTCTTTTGATTCCTTGCATGTAGGTTTTGTCACGGGTTTGGTCTTTTTGAATTTCACCAATCCTGCCTTGTCGAGGGCAAACATCAATGCGGGAATCAGAACGAGCTGAAGGATGATGCCCGGGAAGGCATTTAAGAAAGCGCCGGCGAAGAAAGCCTGCCAAGTGAAGGTGTTTCCGGCAAAGCCGAGAAGTACGACCTCGGCAAGACCCCAGACGATGCGGCCGGCAATCATGGAAACAAGCATCGAACTATAAAGAGCGACAACGCCTTGCTTTTTGAAGCGACTATAAAGGAAACCGGCGACAAAACCATAGGTTGCCAATTCGAAACACATGGCTGTCGCAGTGGGATAAAGCGGAGGCATTCCAAAAATCAGAGAACGCATCAAGGGGACAAGGGCACCGATGAAAAGCCCGTATTGCCATCCACAGATCAGTCCACATAAAAAGACAGGGATGTGCATCGGAAGAAGCATGCTTCCAATCTGTGGGATTTGGCCTGTCAGAAAGGGTAGGAAAAGTCCCATGGCCAAAAACATGGCCGAAAGTGTCAGTTTTTTTGTCTGCGTTCGCATTCTATACCTCGTTCTTCATCAAAGAGGAAACAGTGTATTCGGGTTTTGTCATTCTCTTGGTCATCAAAAAGAAGAAATTTCTGTTTCGTCCTATTTCATAGATGATTTTCTATAAACCTACATATATTACATTATTTTTCTTACTTTGTAACCCGTTTTTATTGAAGATGAGTCACATTTTTTTGATTTTTCTTCATGATGGTTGCTTCTTTTTCTTAAATTGATTTATCAGAAAAAGAGGTCGACAAGCAATGCTTGTGGACCTCTATGAAAAGGAAAAGATTATTCGGATTTGACTTCTTTGGCATCATTATTCTTCTTTGGGAAGAAGAAATGCTTTGTGACAAAGAATGCACAGACAGCAATGCCGACATAAAAGACAATAAGAAGGATGGTCAGCCAAACTCTCCATGCCGGTGTGACGGAGACAACTTTCGAAGACTGGGAGATGCCATTCATGGCAGCCGTATTGACAGTGGTATAGAGGATTCGATGACAGGCAAGCCTTACGCGGCTCATGACATAGGCGTTATCCTGATAATTGGCGGATATATCGTCGGCTTTGGCATTGGTGGCAAGCTGCATATCTAGACCGTTGAGCACGCCTTGCAAGGAGGATTGATAGACAGGTGTTCCGACATAATCAGAAAGAACAAAGTTCTGATAGCCCCATTCTTGTCGGAGTACATCCTCTAAAAGATTATAGGAACCGCCAGCCCAAATGGCGCCGATACGGTTATGGGATTCCATGATGCCGTTTGTTTTTCCAATCTTGACAGCCAATTCGAATGGACGAAGATAGATTTCACGGATGGCCTGCTCAGAGGAGAAGGTGGCAAGGCCTTTTCTGTTGGTATCCTGATCGTTCACGGCAAAGTGCTTGGCATAGGTGATGAGACCTTTGCTTCTTGCACCCTGAATTTCCGCCGAGGCAATTATGCCGGATAGGAATGGATCCTCGGAGAAATACTCGAAACTTCTTCCTGTGAAGGGCGTGCGATGGATGTTCATAGCAGGACCATACCAGCCCGTGACACCTAAGGCAAGTCCGTCATTTCCGATGGCGACGCCGATTCTCTTGACGAGTTCTGTGTTCCATGTTGCAGCCAGGACGACTTCGGAAGTATAGGCCATTGCGGATTTGTTGGTTCCACCGACCAAGGTCGAAGAGATGCCTTGCGGGCCATCTTTGTCGGTCGTCCCAGGATAGGCGATGGAGGAGACGGCTTGTGTCTTGTATCCGCCTAAGGTGACCAACTTGATGGCTTCTTCTTTTGTGAGGTTATCCAAGATGGTGTTCCAGTTTTCGTCGTCATAACTTGCGCCTTTCATGGTGATGAGGGTGGCACCATTGTTGGCGCCGAAAGTTGGCATGGTGTATTTTGTGATATCCGTATTTTTGATGTCGTCGACACCATTCTTCTTCAAATCGGCTTTGAGCTCTTCGGTTGCTGTCAAAACAACATTTGTGGTTGGAAGAGTGTCCTTCCAGTTGCTTCGGGTGACATATTTGATGGTGTCTCCGAAATAATGGGTGATTTCTGCATTTTCGAAATGATTGGTGATTTCATTCTGACTTGTCGCATCCTTGGAGAATTTCTTGAAGTCCTGACTGAGAGAAATCTTGTAGGAAAGTTCCTTTTTTCCATCGTCTGTCATGCCATCGCCTTTTCCATAGCCTTTCTTGGCAAGGATATTATTTAAAGCGTCATGGGCATTTTCGCCTACGGCAAGATAATAGTCGCCGCCGTCCTGAATATAGGTCTTCTGGCCCTTGGCATCATAGCTGCGGAATTCCTCGTCATCGATGGTCATGGTAAGGGTTTCTTCTTCCCCGGCCTTCAAGGATTTTGTCTTTGCAAACCCCGCGAGTTGCACAGCAGATTTTTCGATACCGTATTTCTTGTCATATTCAGTGTAAGGCTGCTGGAGATAGACCTGAACAGGTGTTTTTCCTTCCTTATCTCCGGTGTTCTTGACGGTGATTGATACTTCATAGTCACCATTTTTTGTGTTGACCTTCATGTTGGAATATTCGAAAGTTGTGTAGGACTTGCCATATCCGAACGGGTAGGTGACTGCCTTACTATATTCATAGTCTCCAACATTCGATGTGCCGATAACGGTATCTTCATATCTCGTTTCATAATAACGATAGCCGACATAGATACTCTCTTGATAGACGACGTAGTTCTTCGCTGTCCATTGAGTCGATCCGAAATAGGGCTCATTGATGTCGTTGAGATCCTCTGCGTTTGTATAAGAGAAATTTCCGAAGTTCTTGCTCGCCGGCGCGGACGTCGAAACACTTGCATAGGTGTCGACAAGTCTGCCTGATGGGTTGTATTCGCCTTTGAGTGTCTTTGCGATGGCATTCATGCCTGTTGTTCCGACGCTACCGACCCAGACGGCACCTTTGATTTTCGAATAGTCCTTCATCCACCCGAGTTCCATCGAATTGGATGAGTTGATGATGATAATGATCTTATCGAAGGCTGAAGAGGATTGGATGGCCTGAAGCAGATCTTTTTCATTCTGTGAAAGAGCAAGGTAGCCATTGGCATTCTCATCCGTAGACATTGAAAGGTCTGAGCCTTCTCCTCCGGATCGGCCGATGAAGACGACAGCGGCATCGCCATAGTTTGCGTAGCTTTCCTTGACTTCGGCGGTATATTCGCTCTGAGGTGCTTCGTTGACCTTGTATTGGACGCCGGCATTTCCTTCGATAGAAGCAGATGTGCGGATATATTTTGAATTCTTTGTGTCAATTTTTCCATTTTCATTGTAGGAAAGGAAACTGCTATAGAAATTCCATAGCGTTGGATTGACTTCATATCCTGCGCTTTCGAAGGCAATCTTGGCTGTTGCGGCTTTGGATGTGTCGATGGAACCGGAGCCAGTTCCACCATAAACCGGATTGACGCTCGTCATGCCAAATAAGGAAATCTTCTTTACCGAAGAAGAAAACGGCAATGTTCCATCATTCTCTAAAAGAGTAAGACCTTCCATTTCAGCTTCTTCACAGAGTTTTCGACCTTCTTTTTCGCGTTCTTCATCGGATATGTAATCCTGCTTGAAGTATTGCGTATCTTCATTTTTAGCATTCTCGTTTGTGACGATTTTGCTTTCCGGCTGCTGAAGGGTTGTGGAAATGATAGAGTGCCACTGATTGGCGATGGAATTTCCGACACCCAGGCCGACGGCCAAGGCGGAGAGTCCTAAGTACCAGCAAGTAGCACCAACGATTTTTTTGGTTTTCATTGCATGTGTCCTCCTGAAAACGCATACATCGTAAAATGAAAGCGTTTTAGTCTCAATATTGAATCCCTATCCTGTCGAGGAGAAGACTTACCCTGTCGGTTTCCATATAAAAAACCGAGAAAGAAATTCTTACTCGGTCTGTTTTTCCTCTGTTGTAATCGGGAACAGGATATCAAGATTGAAAATGCCATCTTCTTCTGAAAGGGTCATATTCCCGTTGTACTTCTTTGAAAGATAGAGTATGGATTTCAGTCCGATTCCATGATAGTCCTTGTTTTCCTTTGTCGTGAGGGGCAATCCGTTTTGAAGTTTCAATTCTCCATCAAAAGCGTTGGCTTCATGAATCGAAAGGAATTGGTTTTTCTTTTTGATTGTGAGATAGATGATTCGTTTTTCTTTTTCGGGAATTTTGAGAAGCGCTTCGATAGCATTGTCGAGGATATTTCCCATCATTGTGTAGAGATCGACATCATCGATGAAGGATAGCGGTTCATCCTCGACCATGTAGTTGATCTTGATATTATGCTTTTCACAATAGAGAGCTTTCTTTGTCAGAACGATATTAAGTGGTTCGCTTTTGCTTTGGCAGACAAGATCATAGTTCATGATTTCTTTTTCTATTTCGGCAATATGGCTATCCTGCTCTCTTCCTGGAAGCGATTTGAGTGCTTCGAGTTGATGTTTCAGATCATGGGCTTTCATATTGATGAGGTCAATGTTCTTTTTGGAAAAAATCATATCCTCTTGCTTTTCATGAAGCATCTTCGTCATTTCTTCTTTTTCTCTCTTTGATTTCGATTGCTCATAAATGCCAAAAAGAAGAATGAGAATCAATGAGTCCGTGACGGATGTGGTGATTCTTAGCGAAATATTGTTTCTTGAATACAGGTCATTATAGTTGGATAGGAAACAGAAAAGAAAGACAGTCACAACAGAAATTCCGATGATGAAGAGGTTATTTGTGTTGATGTGTTGTCCTTTTTTCATTCTTCTGACAAAGAACCAATAGTCGAAGAAGAGAATGGGAAAGAGCATAGAGGTGGATAGAATGTAGTAGGTCAGTCCGGAACCGATTGGAAGAGAAAAGATAGAGCAGATTAGAAAAATGATTCGCTTCATCAGATGCTGCATTGTATAGGACGCAGAAGAAAAAAAGAAAGTTTCATGGATACTGAAACGGAAGAGAAAGAATAGAAGAATCCAGTCGAGCAGATAGAAGAGGATCCAGGAAAGATTGATCCATTCTCCAACCTGAAGATAACTCCAATAATAGATATTCTCTCCTTCCGCCCGTGGGAGAAGGTATGGGAGAGAAAGGAAAAGAGCACTCGAGAAAATGTAGCGAATCCTGAAATAGCTTCTTTTTTCGCAGCAGAAGAGAAAGAGGGTGGAACAGAGCCACATTTCGACATGAAAACGTCCGAAGAATCTTAGACAGGAAATGAAAAAATCCATCACAGGCTGTCTCCTTGGAATTTTGTCAGCGCATCGATGAAGGCTTTCTTCTTCGGTCTTGATATCTGCAATAAATCTTCTCCGACTTTCAGGGAATTTCCTTGAATGGAATAGGCATAGCAAAGATTGACAAGATAGCAGTTGTTGCAGCGAACAAAGTCTTTATCTTTCAGTTTTTCTTCCATCTGATCAAGGGATCCTCTTAGGGCGTATATTCCTTCTGTGGAATGGAGCGTGAGACTATGTCCTCTGACTTCTATATAGGTAATTTTAGAGGAAGGAAGCTTGACAAGGACACCCTTATTGGTGATGGTCAAGAAGATATCCGTATTTTTCTTTATTCTCTTCAAGGCTTTGTTGAAGACCTGTTCAAGAGAAAAATAGGTTATGGGTTTGACAAGATAGCCGAGAGCTTCCACCTCATATCCTTCTACGGCAAACTGAACCATCGTTGTTACAAAAATTAGAATGGTTTTCTTGTCAATCTTTCGTATTTCCCGAGCTAAATCCATTCCGTTGATTTTGTCTTTTTTCAAAAGAATATCCAAAAGGATGATGTCATATTTTCCAAAGGAAAAAGAAGAGAGAAATTCGTCCGCAGATGAGAAAGCAGTTAGATGAAATTCGATCTTCTTTTCTTTTTGAAACTTGCTTATGAATGTTTCCAATTGATCAGAATAAGCGATTTCATCTTCGACATAGGCGATATGAAACATATATGTATTCTATGAAATGGGAACAAGGAATTGCAACAGGAATCGCCTTCTTTCTTGATTGCTTTCAAAGAGAGGTGCGACAAAATTTTTAAAAAAATGTTGTTTTTTATGATTCGAAAGTTTAGAATAACCGACGTAAAAGCGTTGATGAGGAAGAGTACTCACAGATATTCCGATAGAGAGTCCTGGACGGTGGAAGCAGGATGGATAAGGGTGACGAACATGGCCTCTGAGCTGAGAAAGTGAAAGACAGTAGCTTTCTTCGGGTATGCCCGTGATAGCAAATGAGTTTAGACGATTGAACTCTCTGAGGCTCTATAGGTGACTATAGAACGAATTAAGGTGGTAACACGGTGAATCCCGTCCTTAAGCACATAGTTTCTTTATGTGTTTGGGACGGGATTTTTTTTGGAGGTGAAAATGGAATCAGAAATCAGAATCGAACATTTGTGCAAAAGCTTTGATTCCCATGTTGTCTTGGATGATATCTCTCTGGATATCCAAAAAGGAGATATCTATGGTGTCCTGGGGTTGTCCGGAGCCGGGAAGTCCACGCTTGTTCGCTGCATCAATTCGTTGGAGACATTCGAATCAGGCAATATCTATTTCAAGGAGAAACTTCTCTGTTCTCCTTCGAAAAAAGCAGGAAGGGAGGACAAAAGACAGATTGGCATGATTTTCCAGTCTTTCAATCTCCTCGATCAGAAGAATTGCCTTGACAATGTGATGATCGGATTGGAAATCCATAAGGTGGAAAAGAAGAAGCGCAAAGAAATTGCCATGGAGGCATTACGAAGAGTCGGACTGGAGGAGAAATGGAATTCCTATCCTTCTCAGCTGTCGGGAGGCCAGAAGCAGAGAGTCAGTATTGCACGCTGCCTTGCCCTGAAGCCGGAGGTGATTCTCTCTGATGAGGCGACAAGTGCCCTTGATGCCGAGAACACGAAATCGGTGCTTTCTCTTCTGCAGTCCCTCAATAAGAGCGAGGGCATCACTATCGTGATGATTTCTCATCAGCTCAGTGCTATCGAAGCCATCTGCAACAAGGTGTGTATCTTGGACAAGGCGAAAATAGTGGAGAATGGAAACATCGACGATGTCTTCCTTTCGCCAAAGGCGGAGATTACAAAACAGCTTCTCTATTCGAATAAAATTCACACGAATCTCGATGAAAAGAGAATGCTTCGTATCTTATTTGATGGCAATGTGGATGAACCGATTCTTTCCCAGATTGTACTCAATTGCAATGTCATGGTCAATCTCGTCTACGCCGATACCAAGGTCAAAGACGGAAAAGTCTATGGACAGACGGTCATTCAGAGGCCTGTGGATGAAAAGGAATATCGGAAAGTTCTTCAATTTCTAGCCCTGAAGAACATCAAAGTCGAGGAGGTGGAATTATGATTGGGTCCGTCAATGTCTTAAAAGCTCTTCTTGAGACCCTTCTGATGTCTCTTCTTGCGTTGGGATTGGCCTATCTTGTCGGACTCCCCTTAGGCGTCCTTCTCAAGGTAACCTCCAAGACGGGACTCAAACCCAATCGCTGGGCAAATCTGATCTTGGGAGCTATCGTCAATTTCCTAAGAAGCATACCCTGTCTAATCATCACGGTGATTCTTCTTCCGCTGACAAGAGCGCTTCTAGGAAAAGGAACAGGGGAATGGTATACGATGGTCATTCCGCTCTTTGTTTCCTCCTTTGCTTATGTGGCACGCATTGTCGAACAATCCTTGACGGATGTGGACAATGGGAAAATCGAGGCTATCCGTTCGATGGGGGCAAGCGACTTCATGATTGTCCGCAAAGTCCTCATTCCCGAAGCGAGAAGTTCCCTTCTCTTAGGTGTCTGTGTCACTTTTGTCAATATCATCGGCTATACCTCTTTTGCCTACAACATTGGGGCCGGTGGCTTGATTGCTGAGATTTACGCTTACTATATGGGACATTCCAAGAATTTCGAAACAAGCTATGTGTTTTGGATTCTGATTGTCATCGTCGTGATTCTTGTCGAGGTCGTTCAGGAGTTTGGTTTATATTTAACAAAGAAATTGGATAAAAGGAGAATTCTCAAATGAAAAAAAGTATTTTATTGCTTCCGTTGTTCGTCTTGTCGTTTACTTCATGCAAACAGGATACATCGCATGTCATCACCATCGCCTGCTCCCAAAAACCGCATGCTGAAATCCTCAATGGCGTTTGCAAGGAGGATTTGAAAGAAAAAGGATATGAGCTGAAAGTCACTGTCCTCGATTGGTCTATCACCAATGAGGCGACAAACAATGGCGAATATGATGGAAACTATTTCCAACATCGTCCGTATCTCCAAAACTATGATGGGGAACAGAGTGTCTATTCGACCTCCTATACTTATAAGAAGCTTTTTCCAGCCGTCACGGTTCATTTCGAGCCGTTAAGAATCTATGAGGGAAAGAAGAACGCCGCCGAGTTCGCTGCCAACAAAAAGACAGCGACCTATTGCATCTGCAATGATGTTTCCAATGAAATCAGAGCACTGGATCTCCTAAAGGATGCCGGTGTCATCGATGGCTATGAACTCGACGGGAATAATGCACCAATCAATCTCCCGTCAAATATCCATCCTCTTTCTGAATCTGAACTTGCTTTATCCATTGCTGATTATGATTATGGTGTTCTCCCAGTCAATAGCGCTTTGACGGGTGGATTGGAAGCCAATGAATCTCTTCCGATGGAAAATGATACGGTTGCGGATAAAAACGCCAATGTCCTTGCTTTAAGTGTGACAAAATACAAGGAAGATGAAACCTATAAGAAGAAAATGGATGTCTTATGTGATTCTCTTCTGAGCGAAAAAGTGAAGACGTTCATCAAGACAACCTACAAAGGTGTCATCGAAAGCTATCAAAAAGATTTGAGATAGAAAATCGGGTAGGCAGAAATGCCTATCCTCTTTTTTGATTCTTTTTTCATCCGTTTGCTGATGAAATGCGATAAAATAGGTTCAATGAAGTAGGAGGTCAATATGAAACAGCACATTCAAAAAGGAACCGTTCTTTCTGCTCTCCTGAAGGAGGAAAACAGGAAGGATTTCATTTGCGGAAAAATCAATGGAAAGGTCAGACAGCTCGATTTTGTCTTCGAAAAGGATGGAGACTATGAAATCGAATTCCTCGATCTGAAAGATCCGAATGCCAATCGCATCTATTCGGCGAGTCTGAGGTATGTGATTTCGATGGCCTGCCATGAGATTGCTCCGAAGATGGATCTTCGTTATTTCTATAATATTTCCAGGGCGATGTTTGCCAAGCCATCGTCAGGAAGGAATTCTTTCTTTTCACCTTCCTTTGTCGAACAGATTTCCCAAAAGGTGAAGGAATTGATTGATAAGGATCTGAGAATCGTGCGATTCCGTATTTCAAAGGAAGAGGCCCTTGAACGTTATAAGAGGCTTGGATTCAAAGATAAAATTGATGTGCTGAAATATCGAAAAGAAAACTTCGTTCATCTCGATGAATGCAGGGATGGTGATTTTGTCTATGATGATTATCTTTATTCCTTCCTTGTCCCATCGACGGGATATCTGAAAAAATATCATCTTCGCTACTATACCCCGGGATTTCTCATTCAGGTTCCGCGCTGTGAATGCGAAGGCAGAATTCCGGAATTCAAGGATGAACCGACCTACGCCCAGTCATTGCAGAAAAGTTATCTCTGGAGCAAGAATATCCAATTGGATACGGTCTTTGGAATCAATCGATTCATCAAAACGAATTCTTCCATGGCCTTCATCAACCTGTGCGAGGCGAGAGTCAATGATATGATCGCAGAACTTGGAAGAATGATCACGACTTCAGAGACGCCCATCAAGGTCATCTGCATCGCCGGCCCATCTTCTTCCGGTAAGACGAGTTTTGCCAATCGATTGATGTTCGAACTGATGTCGAAAGCCTTGCGGCCGATCCGAATTTCGATGGATGATTACTTCAAAACAAACGAAGAGCGTTCGCCCAATGTCTCCCTTGAAAGCGTCGAAGCCCTGAATCTTGACCTTTTCAACCGCCAAATGGATCAACTGATCCGTCAGGAAAGCGTCACTCTTCCTGTCTATGATTTTGTCACAAAGAAGAGAAGACCAGGAAAGACGATCACCCTGCAGGACAACCAACCGCTGATCATTGAGGGTATCCATGCTCTTGATAGCCAGGTTCTTGGAGAAATTTCGCCTTCAGCGAAATTCCGCATTTTTATTGCGCCTCAGCCACAGGTCAATATCGACAATCACTCTCCGATTTCGATGACGGATATCCGTCTTTTGAGAAGAATCGCCAGGGATGTCCGTACACGGAATTCCGATGCGACAGAGACAATCCGCATGTGGCCCGATGTTCGCCAAGGTGAATTTTCCTATATTTATCCGACTCAGGAAAACGCAGATTATGTCTTTGATTCCTTTGTTCCGTATGAATTTTCCGCTCTAAGAAATATTGTTCTTCCCCTTTTGGAGAAAATCACACCCGATCAGGAAGAATACCTTCTTGCCTGTCGATTGAAGAATATGGTCCGCTATTTCCTTCCGATTGAAATCGAAGATATCCCATGCAATTCCATCATGAGAGAATTTGTGGGTGGTTCCTGCTTCAAAGATGCAAGATGAAACAATAAAAAGGTCGCCCCAAGAGAGGCGACCTTTTATTAGCATTATCTAAAAAGTAGAAAAGCTAAGTTGCTTGGATTAGTCAGCGAACTTGATGTTGTTGGCTCTGAGACCTTTTTCGGTCGAAGCTGCTTCATAATCAACTTTCTGACCGACTTCAGCAGTCTTGAAGCCTTCCATCATAAGTTGGCTGTAATGGAAGAAATAATCCTTGCCATCTTCACCGGTGATGAAGCCATAGCCCTTTTCTTTGTCGAACTTTTTAACAGTACCCTTCATAGTCTAAACCCTTTCTTCGCATTGACACTTCAATGCTCTAAAAAATATATCATATTTTGAATTGAGGTGATATAAAAAATTTTTTCTATTTTCTTGTAAGCGGTTACCCCTATTCTCTGAATCCGTCCATGACAGTATGGTTCTTCAGTTTGCCTGAAAGGAGCATTCCAATCAAGGTTGTCAAAAGGAAACTGACAAGGAAGGAAATCAGGAATGGTCTTATGGAAAATGAATAACTTGAAAGAAGATCGCTCAGAGTCTTGCTGAGAATTGTTTCCGTCAGCAGAGAAAGAAATAGGGAACCAACAAATCCGAACAAGCCGATGGATTGACTTAAAAGAAGATAAAAAGCGGAGATTTCCTTTTTTGTATAGCCTAAGGAAAGAAGAATGCCGATTTCTTTTTTATCCCTATTGATGATGAGATATAAGGAAAGAAGCAAGAGGCAGGAAGCAGAAATCAGAGACAATATCGCAAATCCGAGAAAGAGAGAGGAGAGACGATTGAGTGTCTTCTTGATTTCCTGAATCATGAGATACATGGGATACGAGCCACTGTAATCACCGCATCTTCTGATTCTATCCTGATATTCCTCAATCGTATGGCTTGATAGGTCGGTTTTGAGGATGACTTGTTCGATTCGGGTTTCCTGACAGGTCAACTCTCCGCAGGAAAAGGAATAGCAGAGTGGGAAAAGACTCTCCTGGTAGATACTGATTTTCTCGGAATCATAAATGCCAGTGATTTTGACGGTCCCCTGCGTGAATTCATTTTTATATCTTCCATTGGTCTTTGTCGTGCGATCAAGCGTCAGGGTGCAGAGATTCTTTCCAAGGGCCCCGGTTGCCGAATGAAAAAGAGTCTCGGCCATCTTCTTTGAGATTCCGATTTCATCATATCTGGATGGATTCTTTCCATAGTAGGGCTTTATGTCTGTTTGATCAAGGCTGATAAAGGAAAGACCTTCCATCTGATTCATGCTGGTGAGAAGGTCAGCTTTGATCACACCGGGAATCTCTTCGATGAGGGATCCCTGAAGCTGACCGAGATCCTTATCGCTATAGGCTGATTCATCCTCAATCTGATTGAGTTTTTCCTTGTATTTCGAAAAGAAAAAGGGCTTGGCAAATCCGGAGATATATCCAGAGGCTGTGTAGGTGTAGACAGGCGAGGAATAATTGATGCCCTGAATATCTCTTTTATTTTCCTTGATAAAATCCTTTATTTCGTTGAGATGGATTTTTGGGAGATAATCTTTGACAAGGAAAACATGATTGTGTGTCGCTGGGTCATTCTTTTCATAATAATTCGGGGTCTTGAACATTTGAATCGTATAGTCGTTGGCTTCTTTGTCCTCGAGAAATGATTTTAGGAACTCGCCCGATGTGTTTGCTTTCAAGCGATAGCCATCGTATTTCTTCAGTGTCCATGGTTTTTTCTCATCGATGTCGTCTTCGGCATTGATTTCCTCGAAATGCATGATGTCGGAAACGAAATGATTGGCAAATGTCTCGCTTGGATTGATGATGTAATTCTTCTTATCCAGGATGATTCCCTTGACACGATAGAGATAATCCTGATTGTACCGCCAGTCGGATTTGTCTGCCTGAATGCGGAACTGGACAAGGTTGTTCTCAATCTGACTGGATAATTTTTTGATGTCCTCCTCTTCCACTTGTCTGATCCGGGTATCGAACATCATGGAATAAAGGACGATGATTTGATTTTCTTCCAAGGCTAGAATGATATCTTCTTCTGACATGCTCGAAATATCGGCATAAATTGTCTTTTCGATGACTTCTTGCGGCATACGATATTCCAAAAAGGAGTTGAGCGATAATTTTTCGAGATTTAGTGATTTTTTGTTGAACTGAATGCTTAAGAGTTGGCTGTCATTGAAGATATCGTCAAATCCATTCTGATAAAAGGAAGAGATGCCTAGGATATAGGATGAATGATTTCTTCTAAGTCTGCTGAGTGTGGCATAATCTGGATTTTCAAAAGAGGTTGAGGATAAGGAACTGTCTTTGTTTGAGACGACCATGCAATTTTCATCCATGTAGCTTTGCATTGATTTTTGCATTGCTGAGGAGACGTTCAGACTCAGCTGAAAGGAAAAAGAGATGGAAAAAAGGCCAATCATCAGCGCAAAGAGTGTGATGACAAGAAATTCTTTCTTGATTTTCAGGGCAATCCAAAGAGGATGAAGCATCTCTCTGAAGCCATATTTTCTCCTCTGATAGCTTTCTTTTGTTTCCTTTTTATGTGGAAATTCACCTCTTTTCTTCTCATATATTTTCCCATTTCTCATTTCGTAGATTGTTGCGGAACCAGGGATTTCATCCTTTTCATGAGTGATGATGATCACAAGCCTTTTTTCACTTTCGCATTTGAGAACCTGTGTCATTTTCTTTCGCAGATCCGCATTGAGGTTCGCAAGTGGCTCATCCACAAGGAGAACTTTGGATTCTTTTAGGATTCCTCTAGCCAAAGCGATTCTTTTTTTCTCGCCACCGGAAAGATTTTTGAAGAGTTGGTTTTCTTTTTCGGGTAGGCCGACAAGGGAAAGTGCATGCTTGATTTTCTCATTCTTCTCTTTCTTCGATAAGGAAGTGATGGCAAAAATTTTGAGGAGGTTCTCTTTGACGCTCTCCTTATCTTCGGCATGGTAGGATTGGAAGACAAATGAGACATCCTTGAAACGATAACTGGCTTTTTCATCTTGGGTGAATTCCTTCAGGTCTTTTCCATCAAAAAGGATTTTCCCCTCATAGTCTTCGTCTACGAGACCGAGAAGCTGAATGAATGTCGATTTTCCTGCACCTGATTTTCCGATGAAATAGAATAGGCCGTGACTTGGCAAGAAAAGAGAGATATCCTTCAAGGTGTCTTCCTTATTGGAGGGGTATCTTTTTCTCAAATGAATGATTTCAAACATCAGTCTTCTCCCTCCAGTTCCTTATTGATTCTCGAATCGCTGATTTTCCTTAAAGGCAGGAAAGAAGCGATGAAGCAACAGAAAATCGTCAAAAGGATGATTAGGACAAAAGCCATCGGATCAAAAAAAGAAAGAAAGCGGACGAGGTTGTTCTTCAAGAGAAGAGAATTGATGACCATAGTGGAAAAAAGAGAAAATATGAAGGTGATCAAAAGGGAGATACAGATGAAAATCCATGCCAGGCCAAGGACAAGCCTTCCGAGATTCTTCTTTGTGCTGAAGGCTTTCAAAAGAGCAAAAAGTCGGATTTGATCCTCATATAATGAATAAACCGATAGGAATTCAAGCATAACACAGGATATAGTATTCAAAACAAGAAAGAGTGATAACACTTTCAATAAAGAAGAGAGAATGTCTTTTGTACTCTCTTTCATGTCCATCGACGGTGAATTGATTTTGACTTTTTTCTTGAAATAATGATTGCTCAGGGTGGAAATTTTTTCTGGATTTTCATTTTCAACATAAAGACAATTGCTTTTGAAGTCATCGTGGTCATATTCGCTATCTATAATCAGGTCATAAAGATTTTTTTGCTGATCCAGTTCTTCGCTGATGTTGCATAACTCGATTTCTCGAAATGATAGAAGCATTTTTTCATAAGGATAATAGAGAATGGGCTTATTGAAGGCTTCCTTCTCCTTGGAGATGCCGACGATGGTGAAATCAAAGTCGAACTTAAAGGGATCCTCTGCCTTGAAACCTGTGCTGTAGAGAAGAACTTCCCTTGAAAAATGGATTTTTCGATTTAGAATCTCTTTTTCATCCAATCCCGTTTCCTTGACAAAAGACAGGTTGACGATGATGTCTGTCTCCTTTGATGTTTGATTTCCGATCTTGAGTCTTTCTTTCTTTTCTTCCATGAATGGATAAATCGAAGAGGTGAATGTTTTCTTGTTCAGGTTGATTTCATAGGCGTTCGGAATGAAATAATCCAAGGAATAATGGACCTTCTTAAGACTCAATATGGAAAGGACTTCGTCGGAAGGAATACTGTTCTTCTTTAGATGAAGATTGCCAGAGGAGGCCACTTCTTCAACCATGGAGATGGAAAATGTATTATAGGCATAGTATTCCTGAGAAAGACTGTCTATGCTTTTATCCATATGAAAATTCAGATTCAGGCCAAGATAGAGAAGAAGACAATTCAAAGAAAGAAAGAGAATGGAAAAGAAAGTGCGTTTCTTTTTCATTTTCAGAAACTTCAGATTAAGAAAAAAAGATGCTTTCATAGTCATTTTTTTCTTTTCAGTGTCGACGATTTCTACTTTTCTGCTTTCTTGCTGGATTGGATTTTGCTTGATCAATTCTATTTTTTTATTTTTGAGCATGTAGATCAAATCTGCACTTTCGCTTGCATGAATTTCATCATGCGAGACAAGAATGATGAGATGATCTCTGGAAAGTTCTTTTAAAAGCTGATAGATATTTGCCGAATTCATTTCATCGAGTTGCCCTGTCGGTTCATCCAAAATCAGAATATGTTGGTTCTTGATGAGGCCTCGACATATGGAGACACGGACGCATTCTCCTCCACTGAGCTGGCTGGGCAATTTGTCTTTAAGGCTTTCCAGTCCGAGTCTTTTTAGATAAGGGACGACTTTCTTTGTTGCCTCCTTTAAATCGCAGCCATCAAAAAGAAGAGGCAGTGCGATATTTTCCTCCACGGTAAGGTAAGGAAGAAGAAGCGGGCTTTGAAAAACACAGCTCGGCGTAGAATCCAGGGTAATCGTCCCGCTATTCGGAAGCAAGGTTTTATTCAATAGGGAGAGGAAGGTTGTCTTTCCACAGCCTGAGGGCCCGAGCAGCAACACAAAGCCATTTTCAGGCAAGAGAAGAGAGAGGTTCGAAAAAATGACATGATCACCGTATGAGAAATTGACATCGTGAATTTGAATGGACATTTCTTTTTCCTCCCTACTTCTATATGGGAAGCAACAGAGGTGAAATTTTGGATAAAAAGAAAAAAGACATAACAGAATGGACACTTTGTCAAATTCTGTTATGTCATAGTCTATCTTTTCTTCTTTAGATGAATCGCGTTGAGCAAAAGACAATAGGACGTCAGTACGCCGATTCCGCCCGGAACCGGTGTGTAGCCAAAAAGAGAATTTTCTTTTGGGATGAATCCCAAGTCTCCGCCATTCGGATTGAAACCACAATCGAGAATAGTCAAGGATGGATGAAGGCTTTCTTCTTTGACGAGAGAACTTTTTCCAGTGGCGAGAACGAGGATGTCGGCTTGCTTGACATATTCCTGAATCGTCTTATTATCGACTTTGGAATGAAGAAGCGTGGTTGCCGCATTCATTTTGTTCAAGAGCTGGAAGCAGGGATAGCCCACTTCGGTGCTTCGACCAAGAACAACGGCTTTCTTTCCCTCGGTTGGAATCTTATAGTAGGAGAGGATTCGCCTGACAGATTGACTTGTCGCGGTGAGATAGTCTAAATCTCCCCCAAAAAGGAATCCTCGATTTTCGTTTGTCAGCATATCAGGATCCTGGCTTGGCGGAATCAAGGAAAGGAATTCTTTTTCGTAATCGACTTGAAGCGGGCGTGCCATGAGGATGCTTCTTCCTTCGCTCTCCTTTTTGAAGAGAGAAAGGTTGGTTTCTTTGTCTTGGCTTGGGTCGATGAATCCTTCTGAATAGGGGATTGAAAAGGCGGTCAGTGTTTTCTTGATGCCGTTGAGATACGCTTTGCTTGCATAGTCCTCTTTGTTGGAATAGAGGTAGAACGAAAGAGAAACATCCTTGAGTTCTTTTTCGATTTCTTCTTTCAAAAGAGGACGGATTTCTTTTCCGGAAAGTATTTTCATATCAGTTCATTTTTTTGCTTGCCGGAATCTTTGGAAGCCCAGGCATCGTGAAAATATCACCTGTGAGTGGGACGACGAATTGGGCACCTGTAAAGAGTCTGAGTTTCTTGACGTGGAGAGTGTGATCGACGGGAACATTGAGCTGATGCGGATCATCGCTGAGGGAATTCGGCACTTTGGAGACGCAAATATTGAAATTCTTAAAGTCGCTGTTTTCCAAATTATGGAGCTGTTCGAGAACTTCAGGGGCATATTCGACATTCTTTGCGCCGTACATTGTCTTGGCAATTTTTTCGATTTTCTCCTCGAGATTCATGTCGAAAGAAACAAGAGGTGCGTAATGGCATTCGTCTTTTTCCAAAACTTCGACAACTTTCTTGGCTAAATCAGTTGCCCCTTTCGGTCCATCGACATAAGAGGAATTGAGGCTATAGGGGATGCCTTTATGGGAAAGATAAGTTTCCACGACTTCGATTTCTTTTGCGCTATCATCTTTGAATTGATTGATTCCAATGATGACAGGGACGTGAAAAGCCTGGACATTCTCAATATGCTTTTCTAGATTGGCTAATCCAATTTTTGTCGCTTCGACATTTTCGTTGCTCAATTCTTCGAACTTGACTCCTCCATGAAGTTTCAATGCGCGGATCGAGCAGACAAGCACGACAGCATCTGGGTGGAACCCGCCTAATGGGGAAACGATATCCATGTATTTTTCCATGCCGAGGTCACTTCCGAATCCGCTCTCCGTGACGACATAGTCGGATAACTTCAGGGCTAAGTCAGTGGCAATGATCGAATTGGTTCCATGGGCTATGTTGGCAAAGGGTCCGCCATGAACCAAGACAGGGGTATGATATTTGCTTTGGACAAGATTTGGATTCAGGGCAGTATGCATCAGCTTCTTGATTGCGTTGCGACATTCAAGCTGTTTGACATAAATCGGATTTCCTTCCTTGGAGTAGGCGACAAGTATATTTTCGACACGATCAAGAAAATCTTCCTCATCCTTGCATAGAGCGAATATGGCCATAATTTCACTTGCGGCGGTGATGACAAAATGGGATGGATGGGGAATCGCTTTTTTATCGTTGAGGGATGTTTGGATGTCTCTTAAGGAGCGGTCGTTCATATCCATGCAGCGAGGGAAGACGATTCTTTCAGGATCCACGTTCAGGCTCGACTGCTGGAAAAGCTCATTGTCGATCAAGGCGGCGATAAGGTTGTTGGCGGAGGTGATGGCATGCATGTCGCCTGTGAAATGGAGATTGATGTCCTCTTCAGGATAGAGGGTTTCCTCTCCTCCTCCGGCACCGCCACCTTTCACGCCGAAAACAGGCCCGAGAGAAGGCTCTCTTAAGACAGCCATGGCATTGTAGGACAGTGCCTTCAATCCATCGGCAAGACCGATGGCGGTTGTTGTCTTTCCTTCACCGGCTTTTGTCGGAGTGATGGCGGTTGTCAGAATCAGTTTTCCTTTTCTTTTCAAATTGGAAGGAAGGCTGCTTAAATCGATTTTTGCCTTATCTCTTCCATAGTAGATTAAATTGTCTTCATTGAGGCCTAATTCTTCACAGATCGGCTTGATGTCATACTCTTTGTTCATGATAGGGTCTCCTAACTTGTACTATTCTAATGGAATCGAAATATGAAAAGAAGATTCTCTTTCTATTTTTTTGCGTAGGATTTCTTCGATTTCTTCTTTTGTTCCGCTTGTGATGGAATCAAACTGATGCTTAAGGAATGTTCTCTGCTTTTTGGCATACTGATGGGTATGAATCTTGATGAGGTCGATAACTGAAGAATCGATTTTTCGGTTTTCCTTGATGGCTTGGATGATTTCGACGTATCCGATGGTGGAAAAAGGACGGGAATTCTCATTATATTTCTGATAGAGGGCTGTCACTTCCTCAACGAGGCCATTTTTGACCATGGCATCGATTCTTTGATCAATTTTTCGATTTCCTTCTTCCTTGGAGATGTTCAGGCAATAGAATTCGCATGGATAAATCGGCTGACCTGAATTTTGATTCTGGATTTCTTTTTTGGAAGTGCCTTCATCCAATTGGACGAGGGCACGAAGGACTCTTCTCGGGTTCTTTATATCGATGCTTTTGTAGGTTTCCAAGGATTTTTCTTTTAGGATTCTTTGCATCTCATCCAAGGACAGGGTCTCATAGGGACTTTTTCTCTTTTGGTCTTCTTTTTGGAAGACGTAGTTGAAAAGAAGGGCTTTGACATAAAGGAAGTTTCCTCCGACGACAAGGATATCTTTTCCTTCCCGGTTATATTTTTCCAGAATGGGACGGCATTTCTGTTGGAAATCATACACGGATATATCCTCATCTGGTTCATATTCATCATAAAAATAATACGGAACAGAACCGATTTCCTCTTTGGATGGCTTATCGGTTCCAATCTGCATGATCTTATAGCATTGATAGGCATCGGCGGAAATGACGGGCAGGGAGAATTCCTTTGCCAGTTTCAGGGCAAGGGATGTTTTTCCGCTGGCCGTCTGGCCAAGCAAACAGTAAATCAAAATCCGGTTCTCCTAAACATTTTCTCGACGTCGGCCTTCGTGATTTTTATGATGGTCGGTCTACCATGGGGGCAGTTGGCAGGATTCTTGCATTTGGAGAGATCCTTCAAGAGGGCCTCGATTTCAAAGAGAGACATATGATGATTGGCCTTGATGGATTTCTTGCATGCGATATTGGCAATCGTCAGATGAAGAAGGCTGATGGGATCGGCTGATTCGTTATTCAGGCAGGAATGGACGCAATCGAGGATGACCTCTTCATCGTTCTTTTCATTGAGGAAGGAAGGAATCTCTGAGACCTTGATGGAATTTCCTCCGAATTCCTCGGTCTTGATGCCGATGGAAGAAAGACGATTGATATGTTCCTCATCGTAGTTGAGACGCTCTTTATAAGTGAGTTCCACCGTGATAGGGAAAAGAGGGACGATGCGGCTTCTTATGCTTTTGAAGAGGGCCTCGGTTTTTTCATAGTTCACTCTCTCGGCAGCGGCATGCTGATCGAGAATGTAGAAGCAGTCGATGCCATCACAAAGGACATAGGTCTGTAAGACTTGGCCGATCGGATGCATTTCAGGAAGTTGGTAAGAAATATTTTCCTTTTCAAAAATTGTGGAATAGTAGTCTGTGGATGTATATTCCGCCTGTGGTTTTTCGTTTGAAGCAAGAGAGGATGAGGAAGTCTCCCTCTTTTCATTTCCGGATATGTGTGGACTTTTCAGTTCATATGTCGGTTCAAACGGAAGGGAATCCTGAACATATTCCGGGAGTGCTTCTTTCTTTATGGGCTGAATCGAGGAATAGTCCTGACTTTCCTGAGCTTTATGTAAATCGCTTTGCTGAAGATCGGAGATATCAAAGGCATCTTCTTCAACCATAAGTGATTCGGCTTTTTTGTCTTCGCTTGCAAAATAGATAGGCTTTTTGTAATTGAGTGTTTTCAGGACTTCTTCCTTGACATCTCTTGCAATCTCTTCTTCCATGGAGATGCGAACTTCCTTTTTGGTGGGATGGACATTGACATCAACCAACGAGGAATCCAACTGCAGATTAATAATGCAGAAAGGATATCTCAATGGTGGAAGGTAATCTTTATAGGCGTCTTCGATGCCTTTGTTGATCTTGTAATCATAAATACAGCGATTGTTCAAAAAGGTGAGCATGTCCTTTCTTCTCGAATAGTTGATTTCCGGTTTGGCAATATAGCCAGAGAAAGAATAGGCGATACCTTCTTTTTTGATTGGATAGAGAGATTGTGCGATGACATTTCCATAGATTTTCTGAATGGTTTCCAACAGATCGCCTCGTCCGCTTGTCTTGAAGATTTCCTTGCCGTCGATGGCTAAGGAGATGGAAACGGATGGGAATCCTAAGGCAAGATGCTCGACTGTTTCGATGATGCTGTAGGTTTCGACTTTCTGTGATTTGAGATATTTGAGTCGGGCTGGCGTATTGAAGAAAAGATCCCGGACTTCAAAGATTGTGCCCTTTCGATTGAGGGCATCCGAAATCTGAAGTTCTTCATTCGGAGAAGATTCCACCTGGGTGCCACACTGGGCATTTTCGACGGCCGTTGTCAATTTCACCTTGCTGACAGCAGCGATCGAAGGAATGGCCTCTCCACGGAAACCGAGTGTGCGGATACGGTTAAGATCATATTCCGTCTTGATCTTGCTTGAGGCATGTCTCAAGAAGCACGTCTTGGCATCCTCTCTATCCATTCCGGTTCCATCATCTTTGACAAGAATTGTGCCTTTTCCGGCATCGGTCACACCGATGTAGATGTTCTTAGCCTTGGCGTCGATGGCATTTTCAACCAATTCCTTGATGACGCTTGCCGGGCGTTCAATCACTTCGCCAGCGGCAATGAGGTTTGCCAGCTCTGGCTTCATCAATTGTATCTGGGACATTATTTGCACCTCTTCTTCAGATCGATGAGGTAGTTGAGTGCGTCAAGCGGGGAAAGAGTCATCGGATCGAGCTTCTTGATTTCTTCATGAAGCATGTCTTTTGGCTTCTCTTCGGCAACGACATTTTTCACCTGACTTTCTTTAATGGCAGAATTCTGCTCTAAGGAAACAAGAAGCTCATCAGCTCTTTCAATGATTTCATTTGGAAGGCCGGCTAATTTGGCAACATTGACACCATAGGAGCGGTCCATTGAACCATCTCTCATCTTATAAAGGAAAGTGACTTTTCCATCAGCTTCCTTCACATCACAATGGATGTTCTTTACGGAAGATATTTTTTCACTTAATTTTGTAATTTCATGATAGTGAGTGGAAAAGAATGTCTTGGCATGGACAAAACGGACGATGTATTCGATGATGGACTGAGCAATGGCCATGCCATCAAATGTGGCGGTTCCTCTTCCGATTTCATCAAAGAGGAAGAGAGAATGTTCGTCGGCTTTTTCAAGTGCGCCGGCGACTTCGCTCATCTCTGTCATGAATGTGGATTGTCCTTTTATGAGGTTATCGGATGCACCGATTCTCGTAAACAAGGAACCAAAAAGAGGAATTTCGCAGCAATCTGCAGGAACAAAGCAGCCAATCTGTGCCATGATGACGATAAGGCCGAATTCTTTCATGTAGGTCGATTTGCCGCCCATGTTAGGACCGGTGATGATCAAGACATTTGTTTTTTCATCCATTGTGTAGTCATTGGAGACGAAGATTTTATCTGGCGCTGCTTTTTCGATGATGGGGTGTCGTGCGTTGAGGACATGGATTTTTCCCTCTTGGTTAAAGGTAGGACGGATATAGTGATTTTCTGAACTGACGAAGGCGAGGTTTAGATAATAGTCGAGTTCGGAAAGTGCATCGGAGGTCTGCTGAATCTGCAAAGTGAATTGAGAGACATATCTTCTCAAATCTTTGAACAATTTGTATTCGAGCGAAGTCCGGTCATCTTTCGCACGCAAAATCTTGGCTTCCTTTTCCTGGAGTTCTTCGGTGATGTATCTTTCTCCTGTGGTCAGAGTCTGCTTTCGAATATATCCATATTCTGGTTTGACAAGATCAAGCTGAGCCTTAGTCACTTCGATATAGTAGCCAAAGACGGACGTGTATCCGACTTTCAGTTTGCTGATTCCTGTTCTTTCTTTTTCCCTGATTTCCAATTGGGCTATCCATTCCTTGGCATCTCCCGTCAAGGAAATCAATTCGTCCAATTGATCGTTATAGCCTTTCTTGAAGATTTCGCCTTCGGTGATAGTCAAGGGGCAGTCTTCAGAAATCGCTTTTTCGAGAAGCGTGACAAGTTCATCATAATTTCCCAATTTATCCGAAAGATGAACAACTTGTGGACAATCCTGAATTTGTAAAAGATGTTTCTTTATGGTCGGCAGTATCTCCAAAGAACGTTTAAGTTGAAGCAGGTCATGTCCATTGCAGTTTTCATAGCCCATTCTTGCGATGAGCCTTTCCATATCAAAGACGGATTCCAGATCCTTGCGGAGCGTTTCTCTTTCAAGATAATGATTTAAAAAGCACTCGGTCAGATCCAATCTTTTTTCGATTTCGTTTAGGCTGGCGCTGGGGCTTGTGATCTGGCTTTTCAGATAACGGCTTCCCATAGGAGTCTTGGTCTGGTTTAAGAGCCAATAGAGTGTTCCATAGGTCTTGTTATCCAATGATTTGACCAGTTCCATATTCGCCTGGGCAGAATAATCCAACTTCATGGATTTCTGTTCCATCTTGTTCTCGACGGGCTTGAAATAGGTCAGATCTCGTCTTTCCATGTTTTTCAGGTAGTTATAAAGGAGGGCGGAGGCCTCAATCTGTCTTTCATCCTTCAGGGCGCCAAAAAGTGAATCTGTCTCGATGGAGGTGGAAGAATCCTCATAATAGGAGATGCAGATATTGGAATTCGATTTAATGTAGCAGATTAGGTTATTGTCCGTGTCTTTTTTCAAGACGAGTTCCTTTATATCTAAAGAAAGAAGCTGCTCGACAATCCTCGAATAGCTGTTTTCCAAAGACAGGGCCTTCATTTCGCCGGTCGAGATATCTGCATATGATAAAAAGGCCTGACGCTGATCCATCACCAATGAAGCGATGAAATTGTTTTCATTGTTCGTCAGATCGAGGTTGGCACCGGGAGTGATGATTTGAATGACATCTCTCTTGACCAACTTCTTGGTCAGCTTCGGATCTTCAACCTGTTCGCAGATGGCGACTTTGTATCCATGATCGATGAGTTTCTGGGCATATTGAAGATAGGCATGGTGGGGAATTCCGCACATCGGTATGAATTGACCATTTCCACAGGCTTTTTTGGTTAGAAAGAGCTGCAATTCACGGCTGACAATCTGCGCATCCTCCAAAAACATTTCATAAAAGTCTCCGATTCGGAAAAAGAGGATGATATCTCCATACTGCTTCTTGAAGGAAAGGTATTGTTCGACCATCGGGGTAAACCCGGTTTCTTTTGATTTCGTTGCCATAATGATGTCCTCTGAAACTGACGTCTACTATTATACTTGAAAAACAAAGAGAGACGAACTAGAGTTTCGTCTCTGTCAAAGGTTTTATGATTTCATCGATTTCTTCCTTGATGGAAAGAAGATTGATCACGAGTGGATCGTTTTTATATTCGATATCCAGTCTCTTGCAGAGAGAAAGAACCTCATCTTTCTTGTCGGAAGAGATGTATTTCAATTTCGACTGGAAAGTTTCTCTTGTCTTTTTGATTTCCTGAAGATGAGTATCTTGTTCGAGTTCCTGCTTGAGAAAGTGATAGCGTTGAACAATATCCAAGGAGGAAAAGTCATTCAAGAGCCTATCGGCTTTCAGGTAGAGGTCAGCGATTTCACTCATCGACAATTTCTCCAATTAAGGAATAAGTATGCGACTCGATGATTTTGACATTCTTGATTTGTCCAATCAAAGAGGCGTCTCCTTTTGCGTGGACAAGTTTATTGTGTGGATCATAGCCAGAGATACGGGTTGGATCTTTTTCGCTGACTTTCTCAAATAAGACAGGAAGAGTCTTTCCGACGAATTCCTGTGCGCGTTTCATGGAGAGTTCATCGATCAAAGATTTGAGTTCATCGAAATGCTTATGCTTGACTTCGGAGGAGAATTCATCCTTCATGCGGCTGGCAGGTGTGCCAGGACGTGGAGAGAAGATGAAGGTGAAGGCGGCATCGTATTGGACTTCTCTGACCAGGGAAAGAGTCTCTTGGAATTCCTCCTCTGTCTCGTTGGGGAATCCGACAATGATATCGGTGCTCAAAAAGACATCGGGAAGTCTCTTTCTGAGTTCATGGACAATCTCAAGATACTGTTCTCTTGTGTAGCGTCTATTCATTCTCTTAAGGACGCTATTGGATCCGGATTGGACAGGCAAATGCATGTAGGGCATGATATTCTTGTATTTCGCCATCACGTCAAAGACCTGTGTTCTAAAATCACTCGGATAAGGAGTGACAAAACGAACACGTTCGATGCCCGTCTTTGCGACATTTTCCAAGAGCGTGGCGAAGGCGTATTCATCCCCGAAATCTTTTCCGTAGGCATCGACATTCTGTCCGAGAAGAGTGACCTGCTTATAGCCGCTTTCTTTCAGACAGTTGACTTCCGCAATGATGTCTTCCATCTTTCTTGAACGTTCTCTTCCGCGTGTATACGGAACAATGCAATATGTGCAGAACTTGTTGCACCCGTACATGATGTTGACAAAGGCGGTGTATTTGGACATGCGCCCTTCCTGATTTTCAGGCAGGCCTTCGATGACCAGATCAGAATTGCTTCTGACATCGACAATTGACTGATTATGAGTGATGCAGTCGTTTAGAAGAGGGTAGAATTCAACGAGATTGTTTGTCCCGAAAATCAAGGAGACAAAGGGGAAGTGGTCGAGGACATGCTTGACAGCGAATTCTTCCTGCATGACGCATCCACAGATGGAGATGATTGTCTCAGGATTCTTATCATATTGTTCCTTGGCACGTCCAAGTTCGCCATAAAGATGATTTTCAGCGTTTTCCCTGACGGCACAGGTATTGAACAAAATAAAATCGGCACCTAAAAAATCTTCTTGTTCTTTCATGCCGATGGCTAACAACATGCTGCGGATGATTTCGGAATCTCGGACATTGGCTTGGCAGCCATATGTTTTGATACAAAAAGTCTTTCCCTGTCCCCAAGAGACAAGGAAAGACGTAGGTTTCATATTAACCTTTTCGTAACGAACCGTTTCACTGAGATTCCGTCCCGCTGCTGCCTTCAAATCAGGCAGTGATACAAGACGGCGGTTTTTCATACGATTGCTAATTACTCGCTAAGTGCTTCTTCGTGCTTGGGAACATCGGAGGACACAGCATGATCCGGGTTGAATTCTGCTTTTGTGATATGGAGAAGAATCGTGGTGACTTCTCTGGCAGCAGAATCAGAAGGCTCGGTGAAGTTCTGCATCATGAATTCAGGCTGGATAGCGATGTCGCACTTGTTTTCATCATCTTTGAGAAAACGGCGAGCGACAATGCAAGCCTTGATGGCCTGATTGAGTGCCGATGCACCAACCAAAGAGATTTGGACGGCACCTTCCTGACGAATGTTACCGGCAATTGCTCCTGCTAACTTCTGAATTTGTGTGTTTCCACTTGCTTTTAATGTTGTCATATAGAAAACCTCTTTCTAAGTCTCTATTATAAACTTTTTCGCCTGAAAATGGTACTTTTATCAACAATTTTCTATTTCTGAAAAAAACATAATGACAAAAAGAGAAAGTAGTCAAAAAAACAGATTGCGAATGAATCAAACCAAGATGGGGAACTGATTCTTTCATGCACGACCAGCAATCCCCTCTGGGATATTCCTTCTGAGCGGGCTATGGAGGAACTTCGTTCTGCGGATTTTGATTTTCGACTTGTGGAACCTTGCTGTTTCTCTTTTTCTGTTTCTTGGATTGGAAGAGACTTCTTTTTTCTTTTTTTTAGAAACTTCTCATGAAAAGGAATGCTTTCATAGATCAATTTAAATCACTGATAGCCACCTAAAGAGGAATTCGTTTAAAAAAAGATGACCCATCAATTTGGGTCATCTTGGAATGTTTCATTGATCAAATGAAAGGATGTTACCTGTTTTGTTTTCCGACTGACGTCGAATTGTATGGCGTTGACAAGCATTTTTCCACTTCTTGGAACGGAAAGTGCAGTGGGCATCTGTGTGATTGTCCTACGCATGGAGGGTTCGATATCATCTCCTAAAGAGGAATAATAGGCACCATTCATTCCGACATCTGTCAGGAAGAGGGTTCCCTTGGAAAGAATCTTGGCATCGTTTGTCTGCACATGCGTGTGCGTTCCGAAGACGGCCGTGATTTTGCCATCGAGATATTCTCCCATGATTCTTTTTTCAGCCGTGGCTTCTGCATGGAAATCGAGGATATGAATGACGTCTTTCTTTTCTTTCAAGATTTCATCCATATCATAAAAGGGATTGGACTGGACACCGGTCATATAAATCCGGCCCATCATATTGCTCACCTTTATTTCCGTACCATCTTCGAGAGAAAAGAGACGACTCCCGACTCCTGGGCAGGCCTTATCGAAATTGTAGGGACGAACTTGACGATTCATTTCCTTTGCAAATTTTGCCGCATCGGGAGAATTGAAGAAATGATTTCCGCTGGTGAGACAATCGATTCCGTAGGAAAGGAGTTCTTTATAGTGGACATAGGAGAGACCATGGCCATGAGTTGTGTTTTCTCCGTTGGCAAGCACAAAATCGATTTCATCCTGCTTCTTATGAAGAGAAAGATATTTCTTGACTGCTTTTCTTCCAAGAGGACCGACGATATCTCCGAAGAAAAGGATTCTTACAAATTCTTTCATATCCGACAATCTTATTTTGCGATTTCGACGGCGCGGGTTTCACGGATGACAGAAACTTTGATTTGTCCCGGATACTGCATTTCGGATTCGATCTTTTCGCGAATCTGAACGGCCATGACTTTGGCATCTTCATCGCTGACCTTTTCAGGGACGACGAGGACACGGACATCTCTTCCGGATTGCAAGGCATAGGAAGTCTGGACACCATTGAACGATTTGCAGATGGTTTCCAACTGCTCGAGACGCTTGATGTAGGTTTCCAGTGTTTCGCTTCTTGCGCCTGGGCGTGCCGCAGAAAGGGTATCGGCTGCTGTGACCAATTCAGAGATGAGATATTTCTTTGGGACATCACCATGGTGGGATTCGATTGCATTGATGATGACATCGGATTCGTTGAACTTCTTGGCTAACTTCGAACCCAATTCGACGTGGGAACCTTCCTGTTCGGCATCAATGGATTTTCCGATATCGTGAAGAAGGCCGGCTCTCTTGGCTAGGACTGGATCAAGACCGAGTTCGCTTGCCATGACGGAAGCGAGATAGGCGACCTGGATGGAGTGGTCAAGGACGTTCTGACCATAGGATGTACGATATTTGAGTCTTCCGATATATGGATAGAGACCGGAATTGATTCTAGGCAGGCCGAGTTTGAAGACGGTCTGTTCGCCAATTCTTCTCAAGGAGTCATCGAATTCATCAGAAATTTTCTGATAGAGGTCTTCGATTCTTCCAGGCTGGATACGTCCATCGCGGACCAAAGCTTCCAATGTAAGCTTGGCTTTTTCTCTGCGGATTGGATCGAAACAGGAAACCGTCAGGGTTTCAGGTGTGTCATCGATGATGAGGGAGACGCCAAAGAGCTGTTCCATGGATTTGATGTTTCTTCCTTCACGCCCGATGATTCTTCCTTTCATTTCATCGCTTGGAAGAGCGACGGAAGAAGAATTTCTTTCACATGTCACATCTTGGGCATACTTTTCCATAGCCAAGGAAAGAAGAGTCTTTGCTTTGTCTTCGACCTGAGAGCGGACCTCTTCTTCTTTCTGTTCCTTGAACAAGGCAAGACGCTTTGTTTCTTTTTCTTCGACACGAGCCATAAGTTCTTCTTTTGCCTGGTCTTGTGTCATCGAGGCAATCTTCTCAAGCTCGCCAAGGACAGAATCGAGTTTGCTCTGCAATTCCTTATCTTTATTATCGAGAGCCTGAATCTTCTGTTCGTATTCACTTCTCTTCTGGTCAATCTGGGCCTCACGGGAAATGATGGCGTCTTCTCTCTTATCGAGAGTGGATTCTCTTGCGTCGAGCTTGGCTTCTGATTGGCTGATGGTCGCTTTTCTCTCTGCGATATCCTTTTCAGCGGCCTTCTTAAGCTCTTCAGCTTCCGCTTTTCCTTCCTTCTTGGCATTGTCGATGATGACATCGACTTTGCTGTTTGCCTCATTGATGAGGGCTTCGGCCTGCTTTTTTGCCAATACGCCTTGCTTCTTCGGCTTGACATGCATGAAGTAGAAACAGCATCCAAATGTAGCACCAAACGTCACGGCAAGAACTGCAAAACAGATTAGAACAACGTATATGGGTTCCATACAAAAATATAACCTTTCTAGGGTTCAGTAAAATTTTAAAGGTCCACTGTGCCCTTTTTGAACCTACTCTAAAAAAGACGTTGCGATTTAAATATTCCAAAAAAACAAATTAAATCAAGTTTATCTTTTATATACAACATAAAGCGAGTGACTTTATGTACATCTAAAATTATAACCCCGAAAGCCTATTTTTGAAAGTGAATTTCCTCTTTTTTCCATTGAAAAGAAGAATGAAAAAAAGAAAAAAATTGCTTTTTACATAGTGTAAAGAAGTTGGCAAAGAAAAAAACTCCGAAAGAGTTCGGAGTTTCGCTTGCTAGTTGCTTTCGGATATTTCTTCTTTGTCCTCATCTTCTTGCAAAGGCTTGTTTGATAATTTCATTCGAACAGCTTCTTCAATTTGCGACTCGAAGAGAGGATTGCTCTTCATATAGTCATAGACAGAGGACATTCCCTGACCGATTCTTTCACCCTGATAGGAGAACCAGGACCCGGCCTTCTCGATGATTGCGAAATCGACAGCCAGCTGTGCAATCTCGTGTTCCTTTGAAATGCCTTCTCCGAACATGAGTTCAATCTTGCAACTGCGATAGGGTGGGGCAACTTTGTTTTTGACGACTTTGACGTTGACAATATTGCCTAAGGCCTTATCGCCCTGCTTGATGGTTTCCGCACGTCGGATTTCGATACGGATCGTGGAATAGAATTTGAGTGCACGACCACCGGTGGTCGTCTCTGGATTTCCGTACATGACACCGACTTTTTCTCTCAGTTGGTTGATGAAAATGACGGTGCAGTTCGATTTTGAAAGAACGCCGGCGAGTTTTCGAAGGGATTTCGACATCAATCTTGCCTGAAGGCCGACAGAGGAATCTTCAAACGTTCCTTCGAGTTCCGCCTTTGGAATCAAGGCAGCAACGGAGTCGACGATGATGAGGTCGATGGCATTGGATTTGGCAAGCATATCGACGATTTCCATCGCCTGTTCGCCATAATCCGGCTGAGAGAGGATGAGATCTGCGATGTTGACGCCAAGATGTTTGGCATAATCTGGATCGATGGCATGTTCGGCATCGATATAGGCCGCTCTCCCTCCTAATTTCTGCACTTCGGCAATCGCTTCGAGGGCGAGAGTTGTTTTTCCCGAGGATTCCGGACCATAGATTTCGATGATTCTTCCCTTTGGATAGCCTCCGACTCCCAAAATGGAATCCACAAGAAGACTTCCGGTTGGTATGACACCGACATCGGTTGTCGGTTTGTCTCCCATCTTCATGACGATTCCTTTGTCATTGTAGTAGTTGCGGATATCGCGTAAGGTTGCTTCGATGGCAGAATCTTTTTCGGCTTCGACTGGATTTGTATTGGCTGCAACACCTTTTTTGGGCATAATGAGCACCTCCACTAATATATTGATGTGTAAAATGAGTTTTTACGAATTTTTCTTGGATAAATCGTCAATCAGTGTCGAAAAAGCAAAATCCACGCATTGTTTTCGTATGCTGTTTCGACTTCCGCTGAGATGCAATTCGTAAACGTCGATTTCATTGAGGAATTTGATGGCGATATAGACAAGGCCGACGGGCTTGTTTTCACTCTCTGCAGGGCCTGCGTTTCCTGTGAAGGAAACGGAGATATCGCTGTTGAAGAAGACGCTTGCCTGCAAGGCCATCTCCTTGGCGCACTCCATGGATATGGCGCCATTTTCTGTGATGGTCTTTTTTGAGACGCCAAAAGCCTCTTTGGCTTCATCAGTATAGGTTATAGCACCGCCTTTGAAAGCCTTGCTTGCTGAGGGAATTCCTGTAAACGTGCTTGCAAAAAGACCACCTGTGAGAGATTCCATGCAGGAAAGAGTCAGATTCTGCTCCAAAAGAAGATTCAATAAGTTTTGATATTCCATTATTTATTATCCTTTAACACGTTTTTATTCTGAATAAAATAAACGACCATCGATAACAAGGAAAAGAAAAGAGCAATCAGGACAAGGATGTTGGTGATGACATACGTGTATTCAAAGCGTGTAGAAAGCCAAAGATTGACATCGGATGTGAAATTCATCAAGGAGAAGGGGAATCCGTTTAAGAATAAAACAGGAATCAGACCCATCTGGATGGCTGTTTTCACCTTTCCATACATATTGGCAGCCAAGACCTTTCCATTGGCTGCAGCGATGCTTCTAAGTCCGTCCATCGCCAAGTCTCTTCCGATGAAGAGGACAGGGAACAGGGGCAAAATTTGGAAATGCCCGGCAAAATCTGTTCTTGTTGCAAGAAGGATGAAGGCTGAATCGACCAGAAACTTGTCGGCTAAAGGATCGAGAAATTTTCCTAGGTTTGTGACGAGATTTCGACTTCGTGCTATATGGCCATCAACAGCATCCGTGATCGAACCGATGATAAAGATGATACAGCAAAGAAGGTCAATCCAGTCAAACCCGAAATGAAAGCCGCATAAGACGAATTCCGGCGCAAAAATATCGGCGGATGGAATGAAGGACAGACAGAAGATGAAAATCATCAAAATGGCCATGACAAGGCGCACAGATGTTATTTTGTTTGGTGTGTTCATGGATTCACCTTTCTAATTAAATAAGAGTTCCGATCCTGTAAGCCATGTTTTGTCGAGGATGACAATTTATCTAGGCTGATGCCTGTCCGTCTCGGTTCAGTTCCCGATTCAGACTTCCCTTACCAAAATTTAGGTTTCTCGCTTGCGGGGCTTTCCAACGTTTCATTCCGGAAATTTCTTTCCGATTCGTCACTGTGGAGCTTTATGGAAAAAACACCATGGTTTCCTTTAGGTTTCTTTCCGCCGTATGGGACTCCTCCCACCCCAGGTTTATTGATTGACCTGGCACAGACACTGCCATCATCGCAGATGGCGCGAGCATGGACTTTCCTCTGACAATTGCTTGCCAGCAGTCATCCGGATCGGATATCAGTTCTCAATCGTCTTCGGATTGATTCCTGCTTTGGACAATGCTTTTTCCAAAAGGGAGATTCTTTTTAACAGTTCGAGATTGCTCAAAGAGGCTTCATCATTCGATGAGACATCACCCAATCTCTGTTTGAGTGTCGCATTTTCCACTTCGACTTTGCTGAGTTGCTCGTTAAGAAGTTTCACTTTTCCTTCCAATTCTTCAATCTGTCTTTCACTGTTCTGGATATACCCCTGAAAAGCATCGTAGTCCTTGATGACTAAATCCAAAAAAGAGTCGACTTGCAAAGCGTCATACCCAGGTTTGGTTCCCTCAAAGACCTTGTGATAGATTTTATTCGAATCGAGCAATAACTTTAGAGCCATAGTTTCCCCCTACCCATTTATTATATCAACTATGGAAAATCTTTTAAACTACTTCGACTTTTTTCGCGAAAATATTTTTTTATTTCGCGGAACAAAATGCAATCTTTTTTCTTGAAATAGGCAAAACCTATCTCTGAAGGGGTTTCTTTTGTCGAAATGACAAAAAAAGAATGGAAAACTTTCCTTCCCTTAACTACAATAATCTATAGATATATTGGAGGAACGTATCTGATGTTTAAAATTGTAAAGAAGGATGTCCTCAACCCGACCATCATCCGATTGGTCATTGATGCACCCTTTGTCGCCAAAAAGGCTCAACCTGGTCAGTTCATCATTTTGAGAACGGACAAGGATTCGGAACGTGTGCCGTTTACCATTGCCGGTGAGGATCCAGAGAAAGGAACTGTCACCATTATTTTCCAGGTTGTCGGCGCATCGACATTGGAATTGAGCAGACTCAACGAAGGGGATGAACTTGCTGATTTTGTTGGTCCA
This sequence comes from bacterium, assembly GCA_963612025.1. Lineage (GTDB taxonomy): Bacteria > Bacillota_I > Bacilli_A > RFN20 > CAG-288 > Enterosoma. The sequence goes on from CAVDUB010000008.1 coordinate 61,116, forward strand.
CTTGGAAAACCAAGCGAACTTGAAGGACTCAAGCATGTCGCCATTGTCGGCGGTGGTGCGGGATGCGCCATTGCCTATCCACTTGCCTATAAACTTCATGAAATGGGCGCGGATGTCTGTTCTGTGGCCGGATTCAGAAACAAGGATCTCGTTATCCTTGAAAAAGAATTCGAAGATGCTTCCAACACCTTCGTCAAGATGTCCGACGACGGCACATGGGGTGAACAAGGTTTTGTCACAACTGGCCTTGAAAATGAGATTCTTCGTCGCCAGGGCACAGATGAACAGTTCGATGAAGTCATTGCTATCGGACCTATCGTCATGATGAAGAATATTTGTCTTCTTACAAAGAAATACAATATCAAGACGATTGTCTCCATGAACCCCATTATGATTGATGGCACGGGTATGTGCGGATGCTGCCGAGTCATGGTAGGCGGAAAGATGAAATTCGCCTGCGTTGATGGACCGGATTTCGATGGTTGGGAAGTCGATTTTGATTCCGCGGCCGAAAGAAATACCATGTATCGTGCATGGGAGAGAAAGAAATACGAAGAAGAATGCAACCTTCTCAAGGAGGGAAAATAATCATGCCATTCAATATGAAAGCGACCAAGAATGAGATGCCGACCCAGGCACCTGAGGTCCGCAAACATAATTTTGATGAAGTTGCCATCGGCTATACCAAAGAGATGGCTATCGATGAAGCCAAACGTTGTATGCAGTGCAAGAACCCGGGCTGTGTTCCAGGCTGCCCTGTCCATATTGACATTCCGGGATTCATCGCGGAAGTCGCTAAAGGTGATTTTGAAGCGGCCTATCAGGTTATTTCCAAATCTTCTTCTCTTCCGGCTGTTTGCGGAAGAGTCTGTCCACAGGAATCTCAGTGTGAAAAGAACTGTCTGAGAGCCAAGATGCCAGTCCGTGAAAAGGATGAGACAGGAAAATTGGTTGTCAAGGGTATGGGTGAGGCTGTCGGTATCGGCAGACTGGAAAGATATGTTGCCGACTATCACCGCATGAATGTCACTCCGACTGTTCCGGAAATTAAGAAGAATGGTCATAAGGTGGCTGTCATCGGTTCAGGTCCTTCTGGCCTTGCCTGCGCCTACGACCTTGCAAAAGACGGCTATGATGTTACCATCTTCGAAGCTTTGCATGTGGCGGGTGGTGTCTTGATGTATGGTATCCCTGAATTCCGTCTTCCTAAGGCTATCGTTCAGAACGAAGTCGAAGGCCTGAAGAGAATGGGCGTCAAAATCATGACCGACATGGTTGTCGGCCGTGTCATCTCGATTGACGAATTGATGAATGAATATCATTTCGAAGCCTGCTTTGTCGGGACAGGTGCCGGTTTGCCTCGCTTCCTTGGAATTCCAGGAGAAAATGCCAAGGGTGTCTATTCTGCCAATGAATTCCTTACTAGAGTCAACCTTATGAAGGCCTATCAGGATGATTCGGAAACTCCGATTCAGCATGCCAAGAATGTTGTTGTCGTCGGTGGCGGAAACGTTGCTATGGATGCTCTTCGTACTCCCCTTCGCTTAGGAGCGGAAAAGGTGACCTGCGTCTATCGTCGAAGCAAAGAAGAACTTCCAGCTAGAAAAGAAGAAGTCGAACATGCCGAACAGGAAGGCGTTATCTTCGATCTCTTACGTAATCCTGTCGAAATTTTGGAAGATCGCACAGGTTCTCCATCTCCGAGAGCTGCGGATTTCAATCCGAATTATGGATCCGTCATCGGCATCAAGGTTCAGAAACAGAAACTGGGTGAACCGGATGCCAGCGGAAGAAGAAAACCAGTGCCAGTCACTATCGAGGAGGATCCGGAAGCCTTCTATACCATTCCATGCGATTGTGTCATCATCGCTATCGGAACATCGCCGAATCCACTCATCAAATCGACGACGCCTGGCATCGAAACAAATTCGCATGGCTGCCTCATCGTCAATGAAGAAACCAATGAGACAACCAAGGACGGTGTCTTCGCAGGTGGAGATGCAGTCACGGGTGCCGCAACGGTCATTCTTGCCATGGGTGCTGGACGCAAAGGTGCCAAATACATCGACGAATACATTAAAAATAAGAAGTAAGAACAAACATGATAGGTGGGGTTATTCCCACCTATTTTTATAGGAACGAAATTATGCAAATAATTTTGCATGCAAATCGTTTTCAAGTTTTTTTTCTTTTTGCTATAATGAAGAAAAAGGAGATATCCTATGAGTGAAAACATCGAAAACCTACAGGCTGATATCGAAAAATTGATGGGATATGTAAATGCCATCCGAAATAATGGGGGATTGGATATCTTTTCTGGTCTTTTCCAGACTGATTATCGAATCGTCACTTATCTTTCAACCCATCCGGATGCCCATCCTTCGGATATCGCTGAGGAACTCAATGTCACAAGACCGAATGTCGCAGCCAATCTTCGGCTTCTGGAACAGAAGAAGCACATCGTCCGTGTTGTCGACGAAGAGAATCGAAGACAGGTCTATGTGAATCTGACGGATGAGGGAAGAGAATATCTCAAAAAATGTGATGATCAGCTTCATTTTCTTTTTGCTGGATGGTTTCAGCTTTTGGGAAAAGAGGAGACAAAGCACCTTTTGAAGATTTTGGAAATCTCGGCTTCGCCTGATGCGATTTCGCCGGATATCAAAGAGATGGTCGTAGGTCATTAAGATGTCTTTTCCTGTACTTCATAAATTTCTAGATGGTTCAGACTTGGTTGTGTTCCTCGATTTTGAAGGAACACAATTTTCTCATAAAGTGATTTCGATCGGTCTTATAGCCTGCAAGAAGGAAAAGGATTCGCTTCTTTTTGATGTCCGGAATCCCATGCGATACCAACGCTATATCCAGACAAGTGACCCACTTGGTCCGATTGTTGAAGAGATGACGAAAATCAATCCGGATTTGCTTCGTGAAAAAGGAATTCCTCTTCATCAGGCAATTCTGGAAATGACCAAGATGCTTCGCCCCTATAAGAAGAAATTCATCTGCTATGGCAGTCTTGACATGAAGATGATGCATCTTTCCATCGACGAGAAAAATCAAACGGAATCCGATTTCTTCAAGAATATGGTAAAGAATCATCTTGATTTCCATTCCTATCTCGAACGGAGAATCACAAATGAGAAAGGGCAGTCCTATTCCATTGAAAAACTGCTTTCTCTTTTTTCTCTTTCCTCGGAGGGAAATTTTCATGATTCCTTGACGGACGCTTATGATCTCATGAAAATTTTTTCTTCGTTTGTTTCTGATGAAGAAAAAGCAGTCGAACTGTTCCTTAGGAATTATAAAAAGAATCCCTATACGTCTAAAATCGACAAGGAAATCGTCTCTCGGCTACTCGATAAAGGAGAAGTGAATCTGGCTGACTTAAAAAAGATTCTCAAGGAGAAACTATGAAAATCATCAATTATCCAGATGGAAGAAAACTTGTCATCGACGAGAAAAGGAAGGATTGTGTTGACCATCGAAAAACGGAAAACAAGACGGAAGCTCAGAGAATAAGAGAATCCATGATAAAGTCGAATATGGGTATGGCTTTCGAGGCGGACGTCACAAAGTCCTGCGATTTTTATCGTGAGCAGAACAAAGCAGACATCTATAAGAGACCGACACCGATCAAGGTTGTCAAGATGAGCAAGACGCATCCTGGCATGATTGAGGAGGCTTATTTCGAAGAAAAATCCACAACGGACTATGTCGGCATCTACAAAGGGAAATATATCGATTTCGAATGCAAGGAAACGATTCATGATCAGATTCCCTATAAGATGATCCGTGAACAGCAATATCGACATCTCGAATCTATCCTTTCCTATGGCGGAATCGGATTTTTCCTCGTTTCGTTCAAAAGAGCTCAAGAGGTCTACCTTCTTCCAGCCTCCATCATCCTGAATGAGGTCAAAGAAAAAGGACACGTTGGCTTCAAGAGGGAATTCTTTATCCAAAACGGTGTCCTTGTTGAGCAAAGCTATCTTCCGCCGTATAAGTTGCTTGACGCAATCGATAAGGCGTTCGGGCTTTGATTTTTTTATTTTTTCTTCTTATTTTTGTCTTTGTAAACTTTCTTGGCGGCTTTCTGAATCTTCTTTTTGGCAGCTTTTCTCTGCTTTTTGTTGGAATGCTTGATCAGCATGACCATGATAAGAATGACAAGGATCAAAAGAACCGCGGCAAAGACGATGATGAGAATATAGGTTTGCTTGGGCGTAAGGTTGAAGAGAGTGAAATCTCCGCTTTGGGTCGAGGAACTATTATTTGACTGGGAAGAAGAACTGTCTGGCTGAGCAGATGATGTGTCTTTCTCTGTCGTTCCAGAGTCTGAAGAATCCTTATTGTACCCGATAAGTGTTGGGCCTTTTTCTTTTGAGGCGTCATAGACATAACTTGCATCATAGACTCTTCTTGCCCATTCCGGATGGTCGATATAGGGGTTTCGATTATCTTGGATGTTCTTATAGATGAGATTGTTTCGATGAATCTCATAATCCGAAACGGGGTCTTCCTCATTCCATTTCAAAAGGGTGGAAAGATTGTATTGTACGCCATGGAAAATCTTATTGCTGTCGTCTCTGTCTGCATCGTCATCCGTATAACTCTTATCATCCGTCAGGTAAAGATAGGGTTCTTCCTGGCTGTTCTTATCGAGCTTGACACTATATCTTGTTCCCATATAGAGAAGACATCTTGCGACATCCCCTTTCCATTCGTCGGTGGGTTCAAAAGTATCATTGGTCGTATCGAGCCAACCGGAAATCTCCTGGGTGCCGTCGGCGAGATAGTTCTTTATGAGGGTCGCTGTGGAATGATCGACCTCACCAAAGAAATGGTCGTTGTGACCTTGCGAGTTCGTGTTGTGGTCAGCAGCGACTAGATGATGCAAATCAGTCCAGGCACCTTTTGTTTCGATATCCTTGCCAGAGGAGTCCTTCAATTTGAATCCATGGTTCTTGGCCCACATATGTTCCTTGTCGACCTGAATCATATTTGATGGCTTCTTCTTGTTTTCATAATCGATGGCTGTGAGAGACGAATCCGTCTTGAATCCGCTATTGATATAATTCGAATAGGCTTTCGTGATATCGTTGTTGGCATGATCGCTGATATAGGCGTTGTAAAGATAATAGGTATTATCCTTCGTCAAGGTGAAATTCTCGGGGGTCACGCTTGCGGAAATCTTCCAGTTCCGATCTGTCAGTTTATACCAATCGGAAACCTGGGAATAGGTGAGAAAATAGTTCTTGCCGTCTGTGTCATCCGCTTTGTGCGTGGCGATTTTCGAATAGAGATAGACTTTCAGTTCATCGCCTGTCTTGGTTTGGACATCACCATAATAGGTGTTGATTTCCGTTGCGGTGGAATCGGAGAAATCCAGCATGACAGATTTGTTGTAATATTTTCCGAGACTGAACGTATTTGCTTTCTTTGTCGGGCTGGTTGTGAAGGAGAAAGAAAGCAGACATGGGACAAAAGAAAAGATTTTCAGAATTTTATGCATGATTGTAAATGGATTTTGCCTTTCTAGTAAATAGTATAGATGGTAAAGCACTTTATTTGATCAAAAAATTGATTTGCAAAACCGCTTTTTCTAAAATGGTTAGGTATGAAAATGAACAAGAATGTAAACGACCGTTATTTGATTGTTTTTGATTTGGACGGGACATTGCTCGACAGCGAAAAGAAGATTCAGCCAAAAACGCAGAAGATCATTTCTTATCTTCGAAAAAAGGGAAACATTGTTTCCATCGCCAGTGGAAGGCCTGGAAGATCCGTCAAGGAATATTCCGACTTCCTTTCTCTGGATGGACCCTATGCCGGATATAACGGAGCATTGATTGAAGATCCTTATGACCGTGATTTCAAGACTATCTATAAGGTGATCAGGAAGGAATGTCTTCTTGATTTTCTTTCTCACTTTAAGGAATCTTCCTTCGACAATCTCATGATCGAGGATGAAATCAATCAATATTATCTCCATGAGAATGAAGACTATGTGAATTTCTTTCATCCAGAGGGGATGAAAATTCATATTGGAAGCGTGCTTGAAAATCTCAAAGGGGATGTGAGAACCTGCGTCATGAAAATCAAAGACCCCGCAATGAAGAATGAGATGAAGAAATATCTCGAGTCGATTGTCACAGGCATGTCAATCCGCTGGTGGGCCGATACGGATGCCTTTGGCGAATTCGTCTTCGATGATACGAACAAGTCGACGGCTGTGAATTATCTGTCTTCCTATTATGGAATCAACAATGAGCATGTCATCTGCTTTGGCGATGCAATGAACGATGAAGCGATGATTAAAAATGCCGGCGTCTCCTATGCGATGAAAAACGGAGATGAAAGGCTCAAGGAAATCGCTCGCTTTATCACACCCGAAGATAACGACCATGAAGGAATCTATTATGCTTTGCTTGATTTCTTCCATCTGAAGGAAGAGGAAATCTATGGATAGAAAAAGGAACTGAGACGTTTTTCGGCCAATTGGTCAAAAGCGGTTCAGTTCCTATTTTTAGTTCGCGATGAAGGAAGGATGAGGGATTCTTAATGAATCGATCACCTTCTTCGAATTTCTGTTTTGCGTGCTGAAAGTGTTTTTAGAAGGATATCTTAGGCTAAATGCATGATGGCCTTGAGTTCATCGGCCATCTTCTTGGCTTCTTCCTTGGCGATTTCATCTTCCTTGACGATTTCGATATAGAATTTCACTTTCGGTTCTGTTCCGCTTGGACGGATGCAGAGGAAGGATTCATCTTCGAAATCGAATCTCAGACAATTCGTCTTATCGATATCGGGCAAATCCATATCCTTTGTGGAATGATTTTCGAAATCGATAATCTTTCTATTGAGATAATCAGACATGGTCTTGACTTTCTTTCCAGCCAATGTGGAGAAAGGATTGTTGCGGACATTGGAGATTTCCTCATTCATCTTGTCAAGAGAACCGGCTCCCTTGAAGTAGATGTTGACCTGGGTGTCATAATAGTGACCTGTCTTCTTATCGAGTTCCTTTAAGGCAATATCCAATGTCTTTCCCTGGCGGAGATAGAATTCACACATATCTGCAATGGCGATAATGGACTGTAGGGAATCCTTGTCGCGGATGAAATCAGCCAAAAGGTAGCCGTAGGATTCTTCGTATCCGAAGAGGTATTTGTCACCCTCCTCTGGCATTCTCGAAGCCATATCTCCGATGTATTTGAAGCCTGTGGCAGTGGTTCTGACTTTGATATTGTACAACTTGGCAGCCTTGGCACCCTGGGCACCTGTGACGAATGTATTGCAGATGCATCCATTGGAAGGAAGTAAGCTTCTTCTATCGAGTGTGCCTAAAACATAGTCAATCAAGAGTGCACCCGTCTGGTTGCCTGTGAAGCGCTGCAGTTCCCCCTTGGAATTGATGAAGGCGATGCCCATGCGGTCGGCATCCGGGTCGGTTGCCATGATGAGATTGAACTTTCCGCCCTTGTCATTGAGTTCCTTGATGTGCTTGTAGGCACCTAAATAGGCTTCCTCGGTTTCAGGATTTGGGTTTGGCGTGTTGGTGAAATCCGGGTCGAAATAGTCCTGTCCGGGGACGGTCGAGACGACATATCCTGCTCCACGCAAAGCCATTGGACCGACTTTGCAGTCGCATCCGCATTCCGGAGTGAAGACAATCTTTGTCAGTCTTTCGCCCTCAAAGACATCCTTGTAGAGAGAAGTCGAGATTTCTTTCTTGACATATTCCTCATCATAGGATTCGTCATCATCGAGATAGGTGATCTTTCCAAATTCCTCGACAGGCGTATAACTGACACTGAGTTCATCCTTCAGTGCATCGATTTCCTTGATGAGGCCTTCGATATTTTCATAAACAGCCTGGCATCCTTCTTCATCGTAAACCTTATATCCGTTATATTCCTTTGGATTGTGGCTTGCGGTGATCATCAAACCTCCGACGCAATGAAGATGACGGACTGTATAGGAGAGTTCCGGTGTCGGATGTGGATCGCGGAAGGTGAAGACATTGAATCCGAGTTCGGTCAAGACTTTGCTGGCAGTGTCTCTGAATTCCTTCGAATAATGACGATTGTCAAAAGAAATGGCGAATCCTCTCTCGCGACAGGCGTCCTTTCCATATTTGGAAAGAAGGAACTGTGCGACACCGATTGTCGCTCTTCTGACGGTGAGAATGTTGAGTCTGGCAGAGCCGGGTCCCAAAAGAGCTCTCATTCCGGCAGTTCCAAAATGAAGATCGCTCGAGAACATCTCTTTTTTCGTATCTTCATCCGCTGTTCTGATAATTTCCTTCTCTTCTTGGCTGACAAGAGTGGAAGCCAACCAATTTTCCATTTTCTGTAAGTAGTCCATAGTGCCTCCTAAATGGTTAGGAGTATTATACAACGAAAGCGCTTAAATATTGAGTGGGTCGATTACTTTTTTTTGCGTTTCAGCATGAAATTTTCCACCTGCATCTGTGAATTGTCTAATTGGGAGCACAAATGGAGATATTCTTTGACTTTTTTTCCATCCTTGGCATATTTGCTATAGGCTAGAAGAAGCGGTGAAAATGAAAGATAGGAGCCGAAGGCTGAAAGGTCTTTTTCCTTTTTTGCAAGAAAATAGGTGAAGTTGTAGATATTTTCATATTTCACATGGTCGTAGATGATGTTCTGACTTTTGGAAAGATAATAGCCCATGGAGTAATAGGCGTAGAAAAGGTCTCTTCTTGATTCCTTCTCGATTTCGCGTATTTCCTCGTATTCTTTTTTGTGTTCTTTGCTATAGAGTGTGATGGTCAGATATTCGCTTACAAGATCGTTTCTCAGGATGGAAAGATAAATCGAGCTCGGTGTCGGCGAAAAAGAGAGCAGAGTTTCACCTAATTCCTTCATGCTTTCGAAGATTTTTCCATGGAAACAGAAAGGAAGGAATGGGTTCAAGATTTCCCGGACACGAAAGAGAAGGACATCCTCGTCGATGGACTGGAGAACCAGTTTCCGGATTCTTTCGTATTTCTTTTCATCTTCGCTCTTCACAAAAAGGAGGAAGTCAACATTGTGAATTTCCTTTTCCCATCCTGGAACAATGCCGATTTCTTTGCTTATCGTGAAAATGCTCTCGTATGTTTTTCCTTGAAATATATATCCCATGGTATTTTTCCTAGAATGAAATGTTCAATATCGTACTATAGAGGTAGAAGATAAAACTGATGAAGAAGAGAAGATAAATGATGGTCGCAAAGGCGTAATTCAAAGAAGAGAGAACTTTGAATCTCTTTCTTTTTTTGACGGAATCGGTTTCCAAGACTTTCTTGAAATCGATATATGTCGAGGAAAGTTCGGAGAAAATCTTGATGTCGTTGCTGAGTTCCATATGAATATTCATTGCGCCGATAATATAGTCGAAGAGTGTTTCTGACTGTTGGAGAATCTCGTCATAGATTTTCTGATTCTGTTTTTTCAGGAATTTTTTTGCATAGTTATACGAAGCGTTGACATTTGCTTTATAGGTATGGAAAACAATGAAGATGATATCATAGATTCCCAAGACCAAAGGATAGAGATAGGATGTATAACTCAATGCATAGTTAAATCTTGGATGATAAAAACATTCCCAGTAATGAGGCTGTGGATAAAGCAGTATGAAAGTCAAGAAGGCATGAAGAAGGATGAAGAGGATGATTTCAAGAATAGAAAGCATTGAGAAGAAGCGGCTCTTTCCTTCTTTTTTTCTTGTGTTTTTTTCCACAGTGGTCAAAGAGAGATGGACAAGTTCGTTGATGTCCTTGACATATTCACTTGTTTTCTCGCGGATGACTTCCTTTTTTCTTTCAATGGGAATTTTATCATCCTTGATGAGCTCGTTGATGGTGTAGTCGATCGAATCGACACTGACAATGAGATCCCCTATCGTCGTGACATCCCCGGAATAGTTCGGATCCACGCAGAGAGGATTGATGTAATACTCTGGAAAGGAATGGAGACACAGGTAGTTGATCTTCGTTTCGAGGATAAAGGTCTCTTCGAGGGTTCTCGGTTCGAGTCTCAAGGAATTGTATTCCTTGACGATCTCCTTTGCTTTATTTGAGAGATGCTTTTTTGCTTCGATTGCGTTGTAGCTGAGAATCTGATAGGGACTTGAGAGAATGATTTTCTTTCGATATTCATAGGCGTAGGTCGAACAGTCCCATCCGCTTTTCTCCGCCAGGAGATAGAATTTTAGTTGATTATCCATATTCCTATGCTCCAATGGGATAAATGAAATCAAAAAGGAAACCCAAAAAACCATCCGAGAGGGGAATGATTTCTCTGATTTCAATCGCAGTCAAACAAAGAATGCCGTAACTCGAAAAAAAGAAAATTAGGCGAAGAAGGATTGTCAAAGAACGGAGATAGGCTTTATGGATATCAGGGTTCTTTCCGATGAACCAGATTTTGTGAAGGATGTATCCGATAAGATAGAGAACAAGATAGAAGAAGAGAAGACTTAGATAGAAGGAAATATGAATCTGTTCTTCCATTGTCAAAGTCGTTCTTTTGACAAAAAGGGAAAAGAAACCCAAAAAGGCCTTTCCCATGCCTTGTTCGATTCCGATTGAGGGAAAGAAGAAATTGAGTAGGAAAAAGGAAAGGAAAAGAAGGGCTGGAGGAAAGGCGCAGAGAGTAAAAAAGGTCAGTTTGTTTCTTGTCAAAAAGAAGGTCGGAATCAAGAAGAGCGCAGATAGAAAAATCAAGGCAATGGAAAGACTCATATTTTTTAGTTGATTTTGGATATGGAATTCAGGATCTTCTGTTCCTTTTCTGGCAAGGGGGACGTGAATTCCTTATCTGACAGATAGGAGAGCCTTCCATCGAGTTTCTTGAACTTGAATTCGGATGCATGAAGGAATTGGTTTTTCAGTCCATACATTCTTTCAAACATTTCGTTGACCTGGAAGTCGCCATATTTTCCATCACCGACGATAGGATGTCCTATGCTCGCGAAATGGACGCGCAACTGATGGGTTCTTCCAGTCATGAGCTCGGCTTCGACGAGGGCATATCCGAAGGGATAGTTCTTGATTCTCTTGTAGAGTGTCAAGGCTGGTTTTCCACCTTTGGAAACTGGGACGACGCGGACGATTTTTTTGTCGCTGTCTTTGGCTAGAGGGTAGTCGATTTTTCCATTTTCAGAGACGTTTCCGCGGACAAGAAGCGTATATTTCTTTTCGATTTGTTCACGGGTACGGAAAAGCTCCAATAACTGCTGGAGTGTCGGAAGATTCTTTCCGAAGAGAACGATTCCGGATGTGTTGCGATCAAGTCGATGGGCCGGGGATGGAATGAAGCCATCCAAGGAATTTGGATCCCATTCCCTTTTTTCTTTCAGGTAATTGAGGACCATATTCTGGAGAGTAATCCTTTTTTCGCCTTCGTCACCATGGACAAGAAGTCCTTTCGGCTTGTTGATGACGAGGATGTTTTCATCCTCATAGATGATTTCGAAATCTGCTTTGACCGGTCTTAAAAGAGCTTCTTTGTGGAATTGCTCAAGGAGCGCAGGCTTGATATAGATATCGACTTCATCGCCTGCTTTTGTGATGTAATCGATGCTCGCTTTTTTTCCATTGACCTTGACATCTTTTTGTCGGAACATCTTATAGATAAAAGAGATGGGGGCATCTTTGAGCATTCGCTTCAAAAATTTGTCGATTCGCTGGGAAGCTTCGTTTTCTGTGATAATGTATTTCATAGGTATCATTATAATCAAAATCGGAACAAAAGAGAATGCGTCAATTTACGCAAAAGGGAAATATCTGAGAGAAGTGTGTGGATTTGGAATAGGATAGATTGATAAAAGGACAAGAACGTACTTTGTATATCAAGGCCGGCGATTTTGAAACCTCGACGATGATTTTCGCCCTAAAAAATAGAAGAAGTTGGGTAGAATATCCATGAAAATGTCTTGTATATTTGATCAGAATAGAAAAAATGTAAAACGTAAGATAGAAAGAATATTTTTTTCTTGACTTTGGGCCCAAATTCCTTAAAATATATATC
>CAVDUB010000009.1:0-24869 GCA_963612025.1 bacterium
TGTAACAAAATGAATAAGTTTGTTTCTTAGTTGCACACATAGTTTACAAGAAAAGAAGAATGATGTCAATGGTGAATGTTACATTTTTTATAAAAATGTAATTGTTCGTATTTTCAATGATACAATTTGAATCTAGTCTATAAAGAGATTTCTTTAAAAGGCTTGAGAAAATATGCGGAATAGCCAAAATTTTTATTTTAATCCGAAAAGAATAAAATCATGTTTACAGAAATATCTGCATAATATTTGCATATATAGCGAATGAAAAGAAGAAAAGAGAGCAAAAAGTGTGCATATATTTTCTACTCGTTGGTATATAATGTTCCTAGCGAGGTTTTTAGTGCAATGATTAAGAAAACGACGGTCATCCACGACCCATTGAAGCTTCTTGGTTCAAAAGTTTCGACGTTGAAGCTTCCGGTTCCGGAGTATCTTTATATTGCCAGCACGAACGCACGCTGCGCGAAAGCAGATATTTTCATCAAGGAAGGCGATTATGTCAAACTCGGTCAGCAGATCGGTATGAGACATGGTCCTTTCTTTGATCAACCAATCCATGCGACATGCTCAGGCATATTTGAAGGCTTCGAAAAACATTATCACAGAAGTGGAAAAGCAGTAGACTTCATGAAATTCCATAACGATTTCAAAGACACTGAAATCGAAACGATTCATGAAAGAAGCGATGAAGAGATTGAAAAGCTGACGAAAGAAGAAGTCACAGAAATCGTCAAGGCAACAGCCAATGTCGGCTTGGGTGGATCCTCCTTCCCTACGTATATCAAAATGCAGACAGACAAGCCGATCAAGACCATTCTGATCAATGGTATTGAATGTGAACCATACATCAATGCGGATTACCGCTCTATGATGGAGGACCCGGAGGAAGTCATCAGAGGCATTCAGATTCTTCAGAGAATCTTCAAATGCAAAGATGCGAGACTTTGCATCAAGAAGAGATACAAGGTTATTCACTCTTTCTATGATGAATACCTGAAACAGTACAATGATTCTGGCATTACCGTATCCGCTGTAGAGAACTATTATCCTCAGGGATGGGAAATCGCCATGATTAAGGAATCCACGGGAATCAAGGTTCCATCGGGACATTTGCCAAGTGAATTCGGTATTATGAACTTCAATGTCTCGACGGTCATTGGTATCTATCAGGCTGTCAAATACAATCGCCCGGTCTATCAGAGAAGAGTCTCGGTGACTGGCGATGCCATCAACCAGCCATCGAACTTCATTGTCCGTGTCGGTACCCCGATTCGCTATCTGATTGAGAACTGCCATGGCTATGTCGATCCCGATATTCCCAAGACATTCATTCTTGGTGGACCGATGATGGGTGCATCCATGGATACAGATGATTCAATCTGTACAAAGACAGTGACTTCTATCATTGTTCTCAACAAGAAGGAATACAAGGAAGAACCATGCATCCGCTGTGGATCATGTGTTTTGTCTTGCCCGGTTGGACTCCAGCCTGTCATGATCATGAATGCGATGAAGCATATGCCAGTGGATAAGGCTAAGGTAAAGATGCTTAATCCGCTGAAGTGTATCGAATGTGGTCTATGCACCTATAGCTGTACATCCAAGATTCAGGTGACGGACTATATCCGCAGAGCCAAAGTGATTGCGAGGTTGAAATAATATGGAAACGAATATCAAATTCATCAAAGAGAGCGCACCTCATATCCGAAGAAAAGATTCCATCAATCGAATGATGGCCGATGTTCTCATTGCTTTGCTTCCGGTTGTGATTTTCGGTTTTATCGCTTCTCCGCTTCCGGTCTTGAGAAATCTTCTGATTTCCATCGCCGTGATGGAATTATGCGAATTTGTCTATGTCTTGATTGCCAACCGAATCCCTTATGATGGAACAAAGAAGACGATCAAGGAACAGTTCCTTCATGGTGTGAAGGCTTATCGTCTTTCGAATTTCACGGTCAGCATGGTCTCTGCCGTCATCTTTGCTCTCATCGCTCCGACAGCAATGGAAGCTGGATATGAATATCTGATCTATCCGACCTTGATCTGCGGTGCCTGCTTTGGCATGATTATCGGAAAACTCGTTTTTGGCGGAACAGGAAGCAATATCTTCAATCCTGCCTTATTGGCTATGATTTTCTCGAAGACCTGCTTTGGCTCCCACTATGCCTATCTTGATCGATTCAATTATCCGGATCAGGTTGTGAATGCTGGTGCGACAAGCCTTTCGAACAGTTATGTTGACGTTTCTTCAAATTCATTCAATTTGATACAGGATGGTTCTTATTCGTTACTTGATTTGTTCTTAGGAAAAACGCCGGGATTGGTCGGCGAAGTCTGTAAGGTTGCTATCCTGATTGGATTTGTGTATCTTGTTGTCCGCCATACGATTGACTTCAGAATCACGCTTTCTTATCTTGGCACATTCTTTGTCATGATGTTGTTTGCCGGAATCGTCGTTTCAAATAGCAAAAACGCCAATGGCATCAATCCTTTCTATTTTGCGACCTATCAGCTTCTTTCCGGAGGTCTTCTTTTCGGCGCCGTCTTTATGGCGACAGATCCTGTCACGTCTCCGATCACCAGACCAGGAAGAATCCTCTATGGCGTTATATTGGCCATCTCGACAACCTTTATCCGTCTTTTTGCCTCTCTTCCGGAAGGTGTCGGCTATTCGATTCTTGTCGGTAATATGCTGACCTCGGTCATCGATTATCCCAAGTGGTCGACAAATTCTTATAATTGGAAGAATATTCTTTGGCCGGTTGCCTTGTTTGTTGTTTTCCTCCTGATCATGATTTGGGCTCTTTGCGTGGAGGTCCTTGGATAATGAACGAATTTAGAAAGAATCTTTTGAAAACATCATTGACATTGATGATCATTGCCGGTGGGGCTTCTCTTTTGGTGGGTGCCACAAACGCGATCACGGCTCCTGTGATTGAACAGAATTCCATCGAAAAGGAAAGAAAGCAGTTGAGCAAGGTTTATGACACAGCCGATGCTTTTATCGAGTGGAAAGTCTATTCTTCTGATGAGAAGACAAAGTACAAGAGCGAAGATGAAAACGGACAGTATCTAAGTACGCTTTCTCTGAATTACGTGCAGAAAGTCTGGACTGCCAGAAAGACGAAATCTGGAAATGCTGACGATGTCAGCGATGAAGATGATGAAGTCGGCTATATCGCAAGAGTCTATGGAAAGAACGGCTATGGTGCTGTGGATTTCTTGATTGGCATTACGCTGGATGGAAAATTCTCCACCCTCTGTGAAATTGAAGATAGCATGTCTTATAAGAGCAAACTCGAGTCCGGATATATCGATCCGTTTTCCAGCGCCTCCTCGGATAAGAAGGATGAAGCTCTGGACAATGTGAAATGCGGTGCTACCTTTGCAGCGAATCTTTTGAGAAGTGCGCTTTTGGAAGCCAAGGATGTCTGCATGAAGAAAAAGACAGCCCAGGCTGTATCTTATTCTTTGGAAGAAGAGAATCATTATTTTCAGCAGGAATTTTCCTATGCTGAAGAGAGGAGATGAGGAATATGTCTGAACAGGTTCAATCCAAACATAAAGAGAGTTTCGTCTCTGGGATATTGAAGAATAATCCTCTCTTCGTCGCCGTGTTGGGCACCTGCCCGGCGTTGGCAGTCACCACATCTTTGGAATCAGCCTTCGGTATGGGACTTCTCTTCACCTTTGTTCTCGTCTGTTCGAATGTTATCATTTCTGCTTTGAGAAAACTCATTCCGGAAGTGATTCAGACACCGGCCTATATCGTCGTCATCGCGGCCTTCGTCACCATCACGAAGATGTTCACGCAAGCTTTTCTTCCTGAACTCTATTCGTCTTTGGGTGTCTTCTTGAGCTTATTGGTCGTCAACTGTATCGTCTTGGGTCGTGCAGAAGCCTTCGCAAGCAAGAATAGTGTTGTGGATTCCCTCCTAGACGCCTTAGGAAATGGCATTGGCTACACGATGGCAATTTCCATCATCGGTATCTTGAGAGAAATCTTGGGTGTCGGCTATATCAGCATTGGAAAAATCTTCACTTTCATCCCACTCTTCCAGATTCCGATTTTGGCCAGTCCAGACAATACCTGGGGTGTGGCAATGTCCCTCTTCCAGAATTCGGCTGGCGGCTTCATCATGATGGGTATCGTCATGGCTGTCATCAAGGCGATTGAAAACCAAAAAGCCACGAAGCAGAAAGTCGATGCAAAAATAAAAATGCAGAAAGAAATGGCTTTGAAAAAGCAACAGGCAGCTGCTGCAAAGGAGGCGAAGTAATCTATGAGCACAGTTCCATATATCGTATCCTTTTTACTCGCAATCATCTCTTCCATGCTGATTGACAATGTCGTTCTTTCTCGTTTCTATGGCATCTGTTCCTTTATCGGTGTTGGAAACAAACCGAAATCTGCTTTTTCCATGGGAGTCGCGGTTTCTTTTGTCATCATCATGGCCGCATTGATCTGTTGGCCAATCTACACTTATGTTTTAACTCCTCTCCAGATTCCTTTCATGGATACTCTAACCTACATCCTTGTCATCGCATCCTTGGTTCAGATTGTCGGATTGTTCATCAAAAAATATTCTCCAACCTTGTATAAGTCCTTCGGTATCTATCTTCCTTTGATTACCACCAACTGTGCGGTCTTAGGTGTCGTTCAGGGCAATACAGATTCCGGATTGAGTTTCGGAATGTCGATGGCCAATGCCATCGGAACCTCTTTAGGTTTCCTTGCCGTCATCGTCATCTTCTCCTTCATCCGTATTCGAATCGAAGAATACAAGACGCCGAAAGCCTTCAAAGGCGTTGCCATCGCTTTGATTACAGCCGGCTTGATGGCCATTGCCTTCATGGGATTCATGGGCATGATCTCTTCGCAGGCATAAACGATTATGTCGACTTGGGTAAGATGGCTTCTTGCCATTTCGATTCTTGTCGTTCTTCTCATCATCTTTGTTGTCAGCTTTGTTCTTTATCGAAAAACCCCCGCTCCGAAAGGGTGTGAGGAATTCGAAAAGCCGAGCGAGGAAAAATGCCATGGCTGTTCTCAGACAGGTTGTCACTTCAATCTTTACTACAACACACCTGAGGAACAGGCGAAGCAGGAGATGAGAGAAGACGAAGAAAAGAAAAATCAGAAAGGAAATGAATGAATATGAATC
The DNA here is from genome assembly GCA_963612025.1 of bacterium. GTDB lineage: Bacteria > Bacillota_I > Bacilli_A > RFN20 > CAG-288 > Enterosoma. The sequence continues at coordinate 5,166 of CAVDUB010000009.1, forward strand.
TCTATTTGATTATGTTGATTGCCGTCGGCATTCTGATGGTCGTCGGCCTTGTCTTGGGAATTCTGATTGTTGTTGCGGAAAAATTCCTGCATGTTGAAGAGGACCCGAGAATTGCGGAAGTCGAGAAGATGCTTCCGAATGTCAACTGTGGTGCCTGCGGTCATGCCGGTTGCCATGATATGGCAGAATGCATCGTTTCTGGTGAGCAGAAGAAACTTTCGGACTGCAAGCCTGGAAAGATGGACAAGAACTTCGTCCCGATTGTCGAATATATGAAAAGCCACCCTGATAAGGATGGCACGCTTCATGTCCCGTCTGTCTAGTTGATCATTGTCTTCATGAGAAGGTCGTACATGTATTGGACACATTCCTCTTCTTTGATGGAATTGCTCTTGGAATACATATAGTAGATGAGGTTCGATGCAGCTCCTGAATAGAGAGTACAGAGAATATCGAGCGGAATATTCTTCTTCTGAATGATGGGATATTTCTTCAAAAGCTCTGAAATGACGTTGTTGATGAAATCGTTGACAGCCCAGAAGAGAACCTTGGATTTGTCGTTCTGAACGATTCTCTCAAAAGAAAAGGAAGAAGAATAGAAGAAGTGGACAATCGCCTTGTCACATTCATAGAAAGCTTTCTGTAGGTTGTCAGGATACTGCTCGATGATTTTGTCCAATTGGTTCTGGACAAGGAGCGCATATCTTTGGAAAAGGAAATTCAAAAGATCGCCTTTTTCCACAAAATTGTTGTAGAACGTATTTTTGGATACGAGGGCGCGCTTGGTGATTTCGGTGATGGAGATGTCATCCAGATTCTTCTCCTGCAGAAGTTCTTCGAGGGCGTTGGCTAGATCTCTTTTCGATCGAATGATTCTCGAATCGACTTTTGTGGAATTGTTGGTCATGATGATATTCTCCTTTTTGATATCGTTCTTGAAATATTTTATCCTAAATCAATTATAAAACTGTAGTCTAATTTTACACGAAGAAGAAAAGCTCGCTCAATAACTGGCTTTTCTTTTTCTTTGCAAGAAAAAAGCAACCCGAGACTCTCCTTGATGGAGTGTGCTTGGATTGCTTCTTATTTTAGTCGCAGTTGCCGGTGCAGAATTCCGTCGTGGAATTTTCTTCTGCGAGCTTTTTCTTTGTATCATCATAGCGATGATTGCAGTCATCTCGATGCTGACAGTTCTTGCAGGTTTCCAAAGCAAGTTTCTTGGCCTTGAGAATGTTCTTCTTTTCACGTTCGAAGATTTCGATTTCATCTTCGTTGTATCCGACCTGAATTTTCGAATCATCGACAATGATGGGTCTTTTCAGGATTGTTGGATTCTTTTGGATGAAAAGAAGAAGTTCCTTCAAAGACATTTTATCGACATCGATATTCTCTTCCTTGAAGACCTTGCTTCTTGTGGAGATGATTTCATCGGTTCCGTCTAGTGATTTTTCAAGCATTTCCTTGAGATCGTCTAAGGTCAGCGGCGTTTTCAGAATGTTGATCTCGACATAGGGAATCTGTTCTTCTTTGAACCAGGCGATGACTTTTCGGCAGCTCGAACAGCTTGGGGAGGAATAAATCTTAATCATTTTTCTTTTCCTCTTCTTTTTGATTGTTTTGTGTTTTGGTCGCTTCATTGATCATGCGGATGAAGAGGATGAAATACATGACCCAGGCGAGCGTGAGACAGGCTGTTGCGATATTGCAGCAGATGACGACGATGTACTTGGTAATAGCATCGATGTTTTCCAGCTTTGTGGATTCGATGACCGGGACGCCAAGCAAGATGAACGTGGTGACGACATAGAAGACGAAGGATGAGACTTTTCCGTACCATTTGGCTCCGTTGAAGGCTGTGTTATTTCTTGCAAGGAAGAGATCTTCGAAGAAGAGGGTGATTTCCTTGGCTAAGAAGACACCAAACATGATGTTCACGCTGGCAATCTGATAGTGATTGATTAAAATGACGATGGCGATTGCGAATTGGAGAAGCTTGTCAGCGACAGGATCAAGAACCTTTCCGAGCTCAGACACCTGGTTGAAGGTTCTTGCGATATAGCCGTCGATGAAATCGGAATAGGCGCCAAGCATCAGCATGCCCACCGAGAGATAGATATGGCCAAGTGGATTGCCATGGATGCTGAAAGGAATCAGATAGCAGCACATGAAAGCGATGATGAGAAGCATTCTCAGATAGGAAAGAATGTTGGGAATTAAAAAGATATCTTCTTTTCGGAAGAAATGATGCCATACATTCTGAAAGTTTTCTTTGTTTCCGGTCTTTTTATTCTTCATTGCTGTGCCCCAATCAATCGGTATATTATACCAATGTTTTTTCTTTATTTGTATCGTTACTTAAAACATGTGTCTATTTTTTAGATGAAATATCATCAAAATAGAAATGAAATCTTTTTATCGTCATGAATTTCCGGATAATGAATTTCCTCAAGAATGAGACCTTGGGGTTCAGCCTTGTATTTGATCTTCAGTTCATTTTTTCCATCAAGAGCGTTCTTTACATCATCCAAAGTGAGTTTTCCAAGTGCGACGCTGATGGCTGCGCCGACCATGAATCGAATCTGATAGCGAAGAAAGGCTTTTGCGCGGAAACGGATCTGGATGAGATTCGTTTCATCGATATGCAAAGAAACATCTTCGATATTTAAAAATGTCTTGTCTTCTTCATCAGGGGATGAAAAATACTTGAATTCGTGACTGCCTTTCATCAGAAGGAATGCCGCTTTAAGTTGATTTATATCGAGATGATGATCTATCGAATAACTGAAAGGATTGTATAAAGGATTCTTTATCTCTCCATTCTGAATCAGGTAGAGATATTGTTTATCCAGGCAGTCATAGCGAGGAGAGAAAGTATCCGAGACAATCTGCATGTCTTTTAAGAAAATATCTTTTGGAACACTTCTTTTCAGATAATAGAAAAGCTTGTCATCCTTGATTTTCGTTTCCTCGATAGAAAATGTGAGGGCAAAATCCAAAGCATGAACGCCTCGATCCAATCTTGAGGCGATGCTTACCTTTACAGGATGACAATAGATCCTCTCGAGAAGGGATTCGAAAAGACCTTGGATGGTCAAATCCTTCTTCTGCTTCTGCGTGCCGTAGAATGATGTTCCGATGAATGCCAGACGGAGAAAGTATTTCATCATTTCACCTGCGGAACTTGGATGTTCAGTATCTGATAGAGGTCGACTCGATAGATCGATAAAAGAATAATTCCTGCGAGGAAGAATGAAAGGAAGAAAATCGAAAGAACATCTCGATAGGAAAAATGATTCGTTCGATATTTCGTCCTTTTGCCGTCTGGATCATAGCCTCTGGCCTCTAAGGCATCGGCGAGCTGACCGGATGTCGTGAAAGCCGACATGAATAGAGGAATGATTAGGGCAATCAGGGCTTTCATCTTGTCTTTGAATTTTCCCTGCTGATAGTCCACGCCGCGGCTGGCCTGTGCCTTCATGATGCGGGCAGTCTCTTCCTGGAGGGTCGGAATGAATCGAAGAGCTAAGGAGATTGCCATCGCAAATTTGTGGATGGGCACTTTGATGAGAGACAAAGGGAAGAAGAGCCATTCGAGTGCATTGGTCATCTCCATCGGTTTTGTTGTGGTTGTGAAGATATTCGTTATCATGATGACGATGAGGAGTCTAGAGAAGACATAGAGCATGTTCACAATCGCCATCCAGTAGACGTTGACGGAGCCGAGAGTAAAAGCGATTCCGATATCGGGATTACTCGGTTTTGTGAAGAAGACGTTGAGAATCAAGACAAAGATGATCATCATCCACAATCCGAGAAGAGATTTGAAAATAGAAAGAAAGGAGACCTTGGCAAGGAGACCAAGAAGAAGGAGAAGAAGAAATATGCCAAGATAGATGGTCAGATTCATGAAAGGATTCTCTTGGTAAGTTAAAAAGACACTGACCATGAACAAAATCATGCCGATAAGTTTGATTCGGGCATCGATTTTATGGACAAAGGTATTGTAGGGAAGATATTTTCCAAGGGATGTGTTCATTTATTCATTCCTCCTTTCTGGACGCGGAGGATTTCATCGGCAAGGCTTTTGGTATCCTTGATATTTTCCAATTTCAGTGGGATTCCTTTTTCAATCAATGCCATTCCAAAAGAAAAGACTTTTGGTGGTTCTAATGATGATGTCATCAAGAAAGAAGAATTTTGAAATAAATTAAGTGGTGTCGAATCAAAAACAACTTCTCCTTTTTCAAGGACAATGCATCTTTTAGCGTAACGCAGGACGACATCCATATTATGTGTTGCCAATATGATGGATGTTCCACTTTCGTAGAGTGATGTCACCAGGTTCATCAAATTTTCTTCGCCATTGGCATCGAGTCCGACCGTCGGCTCATCAAGAACCAAGACGTCCGGGTTCATCGCCAAAATGCCTGCGATGGCGACTCTTCTTTTTTCGCCACCGGAAAGCTCGAATGGGCTTCTTTCAAAATAGGAGTCATCCAACCCGGTTTTATAGAGGGCTTCTTTTGCCTGTTTGATAGCGTCTTCTTCCTTGATCCCAAAATTCTTCGGACCATAGGCAACATCCTTCAAGACGGTTTCTTCGAAAATCTGGTATTCTGGAAACTGGAAAACCAATCCGACTCTTTTTCTAAGATTCTTGACATCCTTGAGCTTGACCTTGTGTTTCTTCTTCATGGCACGGGAATTGACTTTGCCATTCTTTTTATAGACGAGTGTCATATCGATGACTTGATCATGGATGGTAACTTTTCCGCTTGTGGGAAGAAGGAGTCCGTTGAGATGTTGGATGAGGGTGGATTTTCCAGAACCTGTCTTTCCAATCAAGGCCGTAAAACAATGGTCTTCAAATAAGAGATCGATGTCCTTTAGGGCAATAATCTCACCGGGTTTTCTTTCGTTATAGATATAGCAGACTTTTTCTAGATGGATTGACATATCTTCGTGAATAATTCCTCATCATTTTTTATCAAGCCCAAGTCGAGACCTTTTTCTTTGAGTTCCTTGCTGAGCTTGTGAGCAAAGGGGATATCGAGATGAATCTCTTTGAGAAGATCATCCTTGCTGAAAACAATTTCTGGGGTATCGTCCATAATGATGTTTCCATCATTCAAGACGAGGACTCGATCGGAATCGTAGGCATCATCGATTTCATGGGTGATGTTGATGATGGTTAGATCTGGATTTTCTTCTTTTCTTTTCTTGATAATCTCTCTTATCTGACGTTTTCCTTTTGGATCAAGCATGGCCCCCGCCTCATCCAAAATCAAAATTTTTGGATTTCGGGCAATGGCACCGGCGATGGCGACTCTCTGCTTTTGCCCACCGGAGAGATGACTTGGTTCGCTTTCGAGATAGTCTTCCATGCCAACTTTTTTTGCACAATCTAAAATGATATCGTTCATTTTCTTCGGATCAACACACTCATTTTCCAAACCGAATGCGATATCATCCTTCACAGTTGCACCGATGAATTGAGAATCCGGATTCTGGAAGACAAGACCAATGTTTTTCCGAAGAATCAAGGCGTTGTCATCCGTCATTTTCACTCCAAAGATATAGATGTCTCCCTCATTTTGTACGAGGATGCCATCGATGAGTTTGGCCATGGTTGATTTTCCAGATCCATTATGTCCGATGAAGGCGATGGATTGACCTTTTTTGATATCGATGGTGATGTTTTTCAGGTTCAGTTTTCCTTCATCGTATCCAAAAGAAAGATTCTTCAAATAAATTGCAGAATCTGATGGGATAGCTGGATCGATGGGCGTTAATTCTTTTTCTTTTTTTTCACTTCTTTTCATGATGTTTCTTTATTTGATAAATCCAATAGGAAAGGAGTCCCAAAAGCAAGGCTCCGCCCCAGATTGGAAAAATAATCCATATATTTTTCTTGCTTGCTGTATTGTTGACAATGGTGTAGAGAAGAGCAAGGACAAGAAGAAAGACCATCAGGATGATTGTCGAAGAAACAAAAGCTTTCTTCCAAGGGAATTTTTTATTTTCCTTCATTGTCAAAGTGGATGGATGGAACTTTTCCCTTATAAGGGATATATTCGACATGGGCCATATCAAGCATTTTTCTGGCAGCGACTTCGTTTTCGCAGTCATGATATTTGTCGGAGAGGTAAATAATTTTCTTTATACCGGCCTGTATGATGGCCTTTGTGCATTCATTGCACGGAAAAAGAGTGACATAGACAGTCGAACCCTGAAGATTGTGGTTTGAATTGAGGATGGCATTGAGTTCGGCATGGCAGACATATGGATATTTGGTTTCCAAGTCACTTTTTCCTTCTTCTTTTCCATTCCATGGAATCAAGGAGTCATCGACACCGATTGGCATTCCATTGTAGCCTAAGGAAAGAACTTTGTGTTGATCAGAAACGATGCAGGCTCCGACTTTTGTATGTGGATCTTTGCTTCTCATGCTAGATAAAATAGCGATGGACATGAAATATTCATCCCAGGTGATGTTATCAAATTTCATAATTGCCTCCCAAATGAGATTATTATAGGTTTTTTGTCAAAAAAAGAAAAGAAGACGATGAGGCTAGCTGTTTTCAGCATGTTCTCAATTCTATAGACCAAACTAGCTCTAATGAGGTTGCATGAAGAATGGATGGGTTAAAAGCATAAACTTCAGAGGTCTGACCTTGGATAAGAGTAAACGGAATTTGTTCTTCCCATTTATATTCGTATGATGGCAATCAGTCTATAAATATGATTCGCGATCTGAAAAAGGAGTGATGTTCAAATTGCACAAGAATGTTTCGTAATTATGACAAAAATGCATTTTGTATATGTGTTTTCAAGAAAAATAATGATTCACGCTTGAAACTATATATATCTTCTTTTAAAATAGGTGCGAATGTTCTTGAGACTTCTGTCCAAGGATATTTTCATGAAAGGGGTAAATGTTTATCATGAAAAAGTCTATCCGTAGTATCGCTTTATTCGGTGTCTGTGCCTTATCTTTGACGGCATGTGGTGAAGTTAAATTTGCTGACTTCCAGACCAAAGCCAAGGCTGCTTTGGAGAAGACAGTCGAATATAAGACTGCTGAAGTTTCTGGTTCTGCCAAGAGCTCGAGCTCTTCCAGCAAATCCGAACAGACCGTTTCCAAGAAACTCAATGTTTCCAGTTCCCGTATTTTCAGCGCAACTTCTCTCACTGATGTCGAAGGCATCGCTTATGCCACATTGCTCACCGGCATGGGCTTAGGAACTTTCACTGTTTCTGAAAATACTTCTTATAAGTATTATGCAGGCAGCAGCTTCAAGGTCACCTATGATTCTGAAGAAGATGGAACCAAGGTCAGCAATGAATTTGGTTGGAATGATGTCGGCCTTATCACAACTGTCAAGATGGTCGGCAAAGATGGCGATTCCAAGACAACCTACAACCTCACCATCAAATATTCGAAGTAAACAATCGAAAACATATGCCAGGATAGAAATTTCTCTGTCCTGGTTTTTCTTTGATGAATTTCTCTGATACGTACTATCCTATTTTCTCTATACGTAAAGAAAGTTTTCATACGTATTATGCCGTTTTCCTCTACGTGTAGAAACTCTATGGATACGTACTTTCATGCGTACCTCTACGTATATGAAATATTTATGAACGATTTAATACGTATTTAAAGATATGCCATGATGAATTCGTTTTTGTCGAAGAGAGGCTTGATCATTATGAATGACAAAGAATTTTTAAAAAAACATGCGGTCTATCAGATTTATCCGATTTCCTTCTGCGATTCGAACGGGGATGGATATGGAGATTTAAATGGGATTATATCGAAACTCGATTATCTAAAGGATATCGGAATTCATACAATCTGGCTTTCTCCAATCTATATGTCTCCGATGGTTGATTTTGGATATGATATTTCCGATTATCGGAAAATCAATCCTCTTTTTGGCACGATGGATGATTTTGATCGCCTGATGGAAGAGACCAAGAAAAGAGACATGATGGTCATCATGGATCTCGTGGTCAATCATACATCGGATCAGCATACATGGTTCAAGGAAGCCTTGAAGGATAAGAATTCCCCATATCGTGACTACTATATCTTTAAGCAAGGGAAAAAAGATGAGAATGGAAAATGGATTTATCCGAATAACTGGACGAGCAATTTCACAGGCTCTGCCTGGGAAGAAGTGCCGAATGAAGAAGGCATGTACTATCTTCATCTCTTCACGAAACAGCAACCGGATCTGAATTGGCATAATCCGAAAGTCTATGAGGAAGTCAAAGACATCATTGAATTTTGGATGGACAAAGGGGTTTATGGATTCCGCTGTGATGTCATCTCTGAAATCTACAAGGAATCCTATGAAGATGGGAAAAAAGATGTCTCTCTTTCTCTTCCTATCGGAATGGAGCATTATTTGGCAACAGATGGGAATCATGCCATACTCAAAAGGCTTCAGAAAGATGTCATTTCTCCAAGAGGCGGTGTTTTGATCGGCGAATGTGGAGGAAACATCACCATCGAGGATGGAAAGAAATTCATGGAAGATGAACTCGATACCTTCTTTGAGTTCGAACATGTGGATTGCTATAAAGGATTTTTTTCCAAAAAAATTGATTTGAAGAAATTCAAGGATGCACTGATTTCTTGGGGAAAAGAGATTTCATGGTGTGGAAATTATCTTGAAAACCATGATCAGAGAAGAGTCTTCTCTCGTTACGTCTATGGAAAGGATGAGGATATGGGAGCAAAGATGCTTCTTGTTCTTCTTTATACATTAAAAGGAACGCCTTTTCTCTATATGGGACAGGAATATGGTGCCCATAATTATCCAAAGCCGCTGAAAATGGAAGAATGCAGGGACATTGTTACACAGAATGTCTATCAGATGGCAAAAGGATATCATCTGCCTTCCTTCCTTGCCAAAACTCTTGCCCATAAATTTGGAAGGGATGATGAAAGAGCGCCGATGGCTTTTGATTCTTCCATTGGCTATGGTTTCTCCTCGAAGGAGGCAAAACCTTGGCAAAGATACAATCCGCTTAGCAGAATCTATAACGCAGAAAATCAGTCAAAGGATGAAAATGGAATTCTTACTTTCTTTAAGAAGATAAACCAACTTCGTGAAGGGAATGAAATATTGATTCATGGAACAATCGATTTTTCTCTGTGCGAGAAAACGAAGGATGTTATGATGTATATTCGTGAATTTAAGGGAAAGAAAATTCTTGTTCTCATCAATCTGAGCAATCGAAAAAGAAAGGTTGATGAGAAGATTCTTTCTATGGAAAAAGAACTTCTTCTTTCGAATTATGAATCGATGAACGAAAAACTTCTTCCTTATCAGGCTGCTGTCTTTTCTCTGAAGGAATGAACAAGGAGGAACGTCTCTCCTATGAAAAGAAGACCATTGAGAATCGTGATAAGATAAGAACCGAATTCGAGATAGAGATTCATTTCTCTCAACTGACTGAGATTGATGATTCCGGCGATAGAGAATCCACTTACAAGGACAACGAGAGAATAAGTGATGGCTCGGATTGATTTCAGGTATTCTTTTTTGACCAACAATCCACAAATGGATGAGAGAAGAAGCATGGAAAGAAAAATGAGGACAATCAGGAAGAAGAGAGAGCCGAAATGAATCTTGGTGCTGGAATCCTCCAGGAATCGAAAGAGAACATATCCATTGATATAAATCGGTCCTCTTGTCTTGGAATCGATGGAATATAAAAACGGAAGAAAAAAGAAAAGAATTTCTAGAAAAGAGAAGAGAAGCGAAAGAGAATAAAATTTCCTTTGCTTAAGTTTTTCAATTATTTTTTTCATGGATGTACCTCGTTGATTTCTTCTTTCATTATAAAGAGAAAACTTCCCTTCTGACTACAAATATTTCTTTTTTCATATATAATAGTCAAGTATGAAAATAGAAAATAGACAGATTGAAAAATTCAGTTTTTCGAAAAGCGTTATGAATATCTTGGAAGGACTCTTTGTCGGCTTTGCTTCCGCTGTCCCGTTTTTTCAGGTAAAAAGCCTCAAAGAGACGATGTCCTTACGTGAATATCCGTGTAGACGGATTGAAAAAAAAGAAAAGAATAAGGTTCTATTGACGAATGGAATCAATGATGATCCCTATAAGGTCTCTCTTCTGAAAGAACTTGGCATTCTTTTTTCTTTGCGGTTCACCTATCTTTTGGGTGCCATTTTGGGATTTGCCCTCTTTTTCTTCATTCCTTTTGGAAATCTTCTTTCCTCGTATCCTTTTGCACTCTATGGTTCTTTGGCTCTTGGCGGGTTGGGATTCTTGATTTTCGAAGTGGCCAAGATGTTCAAGAACGAAGAAAAGAAAAGACATCTTCTTCCTTCGCTTTTCATCTTTCTTGTCAGCGGAGCGGTTTTCTATGTGTATCTGAAATTCTTTTCTTCACTGCTTGATCCGATTTGGACTTCGGATACCTTCCTATCCCTTTATTTCGTGATTGCCTTCTTGATTTCCGGATTTGTCTTGGTTTTCTCTGGTATGGGCATTTCGACGATTTTCTTCATGAGTGGAAATTTTATCTCCGTTTCGAATTATTTTAATCATATGCTTTATGAAAAAGGACCGATCAAGATGGCTCTTTTCTGTCTGATTGGCTTCCTAGTCGGAGGATTCTTTGCTCTTCTATTAAAGAGACGAGGGGATTTCGCCCTGGAAAAAGCCAGCCTGAATTCCGGAATCTATGTTGCAGGCATCTTCTATATCATGACGACGTATATCAAGCCACCTTATCTGACCAGTGTCTCGACAGTTTTGGCTCAGTGGCTGACAATCGGAACTTGCTTTGCCGTCAGTCTTCTTGTTCCCATCGCCTTAGGAATTCATCAATTTCTTTCGAAGAAAGATAAGATCGATAAGGAGTCCTTATGAGATTGGATCGTTTTTTATCTGTTCATGGATTTGGTTCTCGTCGATCAAGCAAGAAAGTCCTGAAGAATAATTCCATTCTGGTCAACGGACAGCTGGTCAAGGACTATACCATGCAGATCAAGGGGGATGATGTCATCACAGTCAATGGAAAAGTCATACCCAACACACCCTATATCGCAATGATTCTCAATAAGCCATCAGGCTATATGTGCTCGATGAAGGATGAAAACTATCCTTCGGCTATGAATCTGATTCCAGAGGAATATCGAGGAAGAATGCGTATGGTCGGAAGACTTGATCAGGATACGACCGGTCTGCTGATTTTGACGGATAATGGTGTCTTGAATGCAAGACTAGCCCATCCCAAGACGGCTGTCGAGAAGACGTACTACGTCAGCGTCAATCACATTCTCCGTCCGACATTGGTCGATCTGATGAATCGGGAAATCGATATCGGAAGAAATGAGATTGCCCGTCCATCGAAACTGGAAATCTTGGATGAATATCATGCCTATCTGACGGTTTCTGAAGGAAAATATCATGAAGTGAAACGAATCTTTGGCCACTTCAATTACGATGTGGTTGAACTGAAGAGAGTCCGATTTGGTCCGATCGAGCTTGGAAGTCTCAAGGAAGGCGATATCCGCATTCTCTCAGAAGAAGAATATGATTCTCTGTTATCAATTACCCATTTGAAAAAGGAGGAACAGTTATGAGTGTCATCTGCCCGCGCTGTGGAAAAGAAAATACAATTCCTTTTTCGGACAGTGTCTATCATACCCATGGGTATGAATGCGAAGACTGCAAAAAGGATTTCGGTGTCGATGATGGAAAGAAAATCAAGGAATGGGAAGACGATCTTCTCTCTTTCGAATATGAAAGAGTCTATAAGGACCAAACGAAGAAGAGAATTCTGATTCAAACCGATGAAAAAGAAAACAAAGTCGTCCTGACACCGAGCATCGTCTATCCGGATAAGAAGCTTCAGCCAATCGAATCACAGGACCTGACGGCTTTCTATCCCTCTTTGAAGGCACTCATTTTTGAGAAACTCTTCATTCTGGATTGGAATCGCATCAATGTCGGATTGATCCTTGGTCAGGATGAATCCTTTTCCATCAAAATGAAATTTAAGACGAAACCCGAGATAACGTTCTCTGGAACGAATCGTTTTCCACCCTATTTTAAGGTTTTGGAAGATCTTTTCGCTTCCTTTTTTGAACTTCAATAAGATATGCAGAAAATAAAGGCAAACGAATTCTATAAACTTTCCTTCTGGAGAAGAAACCCAGATAGTGTCGAGTCTATCGATCGATTGATCATCGAAAGGAAGGATAATGAATTTTCGATGATCGTGCATCAAAAAGAAACGGCAAAGAAGAATATTCTTTCGAAAGAGGAAATCGATTCGATTCTGAATCGTCTTTATGATGATTGCAAAATCCAGTTCACCAAGGATGAATACATAGCCTATCGATATGAGGATAATCAAGATGATTTCTCTTTGAAATTCTTTCTTTTGCTGGAAGAAAAGAATTTCACCTACCTGGCCATCAAGGGCATGCATCCTTTCAAGCAGGACCATTATCAGGATATTCTTCATCTCTTTGATTCCTATTTTTCGAATTGATTATTTCAACTCGACATTTTTCTTCGTTTTTGTTGTTCAGCTGATTTTTGTTTTCCTTTAAACTGAGAGCGTCAGAAAAGGAGATAACAAAATGAAAGATTCAGATAAAATCTATGCCGAACGTCTTGCAGAGGAATATTCTGAAAAGACAGAAAGAAAAGTTGTGCAGTTGAAGAAACTTGATGATGCTGTGAAGAATCCAGCCCGTATCTTTGCCTATACTTTTGGCATCCTTTCCGCCTTGGTTGCCGGCGTCGGAATGTGTTTCGTAATGACGGATTTCGGACCGAGTGGAACTTTGGGAATCGTGTTGGGGATTCTTCTTGGCGCTGTTGGTTTCATTCTCTGCGGAATCAATTATCCGATTTATCTGAAAATTCTCAACAGTCGAAAAAAGAAATACGCATTTGAAATCACCAAGCTGGCAAAGGAAATTTCCGAGGAATAAAAAGAGAGGCGCATCATGAACAAGAACGAAAGCAGATACTTCAACACCGCCAAGAAAATGAATGATGCGCTACTTTTTCTTTTGGAAAAGAAGGAATATTCCTATATCACCATCAGCGACATCTGCAAGACGGCCAATGTGAATCGATCGACTTTCTATCTCCACTATGAAAATATAGGAGATCTCTTTGAGGAAGTCGTCGAGAAATCATCGAAATCCTTCTTCGAGCATTTCAAGGATACCCAAGGAATTCGTCAAGGAGAAATCGAAAGAATGGATACAGAAGACCTCGAACTGGTCAGAGATGAATATCTTCTCCCTTATCTTTCTTTCGTCAAGGAGAACAAGAATTTATATAAAACCCTCTCGACGCATGCAAACCTTTTCCATATGGATTCTTTGAAGAAAAATTCTTTTCAGGATTTTGTCAGCAAAATCATGAATCGATTCCATGTGGATGAAAAATATCAGGAATATTATTTTGATTTTTATGTGAATGGATATGAAGCCATTCTCTTCCGATGGTGCAGAAATGACTGTGATTTGGATATTCGGGAAGTGGCCTCTTTGATTGAAGGGCTGACCAAAAAGAATGAAAAGAATCCTAAATGATTCTTGGATGAAATCCTCCTTGGAGATTGCGGGTGTTTTTCTTCCTTTGGGATTTGCTCTCTACAATGGCGTTCTCGGATATCTTCATCATGCTAAATTTAACATTTATATTTTTATCTATTATGCACTTCTCTTTCTGATCAAGTGCATGTTGACATTATCGAATCATCTTGTAAAGAAAGATAATCAGGAGAAGAGAAAGAGGATATCCTCCTTTTCTTTTGTCATTCTTTTGTTCCTTGATCTAGTCTTAATCGGACCTTTTCTTCTTTTGATTCAGAATCGAAAAGCCGTTCATGCTGATCAGATTACTTCTATCGCGATGGCTGCCTATTCTTTTTTCAATATCTTTTTGTGTATTCGCCGGCTTGTCTCACAAAAAAGAGAAAGCGATCCATTAAAAAGGAAACTGTCCTTGGTTCGCTTCACCAATGCGATTGTTTCTCTTCTTGTTCTTCAAAATACATTGATCAACGTCAATGGAACAATGGATGAAGATATGACGATTCTTTCGATTGTCTCTTCTTCCCTTCTTCTCTTGTTTCTGATCTTTTTGACGATTTATGATCATGTAAGGTTAATCCGTTCATCCAAAGAGCAGGAATAGTCAATCGGTTTATTTTCTTGCTTCTTGCGTTCAATGAGAATATGTATAAAGAAGAAAAATATTTTGATACATACGCAGCTCTTATTTATATTGATTCCCTATATTTTCATTGAAAAATCAAATTTTACATTTACAATAGTAACAGGTGGAATTAATTATGAGAAAATTTCGATTTGTTTTATTGACATTTATTCTTCCAGTCTTCTTTTTTTCTACCTATGGAAAATCGTGGTTGGGAACCCGTCTGGAAGCAAATCGATTTCTTGAAGGCAATTTCGAATAGGGTCAGTGAACGCCAGAAAAGAGTATGAGAACTTTTGATGGAGCACGAATCTTTAAGGACATAAATTGTTCTGAGAAATATATCGGAAAAACAGTGTTCCAACATTATCATGCTGATTATTCTTCTCGAGATGGAAAAAACCATGATATAAAGAATCACAGTTTTTTTACAACAACACAAAGTTAACGAAGAAAGGGGAATCGAATGAAGATCACAAAAGAAGACATCAAGTCGATCTGCTGCAATCATAAATATCATGATTCAGTCATGAACTCGGACGAAGAAACACAAAAGAAGGAATTTTATAAGCTGTACGGAATCTATAGACATTACCGTCTGTTTTTTTATCGATTTCAGGCGGAATTATTCGAGGAATGTGTTTTTCCTCTTCCTAAAAAAGGTGGCACAAAAAAGGATTTGGAAAATATTCTCGATCATGCCGACTGGATCCTAAAGGAAGGCGAGAACTATCTTTCAAAGGATTTTGAGATTCCTGATGAATATGAAAAAACGAACTTCAGTTCTGGAGAAGGCGGGGATTTTGCATTGCTGTGGGATGATCAGTTCTATTGGAAAAGAGGCCATATGCACTCAAGTCTGATTCAGCGATCCGAATATACTATCCGAAGATTGAATGCAAGTCTGAAAAGAATCCGAAATCGTTTTTTTCATGGAATCGTCAAGGAGAAAGACAAGTGCTTTTGGGAAGAAGAGATTTTCGATTCAATAACGGATGATTCGGATTATGAGAATATATGTTCTGTGGTGCAAGAATTTCTTTTCGATTGGTGTATAGGCCTGCATCAGGATATCACATCGGAATATTTGCAGATGGAAGATGCCAATGTGCGCTTCCTTCGACTCGATTGATGAATGGAAAGGTGGGTAATCTTATGCATATAGAAATGTCAGAGGTCAGAAATATCTGTCGAAATAGAAGCTACATCCTTTCCGAATTGAAGAAAGATGAGGAATCACAGAAGAATGAATTTGTGAAACTTCGTGCGATTATGGAATATTTCAGATTCTATCGTTTCCACTATCAATGCCGGTTCTATACAGATTGCATCCAATGGATTCCATCCCATGGCGGAACGAAGGAAGATTTTGTTCGCTATCTTGATTGTGCGGATCGCATTCTCTTGGAAGCGGAGAATTTCATGACAAAAGATTTTGATGTCTGTATAAAACCAGTGCGCATTCATTTTGAAGCAGGACGTGATGGAGACTTGTACGGAATCTGGGATGAACAGTTCAGTTTCAAGAAGGAATATGAGAATGTTTGTTATCTATCGCAGGCCTTTCGTTTTCTGAAACAATTTCGGAAAGAAATCAATCTGATCCGATACGGTGTTTTGGAAGGAAAAAGAAAAAAGAAGGATGAGGATTTCTATAAGAATCATAGGTTTCAGGAACAGGGTGATGTTCCAGATTATGAGAAACTATGCAACTCCCTCAAGGAATTATTCATGGAACATTATGAAGAACTTTTAGCAGGCATCAATGCCTAGGGCCTCATCACTGCCTGACATAGAAAAAGACCTAGTTCACACTAATTCAACAATTAGGGCTAGGTCTTTTTCCTTGGATCCATTCATCTCGGATTCGTCTCGCCTCTGCTATCCTCTCGTCTCGAAGGAAGATACATGTATCTGATCGGCTCTTCTCTTCTAAAACAACTCTGATTCTTCTTCGACGACATCTCTTCTTCATCCCGACTAGACAAGGAGTCTCTTCTTCTTTCGTCTTCATCGAATTGGAAACTTTCATCTCGACCGGCTCAGAAGCTTCTCTTCTCGGCAATTGTGGAGAATGACTGCTCTGATTCTTACTTGATGGTCGTGAAAATAGGCAACTCCGAAAGAAATTATAGAGTCTCAAAACATCCCGTCACGACAACGCTCGTCTCGTCTAGAAAGGAAACATCTCATATCGGCTTCGTATATATACCATGGCCAATGATATCTCTTTAAGATGTCTGCTCGCAAACGAGAGATGATGGAGGGGATAAATGATTCTAAGATGGATTAGAAGCTATATTCGCTGCAGAGTTTGTTGAAACCCTGAACGGCTTCTTCTTCGTCAGCACCTTCACATTCGATGGTGATGGTGGCACCTGTGTCGATTGGAGAGAGGGCGAAAACATTCATGATGGATTTCAAATCGCATTCATCGCCGTTTTCCAACTTCATGGTGACATTGCATTTATGGTGATTTGCTTCTTCAACCAATTCGGCGCTGGAACGAGAGGTCAGTCCGCCCATGTTATTGACTTTGATTTTTACTGTTGTCATAGTTGATCCTTCCCAATTAAATTATATAAGAAAATGTAAGCGATTTCAATAGAACGTTTGTCAAATATTCATGAAATTGATACCGCTTTTCTTACTTGCACTATTATACAACGCTTTTTTTGTCTTGAAAATATCAATTTCTTATTTCTTTTTGCATTTGTCGTAACTTGCCGATTTGTAGTCATTTTTTAAAAAGAAAGGCGCTATTTATCACTTTATGATATAATCAAGGAACAAAAAAAGAAGAGGTTTCACTTATGAAAAAAATCACAAAAGCCGTTATACCTGCAGCTGGACTTGGAACACGTTTTCTTCCAGCAACCAAGGCATTGCCTAAAGAGATGCTTCCGATTGTGGATGTGCCGAACATCCAATACATTGTCCAGGAGGCTGTCAAAGCCGGGATCAAGGATATCTTGATTATCATCTCTGGTGCCAAGGAATCCATCGAAGATCATTTCGATGTGAATGCTGAATTGGAAATGAGACTTCGTGCGTCTGGAAAGAATGAACAGGCTGATCAGATTCGTGCCATTGCAGATATGGCCAATATCGTCTATATCCGCCAGAAGGAACCGAAAGGCCTTGGCCATGCCGTTTTGAGCGCCAAGCCATTTATCGGCGATGAGCCCTTCGCTGTTCTTTTAGGCGACGATCTCATCACGGATGATATTAAGCCTGCTGTCGGTGAACTCATCGACGCCTATTATCAGACCAATGGCGGAACTGTCTTGGGCTGCAAGAGAGTGGATAAATCCATTCTTCATAAATATGGTGTCGTCAAACCGACTGGCGATTTCTCCTCGGATATGTTCGAAGTCTGCGATATGGTCGAAAAACCAAAGGATCCTTCCTTGGCTCCGAGCGATGTCGCTGTCTTGGGAAGATATGTCCTTCCTGGATCCATCTTCCATTATCTTGAAAACACAAAGCCGGGTGTCGGTGGAGAAATCCAATTGACGGATGCCATCAAGGCCAGCATGGAAACCAATCCTTGCTATGCGAAGATTTTCACAGGAACACGCTATGACATCGGCGATAAGTTTGGCTATGTCAAAGCCATTATCGATTTTGCCTTGAAACGTGATGATATCGGCCAGCAGGTGAAGGATTATCTTTCTTCCTTGGTCAAATAAGGTTTCTTAAAATGGAAGAGACACAAAAGAAAAAAGTCATGCTTACGGGCGACCGTCCCACAGGCAGACTTCATATCGGTCACTATGTCGGTTCTTTGAGAAGGAGAGTCGAACTTCAGAATGCGGGCGGCTTTGATGATATGTTCGTCATGATTGCCGATACACAGGCTTTGACAGACAACGCCGGGAATCCACAGAAAGTGAAAGACAATGTCATCGAGGTGGCTTTGGACTATCTTTCCTGTGGATTGGATCCGACTAAGACAACAATCTTTGTCCAATCCCATGTTCCGGAACTTTTCGAACTGACCTGCTATTATCTTGATCTCGTCACGCTTTCGAGACTGGAAAGAAATCCGACGGTCAAGAACGAACTTCACATGAGGGAATTCTCCGATGAATCGATTCCGGCTGGTTTCTTATGCTATCCTGTCTCGCAGGCAGCGGATATCACAGCCTTCGATACGACAATTGTCCCCGTGGGCGAAGATCAGGCCCCGATGATCGAACAGTGCAATGAAATTGTTCATAAATTCAATTCTCTCTATGGAGAGACTTTGACGCCCTGCAAGATCATGCTTCCTGAGAATGAAGCTTCGAGAAGACTGCCAGGAACGGATGGAAAGGCAAAGATGTCCAAGTCTTTGGGCAACTGCATCTATCTGAGCGATGATCAGAAGACCGTGGAACAGAAAGTGAAGACAATGTTCACTGATCCGACCCATCTCCGCATAGAAGATCCCGGACATACGGAGAACAATCCAGTTTTCATCTATCTCTCGGCCTTCGTCAAGGATGAACATTTTGCGAAATTCTATCCGGAATTCCATAATTTCGAAGAACTCAAGGCTGCCTATGAAAAAGGTGGATTGGGCGATGTTCCGGTTAAGAAATTTTTGGCGAATGTGCTTAATGATACCCTCGAACCGATTCGCCAGAGAAGAAAAATGTACGAGAATGATATCGCTGGTGTCTACAAGATTCTTCAAGAAGGCTCTCTTAAGGCTCAACAGAAGGCTCATGAGACCATTCTCCGTGTGAGAAGAGCTCTAGGCGTCAACTATTTCGAGAATAGAAAATTGATCGAAAAACAGCAGAAAGCCTATAACAAGATTCATAAGGAAGAAGAAGCAAAAGCTCAGTATCTTGCCAAACAGAAGAAAAACTAGAATGAAGGGAGAGGAAATGCGTGTTTCTTCTCCTTTTTGTATGGCTGGTATGTCATTGCTTAAGGTAAATGCCGGCGCTGATAAATAATCGATATCCATGTTTCATCTATCGTGAGGAGTGAATCGAAGCAAGAGTGAGATTACAGCTGATTTTCAGTGAAGATGATGACTGGACCGGACCGTTTTTTTATGAAATTTAGCCTTGTTGTACATAAAAAGATCAGAATGTTGAAACTTAAACGTTTCATGCCTCTGACCTATTTTATTTTAAAGACAAATGTTCCTGTGATTCATCGAACGATTTATCAATCGATTCACTTAAGGAATACAGGAATTCTATAATGACGTTATAGTCAATTTTGTCGAGGTTCTCAAAACACAGATTCATAAATCCTTCCAATCCATGAAATTGGATTTCTTTAAGCCATTCTTGCTTTTGATGATCTTCTTCATGAAGCGATGTCTTGTATTTTGCATATTCAAAATGATCATAGAAATTTTTGAAAAAATTCTTGTTTAATTTCGTCGCTGCAACAACCAATTTTCTATTATCGGTAACAAATTTAATTCCTTGTAGAAGATGATCTTTAAGATCTGTATATTCTGTGAAGGCAT
>CAVDUB010000009.1:24879-67950 GCA_963612025.1 bacterium
TGTTTGCCTTTGATAAAATTTCTGCATAAATATCGCTGATATTTTCAAAATGATTATAGAAGGTATGCCTTGATAATTTGAGTTGCGAACAAACGACTTGATTGTAAAGTTCTGACTCTTCATGGTCTTGCAAATAATCTATGACAAATTCAATGATTAGGTCATGGATTTCATTGAATGAACGTCGCATTCGTGCCCCCTTATCGAATGCACAGAATCTATAAATTCCGTGCATTCAGTTTATAATCATATTTGATATTATAATTATATTAAGGAAAAGGAAGAAAATAAATGAAACATAAAAAAATTAAATTAATTGCATCTTTCTGCTTTTTATTTATCGGCTTATCAGTATCGACAAAAAAAGTCGAAAGTGAAAATATAAAATTTGTTAATCAAACGCAAAAATGAAGAGGAAAAAATGGTGTGCAGCATCCTATGTTAGAGGCAATTATCGTATCATCACATATGCTGACCAACTCAGTACCGATGGATTATCTGTATACCAAAACGTCATAGAAAATGATCAAAACAAGTAAAATAACAAAATCGTATAAGAAGAGAGGTATCGTATTTTCAGATGTCTCCATACGTTTTGATGATTCTTCTTTTAATGTCATCATCGGGAAAAGCGGATCTGGCAAAACAACGCTTTTAAATATAATCGGTGGACTCGATTCCTATGATTGTGGTGAATTGTTCTTTGACGGAATGAAAATTACGAATCAGAACCTTGACAAATATAGGAATGAAGAAGTCGGTTTTGTTTTTCAATAAATCAATTTGATTAATTCCATTTCAATCAAAGAAAATTTAAAAATCGCGTTTGATATGTGCCACAAAAAGATGGACGTGGATAGAGTCCGTGATTTATTTGATAAAGTTGGCTTGTTAGATGATGTGCCATTAACTGATTTCCTAAAAAAGAAACCAACACAGCTTTCCGTTGGACAAAGGCAAAGAGTTGCCATTGTAAGAGCCTTGATCAAAAAGCCGAAAGTCCTGATTTTGGATGAGCCAACAAGCGCACTCGATGAAGAAAATGCAGCCAATATTGTCCTTCTTCTAAAGGAACTATCAAAATCAATTACGGTTATTGTCTCGACTCATAATAAGCAATTCTTATCTGACTTTGCTGACCAAATAATTGAAATCAAAAATGGAAAAGCTAAAAGAATAAAGGAAAACCAAGAAATAGATCAGCCTAATGAGAACCATCATGACATGAAGAGTGGATTTCTCTCTTTTGGGGAGACTTTAAAATTGGCTCTTCTCAATCTGAAAAACAAGAAAATAAGATTGATGACATCCTTCATCCTTTCTACATTGACAGCCATACTCTTAGGCTTGACCTTCTGCTTCCAGACATATGATCCGACAAAGGTTCTTCTTCGGACACAATTTTCAAACAACGAGAAAACATGCGTTATCACAAATCGGCTGATCTATAAAGAACATAATTCCTACTTTGAAAAGTATAGACAAGATTCGTTTACAGATTCTCAAATTGATTTCATTGGCAAGTATACCGAAAACAATTGTTTTCCAGTCGTGTATATCTCCACAGAGCACAATGGCTTATATCCCGAAATCATCAACCATGAAAACAATATTCAACATACAGCAGCATTTAATTTCTTCACGAAGAATTCTGCCGGCGTTGAAATTGATTCTTCGAAAATGAATGAAGCTGGGCTGATTCCATATTCGAAATTAAAAGCAGAAACAAATTGCCGGTTCCCTGAAAATTACAATGAAATCGCAATCAATTCCATGATTGCAGAATGCATTGTGAAATATGGTCTTATTCAGGAGTTCGATGAACATCATAATATAACAAAGGTGCTGAATATCAAGGAACCTGATGATATTATCGGACAGAAGACCGTTCATGGTTTAACCATTGTCGGCATTTATTCTTCGACAGATGGAACAGAAGAATTTTTTCATCCCTATCTATTTGAAGACCCTGCAGATCTAAACTCGGAGAATTATAATTATTTCAGATATATGGCGAATGGGACATCCATTTCACAATATGTCTATCTCAAGCCGGGATATTCATCCTATATCTCAGAAACTGAGAAAAATGCAAGTTCATATTACATAAAGCCCAAAGGGGACGTCGAATCTGATTTCAGATTCATTTCTAATCTTTCAAGCGAAAAACATAAGATTCAATTCGAGAACAGATATACTGGCTTTACCAGCATTTTGACAGTATTCTCCGGCTATTTTCAAATCATTGCATGGGCCGTGATCATTGTCTTGATTCTTGTGAGCTTGGTCATCTCTTTATCTCTCTTCTATGCAAATGTAAAATCAATGGAAAGAGACCTGGGAATTCTGAAATCGATGGGAGCGTCCAAGATGGCAATTTCACTTATCGTTGTCATGCAATCACTGATTGTCTCGCTTTTCGAATTCATTTTATCTTTGCTTGGACTGCTGATCATCTTTTTGCGTTTGAATGCAAAAATAGGAATTGCGTTATTCTCAATTTCTTTTTCTCTTATTGGAATATTGATTCTCATGATTGTTGGATCCGCCTTGGTTATCACAGTCTTGTCATCTAGAAAGGCAATTCTTGGCAGACCCGTAAATATAATCGAAGAGAAATAAGTAAATGCATGGAGATGTCATCTATTTGTTTTTCTTGCTTATGTACATCAAATTATGAAAACATTGTCTTAAAATTGTAAGAATAATCAAACAAGTGAATCAAAAGTCCTTTCCTTTATCTGTTGGGGAACGTATAATAAAAGATAGGGCTTTCAAAATGAAACTGAATACAGGTATCGAATTTTCTCATCTGATGATGCTTTCTGAAAACAGCTTCTTTTGCCTTCCCTTGTCAGAGATGACAAATTGAAAATCATCGCCTTTTTTAGGGGCTAGGCATGATAGCCTCTTTTTTTTGGGAAAAACGCAAGAAAGGAGAAATGACATGGAAACAAAGCATGCAAACGGTATGATACTGGAAGTCGATGAAGCACCCAAAGAGGCATCAAAATGGATCATCTTAGCCATTCAGCATGTTCTTGCGATGTTCGTTGCGTGCATTACGGTGCCGCTGATTGTTTTTGGAGGAGGATATATCGCAGCCGATGGATCTTCCCTCTCACAGGCTCTGATTGCTCCGACCATTGTCTCGGCGGGTATCGGAACTCTAATCTATATTGTTTTGACGAAAATGAAATCTCCGATGTTCTTGGCATCTTCTTTTGCTTATATCTCTCCGATGATTGCCGCCGTCAGTTTGGGAAGCGAGGAAGTCTTTGACGCACAGGGAATCTCATTGGGCTATACAGCCAACCTCTGGGCATTGCCACTGGGTATGGCATTTGTTGGAATTGCTTATGTCATCGTTGCTCTTGTCATTCGCTTTTCGAGTGTTGAATGGCTTAATAAGCTTCTTCCAACCATTGTTGTCGGACCAGTTATCATGGTTATCGGTCTTGGTCTTTCTACCTCTGCTATTTCGAATTTGACAAAAGCAAGTGGAGGTGAATCAGGCTACAATATCATCGCCGTCATCTGTGGCCTTATCGCCATGGTGGTAACTGCCTTATGTTCCCATTATGGAAAGAAGACAGTTTCCTTGATTCCATTTGTCTTGGGCATGGGAGCTGGCTATATTGCAGCTGTCGTTTTCACTTTGATTGGTTATTATGCCTGCAAAAACGAACTCTTCCATATTGTCGATTTTTCACCTCTCATCAATCTTTTCTCCAAAGTCGATCCGGTCACTGGCCAGAGAGTTGCCAATGTCTCTTTCCGTTCCTTCTTTGATGTTCCTGATTTCCTTTTCCTTCCGAGCAATTATGACTATGCTGCTGCCGAATATTTCGTGAAGGACGCACAAGGTCAGCTCGTCCAATTGACTTCGAATCCGTTCCAGGCCAAACAGATCGGCACCATCGCTCTTCTTTTCATCCCGGTTTCCTTTGTCACGATCTGTGAACATATCGGCGATCACAAGAATATGTCCGGCCTTCTCCAGAGAGATCTGCTTGAGGATCCCGGTTTGACAAGAACGCTGATGGGCGATGGTATTGCCACAGCCGTTTCTGGTATTTTCTGCGGTGCCGCCAATACGACCTATGGAGAGAATGTTGCCGTTGTCGGTGTGACCAAGGTTGCTTCTGTCAAAGTCATTATCTTGGCTTGTCTTTTCTCTATCTTGCTCGGATTCATATCCCCAATCATGGCACTTACTGAGACGATTCCGACCTGTGTCACAGGCGGTGTTTCCTTGCTTCTTTATGGCTTCATTGCTGCATCGGGTGTCAAGATGATGATCAACGAACATATCGATATGAGCAAGACAAAGAATATCTTTGTCACATCCGTCATTCTGGTTTCCGGAATCGGTGGACTTTCCATCATCCTTATCGATCCAGCCAATCCTTTCATCACAATTACTTCTACGGCAGTCGGTATGATCTTAGGTATCATCATGAACCTGATTCTAAAAGAAAAGCCATCGGATGCTGCCACAGAAGAAAAAGAAGAACTGAAAACTGAAGAGAAATAGTATTTCTTGTCTGATGGACATGAAAAGTCCTCTCTTTTCTCTATTTTGAAGAAAAAACACGTTTCTATGTGTATACATAAAAGAAAAGCTTTGGTATAATGATACCACCATCGTGACAATGCTCATCGAACCTGGTCAGGGCCGGAAGGCAGCAGCCATAAGATCGAGTCATTGTGTGCGGTGGCTTTTCTTTTTGGTAAAATTAAAACAATGACAAAAAAAGACCTGTTTTCTTATATCGATTCTCTTTATGATTTATGCCTTGAGGCAGAAAAAGAAGAGGAAATCCCTGTGTCGGCTTTGTTGGTTTTGAAAGATGGAAGAACTTTTTCTTCTTACAACCATGTCGAAAAGGAAAATAATCCTTTTTCCCATGCGGAATATAATGTCATCTCTCAGGTGCTCAAAGATGAAAAAACACGTTACCTGAAAGGATCAACGCTTTTCGTTTCTCTCGAGCCCTGTCTTTTCTGCATGGGGGCGATACTCAAATCCGGAATCGAAAATCTTTACTATGTTCTTGATGACAAAAAGGCAGGAAGCCTATCTTATTACCACACCTTTGTCGATGATCGCCTTCGGGTTCATCAGATTGAAGATGAAAGGTTTGAGGAACTGATGGATCGATTCTTCAAAAAGTTGAGATAATATGATAAAATACCACACGTTATGAAGGATATGAATTATCGAAACATCGATCAGCGTTTTCTGTAGCAGCCTTTTCTTGAATCGGTTTGTTTTTATGTGATATCAAAAAAGGAGAATAGAAAAAATGGCGATTGATTACATGATTGAAAGACTCAAGGCGATGAAAAAGCGCCTTGGAGATATTGATGCGATTTTGATGAATGGCAGTGCTGATGTTTCCACGATGACAAAACTCAACAAGGAAAGAGCAACGCTAGATGAACCGGTGAGAATGTACAATGAACTTCTCGAGATGGAGCAGAACAAAGAGGATGCCTCTTTGATGATGTCGGATTCCGACCCGGAAATTCAGGCTTTGGGAAAAGAAGAATTCAATGGCTTGACTTCCAAAATCGAAAAGCAGAGAGAAGATCTTAAACTGGCTCTTCTTCCAAAGGATGAGAATGATGATAAGAACATCATCATGGAAATCCGTGGTGCCGCAGGTGGCGATGAAGCGAATATTTTTGCCGGTGATCTCTTCAGAATGTATTCGCATTACTGCGATCAGAACGGATGGAAAATCAAGATTCTTGATTCCCAGCCGACTCCATTAGGTGGTTATTCCCTGATTTCATTCAAGATCAAGGGAAAGATGGTTTATTCTAAACTGAAATTCGAATCCGGTGCACACCGCGTTCAGCGTGTCCCGGTCACGGAAGCCAATGGACGAATCCAGACTTCGACGGCAACTGTCCTTGTCATGCCGGAAATCGAGCATGTCGATGTTGTCATCAATCCGAAGGATCTTCAGATCGATACCTATCATTCTTCGGGTGCGGGCGGGCAGAACGTCAACAAGACCGAATCAGCCGTCCGTATCACGCATATTCCTTCGGGCATCGTGGTTTCCTGCCAGGTCGAAAGAGACCAGCTTGCCAATAAGGAAAGCTGCATGGAGATGCTCAAGATGAAATTGCAGGCTCTTCATGATGAGGAAATCGCAAGAAAGGTCGGTGGCGAGAGAAGACTCAAAGTCGGAACAGGCGAGCGAAACGAGCGTATCCGTACCTACAACTATCCGCAGAACCGTGTGACCGATCATCGTATCGGTTGGTCGAGTCTGAATCTTCCCAAGGTTATGGATGGTGATTTGGATGAATTGGTCTCTGCACTCAATGAAGCGAATCAGAAAGATCTTCTTGAGGAGCAGACAAAACAGTTGCAGGAGCAGTTTGCGACAAAGGAATAAAGGAAAATGCAGCAACAGGAAACTGTTGCTGTTTTCATATGACATACAATGAAATTTATCGCTACATGAAAGAATGTGGCATACCGCTTGCGGATATCAAAGTTGTTTTCGATGGATATTTCCATATGCCTTTCGATTCCATTGGAATTCATGGCATGGATGAAGGAAGAAGTGAAGAAGAAATTCATCCTCTGGTGAAGAGACTTGTCGATGGCTATCCGGTAAGTTATCTTGTCGGATACTGTGACATTCTCTCGATGCGAATCTATCTGAACTCGGAGACTTTGATTCCTCGAATCGAGACTGCTGACTTTCTTTATTCCTATCTTCGCGAAAATTATTCTTTCCATCAGAAGAAAATGCTCGATCTCTGCACGGGATCCGGTTTTATCGCTTTGGCTTTGAAAAAATATTTTCCGGATTGCACGATTGTCGGCTCGGATATTTCCTCTGGTGCCTTAGAAATGGCCCAAAAGAATGCCCAAAGTCTTTCGTTGGATGTTTCATTCCTCAATTCGGATTTTCTAAATGATATTTCTGACCGATATGATGTAATTATCTCGAATCCCCCCTATATCGAAGAAGGGAATCCGGATGTCGATGCTCCTTTTGAGCCGGCATTGGCTCTTTATTCCGGAAAGGATGGACTGGACTCCTATCGAAGTATTTTCGCTTCATTAGATGACCATTTAGCAGAGAACGGAATTGCCTTCTTTGAGATGGAATCGACGAATGTGGATAAAACAGTCGCCTTATTGAAAAAGATTCTTCCTCACTTCCAATCGGAAGTGATCCTTGATCTGTATGGAAAAGAAAGGTTCCTCAAGGTGTGGAGAATCAATCCGGATTCGCACCTGTCCAAGTCCGACCTTCCACAATCAGAGTGAGCAGCAGGGATAATCCGGTCAGAATGATCATGAGAATCAAGAAAAAAGAATTCATCTGGTAATTTTTTGATTCAATGATGCCAGTCACCAATAAGAAGAGTGCATTGTAGTAATAAATATATTTGAAGTCTGTCGGAAAGATATAGCAGCTGATGATGCAGATTGGCAAAATCAGCAAAAGAAGAAACATATTGATGGCAAAAAGATTCTTTTCGAATCCACTTTTATTGACCGAGGAAATGAAGTAGACCATTGAGAGAAAAAAGAGGATGAGAAAATCAATATTTCGAATCAGTCTGGATAATTTGCTATGTCTGATAATATTTGCAGCTTTGGAACTGTTCTGATTGACAATTTCATCGAGTTTTTCCGAAATTTCTTTGTTTTTCTTTGCACCGCCCAAAAAATCATAGATATTGTCATTGTTCGTCTTTTCATTGAATGCCGTCTTTGATTTCCTTTTGAAAAGAGAAAGGAAGTAGAAGATATTGATCATGAATCCCAATCCGGAGTAGGCAAGCGAGAAGACAAGAACTGCTCTAAGATTGATTCCTGTTGGATATAGAGAGGTCTCATAGAGAGAAAAAAGAAAAGGGAAACTGATTAAGCAAATCAAGAAATAGAGCCATGTCGTCCTCAAAGGCTTGAGGAGAACAAAGAGGCCGTTCCCAATTACGAATCCCAACTGCAGAAGACAGGCAATGATGATTGTGAATGAATATTTTTCGTCATTCATGTCATATAGGATGATGGAAGGAAGAACAATAAAAAGAATCATGGAGATAAGAACGATTATGCGATTGAAATTGTCGATCCGGAAGAGTGACTGAAAAAAATGATTCTTTTTTTGCATACAAAAATTATATCGTTTTTGAAAGCCTAGGGATATATGTTATATAATAATCCGTATCGATAACATTGAGGAAAGAACATGGCATATCAAGCTTTCTATAACAAATACAGACCCCAAACTTTTGAGGAAGTGGTTGGACAGAAAACCGTTGTTGAGACACTGAAAAACGCAATCGCAGAGGATAAAATTGCGCATGCCTATCTTTTCTGTGGACCAAGAGGAACGGGAAAGACAACGATGGCCCGTCTTTTCGCCAAGGCGCTCAACTGCAAAGAGGGAATGGGGCATCAATGCAATGAATGCGATTCCTGTACTGGAATCATGAAAGGTGAACAGCCGGATGTCTTTGAAATCGATGCGGCGAGCAATTCCACTGTCGATTCCGTTCGTCAGTTGATTGATAACGTTTCCTATCAGCCGATTATGTCCCGTTATAAGGTCTACATCATCGACGAAGTCCATAATATGTCTAATTCGGCATTCAATGCCTTACTGAAGACATTGGAGGAACCGCCAAGTTTTGTCATCTTCATTTTGGCTACGACCGAACCGCAGAAGATTCTCCCGACGATTCTTTCCCGTGTTCAGCGATTTGACTTCAGCAAAGTCTCATCCCATGATCTGATTCACAATATGGAGAGGGTTCTCCAATCGGAAAAAATCCAATATGAGCCAGAAGCGCTCCGCCTTGTCGCTGATTTATCAGACGGCGGTGTCAGAGACTCCCTTTCCTTATTGGATAAGCTTGTCTCTTATTCAGGAGGAAATCTTACGCTCAAAGATGTCGATGATATGCTTGGCCTTCTCTCTTTAAAGGATGAGATTTCTCTTTTGAATCTTATTGCAAGGAAAAAGACAAACGAATGTCTCTCTCTGGTCAGAGAGAAATATGAAGGGGGAATGGATATTCTTCGTCTTCATGATGATTTAATCAAAATCTACAAGGATTTCATTATTTACCAGACGACAAAAAATCCTTCCCTGATGGATCGACTTCATGAGGAAGAGGTTAAATCGATTCATGTTCCCATTGAGGAAGCGAGAAGAAATATTCAGTTTCTTCTTTCTTCAAAAAGAGAGTATCGAAATACGGATGATGTGTTTTCCCATTTCGAATTGACGATGCTCAATCTTTTAAGCGAACTGACTTATTCTGTTCCGACAGGTAATCAGAATGTGACAGCGAAGACAGAAGAAAAGCCGAAACCGGATACCTTGATTTCGAGTCCAGTCGAAGTGAAGTCGACTGAGGAAAAAGGACTTAATATCGCACCAAAGAAAGTCGAAAAGAATGAAGACAGCCTAGTTTATACAGTGGATGATATCCTCAACCTGATGTTGCAGGCAAACAAACAGGATCGATTGGATGTCGATATGAAATGGGCGAATCTCTCTTCCCTTTTCTATGATACGGAATATTCTCTTTTTGCAAAGGCTCTTTCGACATGCAAGGTTCGTTTGGTTGCCAAAAATATTTTGGTTGTTTCCAACAAATTCGCTATTGAAATCGAAAAAATCAATAAAAAGTCTATACAGGCAAAGCTTTGCGAAATCATTCAGAAAATCTGTCAAAAGGAAATTCATGTCCTTCCGGTGATGGAAGATGAATATATTCAGGCTGTCACGAAATTCAAGAGTGGGGAAAGGCCGCCTTTGAAAGAACCTCAGATTGATTTTGGCGAAGAAAAGAAAAAAACAGGTTCGACAGAATTCTTGGATAATCTACTTGGATAAGGAGGAAAAAACATGTCTGACAATAATGATGAAAATATCAAGAAGGCGAAGCAGGCCGTCGATATGGTGATGCTTCAGCAGAAAGCGAAAGACTATCAGGATAAGCAAGTTGCCTTGATGAACAAAGAATACCAGGGGAAATACCAAGGCATCTCGATGAAGATGAAGGGAGATTTCACTCTTTTGGAAGTCAAAATCGATCAGAACTTCTATGAGACGGCATCCAAAGGTCAAATTGAACAAGCCATATTCAAGCTCTGCTCCAATCTTCATGCAGCGATTTCTGCAGACCTGGATGTCTTGAAAAACGAACTCCAAATGGATATTTCCTTTTTGCAAAAAGGGCAGTCTTTATAATGGAAACAATTCAGACGATTCAGGATTTGATTGAAGCCTATCGAAAACTCCCTTCCATCGGGTACAAGACGGCTGAAAGGCTTGCCTATGCGACATTGAATCTTTCCGTTGAGGACCGAATGAGCTTTATTCAAGTTCTTCAGGATTCCATTCAGAAGGTGAAGAAATGTCCGAATTGCGGAACGTTCTTCGAGGATGACTGTCCAATCTGTTCGGATACGACAAGGGATAAGCGTCTTCTTTTGGTGGTTGCGGATAGCAAGGATATCCTTTCGATTGAAAAGACGAAAGGATATGACGGCATGTATTTTTCTCTCAACGGGACTCTTTCTCCCTTGAAGAACAAGACACCGGAGGCAATCGGCATACCTGCATTGAAGGAAAA
Source organism: bacterium (assembly GCA_963612025.1). Taxonomy (GTDB): domain Bacteria; phylum Bacillota_I; class Bacilli_A; order RFN20; family CAG-288; genus Enterosoma. The sequence goes on from CAVDUB010000009.1 coordinate 35,512, forward strand.
AGTCGATTCGAATCAGACAAAGGAAATCATTCTTGCTTTGCCGACCGACCTCGAAGGGGAGACGACTGCACTTTATATTGCGAATCTGTTTAAGAACCAACCGGAGATCAATATTTCAAAGTTGGCAAATGGCATTCCGATTGGAACCAACCTTGAATATCTCGATAATCTGACGATTGCATCTTCCATAAAAGGAAGAATCAAAATGAATGAAGGAGACAAGAAATGAAAGATAAGGGACTTTTCATCACATTTGAAGGTGGAGAAGGATCCGGAAAGACGACCCTGATCAAAGCCTTAGGAAAAAAACTTGAGGAAATGAACATTGGTTATATGGTGACAAGAGAACCCGGCGGCAGCACGATTGCTGAGGAAATCCGCAATATCATTCTCGATAAGAAAAACACCATGATGGATCCAAGAACGGAGGCACTTCTTTATGCTGCAAGCCGTCGACAACACTTGGCCGAGATTGTTCTTCCGGCTTTAACGGAAGGCAAACTTGTTTTGTGTGACCGATATTTGGATTCCTCTCTTGCCTATCAGGGTTACGCTCGGGGAATCGGAATCGATGAAGTCTATGCAATCAATGAGTTTGCTATTGATGAGACGATGCCTGATCTGACTTTCTTTTTAGATCTGAAGCCAGAGGATGGTCTTAGGAGAATCGCCCTTCATAGAAGCGATGAAGTCAATCGACTCGATCTGGAGAACATTTCTTTCCATCACAAGGTCTATGATGCTTATCAGATTCTCCTGAAAAAATATCCTGAACGTATCCTTTCCATTGACGCTTCCTTGAGTGTGGAAGAAGAAACAGAGATTGTCTTATCCCATCTTTTGAAGAAAATGAATGTCACGCATGGATAAAGAGACTTTATTGAAATACGAAGGGAAACTCGCCCGTCTTTTTGTGAATTCTAGAAAGGCGAATCGACTTTCCAATGCTTATCTCCTCTATGGGCCGAATAACGCACCTCTGAAGGAAGTGGCGATGTATTTGAGCATGTCTTTGGGATGCGAAAATGACCTTCTTGCCTGCAAGGAATGCAATTCATGCAAAAGGTTTATGGAGGGAATCCGTCCAGATTTTGTTCTCATTGACGGACAAAATGAAATGATCAAGAAAGGGACGATACAGGATCTCGAAAAGAAATTCTCAATGTCCGTTTATGAAAAAGGACATACATTGTCCTATGTCATTCATCGTATAGACAATATCAACAATGAGGCTGCCAATGCGATTCTGAAATTTCTTGAGGAACCGAAAGTCGGCCAGATTGCATTTCTGACGACAACGAATCTTGAAAAGGTTCTTCCGACTATCCGTTCCAGAGCGATTGCTGTTCGTGTGGATCCGATTGATTTGGAAAACTTCTATCAGGAACTGCTTGAGAAAGAATTCGTCCTTCCAAGCGATTCGAAGAAGAAAAATGATGTTCTTCATCTTTCGACGACCCAGGCTTATCTTCTGACAAAGCATTTCTCATCAATCGATGAGGTCGAAGAAGCCGTTAAGGAAACACCGCTTCTTTTTGACGGCATTCTGGCAGGAGAAGCCTTCTTGAATGATTATGCACAGAATCTGAAGACGGCGAGTTTCACACTTTTGAAGGAAACTGCTCTTTTGAAAGATGGTAAGTGTTATAATTGGATGTATTTGACGATTTTGGATGTTTTCGAAGAGGTTCTTCTGAATGACGAAACAAAGGAAAGCCCGTTTTCGGATATCATCCATGATTTGCAGAAAGATCGAGAAGAAATCCAAAAAGGATTGGAAGTTCTGAAGGATTTTATGGCACATAAAAATCTGAACTACAATGTCACATTGTTTGCCGGAAGGTTTTTGATGGCGCTGAATAGGGAGAAGAGATAATATGGTTACATTAGTCGGTATTGCCTTTGATTTCATGGGGCTGACGTTTTATCGGACATCGAAGGATGTGGAGGAAGGCACTTATGTCATTGTCGCCACTCCGCATGGAACCTATCCTGGCAAAGTCAGCAAGATAAAGAAACCGTCTCCAGAGGAACTGGAGAAGAAGAATTTCGAGACACTCTTTCCTGAGATTGTCCGCATTGCGACTTTTTCGGACCTCGATTTTGCCAAAAAGTCGGTTGCTCAGGGAGAGAAGATTTCCAAGACAACCCAACAGCTTGCGGATCAGCTGAAGCTGAATATGAAGGTTCTCAAATCCTATTTGGATATCAATGAGGATAAGGTTCTCATTACCTTCACAAGTGATGCGAGAGTCGATTTTAGAGAATTGGTCAAGCTTCTTGGCGGCATGTTCCATCTGAAGATTGAGCTCAGACAAATCGGGCCCCGCGATCAGGCAAAACTTGTCGGCGGACTTGGTCCCTGTGGACTTCCTTTATGTTGTTCGACTTTCCTGAAGGCATTCGATGGAATCTCTATTGCCATGGCAAAAAATCAGCTTCTTTCCATCAATATCCCAAAGCTTTCCGGACAATGCGGGAAACTGATGTGCTGTCTGAAATTCGAGGATGATGCCTATGCCCAAATTCGACCTCTTTATCCAAAGATCGGCGAGAAATTCGACTATAACAATAAGCACTATGAAGTGACCGGATTGAATCTTCTCATTGGAAATATCACGACCTATAATGGTGATTCCTATGAGACTTTCACGAAGGAAGAATATGAGCGTGTCAAGAAAGGCCTGAGCAAAATCGATGAAACAAAACTGGCCAAAGGCGATCTCAATGCCGGCGTGGATCTGAGTGGACATGGCATCAAGGATACCGCCAACCGTATTTCTCAAATCGAAAAGAATGAGAAGAGACATCGCGAAGAAGTAAAAGACAAATTCTCTTCTTCGAAAGGAAATGGCAAAGATCGCAATAATAAGCAAAACGGAAAACAAAACCAGAAGAATAACCCCAAGCAGAACAATGCCAAGCCGAACGGAAATCGTTCCTTCAATGGAAAAAATAACCATTCCTATAATAGCAATCACCATAACGGACATAATTATGGTTCCTCTGCGCCGAAGAAGGATTCTGGATTCATTCCTGTTTCCCAGATTGCAGATAAATCCGTCTTGGATATCAAACCGGTGAAGAAAGATGATAAGAAATAATCCCTATCTCAAAAAGGAAGGACCACTCGTCGGTCTTGTTGCAACGCCGATTGGAAATATCGAAGATATCACCCTCCGCGCGGTGAAGTTTCTCAAGGAAGCGGATATCATCGCCTGTGAGGATACAAGAAATACCGGACTTCTTCTTTCTCGATTGGACATCAAGCCAAAGAAACTTGTTTCTCTTTATGCCCAGACAGAGCAGAAGGAATCCAAACGTCTTCTTGAGATGGTCATCAAGGGAAATCTGAAGATGGCCTATTGCTCGGATGCGGGTATGCCTGGCATTTCCGATCCGGGGGCTCTTCTTGTCAAGGCATGCTATGAGATGAATGTTCCAGTCACCATCTTCCCGGGACCGACTGCCTCTTTGTGCGCATTGGTCCTCTCCGGAATCGACAGTGCGGATTTCTCCTTCTATGGCTTTCTTCCAACGAAGAATACGCAGGAGAAGACTTTCCTTGAGTCCCTCAAGAACCGCCCAGAGACATTGATCTTCTATGAATCTCCCAAAAGGATCGTCAAGACGCTTCAGATTATGGAAGAAGTGTTTTCTTCCTCAAGAGAAGTCTCTCTTGTCCGTGAACTGACAAAGATTCATGAGGAAGTCGTCCATGGAACACTCGGTGAAATCAACGCTGCTTCTTTAGAAGAAAAAGGAGAATGCATCATCATCCTGGAAGGAAATAAAAAACAGGAAGAACTGTCGGAAGAAGAAATCATCCAACTGATCAAGCAAGGTCTGAAAGAAAAAAAGAGTGTTTCTTCTTTAAGCAAGGAAATTGCAGAGAACTACAATCTGAATAAGAATACGGTTTATAAGATTGCGTTGAAAATAAAATAGGCGATGAAAATCGCCTATTTTGATTCCTCCATCAAGGTGTTATGGAGCTTGTAGAGTCGGTCGAGTGGGGCAATCTTATCGATCAGAAGCTTGGCAATCTGCTCAATCTGACTTCCCTCTGAATAATCGGCTTTTGTATAGAAATCAACTCTTCCATCCGTGAAGAGTTTTTTTGCTGGCTTGCTATTCTTATCATAGACAGCGATTGCGGATCCTCCGCTTCCTCGGACAAGCTTCATGCAAGGGACATCGGTCATGCCATCGGCGATATAGATCATGTTCTGGAAAGGAATCGGTTTGTTCGTATCAGGGACTTTGGCATTGACTTTGTCATTCTCGGCTAAATCGAGGACACCTTTATTGATTCGATAGATGAACTGTGTTTTCGTCGTATAGTTGATGACGCATTTGGGCCAGATGGCTTCTCCATTTTCGTCATAAAGATATTCGCAGGCGAAAATCTTCTTGAATTCCTTGGCAATGGAACATCCTTCGATGATTTCCTTGTTTCCGGAAGAGATGACATAGTGTTGGATTTCAACGCCTTTTTCTTTTCCATAGGCGTTGATTCTCTTAAACCAGTCTTCGACTCCGGAAAATAATTTGATGGATTTTCCGAGCTGAACAAAAGCCTCACGATTGATTGGAAGATTCTTTTTCTTCGATTCTGTAATCATGAGATACATATAGGCCAGTAAGGCATCCATATGTTCTTTTTTGGAGAGTTCATTTGCTTTCGACCAAAATTCCTCGGGACCCAAGTCCAAGGATGGAATGAAGGAATAGTTTTGCATATCGGTGGTGCAAAGTGTGTGGTCAAAATCATAAATAAAGGCAATGATTGTTTTCTTGTTCATGCTGGAATTTTTCCTTTTTGATTATTATAGAGGATTATTTTAGAAAAGCCAATTTTCTTTTCACGATTCGAGAAGTTGTTCTGAGAGACTTTTTCTCTTCTTTCTGCAAGATGGTTTATAATATGAGTCGGATGCGAGGAAAGAATATGAGAACCTGTCCGAATTGCAAAAAAGAGGTGGACGAAGCAAACTTCACATGTCCACATTGTCATCAAAGACTTCCAAGGATGAATAAACCGATCGTTGGTCATGCGAGTCTGGGAGATTTGGAGAAATATAACGAGAGAGTCGTTGTTTCCAGTGAGGATAAATTTATGATTCGTGATAAGAACCATATGTCGGATTCAAGCGATGATTCTGATGACATGGATTGTGCCCAGCCCTATACTTATGTCACCCATGAAAATGGAGATCGAAATTAGAGAAAAAGAAAATGGCGCACGTGGCGCCATATCCATACAATTCTTGGATTCGAATTATTCAGCTTCGATAGCCTGAACCGGGCATCCGGCAACAGCTTCTTCGATGGAAGCTTCGTTGTCAGCTGTGACTTCGCCGAAAACTTCGGCCTTGCCATCATCAGAGAACTGGAAGACATCGCTGGCAATGCCAGTGCAAGCTCCACAGCCGATGCATAAATCCTTATTGATCGTAACCTTTGTCATAATTTCGTACCTCCAATGTACTGGCTACATTTTAGAATGAATGAGTAGGGAATACAAGGAAAAAATAAGATAAAAAGGAAGAAAAATTAGTTATATATGGCTTACTTTTGAGAAAAAATACCTCTTTTTGACTTCTTTTCCTTCTTTTATCTCATCAGAAGAAAAGAAGGGAATGATCTTCTGTTTTGACTTTTTGTCTATTATGAATTGGCAATCGTCAGAAAAAAAGAGAAAAAATGACTTTTAGATGTTGACATTCACCACCCGATAAGGTATTATAATTCTCGCTTGTTTTGGGCCTTTAGCTCAGTTGGTTAGAGCGTCCGCTTGATAAGCGGGAGGTCGGTGGTTCGAGCCCACTAAGGCCCACCATAACGGAAAAATAGCCCACATATGTGGGCTTTTTTTGACGAAAAATCATATATGAGAAAAGCCCTGATTTCCAAAAAAAGGAATCAGGGCTGATTTTTATTCTTCGATTTTGATATCCGATCCGTCCATGATAACTTCCTTGGTGAAGAAGGCTGTGGTCAGTTTAATCATATCCTCGATATCTTTCGTGCCGAGCGTCTCGTAGCTGGAATGCATGGCGAGCTGGGCGATACCGATGTCCACGGTTGTGATGGAGACTTCAGATTCAGAAAGATTGCCTAATGTGGATCCGCCTCGCAGATCCGATCTGTTCGTATATTCCTGATAGGGAATCTTTTCCTCTTCACACAGGTATTTCACGACACTGCTGGAGATGGCATCGGAAGTATAGGACTGATTGGCATTGTACTTGATGACAATGCCTTTGTTGAGTTCAACATCAGTGGTTTTATCGGAGAGTTCAGGGTGATTCGGGTGGTTGGCATGGGCATTATCGATGCTGAGCATGAAGCTTCTCGCCATGGCTTTTTCAAAATCATCTTTCTTTGCGCCGAGGCATTTTAGAATTCTAGCGAGATTATCTTTTAGGAAAGTGGAATTGGCGCCCTGCTTGGTCAAGGAACCGACTTCTTCATTGTCAAAGGAGGCAAAGACGGAGATATGCTTGCTCTTCTTGGCGGATAGGAAGCCGAGAAGGGCGGAATAGGTGGCTGTCAAGTCATCTTCTCTTCCGCTGGATAGGAATTCTTCTTTCCGTCCAACCAGAGAAGCTTTCTGTCGATTGTAGAGGAAAAGATCATGGCTGATGACCTTTCCTTTTTTGATCTTCAGTTGGGAAAGAAGATACTCGTTGAAATCGAATCCCTCTTCGTATTCGCCCATAATCGGCAGGGTATCGACAGCCGGATTATAGTTGTATCCGGTGTTGATGCTTCGGTTCATATGGATACAGACATTCGGTATGATGAGGAGATCTTTGTCGATATTCAAGAGATGGGATGTGATTGTTCCCTGTTCATTGACATAGACCCTTCCGGCAATCGAAAGTGGCTTGTCAAACCATGTGTTGTAGATTCCGCCTCCATATGGCTCGGTATTTAACTGCATCAGGTTATAGGATTTCTTAATCGGATTCGGCTTCAGTTTGAAAGAAGGGGAATCATTGTGTGTTGCTGTAATCTGCATATGGAAATCGGAAAGATTGCTCGGAATCGAAAATGCAAGGATGGAGGTGTCGTTTCGAGTGACAAAATAGTTTTTTCCAGGCTCCAGTTTATAATTTTCCTTTTCATCCAAAGGAAGGAAGCCTTCCTTGAGCAATCGATCCCTGATGTTCTTGACCACATGAAAAGTGGAGTAGGACTGATTCAACAGGGAAATCATTTCTTTTTTTGCGTTCATGTTTATCGCCTCATTTCTTTTTGGAAAATTATAGCATGAGAAGAAAGAAAATGCGGAAAAACGATGAGAATTTCTATGGAATGAATCGAAGCTGTCCTTCCTGCTTTTAGGTTCCTATGTTATATCATGAGTTCTCTTCTCTTTTCTTCAAATCTGCTCTATGGGAGAGTCGATTTGACGATTGATCCCAAGCCGATGGATTATTATGACTCTTCTTTGTTCTATCCTTCTTTTTTATCGAGGACAAGATAAGGATCTATTTTTTTTTGGAGGAATCCCTCTCTACAACCGATTGATCGTCGAAACAAAAAGCGTGAAGGAAAACATCATCGATTTGATTGCCTCGGATGGTGCCAGACTCGAAAATGAAGTTTTGATGTATCTGAAGTCGGAAATCTCCAAGATTGTCAATGTAAACGAAGTTTTTGTCTCTTTAGCAAAAGGATATTCGAAATATAGTGATATATTGTCATAATCCCATGTTTCGAGTGGACCGACCTTGGTCGATATCCTTGATAAACTTCTGAAAATGGATGTCGTTATGAAAACATGTCCGATCAATGATTCCAATAATAAAAGAAAATCGGGCTATTCGATATCAGATCCTCTTTCCTTATTCTACAATCGATATATCTTCAAGTATCTGTCCCAGATGAAGGTCATGAATTCGGAAACTTTCTATTCGAAATATATCGAGAGGGATTTCGAAGAACAGTATGTGCCACATTTTTGAAAGAATCTGCATGCAATATCTCATCAAGGAAAATAAAAAAGGAGAAATCAATCCTGTTTTCGATTCGATTGGCAAATATTTGTGTGACAATCCAAAAGAACATCGAAACGGTGAATTTGATGTCGTCACGCATGATGAGAAAGGATACGTTTTCTATGAAGCGAAATTCCGAAAAGATACGCTGACAGATGTCATGATCAATGAAGAAATTGAGCAGGTTTGCAAGACAGGACTCGATTGTTATCATTATGTCTTTGTTTCCCGTTCGGGCTTTCAGGCTAAGCCAAGAGAGAACGCCTCTTTCCTTGAACGGAGCGAATTCTATAAATAGGAACTTTATTGAATTTCCTTCTATCTTTTTTGACAGAAAAGAACGGCATGTCTATATGATAAATTGCTTTATCCTTCCATTGGTGAAGAAATGATCAGGTTTTGATTGCAAGATAAAAAAAAGAGACTATAGTATTCAATGCTCGATTTTGGAGGCGGATGATATGGAAAAAGTAGAGAAAAAGTCACGTTTATCAGAAATGGATCTGACGAGTGGAAACTTGTTCTTCAAAATCCCCTTATTTGGTCTCCCGATGGCTTTCACGACCATTCTTCAATTACTCTATTCCACAGTTGATCTATACACTGTGAGCAACTTCGGTGGAGGAAGCAATTCGATGTCGGCAGTCGGATCCAATACTGCTTTGATTAATCTCATCGTCACAGTGTTTGTTTCCCTTTCCTTGGGAGCCAACGTCGTAATGGGGCATGCCAAAGGAGCGAACAATAAAGAATTTGCATCCAAGGTTCTTCATACTTCGATGATCATGGCTGTCTTTACAGGTGTTTTGGTTGGCCTGATTGGCTATTTTGCTTCTCATCTGCTTCTCGTTTGGATGAATACGCCAGACAGCATCATCGAGAATGCGACACTCTATCTTCAGATTTATTTCTTAGGTCTTCCATTCTTGATGGTCTACAACTACGGATCACAGATTCTTCGAGCTTTAGGCGATTCGAAGACTCCTTTATATATTCTGATTATTTCCGGATTGGTGAATGTCGCCTTTGATTTCTGGTTTGTCATCGGTTTCTCTTTGGATGTAGCCGGTGTTGCCTGGGCTACGATTCTCAGTGAGATGGTTTCAGCTGTTTTGGTTGTATTATGGCTGATTTTCAATAAGAAAGGATTCGTGACGCTTCACTTTAAGGATCTGAAAGTGGATAAGATTTCACTAAAAGGGATCCTTCGTGTTGGCCTTCCATCGGGATTGCAAGGCCTTGGTTTCTGCATTCCGAATGTTTTAATCCAATCCGCTCTTTATTCGATTACAAATTATACAATCGACGGTGTTCTTATTTCCGTTGATGAGATTGTCGCCGGGTCTGCAGCTTCGAGTACAATTGAAAACTATGTTTTTGCCTTTATCGATGCATTTGCGGCCGGATGCACAGCCTTTGTCTCACAAAACTATGGCGCAAGGAAAAAGGAGAATATTCGAAAGGTCTACTATTATTCTCTGATCTGGATGTTCCTTCTCTGGGGTGTCTGCGCTTTTATCTGCTGCACGTTCCCGATGCAGGTATTGGGCGTCTTTGTGACGGAAGGGGGCGGAATCTCTCTTCAGAATGCTTTGAATGCCGGCAAGGAAAGAATGATGCTGATGGTACTGACATATTGTCTTGATGGCATCATGGATGTTTCTTCTGCGTATCTAAGAGGACTCAAACATGCCACATCCCCAGCTGCAGTGACGATCTCTGGTTGTGTTGGAACACGTATCGTATTCCTGCTCTTCTTATTCCCAATGGAATACTTCCATACAATTTTCTGGCTCTTTGTCGTTTATCCAATCAGCTGGGTTTTGGTGGATTTGATCTATATTCCAATGATTCTGGTTGTTGAAAAGAAAGCCTTCAAAGATATCGATGCTCAATTCAAGAAAGAAAGCAATTAACTGTTTTCTTTTCCTGCAGAAAAGTTAAAATAAGAAGAACCTATCAGGAGGAAAAAGAAATGACCGTCAATGATATGAGACTCGAAATGATGGATTACTATTCCTCGGCTGAGGAATTCTTCTCTGAAGAAAATTTTCAGATGGCATATGAGAATATGCTCCATGCTAGCAAAATCGCAAAAAAAATTGCGGATTGCATCCTTATCCATGAAGATTGCAAGGAATACATCAATCTTGCGGACCACTATTATAAGAAAGCCTTGTATTATCATTCGTTCTTGGATGACCCAAAGAAGAAAAGCGTCTATGTCATGGAAGCGCCGACTCATGGATTTGATGACTTTCTCGGATTGGATGACGTCAAGGGATACCTGAGAAAGACGATTCTTCCGATATGGAAAAATCATGAACTTTCCAAAAGAGAAAAGAATGGCATTCTGATCTATGGTCCTCATGGTGTCGGCAAAAGCCGCTTTGTGCATGCATTTATCAAGGAACTCCATGCGAAGACCTATTTTATCCAGCCGCTGAGACATTTCCAGATGACGGATTTTCCGGATGTGGAACATAGTTTCATGACTCTTTTTTCGACCATCGAGAAAGAAGACAATGTTGTCTTGTTTATCGAATCGCCTGTCCCCTATTTTTCCAATGGGACAGATGATTTTTCGAAGGATGTCTCTCGTCTTTTTATTCGCTTATTCAAGAATGAACTGAAGAAAATCAAAAGAAAGAACCTGAATATCCTTTTGATAGCCACGACATCGGCACCAGATAAGATGAATGATAAAGCTTTTGTTGAGGGCTTGTTTGATGACTTCATCCGCGTTCATCTGCCGGATGAAGAATTGCGCAGTTCTCTTCTTGACCGCTGTTTTGTTTCCCATCCTTTGACAGTGAAACAGAAAGAAATGCTTTTAGATAAGACAAAAGGCTTTGTCACTTCCTCTGTAACCCGCTTGGCAAAGGAAATCTTGGAAGCTCAAGCCTTTGAGAATGATTCGTTCCAGCGCTGTCTTGATCATTATGTCGAAGAAGATGTTTCCGGTTATGAAGAAAGCGTGGATGCTTTTGAAAAAACCATTCAGGATTTCTCAATTTTGAAGTGATAGCCTGTTATTCTTTCTTCATTGTTGATTTTTTTGAAATCTTTTCTTGAAGTAGGTCACTTTCAATGGTAAACTATGTAGGCTCTCTATTGAGTGCTTAGCTCAGCGGGAGAGCGCTTCCTTCACACGGAAGAGGTCGCAGGTCCGATCCCTGTAGCACTCACCACCGCGTTATTTGCCAACTTAGCTCATCCGGTAGAGCAACTGATTTGTAATCAGTAGGTGGCTGGTTCAAGTCCGGCAGTCGGCACCATTCAGAAACTTTAAGGCAATATTGATGAGGTATTGCCTTTTTTTGTACGTTTTTTTGTACATATAGAAATTCACTGTTTTTTCTTTTTTTTCAAACACTTAAAATAGAAAATAGCAGAATGGTGAAAGGAGATTTACCAAATGAAAGAAGTCAAAGTGACGGTCTTAAATTCATCCATGCTTCAGCTCCAGGAAGATGCTCAGAAGGGAGATGTCATCGATTTATCCAAGATGAGTGAAATCGATCCGCTTTTCATCTCGAATCTAATCGACAAAGAAAAGAATGAGGAAATGGAAAAAAGAATTGCAAAGGAGAAGGAACAATGGATGAAGCAGCATGATGCTGAACTTCAGAAGGAACTTTCTGACCAGAAAAGCACCCTCATGCAAACGCATCAGAAATCCCTTGATGATCTAAGAAAAGAAATTTCCAGACTCGAGGGAAATCTGAAAGACCAGGAGAATGAAAAAGCTCTGAAGGAACAGGAATTAAAGAATACCTATACGAGTCAAATCGATAAGCTAAATGCCAGTTTGAAAAACCTTCAGGAAGCAAATCAGAAGGATTTGGAGAGCCAAAGAGCAAAACTGGATTTACAGTACAAAAATGAAGTCGAAAGTCTTAAGCACCAGCTTGACACACTGAGGCTAGAAAAAGAGTCGGAAAAGAAAGAAGCAGTTCTTCAGAAAGAAAAAGAATACACAAGCAAGATTGAAGATTTGAATAAGCAGCTTGCAGTCAAGGAAAGCGAAATCCAGAATTCGAAACAGTTGATTCAGAATGAAGTTGAGAAGAAATATGAAAACCAGGTGAATGAATTGCAGACGAAAATCCAGGTTGCAGAATCGAATCACAAAGCTGTTCTATTGCAGAAGGAAGCCGATGCCAATAAGGAAATCGATAAATATAAAGAAGAAGCGAATACCTGGAAGAATCAATATGAGACTCTTTCCAGAAATAAATCGGCGCTGAATGTCAAACTGCTTGGTGAAAATCTCGAAGCCTGGTGTGACAACGAATTCAAAACTGCACACTCCTATGGGGCATTCGAACATTGCACATGGGAGAAGGACAACACGCTTGTCAAAAACGAAGGAGAAGCCGGAAGCGGAACCAAGGCCGACTATATCTTCAAGGTCTATTCGAGCGATGATTACACAAAATCAGCATTGACTTCCGCTTGTCTGGATATGAAAAACGAGAATCCGAATAGTACATCCAAGAAGAAGAATTCGGATTACTACAAACGTCTGGATGAAAATAGGGCGAAGAAAAAGTGCGAATATGCGATTCTTGTTTCGGAACTGGAAATGAAGGCTGAGAATGATGTTCCAATCCAGCGTGTGAGTGAATATCCGAATATGTATGTCGTCCGTCCTTCCTATTTCATGACGTTCTTAGGGATTCTGATGAACCTCGGAAAGAAATATGCCAATCTGCTCGAACAGAAGGAAAGAGAAGATGAAAAGTTCAAGACAGGAAATGAAATTCAGAAGGAATTTGAGGACTTCAAAAACACGTATCTCGATAAGCCGTTAAAGACTTTGAACGATAAGGTTCTTGCAATCAAGAAGAGTGCGACGACGATACTTGAGGAAGGACGAAAAATCGAAGAAACATCCGATTTGATTATCAATACGACTTTGGAAACAATCAAAGGAAAAATCGAGACTTTGACCATTAAGCTTCCGAAAATCGAAAAGAAGATCGACGCGATGAAGGAAAATTAAAACGAATCCAAAGAAAAAACTTCCCTTTATTAGAGAAGTTTTTCTTTTGACTTTTTATTTTTCTTCTTCCTGCTTTGTGTTCTTGTCTTCACTCCCTAGAGAATCAATTGGATTGAGCAATGAGGAAACATTATCGAATTGGTTTGCGCTCTTTGTGGCTTTGTAGACAGGATAGTAAAGCGTGGTGACAAGAATCAAGGTGACAATACTCGTGAAGAGACTCCCGGGAAGGGAAGAGATGGAGAGGACCTTGGCATCAAAATAGGTCATGCCGAGCATCATTTTGAAGGCAATGCGAAGATAAAATTCTCCGATGACATTGACAGCGGTTGATAGAATCAAGGAGAAAGAAACACATTTCATCACGTTGTCAAGCTTGAAGGAAAAGATGGCGTTGAGCAAGACGAGAAGGAAGAGGACTCCGCATAAGATAACCATGAGAAGAGTATATTTTTCTTTTCCAAGGGTGAACATGACAAGAATGTAGGTGAAGAGTCCGGCAAGCAGGAAGGCGCTCAGCCATGTGAAGATGGAAGATTTCCAGTTTTTCTTGACGAGGAATCGGAAGAGCGTTCCGACGATGAATCCCATGAGAAATTTCAGGATGAAGGTTCGGCAATAGACAGTATAATCATAGCCGAATGTGATGTCGTTCAGGCCCATGCCCAATGCTCCGGAGATTCCTCCAATCAGCCCACCGCAAAGGAGTCCAGCCATGATGCAGAAAAAATTACCCAAATGCACCTTGGATGTTCCGATTGGAATCATAATCATGGTTCCAACATAGCAGAGTGCGCTGAAGACAGCGATATAGACCAATTTGATCAGAATTTTATTTGTGCGTTTCATGTTTTGTTACCTGATATTATGAAAGAAGGTTTCCTCTTAACCCTTTCGGAAGATAATTTTTGACTTTTCCGTTTTGACTTTTCCCAAAGCCGAGGCGCATGTTCTGATAACATAACACGACAAGTCCTTCTTTTTGATCTGACTTGATTTCGTTTCCGGCAATATAGGAAAGAGCCTGTTCTTTTGTGACATCAAGAAGAGGAATCTCTTGGCAGACTTTCGAATAAGAATGATCAAAATCACATTTCGGATGCTCGCTGAAATCGTATTTCTTGATTCCCGGTGCGACAAAAGGAAGAGAGAGAAATTCTTCATACATTTTCTCAACGATGTAGGTATTCTTGCGATAGGAAAATTCGATTGGTTCTTCTTGGCTGTGATAGGGTGTCAGCGGATGCTGTTCCCCACACTTCTTTTGAATCAAGGCAAAATAGATGCCCTCTCCAGAATAGATTCCAGGAATCATATGATATCCAAGATTCTTTTCCCCTTTGATCATTCCTTCTCTTGGGTCGATGTCGATCAAGGAGCAGTCTTTATGTCTTGCAAGAAAATCTTCGATTTGGCGTTCGTCCTCCTCAATCGATAAGGAACATGTGGAATAGGCGATGATGCCATTTCCTTTTGCCATTTCATAGGCTTTCTCAAGAAGATTCTTTTGGATTGGAAGAAGCCTTTGCACCTTTTCCATCGACCAGTCATTCATCATCTTCTTTTCTTTTCGGATCATGCCAGATCCAGAGCAGGGGACATCGGCGATAACTAAGTCGAAAAGACTCGAAAGATTTAGTTTCATCGGGTCAATCGACAGGGAAAGAATGTTTGTCTTTCTGAGGCGCTGGACATTTTTGTCAATCTCCTGTGCGCGTTCAAAAGATAGGTCATTGGCAAGATAGAAGCCGTCTTTTCTTCTCAGATTCAATGCGATGGTTTTTCCGCCAGGTGCAGCACAAAGATCAAAACAGACAAAGTTCTTCTTCAAAAGCTTCTCAAGGTAGCTGGAAATCAGGGCACTGCTCGGATCGAGAATATAGAAATAACCGCCAAAGTGAGCCAGTGTTTTTCCTAAACTATCCTCTTTTTTGTCAAAGCGGAAAAGAAGGGAATCTTTTTTGTCTTCCTCGAGTTCCGGAAATTGGTCATGGAAATCTTTTCTGTTGCAGAGTTCTTCATTCAAAAGAAGTCCGGAAACCGGAGGATGAGAAAGACCTTCTCTGAATTTTTCCTTTTCTTCTTCCTTGCAGTAGACAAGCAAAGAAGAAAAATCGAATTCTTCATTTTTCTCGGTGGCTCTTTTTTTGCCTGCAGAACGTTTTTTTGACATAGTGAAATCTCGCGGTATATTGTACCATATCGATAAGAATGAAAAAGAGAGAACAATCTTGTGAAATAGGTTTCATTCGTTTTTTTCGTTTTGGTGACCGATTTTATAAATAATCTTAAATTCTAAGCGCTTTCTTTCTTGTTTTGTATTATAATAGTATTGTCCAATACACATCTAAGGAGGATTAAACTTATGGTAAAAGTCAAGTCCGGTGATTCGAAGAACGTCAAGCCGTTCAAAGGAAGACCTTTGCTCGAAGTTACACAGTCAAAGGAAGAAGATACTGGCGAAGATGTCTATCTCGTTCAGGAAAATGAAAAACACCAGTTTTCCGCTCATGTCTCCCCTCTCTATGGAACAAAGGAATATTATTATACGGGTGTTCTCTATCCAAATGCGGAAATCCGCTTTGTCCATAAGGATGGAAAACCGATTCCGATGTCGGAGAATTCCAACTGTGGGTATACTCTTGTTGGCAATGCCAGAAAAGCCTTCACAGCGAGAAGAGCTCTTGTCACCAACGGAGAAACGTCCGACGATCAGGAATATATCTATACGACACCCCATTCTCAGCTTATCTATACAGGCGATGAGAAAGTGCATACGGTTTTTTTGAGAATCTATGACAATATCAATGGATTGGAGAATGATCGCTGGGTTGTCATCTACATCGAATAATTTTAGGATAGAACAGAAAAGGATGGACTGATCAAAAGTTCATCTTTTTTCTTTCTTTGAAGAGCGTACCATACGCCGTCCATCTTTTTTTTTGACTATGGTATAATGATTTATACAGTTTTGAAGGTGAGGTAATTTTTTATGGATATGGTTCTTATCATCGAGAAGAAGAAGAATGGACAGGAATTGTCCGATGAGGAAATCCGATACTGGATCGAAGGATATTGCAAAGATGAGATTCCGGATTATCAGACATCCGCTCTTCTCATGGCCATTCGATTCCAAGGAATGACCAAGCGGGAAACATTTTCCTTGACGGAAACAATGATGCAGTCGGGGGCCATTTTCAATTTGGATAAAATCAATGGCGTCAAATGCGACAAGCATTCCACAGGTGGCGTCGGAGATAAGACCTCGATGGCTCTTTGCCCGATGATTGCCAGCCTTGGCGTCAAGGTCGCCAAGATGTCTGGGCGTGGTCTTGGTTTCACTGGTGGAACGCTCGATAAGCTCGAGTCGATTCCGGGAATGAACATTACTCTCTCGCCTAAGGAATTTGTCGATACAGTCAACAAATGCGGGATGAGTATCATCGGACAGAGCAAGGAGATCGATTTGGCAGATAAGAAACTCTACGCTTTGCGAGATGTGACCGGAACTGTGGATTCCATGCCTTTAATTGCCTCAAGCATTATGTCCAAGAAACTGGCGTCTGGATGTGATTGCATCCTTTTGGATGTCAAATACGGAAATGGTGCTTTCATGAAGAGTAAGCAGGATGCCGAAGCGTTGGCAAAGCTCATGGTTGAAATCGGGGCTCATTTCAAGAAGAACGTCCAGGCGGAAATCACTTCCATGAATCAGCCTTTGGGCAATGCGATTGGAAACATCCTTGAAGTAAAGGAAGCGATTGATACATTACATAACAAAGGACCAAAAGACTTTACAGAACTCTGTCTTTCTAGCGGAACGACGATTCTTCTTCAGTCTGGATTGTATCAGGATCGAAAGAAGGCAAGAGAAGATCTTATCCGTAGTTTGGAAGATGAATCTGCTTATAAGGTCTTCAAGCAATTCGTCCGTGCCCAAGGAGGGGATACGACCTACATTGATGATCCATCGAAATTTCCCAACAGCATGTATTCTATTCCGGTTCGCAGCATTAAGTCCGGTTACATTTCTGAAATCAATACGATGGATCTCGGGCTGATCAGCATGAAGCTTGGGGCGGGCAGAGAAACATTGGAAGATGTCATTGATCCGACAGCGGGTATCCTCTTGAGCAAGAAACTTGGTGATAAGGTTGCCAAAGGTGATGTTCTTCTTACCCTTTATACAGAAAAGCCTGGTATGCAAGCGCTTGTGACATCAGTGCTTAACGATTTTGAGTTTTCTAATGATCCGATTGAAGTTCCGCCTGTTGTCGAAGAACGAATAGAAATGGATTCTTCCGACAGCTTCCTGATTGAGAAAGACTAGCGATTATGTCAGTGATATTATCTTTGCAGGATGTTTACAAAGAATTTTCGGGTGAAAAACTTTTTCAGCCTGTTTCTTTTATTGTCCGTGATTCTGATAGAACGGCAATCTTGGGCCCGAATGGTTCGGGAAAATCAACATTGATTAAAATGATTCTTGGAAAAGAAGAAGTCACAGGCGGAAAAATCATTTTTTCCAAGAACACTTCCATCGGCTATCTCTCCCAGGATGTCATCGAGGATGTGAATCATACCCTCTATGAAGAGGCCCTGTCTGTCTATAAAGATCTTCTTTCCTTAGAAGAGAAAATCAAGGTGCTTTCCAAGGAAGTCTCTCTTCATCCAGAGGATGAACAGCTTCTTGATCAGTATTCCAAGGCTCAGCTTTCTTTTGAAGCTCAGGATGGATATAACTACAAATACAAGATTGCGATGATTCTCAACATGTTCTCTTTTTCCAAGGATGATTATGAAAGAAGAATCTCCACTTTCTCAGGCGGTGAAAAGACGCGCGTTGCATTTGCAAAACTTCTTTTGCTGAATCCAAATATTCTTATACTGGATGAACCGACGAACCATCTCGATATTATTTCTATAGAGTGGTTGGAAGATTATCTAAAGTCATATCAGGGTGCGGTTCTTTTTGTCTCCCATGATATCACGTTTGTCAAACATGTTGCTGATCATATATTGGATATCGACCATCAGGTCTATACGATGTATAACACCAACTATGACAATTTTGCCATCGAAAAGAAAAACCGATATGAGAACGAACTGGCGCAATACAAAGCGCAAGAAGAAGAGAGAGCGAAACTCGAACGCTTTATCACTTTCTATATGCCAAAGCCACGCTTTGCCTCTCGAGCCCATGACAGGGAAAAGAAGCTCGAGAGACTTCAGGCCAATTCGATATCTGATCCAAGTCAGAGAAAGAACAAATCGCTCTCCATCGGCCTGAAGGGAGAAACAAGAGAGGGAAAGAAACTTCTCGATTTCAATCAAGTGTCGGTGGGATATGACCGTCCTTTGATTGAAGGTATCAATTTTACTCTCTTCGGCAAGGATCACTTGGCCGTCATGGGTGCCAACGGGATTGGAAAATCAACATTCGGAAAGGTGCTGATGAATGAACTTCAGCCCTATTGTGGAAGTATACGTCGCTATTTCCATATGTCGATGGGAATCCTAAGACAGGATATCCGTTCCTATCAGTCGGATGAGACACTGTTCGACCATTTCAGAAATCTCTATCCTCGGATGAGCAACGAGGAAATCTATTCTGGATTGGCTCGGTATGCCTTCACCTACAAGGAAGCAAATGAAAAAAGACTTTGCGAACTCAGCGGTGGCGAACTCATGCGCATCGAGATTCTTCATCTTTCCTTGGAAGACTATGATCTTCTTCTTTTGGATGAACCGACGAACCATCTCGATATGCTTTCCATTTCAGAATTGATCGATGCCTTGAATGAATATGAGGGAACACTTGTCATCATTTCCCATGACCGTGATTTCATCGATAAGACATGCAACAAATTGCTTTATCTCTATCATGGAAAAGGATATTACTACGAAGGACCATATTCGGCTTTCAAGGAAAAAGAGCTCATCAAGATCATGAATGAGGAAAGAGAGGCTCTGGAGTTGGAAGATATTCAAAAGAAACAGGAACGTCAGATTGAACTCGAAAAGAAGAAAGCCCAAGAGTCGAGCAAGAAGACGAGGCTGACGAGGGAATCTCCAGAAAAAATCATGGAGAAAATCGACCGTTTCGAGAAACGAAAAAAGGAACTGACGGATTCCTGCTATCTAGAGGAAAACTATTCTTCACAGGAGAAAATGAAGCAGATTGAAGACGAGATAAAAAAACTCGACACTCAATTGGAGAAACTCTATTCTGATTTCGATCTGTCAATGTAGTCTTATTTTCCCTTCTTTTTTGAATATGTAAACATTTTCAGTGAAAAAACAATTTATTTCACGGAGTATAGTTATTATAATAACTAAGTTTTATTCACGTCTTTTCACGTGAAAGGAGAATCTGTTATGAACGATAAAATCAGAAATGTTGCCATTATTGCCCATGTCGACCACGGCAAAACAACTTTGGTCGATGCTCTTTTGCAGACCAGCGGAACGTTCCGTGAAAATGAAAAAGTCATGGTCCGTGCCTTGGATTCCAATCCGTTGGAACATGAAAGAGGCATCACGATTCTTGCAAAGACAACGGCCATCAACTACAAAGACTGCAAAATCAACATTGTCGATACTCCTGGCCATGCCGACTTTTCCGGTGAAGTGGAACGTATCATGAATATGGTCGACGGCGTCTGCCTTTTGGTCGATGCTTTCGATGGACCGATGCCACAGACACGCTTCGTTCTCAAACAGGCCATCTCTTATCATCTGAAGACGGTCGTTGTCATCAACAAGGTCGATCGTCCAGGCGCTGATCCGGAACGTGCTCTGAACCAGGTTTTGGAACTCTTCATGGATTTGGGTGCCGATGATGAACAGCTCGAATTCCCTGTTGTCTATACCTCGGCTTTGAATATGACTTCTTCTTATTCAGATAAAGTTGAAGATCAGCAGCCGGGCATGGATCCTTTGTTCGATACGATTTTGAAGACCATCCCAGCTCCAGCTGCCGACGAAAAGGAACCATTGCAGTTCCAGCCATCCTTGCTTGACTACAACAAGTATGTTGGCAGAATCGGTATCGGCAGAGTCGATCGCGGTGTTATCCACCTTAATGATTCCGTTGCCTGTATCCGACTCGATGGCACGACAACACAGTTTAAGATTGCTAAACTTTTCTCTTATCATGGACTTGATCGAATCGATGTCGATCATGTCGAAGCCGGTGATATCTGCGGCATTGCCGGTCTTCCGGATATCATGGTCGGCGAAACCGTGTGTCCGACTGACCACCTCGAGGCATTGCCACCGCTTCGTATTGATGAGCCGACGATGCGTATGACCTTTGCCGCCAATTCCTCTCCGTTCAGCGGAAAGGAAGGAACTCTTCTCACGGCTCAGAAGATTCAGGATCGTCTCTATGAAGAATCCCAGAAGGATGTCTCCATGCGAATCGATATCGATCATACCGATCAATCCTTTATCGTCACTGGACGTGGCGAACTTCATCTTTCTGTTTTGATCGAAACGATGAGAAGAGAAGGATTCGAACTTCAGGTCAGTAAACCGCAGGTCATCATCAAGGTTATCGATGGTGTCGAATGCGAACCATACGAAGACCTTCAGATCGATGTTCCGGATGAATATGCCGGTGCCGTCATGCAGCTGGTTGGAAACCGTTCGGCAGAAACCATCAACATGACCAGCGAAAATGGCCAGACCAGATTGACCTATGTCATTCCTTCCCGTGGTTTGATTTCCTTCATGAATCAGTTCATGACCGCTACCAAAGGATATGGAATTATCAACCATTCCTTCAAAGAATATCGTCCAAAGGTCAATCGTGCCATCGGACAGAGAATCAATGGCGTTCTCGTCGCTACCGATGATGGAAAGTCGACAGCTTATGCCTTGAAATCCGCCGAAGATAGAGGAACTCTCTTCATCGGACCTGGCGTGGATGTCTATGAAGGCATGATTGTCGGAGAAAACAAGTACAATACGGATTTGGCTGTCAATGTCGTCAGAACGAAGTCTTTAGGCAACCAGCGTTCTGCCAACAAGGATGTCACGGTTGTTCTGAAGTCTCCTCGCAAGATGTCCTTGGAAGATTGCCTCGACTATATCAATACCGATGAACTTTGCGAAATCACGCCAAAGTCCATTCGTATGAGAAAGAAGATTCTCGATACCGCCGAACGCAAGAAGTACGAAGCCCATCATCCAGAAGAATTCGCTAAATAAAAGCGAATCGCTGAATTTTATATCAATAAAAAAGTCTATTCTTCCGATAATCTTTCGGGAAATAGACTTTTTTGATTTTCAAATTATTGCACGTCGTGCTATAAATACAGCACGACATGAATGATTTTCTAGTATTTTCTTTGATTCTTTATTTTGTATGGATTATCTTCTGAATTTTCTCTTTTGCCTCAATATATTGGTCAATATAAGGAATCGTGACTTTCTTTGTTTTTGTTTCATCCTTATAGGTGATTTTTAGGCTTCCCGTCTTCTTGTTCTTGATGAAGATGGAAAAGATGTTTCGACTTGTCTCAATCTGAATCATATCTTCTTTCTTGATGACGATTTCTTTTTCTTTTGGAAGATAGAGATAGAATTCATCTTTTATGGCTATGATGGTTTCCTCTCCTGCTTTGTTGGAAAGAAGATAGGAGAGAAGCTGGAACGTACAGAAGAGAATAATGAGAAGAAAAATCGAAGAGGTGATGATGGTCGTGACTTTGAACTCCTTGTAGACAAAAAACATCAGACTGAGATCGGTGGCAATCAAAATGAAGCCGAGAAGAATGATGACGGCTTCAAGTCGGAAAAGAGAAGAGGGGAAGATGCTTCTTCTGGCGATGACGTTTCTTTGATTCTCATTTACCTTCATCATGGATCAATTCGTTTATCTGCTTGTCATTTCTGAATTTGACGAAAACATTGAAGTAGTACTTGTATCCCTGAATATTGTTGTATAAAAGACAGATTTTGCATGCGCTGATTAGAACGTTGAGTACAAAATCCGAGAGATCATAGGGAATCTCATATTCATTCAGCAGTTTCTTTTGGCTGTCGGTCAAAAGCATCCAGGTTTGGTATAAGGTGTTCTTGTTTTTTTCATTTCCAAGCTTGGCGAGCAGTTTTGCCAAGAGAGGATTCTTTTCATATTCTGTGTAGTAGGTTTGGAGATATCGGTAATATTTTCGAAAGTCTTCTTCCTTATACATAAATGTATGAATCTTTTCGAGATCACTTTTATAGGAAAACCAATTGAACTGATTTCGATTCAGGTCTGCGGATAGGAAGAGGAGGTCGACATTGATGGGATCATATTTCATGGCATTGTGAATGCATTCTTTTGCGTGAGTGAAATCCCCTTTTTGAAAATAGGCCTGTCCTTCGAGTGTGTAAAGGGAAACAATATCATAAGGAAAAGGAATCTGAAGGATGCTTGGCTGGTAGTAATATTCTCGATATAAGGCATTTTCCATCATGGAAAAGAAGAAGACGAACTCAATCTTATATTCCTTGTGTTCCTGTAAGAAGGTCTGGATACAGGAGTCGAGTTTTCTCTTTAAGGGATCGATGACTTTGAGAGCTGAGTTGCTGTCGTTGGATACAATCGAACGCTGAATCGAGGAAAGTGAATTTTCGTATTCTGCGGCATTGATTTGTGCCATCTGAATCAGAGACTGCGCACTTTCGTTTTCGATTTTCAGACGCTTCATCGTTTCCGATTCCTGCTTTTTTTGCTTGCTGGCGGTTTTTGCTTTTGTGGTTGCTTTTGCCTTCTTTGGACTTTCGCTTTTCACTTTTGAAGCATTGGTTTGTTCTATCTTTTTCATAACGAGAATATTGTAAATGAAAAGAGAAGAAAAAGCACTGAAATATGCTTACTTTTCATTTTGCAATTATAGACAAATTTAACTTTTTTGTTAAAAAGAGAAAGGAATGCAATAAATAGTCGTTGACATATGTTTAAATAAAATTATAATATTACTAACAATAAATCAACCTTAAAATTCACTCGTTTTCTTCTTCATTATGAAAAAGGAGGTGTTTTGCGAAAATCTTTTTTGTATGATTTTGATATGTTGATGTTCTTTTAGATTCGTTTTAAGACAATATGTTGCGAATTATTTCGTCAGTCATTATGACTGGCGTTCTCGTCCGGGAAATTATTATGTGATTTCCAGCGAGTTCGAAGAGATGACATTCATAACAAAGTGAGGTGGCTTCATGAAAAAAATGAATTTTATTTTGCCGTTGCTGTTCTTAGCTTCCTGTGCTTCGGGAACCTCTTATTCGAAAACGAAGATGGAATGCGAATCTGTCAAACTGGATTATGTTTTCGAGAAAACGGAAAATATCAATGAATATTCTGCAATGAAGGAGCAGAAGCTAAGCGATGAACTGAAGGAAAAGATTGTCGATCTGGATTATGAGATTCGAAAGAGCTCGGCGCTGGCGATCGAAACAGAAATCGCAGATGGGGCCGTCAATCTTCACTGGTATTCTTTCATTCTTTCACCAAAAGAGAATGGTTCGGACAAGAAAAATCGTTCTTTGGCAATCAATTCTTTCAATGTGACTCTCAGTGAAGGCAATGTCTATTGCAAAGGCGAGATGTCAGAAAGTGCACAGAAATTGTGGAATGAAGTCAAAGGACAGATTGATTCCATTGTTGATGGTGCAGAAAGAGTCAAGAAATACTGCTGATCAATCTGATTGGTTTAATAGAAAAAAGGTTTACTTCCTATCTTGGAAATAAACCTTTTTTTGATGAATTTATAGCTTCTTTATGATTTTGCCACAGTTTTTTGCTTCGATGTCTGTTTTTCGGAGATCTTCCTTGAAAAGCGACCGAAGCGGATGGGCATGACTTCGAGCAGACCATCAGGAATGATGACATCACGAAATGGAAGAAGCGTCCCTTACAGATAAATTGGAGGGTTGAATGAAGACAACTCTTCCTATGCCGATATGTTTCCTTATACAAGGTAGACATTTCCTTTTTCTGAAATAAGTATGGAACCGCTCTTCAGATGTATGTCTTTCGATGAAGAATTCATCCTTCGCACATCTTTTCCAACTCAATAGGATATCCCTATGATCCTGAGGAAAATCTCAGCAATATAGTCATCAAGCAGGGAAACGTTCGTCCACAAAGTGTCTGCAATCTTTTTTGCTGCATTTATACCCACCTTGCTGCCGACATGGAATTCCATCGGATTGACGACATTTTTTCTCATTCACATAATCGAGGAGTGGAAGAAAAAGTTTTTAGAATTATTCGTTATCTTCACGATTGTGTGTCATGCTTTTTATTCTTTCTGTTTCATAAGAAAAAAGCCACTGCAAGAAGATGCAATGGCTTGGATTTTTGAAAATGTGTTCAGATTATTCGCCCTGGTTGATGACACCATAGGTGAGGAAGGAAAGGACACGGTCATAAGTGAGGTTGTCCTTGCCGACGAAGATGATCTTGTCTCCGGAATGCAAGACAAAATCCGGGCCGACAGACTGCTTGGTCATATTGTCGGAGCCGATGATGGCAACGATGGTGGCTTCGGTATAGTTGTAGAAATAGACATCGCCGACTGTCTTTCCATCAATCCAAGAATTCTGTGGGATTTCGACCTTGGAGAATTTGATTGCCTCTGTGGTCTGATATGTGAAGGAATCCTTCATGTCATCGATGGCGGCATTGACCTTGGCTTCGATATCTCTCTGCTGAGCCAATAATTTTTCAAGGTTTGCATATTTGTCCTTGATCTGAGTTTCAGCCTTCCATTTGTTGGCAAATTCCTGTGCGTGCAAAACAGAGTCGACGAAGACGCCGACACCTCTCTTGGAAGAGACGACTTTCTCTTTTTCGAGAATGTTGAGAGCCTTGCGGACTGTTTCCGGAGAGACATTATAGGAAGCTCCCAAGATGGAACGTCCTTTGAGCAATGTACCTTCTGGATATTCACCTGTCAAAATTTTTCCACAGACATCCTGAGCGATTTTGATGTAACGTGGAGTTGATCTTTCTTTAGCCATGTTTTTATAATTCCTCCAAACTTGGTTAGATAGATTATAAAGAAGATGTTGGTTCAATTCAATTGTTTGATTGTCTTTTTTTTATTTGATTTTTGAAAACAAAGTTAATTTATCTTTTTATAATAGAGTAAAAAAATTATAAAAAAAACGTTATATATCGAACTTTTCATTTATATTAAAATTCTAATGGAAATAAAACTAGAGAAGGATAAAGAAACAATTTATTTTTTTGTAGTCCGTTGTCAACGTAAAGTGGTTGTAAAAAAAAGTCTTTTAATGCATAATATTAACTCACATATATATTTTATATATATATGAGTTTTACAAAGGATGAATAAAAAATGAAAAACCTTGTCACAATACTCAAAGCATTCTTTTCGAACCAGGCCGCCATTGATTGCCGAAAAAACAAATGGTATGTCACTTTATTGAGCGCTGTTTTGTTTATCTTCCTTCCTTGGATTCCTCTTCTGAGCAAGGGATATACAGCAAGCACCTCTTCTATTTTTTCTTCGACATCCGCCAACTATGATCTCGACAAAGGTGTGAAAGCAACGATTGGAAGTGAATACTTCAAGAATGGCGTCACCATTAAGAAAGAGAATGGCCAATACGTCTTGGCTTATGATTTCGAGGGTCAATACACGGAAGAAGCCGGTGGATTCGAAAAGGAATACAACGGAACTAATACTTCTGCACTCTTCAAGGCAACTTTCCAGGATAAAAGCGGTGGAACGAATCATACCACCCAGTCGACAGCCTATACAAAGAATTTCACCAATCTCTCTTATGAGTACTATTTTGACTGCATCTCAGTCAGCACAAGTACGGTGATTGATTCCGCAACTTCCTCGACTTCTTCAAGCACAACCTCATCTTCGGTCGTCTACGAAGACAATGGAAATACCTATTTCCTTGAAAACTTCTATTTCCCGACGATGTCGAAGAACGATGAAAACTATTCTTTGTTCCTGAACAATTTTGTTTCCTCTGTCGTTTTGAATATGGATGCATCCAATACAGCGAATTCCTTCCCACATAGTTACACCTTGTGGGCAAAAGATTTCATCCTCACGGCAGTCTATCCATTGAAGTCAACAAAGAGCTCCATCACGGTTTCCGCATCCTATACGGGTGATATCCATTCCGGATTTGATGGAACAGACATTGTCGATGGCACAAAGTTCTACACCTATTTGGCTGGAAAGGATGCGGATATTCAATTAGCCTATTCTTCCTTCGTCGATTACCTCAACAAGGCAGGCCGACCGGCATACCTCCGTTCTGTCTGGGTTCAGATTGGAATCACGTCTGCTGTTGTCGCTGGTACGATGTTGATAGCATCCTTGATTCTCCTCTTCTTCAACAAGAGAAAATCATCTATCTACCGCGATAGCAATTACTACAATTGTCTTGCCGAAGCTGTTCATTTTACATCTGCCGGCACCCTCTTGGGTATGGCATTCGGCTTCTTTGCAAGCAATTATGTCATCGTTATCATTATCGGTGCCACTTTGTTCAGAATCGTCTTTGTTTCCAATCGTATCTGTCCCCCACCGCAGGGTGGCCAGGGCGCGTCGAAGCCACTTTATCAGGCTCGAAGTTAATCTTTGTATAAACTGGGGCCATCCGTTGGCCCCTTTTATTAAATATAGAAAGGAGAAATTCAGTGAGAAAAGAATTCCTACATTCCCTGAAAGAGTCGAGTTTTGCCATTCTTCCTATCATCGTGGCTCTTTTGGTCATCAATTTCTGTGTTCCCGGATTGGAACTCAATGAAGGAACAAAATTCGGTCCCATCATCGCTGCACTTCTGATTTCGACGGTTCCTTTGATTTTAGGAACATCGCTCTTTGGCATCGGCGCAGAAAAGTCGGTGGCAAAGATCGGAGAAGTCGTCGGAATGAAACTGACGAAGAAAAAGAACCTGATCGCATTGTTGATTGTTGCCTTCCTTTTGGGAATTTTGGCAACGATTGCTGAGCCAGATCTTTCCGTCCTCGCCGAAAGAACGGGTGGAGCAAACGGGAAGGATTGGGGTCTTGTCATCATTGCTGCCGTGGGTGTTGGAGTTTTCCTGACTATCGGCATCCTGCGCGTTGCACTGAACAAATCCCTTAAATATTGGTTAGCCATCGGATATGGACTTGTTTTCACTCTTGGTTGTTTTGCTGATAAGAACATCTTTTCTATCGTTTTCGACGCCGGTGGTGTCACAACGGGTGTTGTGACTGTCCCATTCATCTTGGCATTGGGTGTCTCTGTGGCAAACGTCTTGGGCGGAAAGAACGCAGAAGATGCATCCTTTGGCTTCTCTGGCTTATGCTCTTTGGGAACGGTCCTATTCGTCATGATTTATATGATCATCTTAAGAAATCTCACGTTCTCTGGCGTGGATGGAATGACAAAAACCCAAGAAGCCCTCAAGACGATCACGTTTGAGGAATTATCCACCTATCAGGAATTAGGTCATCTCTTCTTGGAAGAACTCTTGGCTTCATTGAAAAATGTTGCCATCTCTATGATTCCGATTTTCTCTTTCTTTGTCATCTTCAATGTTTTTGCCAAGGTCAAGGGAAAAGCCTTGATTTCCATCTATGTTGGCTTTGGATATACATTCGTTGGCTTGGTTCTCTTCTTCTTGGGTGCAGAATCTGGATTCATTCCATTTGCCTATGCTTTTGGAAAATGGTTTGGTGCACAAGGACAATCAAGTTTATGGCTTCTTGTTCTTGTTGGCATCATCTTAGGCTTCATCTCTATGCTTGCGGAACCGGCTGTCAAGATTCTTGCCGATAATGTCAATGAAGTTAGTCGAGGCTCGGTATCGAAGAAAGTTATCTATATTGCCCTCGGACTTGCCACTTCCCTTGCCATTTCCTTGAACGCTATCCGTGTCACATTCAATATTGATATGATGAATTTCGTCATTCCCCTCTTTATTTTCGCCATCGCCTTATCCTTCATCGCTCCGGAAATCTTTGTCGGTATCTCCATCGATGCCGCAGGTGTGGCCACCGGAACGATGGCAAGCTGTTTCTTCCTTCCGATGTTTATCGGATATACGCAGATTCTTCATCCGAATTCCGGAATCGATATGATGCGAAATGGATTCGGTGTCGTCGGATTGATGTCTATCATGCCCATCATCGCAGTTGAACTGATTGGTATCTTCACCATCGTCAATGAAAAACATGCCTATCGCAAGGCTCTCAAGGCGAATAGAGAATACGATGATAGCCAGATTATCCATCTTCCATCTTGTGTAGCAGAAGGAGCGAACTGATATGTTTGGATTCAAAAAGAAAAAAGCATCAGAAGAAAAAAAGGTGGAAGCGGAGCGTCTTCCGTTCGATCAGAGAGAAAAGGTCTATCCACTTTGTCTTGTCATCACAATCGTGAATCGAAACCAGTCGTCTTTCTATACGAAGGCCTATCAGGATTGCGGAGCGAGCATGAGCATGATTTTCTATTCTCATTCCCAGCCGCCTGTCGAGATTGCGAGCGTCCTTGGCGCAGACAATCTCAAGAAGGAAATCATCATGACAATCACCCGAGGGGAATATGTCGATAAGATTTTGAACATTGCCAAGGAGCGATTTGCCATCTCCAAGGCAGCGAAGGGCATTGCCTTTAGCTGTCCAATCGATTCCGTAGGTGGAATTTCTGTCTATCGTTTTTTAGCCGATCAGAATAAAGAAATTAGGGAGAACGAAGAAAATGCAAAATAACGAATTTGAATTGATCTTAGTCATCGTCAACAAAGGAACGACCGATTTGGTTATGTCTGCGGCCTGGAAGGCAGGATCCATGGGAGGCACCATCACGGTCGCCAGAGGAACAGCCAATCCGGAAATGACGAAATTTTATGGAATCAACCTTCAACCTGAAAAGGAGGTGGTCTTCATTGTTGTTCCTCTTGCCATCAAGGATAAGGTGATGAAGCAGATTTATGATGATGCGGGTCTTGCCAGCAAAGGACAGGGTATTATCATCTCTCTTCCTATCAATGATGCTGTTGGTCTTACATCCAACGTGAAGAAGGAAGAGAAGAAAGAAGAATCAAAATAAAAATTGGCCTCCGCTTCTGCGGAGGCTTTTTAGGTCAAAGAAAAAACCCGATATTTCTATCGGGCAAATTGCACAATGGTGGATCCTAAGGGACTTGAACCCTTGGCCCACTGATTAAGAGTCAGTTGCTCTACCAACTGAGCTAAGGATCCATTTGAAACGTGCTTGTAAATTATAGTACGATTCAAAATTAATTTCAATACATAAAATGAAAAAAATGAAGAAAATGCATGAGATGAGATTTGATAGTGATTTGTCTGCTACAAAAATTATTCGGTCGAGTCGGAAAAGTGAAGTCAGGGAAAGCAAAAAGGGCTTTTTGAGCCCTTTAGCATTCCTTCTTTTCCTTCTTGCTTTCGCTTAATTGAGGCGCCGTGATGATATCATCTTTTTCCATTTTCTTTTCGTCAGGTTTTTCTAGGGAAATGGTCTCTTTTCTGCTGAAGGCTGCTTCTGAGAAGCGGACCAATATAGAGAGAAGGGAGGAGAATCCTGTCAGGTAGATGATGAGAAGAAGCCACATCGTCTTATTCAGATAGTGGTAATCGATGCCGACAAGTTGATGGCACAAGGAATGATAACGATCGCTTGTCGCGGGCATATTGCCCATTCCGAAGACCATGAGGAGAACAAATAGGACGGCGATACCGAATCCGATGAAACGGAAACGGTTCTGTTTGTCGGATAGAGGAAAGACCGGAAGACAGCAGTTATATGCAACGCCTAAGGCAACAAATGTCATCGATAGGGAGTTCAGTGTCTTAAATCCGAGTTCATCCGCATCGTTGAGAATCGCCTCTGTGGATGTGAAGTCAAGGAAGTTACCGGAATAGCGGAAGATGTAATTCAAGCCGATAGCCAGAACGAGGCAGAAAGCCGCTGGTATGGCTCGAATGAATGTATTCGTGAGGAATTTGCCTTTGATCTGAGCGTCATTCTGCTGGATGGATAGGAAGAGAGAGACAAATCCGATGCAGATCATTTCTGTGATGAGAAGGTTGTTCGGATCGAATGGATAACGGATGCCGTTTCCATGATTGGTATAGGTGATAAGGACGATGATGGTGAAGGTGATGGTGAAGAGCGTTTTCATTAGATAGAGAGCGGAGGAACGCTGGACGTTGTTGATGACTCTTCGGCCTTCCCGAACGGCGGCGGGCATGCTTGCGAAATTGGAATCGAGCAGGACGAGGTTGGCAGCGTTTCGGGCGGCACTGGAACCATTGGCCATGGCCACGGAACAGTCGGATGTCTTCATCGCCAGAATATCGTTGACGCCATCGCCAGTCATTCCGACGATTTTTCCCTGCTTCTTGAGTTCAGAGACGATGATGGCTTTCTGCTCTGGGGAGACACGGCCGAAGACGGAATATTGATTAACGATGTCGCGGACCTGATTCTCATTCAGACCTTCCAAGGAAATGCATTTTTCAGCTTCTGGAACACCGCATTTTCCGGCAATTTCAGAAGCGGTCAGAGGGTTATCACCCGAGATGATCTTGATATTCACGCCATTTTCGACGAACCACTTGATGGTCTCTGGAGCTTCATCACGGATGTGATCTTCCAATGCAAAGACGGCAATCGGCTTGAATCGATCCTTGATTTCTCCGTTGATGATGGAGGATTCGCTATGGCAGAGCATAACAACTCGATAGCCAGACACTTGTTTTTTTGAGATATATTCGGTGAGAGTCTTATCTCTTCCCTTATAGATATATTCTGGAGCACCAAGGACAAACGTCCCCATGCCATGGAATTCGACGGCAGAATATTTTCTCGCACTTGAGAAAGGAATCTGGTTGATGACCTTATAGTCTTTCTTCAAGGGGAAACGCTGGGAAAGGGCAATCGAAGTCTGATTGGATTCGGAGAATGCACTCAGGTAGGAGCCGACCAGCTTATCCATCTCGTAGCTGTTGTCGATGATGAGAATTTCATCGACGCGCATCGTTCCATCCGTCAGGGTGCCTGTCTTGTCTAGGCAAAGGACGTTGACTCTGGCTAACATTTCAACGGAGTAAAGATCCTGAACCAGTGCATTCTGTTTGGAGAGGGAGAGGATGGATCCGGCCAACGCGATGGAGGTCAGAAGGAACATGCCGGAAGGAATCATGCCAATCATACTGGCGGCAGAGGCGGTCAAGGCTTTGCTGATGATATCCCATAAGGATAGATTTGGCGAGTTGTAGTACATCCACTGCGTCCAGAAGGTCAGACCGCCGAGCGGAATGATGATGAAGCCGATGATTTTGATGACGGCGTTGAGAGATCGAACCAATTCGGATTTCGGTTTGCTGACTTCTTTGGCCTTGGCCTGGATGCCTGAAATATAGTTATAGTCTCCGACCAAATCGGCCTGCAATGTGGCTGAACCGGAGACGACGAAGGAACCGGCATAGATCTTATCACCTGGTTTTTTTGTGATGGCGAGGGATTCACCCGTCAATAAGGATTCATTGACTTCGATTTTTCCTTCTTTGAGGATGGAGTCGGTCGGAATCTGATCGCCGATCTTGATGAAATAGATATCATCGAGAACAAGATTCTCTGTTTGGACGACAACCTTCTTTCCGTTTCGAAGTACTTCGAAATTCGAGGAGGTGACGAGTTTGAGTTTCTCGATGGTGTGCTTTGCCTTGATTTCCTGGAAGATACCGATGGCAGTATTCAGTATGGCGATGAAGAGGAAGGTGATCTGGCCATATTGTCCAAAGACAATCAAAACAGCGGCAATCGCAAGAAGAAGCATATTGAAGTAGGTGACGATATTGTCATAGATGATTCTTCCGATGCTTTTCGATTTTCCGGAATTGGACTTGTTTGTGAGATCCTTTTCGATTCTCTCATTCAACTGTTCATCGCTGAGACCGTTCTTTATGTCGGGTGTATAGCGAATGGTATCCAAAGGCAATTTTCTGGAATCCAAAGAAGGAACAACATCTGCATGTATCTTGCCGATTGCTTTGAATTCCTTGGTTGCAGATGGATCCTCTTTGGAATCGAGATGAAGTTCATTGTCTTCATTGGATTCTATGTTTTCTTCTGCTTTTTCTACTTTTTCGTCTTCGTCTGTTTTCTTTTTCCTTTTCAGGATTTTATCTTTAATATCATTGATTCCCATAATAGAAATATTGTAACAATATCCCATTCTTTATTCCTAGCAAAAAATGAACTTTTCTCAAAGAAAAGATCATTTTCTGCGTTCAAGTCTTATTTTTGCTATCCGTCGTCTATTCCGTCTTTTTTTCTTTTTTGGCCATTGGGATATGAGCCCGGTTTTTAGGATTTAACACTTCAAGGTTTGGGAACTTCCCGGATATTTGAGGG
>CAVDUB010000010.1:0-65391 GCA_963612025.1 bacterium
ACCATGTCAAATTTGACCCAAGCTGAACGGCACTCCCTGAAAAGAGGCCGTTTTTGTTGAATTCCTTTAAATTTTTGGAGAGGGAAATTGAGCGATGTCACTAATCAAAGTCTATGATTTTAATGACAATCAAGATATTTGTATAAAGACTATATCGTAATTATATGTGGGACTACATCAGCGTCATGATTTGCAACAGATTCAACGCAATGAGCATTTAAGCTTTGTTTTTTTATCCATTCTAAAGATTTCAAGCCTTTTTCCTTATTATCGATGATTCCAGGTAAAATCATATCATTCCATGATTTTGTCGCATATCCACCATCAGAATACAATAATACATAGTTTCCATTTTCTTTGTTTGTTATTTTAAGCGCGCATAGGCCATTGCTATGTCCTTGAATATTGATTAAGAGGATGCTACCATCGCCAAATAAGTCGTAGCTTTTTTCGAACGGTCCTTCCGATCCATTAAAGTCAAAGCCAATCAGATTGATGCATTTCCACCACTTCTTTTGATATCTTATTTTCGTTATAAAATTCTTCTTGTTCGTGAATTTCAATTCATCATTAGAAACGATAATGTGTTTCGCCTCTTTGACAAGGGATAATCCATTTGCATGATCGCAGTCAAGATGAGAAAGGATCACATAATCTAAATCACTTGGCTTTATCCCTATCTTATCTAATTGTTCATCAATGCATTTTCCTTTTTCAACCCATCCTTGATTTGTTTTATATAGCAGACTATTTCCTAAAGACTTTATCTGTGCTTTCTTATCAAACGTTCCGTTTGGAGACATACTTCGATTCCATCCGGTATCGAATAAAATAAGTCCTTTTGGATGTTCAATCAAATAACATGAAACAGGAAGGGTAAGCCATTTTCTTTTTGGAATGAAAATTCCTGACGCCTTTAAAATATTGCAGCCTTCTCCACCAAATGGCAAATAAGGAGATACTCTTACATATCCTGTATGAAATATATGTATTCTTATCTCATTCATAAATGATTCCGTTTTTATTGAATTTTCTACCAGAGCCCATTTCAAAATGGCACTTCACAATTCCTAAATCTATATTTGCATAGGGCCACTTGGATGCAGTGATTTTTACCGTTCCATCTTTATAATAGATCATGAATTTTTGCTGATTCATAGCGGTTGGCGCTAGTAAAGAAGCATTAACTCCGTCAATAAACCATTGAGGGGCTTCTCCTTTTACATTAGTAACCTGTTCATATGTTTTTATTTTATGTGTGGTGCCTTGATTTTGACCATACCCAATAGCGATGACAAGCTTCATTTTTTCATTTTTATTAAGCTTATAGGCGTCTTTTATTTTTTTGAAAGTCAAAGCCGCCCAGCAAGTATTAAGGCCTAGTGATTGAGAGAACAAAACTAATTGTTCTCCATAATATCCTGATTTTTCTGCTAAATTCGAATCTTTATTACCTATTATAGCAATATAATTCTTTACACCATCAAATTTTCCATAATGCGCCATAAAGGAATCAAATGCCTTCTGTTCATTTAATATAAGTTGCATATTAAGGCCGCTTTCTTTATTGAGTTCCTCTATTTTGTTTTGAAGTTTTTCTAAAACTTCGCCTTCGATTTTCTTGTCTAAATATCTTCTTACGGAATGCCTTTCTTTAATGATATTTAAAATATCCATTATGTTCTCCTCCACATTCATTCTTCATCCGTATCTTTTCGCAATTCTTTCAAGGCTATTAAGATATCTTCAACATGAGAAAGGGTATCAATCAATTTGCGTATTGTTTTCGCTTCGACATCAAGATAATAGAAATTCATAGTCCCTTCTTTTCTCATTTTGACAATGCCAGCATCCTTCATGATTGCTAAATGATGTGAAACAGCTGGCCTAGATAAATTTGTTTTCTTTGTGATCTCACCAACACGCACGCCTGTGCATTTTTTCATTTTCATCATTTCAAGAAGCATATGCTGCCTTGTTTCATCACCTATAGCAGCAAGAAACTTGGAACATTCCGCAAATTCTTTCGATATTTTTTCAGCATCAGTATAGATATCATTCATACAGTCAAGCCTTTCGTTTATCTGTTTAAACCATTATACCGTTATTGAACAGATAAGTTTCGTTGGTAAAGAAAATCGAGACGATTGACTTCGAGTTTTATGGTTGAGAACAAGCAGCTAAAACCTGACATTCGAGGTCTTGTATAATTGGCGGTAGGATATTTCTATCCGCCAAAAGAAAAAGGCTTGATAACAATGTATCAAACCCATGTTTCTTAAGATGGCGGAACAGTAGAGAATTTATTCGTACACCTTTGTTCATTCAAAAAGTGTAACAAAGATAAAAAAACTATTCGTTTTTGAATTTGTATTTGCTTTGCCCAATCCCTTCAACCTTGATAATGATATTTAGCTTTAATAATCTCCCCATGTAGTTGGTTGCTGTGTTTTGGGATACACCGAGCAATTCGATGATATCCTTAGGGCTAAAGATTTCATTAGCAAAAGCAGTATATATTCTGTCGAGGTTATTTTTGATTTTTGTGGGGTATCCGCTTTTGCTAATCAATCTTCTAGTTCCTAATTCTTTATCAGCAGTTCACAATTAACGCATTGACAAACAAAAAGTCATTGGGATAATGACCTCAATGACTGTGTTTTTCCTTAATTAAAGGATTTTTTATTATTCATCCGAATCCATAACGATGAACGTATCGTGTTCGGATACAAGTCCAATGGCGGAGCGTCAGGGATTTGAACCCTGGCTAGGTTTCCCTACTGCCGGTTTTCGAAACCGGTCCCTTCAGCCTCTTGGGTAACGCTCCAACGGATAGTATTATATCCTATTTGGCTGAAAAATCACGTGTTTTTTTTACGATTTCATATTTTCGGGCAAACTATCCGTCAAAATGTCTCTTATTTCATCTCTCAGAGGGGGTTCTTCCTCCCTATAGATATCATAAAAGACAAAATAACTGACAAAAGAAATGCAGATGAGATAGAGAATCGCTCCAAAGCGGAACGAAAGAGCCTTTGTCGGATCACTCTGTTCCTGAGGAACAACATTGATGAAAGGTACATTCCAGAGGTAGACCATATAACCGATCATCGAATCAATCCAGGCAAGGAATGCAAGATAGAATCTCTTCGGATGCAGAATGATATAGATGACAATCAGAACATCACCCATATAGAGATATCTTTCATGCATATGAGGAAGAACATAGGGAACAAGAAGTCCGAACAGCACGAAGAGATCCATGATTCTTTCCTTTGTGAGTTCCTTCTTGGAATGGAAGATGAGACAGACGTAGGTTCCGACAATGGCAACAGCAAGAAAGACGGCAAAAGCTGAGATGGATTCCTCTTCCTTGAAATTCGTGAAGATCAGGGCATAGAGATTTCCGCAGTTCAGGCTGAGATGACGATAAGAATTCGCCGACTGATTGAAGTAGACAGACCAAATTTCCATAAAGCGATCGAAGAAAGATTCGCTTGCAAAGCAGGCAGGAAGCGCCACAAGAGAATAGATAATCGGAATCAGGAAGAAATAGCGAATCTTGAATTTCCTTTTTAGAACAAGAATCAGGAAGACAGGAAGAAGGAAGACGGACTGCAGCTTGAAGCAGAAAGAGAAGGAGAACATCATCATCGAAAGCCCCTGTTTCTCCTTCATCAGGAAATAGATGGACCAGATGAGGAAAGAGACATAGATAGAATCGCATTGTCCCCACCATGCAGAATTGAGAAACACCATCACACAGCAGAGAACAAGAGAATACCCCAAAGCAGCTTTCATCCGATTTCTTGTGAGCTCATAGAGAAGGAAATAGACGCCGATTGCCAAGGAATAATCAAAGAAGATGGAAATAAACTTGATGCCATAAAGAACCGCATCTGTCTGTGGTTCCAGTTTGAACAAGGTAAGAATCCACAGGAAATAGTAATAGGCCGGCGTATAGTCTCCAAAAGACTTGCCCAAAGCAGAGAAGCCATTCGTATAGATATTGTTATACCATGGGGAAAGAAAACTTGTATAGTCCCCCGTCTGACGATCAAGCAGCCTTATGCGAAGAAAAAAACTCAAAGCAGTAATCACTAGAAGAAGGATGATGTGATCATTTTTCTGAATAAATGGGAAAACCTTATCACCGATTTTCTTCCCCTTTTCCTTCAGAGACATCTTTTTTTCACTGGAAGAACTCATATCGTTTCTCCATCCTTGCGTTTGACATAGTCAATGATATATGTCGGACGATTTCTCGTGTTCACTAAGATGTTATGCAGATAGATAGAGATGACACCGAGGAAATCAATCACGAGAGCTGTTGAAAGGAAAACGAAACTCAGAATGAAGAAGACCATACAGATTTCATGTCCACCGATCACATGAACCGATGGATAGGAAAGGATGAACAAAACAGTCATCACAACAACGAAGAACAGGGAAAGAAGAGTCAATATTCCACCCGCCATAAAGATAAGATAAAGCGGACGCGACGTGATCGTCGACATATTGTCTAAGGCATAGAGCACCATCTTCTTGAGGTTGTACTTGCTCTTCCCGGCTTTTCTTTCTTCCCGGGTGAAGTCGATATAGGTCGTCTTATATCCGATCAGAGGGACCTCGCTCAAGAGACAGCGGTCTTTTTCACTTAGGGAGAGAATCTCATCAACCACCTTTCTCGAAATGCCACGGAAGCAGTTGACGTTCTCCGGGATGACTTTTTTTCCTTCCAGTCGATTGATGATCTTATAGAAGAGACCGGCCGTATCTCTCTTGAAGGCCGAATCCTTGCTTCGATCGACACGATGCGGATTGACAACATCATAGCCCTGGGAGAATTTCTCGGCAATCTTGGGAATCAGTTCCACCGGATCCTGCAAGTCGGAATCCATCATGATGCAATAATCCCCCTTGGCTACCTTAAGCCCAGCGGAGAAAGCGGCATTCTGGCCAAAGTTGCGGCTCAAAGAACAGACAACGACATCATTTCTCTTTTCATAGAGCGATTCCATGACCGAAAGGGTGTTATCCTTCGATCCATCATTGACCAAAACGAATTCCAGACTATAGTCTTTCATCGTCTCGATGACCTTATCGACAGCCTCAAAATAGAGAGGAAGGGATTCCTCTTCATTATAGCAGGGAAGAATAACCGATATTTTCTTCATAATATCCTCCAAAACAATAAATAGAGTCTAGCCCTTTAGGCCTTTCTTTTCAATCCTACAGAAAAGGCCGTAGCGATTTTCTCGCCGATGGAATAATAGGAATGATCATAGCTCGAATAGGTGATGAGATTCGCTTTTTTCAGATCGAGTTTCCCACCTTGGCTGATCAGATCTTCGCGGACCGAAACATTCCTGATTCGCCCAAAGACCTCAAAATCGCCATTTTCTTGGGAAATCCTTTCCAATTCACACTCCAGGCAGATAGGGAGTTCCTCAATGACAGGAGCATCCACAAACGCGCTTTTTGTCGCATGCCAGAGAGTCTTTTCGAATTTCTTTCGATCATCCTTTCCTGAGACAAGTCCGACATAGTCTCCAGGTTCCACATTTTTTGCATCGCAAAAAGAAACTGTAAACGCTTTCCTTGATAAAATATTTTTACTCGTCAAATGATCAGACGCCAACTGAATATCGACCACATCGTGATCTTCCATCGTTCCCCAGGCCGCATTCATGCAATCGACGCTGCCGTCTTCATTGTATGTCGAAAGAATCAGCACCGGCATCGGAAACAACATATTGTTTGCCTTGAAATTTCTTCGCATTTTCTTGTTCTCCAGATAAGAGATATTGTAGCATATTTTCATTCCTTGCGATTGAACACATCGAGTGCAAAGATTACAATAGTGACGATATGAGGTAATCCCTATGGAAGAAAACAGAAACAATCATGAAAGCCTATACCGGGAAATCCTGCTTGCCAGCCTCATCATACTCGCTGCAAGTCTTGTAATCTCCCTTGCCACCTATTTTGCCGGGTCCTTCAACCGCATCTCCGACTTGGTGGAAATCACCTATTCGAAGGACAAAACCATCTCCTTTGAACGCGGGCTATTCCTCGCCTCCCTTGGATTCGGCTTTCTCCTCAATCTGCTTAACATGATTCTCTTCTATCTTATAAGACCGAGCAGAATAAAGCCCGATATCGGAGGAAAAGGAAAATGGCTCTTCTGTTTGACGATTTTGTCTCTTTTCGGCTATCTTGCCTTCCTTGTGCTGAACATCCTGCTCTCCGGATGGGGAATCCACCCCTTCGCCTCCTCCTTCTGCAGCAGTCTTCTTGTCTCCGTCTATGATTATCTGATCTACAAACTCTATCTGGAACAGAAAACATTCTCCAATCATCTCTTCTGGGAACTCTTCCGCTTTGCCATCGTCGGCCTTGTCGCCGCTGTCTTCGATTTCATCACCTGCTTCGTTGTCCAATTTGTCTTCTTCAAGGGAAATGAAAACGGATATGTCACTGTCCTAGCCACCATCGCCGGCTTCATAATCGGTGTCATCATCAACTATCTGATGTCGACCTATATGGTCTATAAGGCAAGCAAATCCACATTATCAAAGACGCCGATGGGCATTCTTCTTTTCATCGGATTATCGGCAATCGGCTTAGGAATCGGCATCGGAATACAATATTTCCTCTATGATTTCCTCTTTATAAGCAAAGAAGTCTCTTTCTTCACCTATCCAATCGATTTTGTCATTCGAACATTGATCGTCATGGTCTACAATTACGTATCCAGAAAACTGATCATCTATCGATAGAAAAGAATCTACCGTCAAAACAAAAAATTTTCTTGCATTCCTACGTCAAAAAGCTTAAAATGTTTAGGCTTTGCAGACGTAGTTCAATGGTAGAACTTCAGCCTTCCAAGCTGATCACGCGGGTTCGATTCCCGTCGTCTGCTCCATCTGAAATCCCAAGACTGGCATTCTGCCAGTCTTTTTTTCATTATAGAAACGACAGCAATCGCTGCTTCTTCTAGGAATTTTCTTTCATGTGTTTGTCAATGCAATATAAGTTAGTATATAATAACCATTGACAAGAAGTCTTACGATTCAAAACGATCGAAAATGAATTGCAGCAATAGAAGGAGAACGATGAAGAATCTTCATAAAAAGAATCCCTACTATGTTTCTTTTTCCAAAGCCTGCGAAAAGGAAATAAAACAGAAAATCAAGCTTCATTATCCAAAAGAAGCAAGGAAATCTGTCTATCAGCAGGTCGAAAGGAAATATGAAAGCTTCCTTTCGGAATGGAAAAGAGACTTAGGTGGAAAAAGGAATTTCCACAATGGGAAAGGGGGAACCTATGACTGCATCGCGTTCATGAGCTATTATGTCGTCTGCAAACCTTTTTCCAGTCGAGAAGAGATTGAAGAAATGGAAGCCGATGTCATTCTCCCTTCCTTTCGAAAGCTGAGATTTGCCAATCTCAACAAGCCTTTCTGGAAAAAAATCATGCATAAAGCATTCCAAAGAGCCAAGAAACAATCATCCCCTTGGAAAGACTACAGGATGAATGTCTTTCCTTACGAGAAAGAAAAACCGATTCAGTACGAATTCACATCCTGCCCTGTGGCTGAATTTGCGCTTCATTTCCATTTGAATGACATTATGTCCGCATTCTGCAATGTCGATTATGCCTGTATGGAAATGATTCATGCTAGGCTCGTTCGAACAACGACATGCTCGAACGGGAAGAAATGCGATTATGCAATCTATGGAGACAAAGATGAATCACTCAGGATGCACCCTGAATATATTTCACAGGATGGTTATAGAAGAAATGAATAATTTTCACTTTTTTTGATTTTCCAGTTGTAGATTCGAATTAAATGTGGTAAACTTTCCTACGCACTGGTTCCATAGCCAAGCTGGTAAGGCAAGGGACTGCAAATCCCCAACCCGCGGTTCGAATCCGCGTGGAACCTCCATGTGCCCTCGTAGCTCAGCTGGATAGAGTATTTGACTACGAATCAAAGGGTCAAGAGTTCGAATCTCTTCGAGGGCACCATACGTCGTTCGAGAGTTAGCGCAGTTTGGTAGCGCACCTGCTTTGGGAGCAGGGGGTCATGGGTTCGAATCCCCTACTCTCGACCATCTGAAAATCCTGTTCGATGCTTCGGCATCGGACTTTTTTTATGCAAAAAATAGAATAAAAGAGATAAAGGCGGTTTCGAAGAGGGTAAAATTGTATCTGTTGCGCTTTTACAGAATCCAAAGATAAAAAGAATAAGTCTTTGGAATTCTATTGTTTCAGGCGGGATTGGCTTCTTTTATCCTGTTAGAACAAAACACTTCTTGGAACCCATCGAGACATCATGCCCGAGATATTGGATTTTATAATAAAAGCGCATGATTTTTCTTCTTTATCTACCATAAAAATAGAAATCCCGATATAATCTTTACGAGGTAAACAAAATGAGAATTGCATTGATCAATGAAAACAGCCAGGCTGCAAAAAACAAAATCATCTATGATGAATTGAAGAACGTCGTCACTCCGCTCGGACACGAAGTCATCAACATCGGTATGTTCGATAGCGATGACAAGGCATTGACTTATGTCCAGAATGGTATCCTTGGAGCCATCCTGCTCAACACGAAGACTGCCGACTTTGTCATTACCGGTTGCGGAACCGGAGAGGGTGCCTTGTTGGCCATGAATTCCTTCCCTGGTGTCTTATGCGGTTATGTCACAGAACCATGCGACGCCTATCTTTTCAGACAAGTCAACGACGGCAATGCCGTTGCCATGCCTTTTGCCAAAGGCTTTGGTTGGGGCGCGGAACTCAATCTCCGTTACACATTCGAAAAGCTCTTCTCGACCAAAGGCGGGGAAGGCTATCCAAAGGAAAGAGTCGTCCCAGAACAGAGAAACAAGAAGATTCTCGATGCTGTCAAGGAACAGAGCTATAAACCTCTTGTCGAGATTCTGAAAAGCATCGACCGCGAACTTCTCTTAGGTGCCATACAGAGAGATTCATTGATCGAAGCTCTTGAGAAATATGGTGTCGATGGCGAAGTGAAAGATTTTGTCCTTTCCTTGGCAAAATAATATGAGGTGGGCCCGAGCCCACCTTTTTCAGTCCTTCTTTTTTGTTATAATAAACCCATGAACAAACAAAGCATCTATGATTTCTTCATCACGGACTGTCAGGGAAGAGAACATTCCATGGAGGAATACAAAGGGAAAGTCCTCCTGATTGTCAATACAGCCATCTATTCCGACTTGGCATCCTGCTATAAGGAACTCAATCTTCTCTATCGGAAATACCATGATCAAGGATTCGAAATCCTTGATTTTCCCTGCAATCAGTTCAATGGACAAACCTGTCTGGAAGATGAGGAAATCACAAAATACCTCGAAAAGAATTACTGTCCTCTCTTCTTCCGTTCGAAGAAAATCGACGTCAATGGAGAAAATGCCTCTCCTCTTTTTCTTTATCTCCAGAAAAAAAAGAAATTCGCCGGATTCGATAAAGGAAATCCGCTTTCCGCTGTTCTCGGATGCATCTATGTCAAAAAAGGGCCTGGATGGGAAAAAGACCCTGCCATAAAATGGAACTTCACGAAATTCCTCATCGATCGAAAAGGGGAGGTCAAAAAAAGATTTGAATGTACAGCAGAAATGAAAACAGTCGACAAGTCTATTCAATCAATTCTTGACCACCAATTGGAAGAAAAAGAATGATTCCAACTTTTTAGACAAAGAAGAAACATATTACAGATAAAAAGCAAAATTCTCTCTTCCTTGGAAAGACTAAGGCAAGTCCTCGACTTGCGCTCATTTTTATGCATTCTTTTTCTTTGCAAGGAAATCTCTTCTTTTTTACATAAAACCGGCCTAGAAAGCACTTTATTTAACGATATTCATTGAGATATATAAATATATAATCTAGAATAATAAACATCTATAAGAGAGGTGAATTATGAATATTGGCATTGTATCTCTTGGTTGCGCAAAAAACCAAGTCGACTTAGAGGAAATTCTCGCTTATCTGAAGCGAAATGATTTTATCACGGTCAGTGATCCGAATATGGCCGACATCATCATTGTCAACACATGCGGCTTCATCGACGCCGCAAAAAAGGAGAGCATCGATGCCATTTTGGAAATGGCCCAATACGAAAAGCCGGTCGTGGTCACCGGATGCCTTTCCACGCGCTATCTTGAGGAACTCAAGAAAGAAATCCCTGAAGTGGCCTTGTGGGTTCCACTTGATCAGTACAAGAATTTCTCCGCCCTTTTCCAGCCATTGGTCAAGGAGAAGAAATTGACAGGTGAAATCGATCCAACCAAGAGACTTTTCATTTCCCCGGAAAGAGAAGCCTATCTTCGCATTTCAGATGGATGCGACAATTTCTGCAACTTCTGTGCGATTCCACACATCCGAGGAAGATTCCACTCCGTTCCGTTCGAAACCCTGAAAAAGGAGTTGGACATGATGGATGAAAACAACATCCGCTCTCTCACCGTCATTTCCCAGGATACTTCGATGTATGGAAAAGACCTCGGTAACGTCGATCTGACCATGCTGACAAAGGAAATCACAAAGCACAAGAATTTCGATTTCATCAAACTTATGTATCTTTATCCCGATGAAGTCAAGGAAGATCTGATTGACCTTTTTGCATCGGATACGAATCTTACACCCTATTTCGACTTGCCCGTGCAGCATTTTGCCAATCCGGTCCTAAAGCATATGGGCCGAAGAGGAACTGAGCAGGATATCCTCGATCTCATCGCACGCTTCAGAAAGAAGGTTCCTTCCGCTATTTTGAGAACGACCATCATGGTTGGATTCCCCGGAGAGACGGAAGAGGATTTCCAGGAATGCCTCAAGCAGATCAGAGAAGTGAAGTTCGATCACCTTGGCTGCTTCATGTTCTGCCCGGAAGAAGGAACGCCCGCCTATAAATTCAAGGACCAGGTTCCTGAAGACGTGAAAATCCAGAGATATAACGCCATCATGAAGGAACAAAAGAAGGTTTCCTATCAACTTAATAAGAAGAGAATCGGT
Source organism: bacterium (assembly GCA_963612025.1). Lineage (GTDB taxonomy): Bacteria > Bacillota_I > Bacilli_A > RFN20 > CAG-288 > Enterosoma. The sequence continues at coordinate 11,044 of CAVDUB010000010.1, forward strand.
CAGACCTACAAATGTCTGATCACCAAATACAATGAGGATGACTTCACCTACGACTGCATCTGCAACCTCTATGCACCGGATGACATCGACGGAAAGATGAGAATCTATTCCAAGAGCGAACTCAAGCCCGGCGATCTTGTGGAAGCGGAAGTTGTCAATGCTTTGTTCTATGACCTGGATGCGGAGGTCGTGAAAATTCTCAGAAAGGCCGAATAAGAAGATGATTTTTGGAAAGCATATCAATCATTTCTACAAAAAATACTGGTATCTGTTTGCCGGTGTTTTTCTTTCCGATGCACTCGTCGATATCATCCAACTGATGATTCCGATGATTATCGGAAATGTCATCTCCGTCTTTTCCAATCCTACGATTCGGCTCAACCCCTATCAGTTCAGCATCCTAAGGCCCTTCAAAGGATATGACGGTGGATTCATTGTCCAGGAGACAGAACTCATCCCCTTCTATCAGACTGATTTTTTCATGACTCTGATGATGATTCTTCTCATTGGCCTCTTCATCTTCTTTGGAAGAATGGGATGGCGATTCTTCTCCGCCCAGATCGGAAGTCGCATCGAAAGAGACCTCAGAGAAGAAATGTTTGCCCACATCCAGACGATGTCTCTTAGCTACTACAACCAAAAGAAAGTCGGTGGCCTTCTTTCTTTCTTCACCTATGATCTTGCCACCATCAAGCAGTGCTTCAGCGATGCCCTTATCTGGGTGACGGACCTCGTCGTCTTGGGAACCCTCTCCTTCACCCTGATGGCCATCATGTCTTATCAGCTTGCCCTTTATACGGCCATCCCCTTGATCATCTTTGTCGCTCTTGGTGGCATTGTCGGAAAAATCGAAGCCAAAAAATACAAGATTTCAAGTGATTCGTTTGAAGCTTTATCCGATTTCACTGAAGAAAATCTTCAAGGTTTCTCCGTCGTGAAAGCCTTCCTCAAAGAGAAGGCAAGAGTCAAATCCTTCAAGAAACTCTCCAAGGATGCCGAAGAAACAAACGTCGACTATCTCAAATACTCCTCTCTGATCGACTTATTCATCAACCTTGTCTTGGCCATCACATTCTTCATTCTCTACTTCTTGGGTGCCATGAGCATTCTTGACAACAGCGTTCCCTTCAGCGGAAACGTGACCGATATCGGAAAGCTGACGACCTTTGTCGGCTACTATGATTCTCTCATCTGGCCGATGATTGCCGGCGGCATGCTCATCGATATGGTCTCCAGAGGAAGCGGAGCGAGAAAAAGAATCGCCGAGATTCTCGACTACAAGCCCGAAATCATCGATAATCAGAATCCAAAACGCAGCACACTTAAAGGAAAAGTCGAATTCCGAAGCCTGTCCTTCCAATATCCGGATGGAACGATTCCTGCCCTGAGTGACATTTCCTTTGTCGCCGAACAGGGGATGACGATTGGCATCATCGGACGAACCGGAAGCGGAAAATCGACACTCGTCTCTCTTCTTCCGAAACTCTACAATATCGAAAAAGGAATGCTTTTTATCGATGATGTCGATATCAACGACTGGAGAAAAGAAGATCTGAGGGAAAATATCGGTGTCGTTTTGCAAGAAGGATTCCTTTTCAGCGGAACAATAAAAGAAAATATCGCCTTTAGCGAAAAAGAAGTCGGCGTCTATGACATGGACAAGGTGAAAAAAAGCGCACAGTTTGCCAATGTCGATGGCGATATCTCTTCCTTCGTGAAGGGCTATGACACCATCGTCGGTGAAAAAGGAGCCACCCTCTCAGGCGGCCAGAGGCAAAGAGTCTCCATCGCACGTGCCATCTACAAGAATCCAAGCATGCTTGTTCTAGACGATTCTCTTTCCGCGGTGGATGCCGATACGGAAAAATCAATTCTTGCAAACATTCAGGGACGGAAGGAAAAATTGACAACCTTCATCATCGCCCATCGCATCTCCGCCATCGAAAAAGCCGACCTCATCCTCGTCCTGGATCATGGAAAGCTCGTCGGAAAGGGAAAGCATGAGGAACTCATCGACTCATGCAAACTCTACCATGATCTTTGCGAACTACAGAAACTCGAAAAGGAGGTCTGCTGATATGGATCAGGATATCATCGAAACCAAGCAGTACTCCTTGAAGGACACCAAGATTCTCAAAGGCCTCCTTGGGTATATCAAGCCCTACTGGAAATGGTTCCTTTTTGTCATTATCTTGGATGTTTTTGTCAACATCGCCTTCTCTCTTGATCCGCTGATTGTCAAATACATGATCGACTATCTCGGCTCAATCACAACCAGCGCACCGAAAGAGAATCCACTTCTTTTTGTCACGGGAATCATCCTTGTCGATGTCGTCCTGTGGGTGATTGGCGCCCTTGGCGGCTATTATGTCAACTTCGCACTGAAGAAAATCGGTCAGAAAGTCGTCATGGACATGAGAAACGATCTTTTCGAACATGTCCTATCCCTCTCCCTTGCCGACTTAAGGAAACTGAAAATCGGATCCTATGTCACAAGAATCACCAACGATACCCAGAACATCTCCTCCCTCTTCAGCGACATTCTTCCACAGTTCCTGCGTGCTCTTCTTACCCTTTTCATCATCATATTCACCACCTTCATCGTCACCCATCTCTATGGATTCATCTTCCTAGCCTATATTCCAATCGTCTTCCTTGTCTCCTACTTCTTTAGAAAAAAATCCCGCATCTATTATCGTGGAGAAAAGAAAGCCATCTCCGAGATGAATTCCTTCTTAAGTGAATCCTTCCAGGGAGTCAAGGTCACAAAGACTTACAACCGCGAGGAAAAGAAGCAGGCCGAATTCAGCCAAAAGAATGAAGCCATCCGTTCCACCTTCGTCAAATCACAGAATCTCTTTGCCTTCTATTACCCCTTCATGTACCTTCTCCAAATCAGTTGCGTCTTGATCGTCTTCGCCTTTTGCATCCCCCATCTTTCACCGGATGGAAGCGGACTGATTTCCTTAGGCACCTTCCAGATGCTCTATTCCTACTCCGGACAGTTCTTCCAGCCAATCCAGACCATCACACAATTGATGAACATGCTCCAGCAAACCATCTCGAGTGCGGAAAGAATCCTTGTCGTGCAGGAAGAAAATGAAGAGAATGCGAAAGATGAAAAAGATATCGATGTCGATTCCTTCAAAGGGAAAATCGAATTCCGTCATGTCTATTTCGCCTACGAAAATGAAGACTATGTCTTGAAGGATGTCTCCTTTGTCATCCTTCCTGGGCAGACAGCGGCCTTTGTCGGACCGACCGGTGCCGGAAAATCCACCATCATCTCTCTCATTTCGAGAACCTATGATGTCAGCAAAGGAGAGATCCTCATCGATGATATTCCTTTGGAGAACTATTCCTTGGAATGTCTGAGAAGGAATATCGGCATGATGCTCCAGGATGTCTTCATCTTCTCTGGAAACATCAAGGACAACATCTCTTTGGGCAATGAGGAAGTCACGGACGAAGAGATTCTCTCCGCCTGCAGCTATGTCGGTGCCGATTCCTTCATTTCCAAACTGCCTGACGGATACAATACGAAGGTCTCGGAGAGAGGAGAGAATTTCTCTGCAGGACAGAGACAGCTCATCTCTTTTGCGCGAACGATTGTCTATGATCCATCCATGGTTCTTCTTGATGAAGCCACCGCAAATATCGATACGGAAACAGAAAATATTATTCAGTCTTCGCTCGAAAAGATGCGTTCCATCGGAACCATGATCATCGTCGCACACCGCCTTTCCACCATCAAAAATGCCGATATCATCTTTGTCGTCTCGAAAGGACAGATCATCGAACAGGGCAATCATCAACAACTTCTCAAATTAAAGGGAAACTACTATAATCTATATAAGCTGCAGAACATGGAAGAGAATCTAGGGAGATAAAAAGGAGTGTCAAACGACATGAGAAACATCAAATTATACGACACCTATGAAGGAAAACTCAGGGAATTCAGACCAATCGACGAGAAAGAAGTCGATATCTACTATTGCGGTCCGACTGTCTACAACTATGTCCATCTTGGAAATTTCCGCCCAACGGTCACCTTTGACCTCTTGACGAGAGTCCTCAAGGAATCTGGATATGACGTCAAATGCGTCTCCAACTATACAGATATCGATGACAAGATTATCAAGCAGGCTAAGATTGAGGGCAAGAGCGAGAAGGAACTCTCCGAATTCTATATCGCCGCCTATGAGGACTGCCTTGAGAAGCTGAATATCCTCCCGCTATACTGCCATCCAAAGGCCAGCGAATATATCGATAAGATGGCTTCATTCATCAAGGACTTGGAAGACACAGACTGTGCCTACCAAGGCGGCGATGATATCTATTTCTCCGTAGACTGCGATAAAAGCTATGGAGCCTTATCCAAGCAGAATATCTCCGATCTTGTCTCCGGAGCAAGAATCGAAGTGAACAACAAGAAAAAGAACCCCCTCGATTTCGCTCTGTGGAAACTGACCGACGACGATGGCATCAAATTCGACACAGTCATCGGAAGAGGAAGACCTGGCTGGCATACCGAATGCGTCGTCATGGTCAACAATGTCTTCAAAAAGCCTTTAATCGATATTCATGGCGGTGGATTCGACTTGAAATTCCCACATCATGAAAATGAAATCGCTCAATCAGAAGCCCACAATCACACCAAGCTTGCCAACTATTGGATGCATGTCGGATTCCTTTTGACCAATGGGGTAAAGATGTCCAAGTCCTTAGGAAATTCCATCCTTGCCAAGGATGTCTTGGAAAGACATTCCGGAAATGCCATCCGTCTTTTCTTCCTGACCACACATTATCGTGCACCTGTCAACTATACCGAAGAGAATCTTCTTTCCATGGATAAGCTTGCCAGCAAATATGAAAATGCCCTCAAGAAAGCAAATGCCAAGCTGCAGATTCAGGGAATCAAGGAAGGAAGTCTGATCAATGAAGACTACGATGTCTTCATGAACGCTTTGGCCGATGATCTGAATGTCGCAAATGCACTTTCTGTCGTTGATAAAGAAATCAAGGAAATCAATTCCTTGACAATGAAGAAAGATGCCGATATGCCTCGCCTCGCCTCACTTTTCATCACCGTCAAGAAACTCTTCGATATCCTCGGACTGAAATTCATACTCCCTGAAATTCTTCCAGAAGATATCGCCTTGGCACAGGAATATGAAAAAGCCCGTGCCGAAAAGGATTTTGCCAGAAGTGACGAACTAAGACCCGTACTCATGAAAAAAGGACTGCTCTAATATGGACGATGTACAAGAGGCACTGCCTGAAATAAGAAAAAAGCTCAAGGAAATCGAATACCCCGGGGATATCATTGAGAATTATGTTCTTTCTTTTCTGAAAATCCCCAACGTCATCTATCACTATCCCACCTTATCCGTTCTTTTGTTCGATAAGAACAATTCTATCACCTCCGAAGACAGGTTTCCCAATTCCTTCGTCGTTGATTTCCGCTTCCAGTGGATTGAATCCACAAAGAAGCAAACGGATACATTCTTCGCCGCCACAGGAAACATCGATGATATCCACTACTGTCAAGTCCATCTCTATCTCTATTTCACATCGAAAAGACTTCACAATCCAAGCAAGCTCTATACATTCGAATTCACAAACCAGAATGTAGAGGAAACTCTTAAGAAGGTGAAAGACTTCACTCTTTCCTTGAAGGAAAAAACCGAGAATTCACCTTATCTCGGGTTCACATTAGCCTATACAAGCGCAATCTAAAGGAGATATACACTATGTACGATTATTTGATTGTCGGAGCAGGACTCTTCGGTGCCACATTCGCAAACCTTGCCCATAAGAAGGGCCTCAAAGTTCTTGTCATCGACAAGAAGGATGTCATCGGCGGTGCCATCCGCAGCGAAAGAAAAGACAACATCGATGTCCATCTCTATGGACCCCACATTTTCCACACATCCTATAAGGAGGTCTGGGACTACATCTGCTCTTTCTCCGAAATGAACCATTTCGTCAATGAGCCACTCGCCTACTACAAGGGCAAGCTCTATCATATGCCTTTCAATATGAATACCTTCAATGCACTTTGGGGCGTCATCACACCGGATGAAGCCAAGAAGAAGATTGAAGAACAGAAAAAGGAAATGGAAGGAAAGATTCCTTCCAACCTCGAAGAGCAGGCGATTTCCCTTGTCGGCAGGGATGTCTTTGAGACACTGGTCAAGGGCTATACCGAAAAGCAGTGGGGAAGAGACTGCAAGGATCTTCCAAGTTCCATCATCAAGAGACTTCCAGTCCGTTTCTATTACAATAATAACTATTTCAACGATACCTATCAGGGAATCCCAGTTGATGGCTATACGGCCATCATCGAAAGGATGCTCTCCGGCGTTGAAGTGAAGCTGAATGTCGATTATCTAGCCAAGAAGGACGAATATCGAAAACTTGCCAAGAGAGTCATTTATACCGGCGAGATCGACCGCTATTTTGCCTATCAGCTTGGTCATCTGCAGTATCGCACACTCCGCTTTGAGACGGAGAGACTCGAAATGGAGAATTTCCAAGGAAATGCCGTTGTCAACTATACCGAAAAGGAAGTCCCCTATACCAGAATCGCAGAACACAAATGGTTCAACTATCGTGAATCTCCTGTCACCTATATCACGAAGGAATATCCAAAGGAATTCGTCGAAGGCGATGATCCGTTCTATTCCATCAACAACGAGAAAAACGATTCCCTCTATAAGAAATATCAGGAATTGGCAAAGGAAGATAAGGACGTCTATTTCTGTGGGCGTCTTGGCCAATATCGCTACTTCGACATGGATGACACCATCTATGAAGTCTTCAAACTTTTTGATCAGCTGGAAAAATAAGCATTTAAAAACTTCACCCATCGCGGTGAAGTTTTTGTTTTCGTTTGTCTTCTTTATTATTCGGCTTTCATATCCGAATGTGTCTTCTTGTCTTCATCGAGTATCTGGTTGAGTTCCTCGATATCCTTCGTAGAAGGAACATAGACATAGGGTTCGTTTCTCAATAAGCCGTAATAATCGAAACCGAATCCGACGATATATCTCTGTTCATCGGTGGTCAATCCGGTGAAATCCGCGATTTCATCGTATTTCATATCGATGTTGTTTCTCTTGATGAGAATGCAGGTGAAAAGATTCTTTGGCTTGTAATGCTCGTTGATGTAATCTCTCATATAATGCATGGTAATGCCCGTATCGATGATATCCTCGACAAGGATGACATCTCTTCCTTCCCAGTTGTGGTCTGGCTGCTTGGACACAGTCACTTTTCCCGTGGTGCCCGTTCCACTATAGGAAGAAACCTTGATGGTATCCAGCTGAATCTTATGCTTAATATGCTTGATCAATTCATAGAAGAAAGGCAAAGCACCATTCATGACAGCAACAAGAATCGGAATGCCATTTTTCGTTTCATCCAATTTGGCATCAATTTCTTTTCCCAAACGATCACAGATACGAACAATTTCATCTTCTGATAAAATCAGCTTTTCCATAGGCTTCATCCTCCAATGCAACTATTTTATGACATAACAATTGAAAAAGAAACGGGAAAAAGCAAGTATAGGGCTTTCATTTATCGAAATGGTTACAAATCGGTTTCCATTTCTTCTAGGAAAAAAAGTCTTTTTGTCATCGGATGCCATTCGAAGGGCCAAAAGAGAAAAAAGCCTTGCATTCAAGAAGAGAAACTGAGATAATACTTTCGCTTTTCAAGCAGGCATGGATCCTTAGTGTAGAGGCCTATCACGTCTCCCTGTCACGGAGAAGATCACGGGTTCAAATCCCGTAGGATCCGCCATTCATTGCAGGTGTAGTTCAATGGTAGAACGCAACCTTGCCAAGGTTGACACGCGGGTTCGATTCCCGTCACTTGCTCCATCGCTATGAATAGGGCTGTATTCACAGCCTTTTTTTGTTTTCTTTTTTTCGAACGATGGCATGATATCTTTATCCATTTTTCAATATCCGAGTGTAAAAAAGTTTAATTTTCAAATGATTCCGGAGCTTCCATGGAGAGAGATTTGGCAACTTCTAAAGAAATATCATTCAAGGTACAATCGAGTTTGTCATTAAAATAGTCTTGATATATATTGATAATTCCACCCGAAAAATAACGAATTCGGAGATTCACCATCTTTATATCGCTTAAATAGCGAGCAAAAGGATGGCATAAGAAGCAACCTGAAGATTCATAGCGAAAAAAACGAATCAAAATTGACATATAGCCATGCCGAATTTGACTTAGGTCAAACGGCAAACCCTAAAAAGAGATTTGTTCTATTGCTCTTACCTTGGCAATGAATATATAACAAATTCTTTCAAAAAGTCTTGCAATCAGATTGTAATCATGAGATAATTAATAAGCTGCTTGCAGCAATTGTGGATCCTTAGTGTAGAGGCCTATCACGTCTCCCTGTCACGGAGAAGATCACGGGTTCAAATCCCGTAGGATCCGCCATTCATTGCAGGTGTAGTTCAATGGTAGAACGCAACCTTGCCAAGGTTGACACGCGGGTTCGATTCCCGTCACTTGCTCCATTTTATCGATATTGACTCGGGAAACCGAGTTTTTTCTTTTCTGCTTTTCAAAATCGTTTCAAAAGAATAAGGAAAACACTATAATATTTTTATTATGAGAAAGACAGCCATAGAATATTTGTCCTGGGCAAACCCAAAATCCATCGCCAACTCCTTTGAGCAGAGATACTACGATGAGCATGCTTTTCTATTCAATATAAAGACATCTCAATACAACGAGAATCGCTCCCTGATCGACGTCATCAAATCCACAATCATTCTTCAGGGACTGAGCAACCGAAAAAAACTGAATCAAAGTTTTGCTCAATTTCCAAAGGAAGAACTGAAAAGGAAAGAAATCCAGTCGGCTCTTCTTGAGCAGCTTCCCTATTTTATGGACGGAGAAGTGAGAATCTACATCCCGACCTATTCGAAAGAAATCAATGAAATCTATTCCACAAGACCATATCTCTTAAAAGAACAGTCCCATCAGGAATATATGAAAGATGAAAATATCGGCATCATCAATCCCTTTCTCACCTATGGATATGAGCTTTTCTCCTCTCCCTTCTGCCGGCTTGTCAAATTGGATAGCGAAAACGATAAACTAAAAGTATATTACCACATCGACTTTGAGACACTCTTCTTCGTCAGGGAGGATCTCACCTTAGAGGCAGAATTGCCTCTCTTCGACGAAAAAGCCAAAAGAGAATTCAATCTGAATCTTTTTGATGACTTAAATAAAATCGCCAATGACTATTTCACACACGATACAGAAAGGCTGTTCAAAAATCTAAAAGAAAAGAAATTCATTTCTTCTTCCTTATATGAAGAATGCATGGAAGAGGAAGAGAAATACCAAAAGAGGAAACACAAGAAACATGCGCTTTAAGATATATACTTTCGGTTGCAAGGTCAACGCCTATGAATCCCAAGCCCTCAAGGAACGTCTCGTCAAGAACGGATATGAGGAAGCAGCTGATGATGATGCAGATCTTTATTTCGTCAATACCTGCGCCGTCACGAACGAAGCAGAAAGAAAGGATCTGCAAAAAGTCCGATCGATATCAAGAAATCATCCAGATAAGCCTATCTATGTCATGGGATGTTCTTCCCAAATCCACAAGGAATATTATAAAAACATCCCTGGTGTGAAAGGATTGGTTGGTTCCACAAACAAGAATATCATCGAAACACTGTTCGACCAAGGATGCAACACCATCATCGATCGGGTCGAAGAAGATAGCCGCCATTTTTCCTATCAGGATACGCCAACGGATACCGGAGAAAAAAACGTGCGCGGATATATCAAGGTTCAGGATGGATGCGATAATTTCTGTTCCTATTGCGTCGTTCCGTTCACCAGAGGAAATTCACGTTCCAGAAGCCATGAATCGATCATCAAGGAATGCCTTTCGCTTCTCGATCATGGAACAAAAGAACTCATCATCGGCGGAATCGATACGGGTTCCTATAAAGATCCAAAAGATCCGAATTACCGTCTGACAAATCTTCTTTCAGACTTGCTTCATTTGCGGGATGAAGACTATCGAATCCGTGTCTCCTCGATTGAGGCGAGCCAAGTCGATGACGAATACATCCGCCTTTTCAAAGAAAATCCCGATAGACTCTGTCCTCATTTCCATCTCCCACTCCAATCCGGAAGTGAAACCGTACTCAAAAGAATGAACCGAAAATACCATCTCTCCGATTTCTATGAACTGACGCTCAAGATCAAAAAAGAAATTCCAAACGTTGCTTTTTCGACAGATGTCATCACCGGATTTCCAGCGGAAAGCGAAGAGGAATTCCAGGAGACCTATGATTTTTGCAAGAAAGTCGGCTTTATGAGAATTCATGCCTTTCCCTATAGTGAAAGACCCTTCACCATGGCCGCCAAGCTCAAGAATCCTGTTCCGATGCGGATCCGCATGGACCGTACCAAAAAGCTGATTGCCTTGAGCGAGGAAAATGATCAGGCATTCCGAGAAGCATTGTCCCAAAAGGAAGTCACGGTTCTCGTCGAAGGAAAGAATAAGAAAGGTCTCTATGAGGGCTATTCTGAAAATTATCTACGTGTTATGATCAATTCCGATGAAGATATCATTGGGAAATTCGTGAAAGTAAAAATTTGATTGCAATTGAAGGCAAAGGCTTCTATAATATATAAGCCTTTGACATGGGGCTGTAGCTCACCTGGAAGAGCGCCTGCTTTGCAAGCAGGAGGTAGAGAGTTCGAGCCTCTTCAGCTCCACCATTGAATCGGTCATGAAAGTCTAGTTCCATCTAGACTTTTTTTAGTTCTTGAAAACATATATCCCTACGTCTTTTTTTCTTCATATCCAATATTTGTCATCCTGTAAAATAAATTTTGCGACTGAAACAGTCATAAAGAAAACATTCATTGCAAAACGTTCGAGTTCTAGAATAAATACTCTCGAAAATTATCCAATCAGCAGAACGACCACAAGATCGATAGAATCATAAAAATGAAAAAGGCCGTCAAGCCTAAGGATATCCTTCTAGGATTTATCCGAATGCTATGACGACCTTGTTTTTTACTTCGATAATTTCGACACGCAAATCTTACCGGATTCTTCTGTCCACGTACCTTTGAATTCGCCACCCTAACAGGACCGACACTTTCCATTATCAACAAGACAGTGTTATCTATCTTGATTTCCAATTTTCCTTTCAAATCGAATGGCAAGCCAGTTTTTTCATAACATTGTATGTATATAAGGAACCATCGCTTGCCGCATCTTGCAAAGTGGCAGTGGCACCTTTCATCGTTTCGGTCTTGCCGAGGTTGAAATTGAATTCCTTGACACCTTTGTCGAATGAGAATTTAGAAAACTTGAAGTCAAATCCACTTCCTCGGAAACGACATTGCATGTCGTAGATTTGTTTTGGACATAATTATCGAATGTGTTCCCTATGACCGTGATGGTGTAATCATCATCGTCAGTCAATTCCTCTATGCCAGTGAAATTTGCAAATTTCAAGTTCATAGAACCGGCAGCAACCTTCTCATTCTTATAGACTTCTTTTCCGAGTGTTGTATTGTTGACAACCATCGTGTCGTCCTTCGTAATCGTATCGGTTGAAGTGATGCAAGATTGATTCGTCGATATCGATTAAAAAAGCGACGTTCTTGGATAATTCATCTGTCAGAAAGTAATCGATTCTCTTTCCATCGAGCAATGAAACAGAATATTCATCTCCTTTATTTACCTCCAACAGTTTAGATAACCATCGAATAGACATTGTAGAGATCTATCTTCATGATAAGGTTCGATGTAGATGACAATCAAAAAAGATAGCCAAAGTTGGAAATATCCTATGTTGAAAAAAGTATGGGATAATGATAATATGTAGTTAGTTTTGTCTAACTATAGAAATGTGAGGAACTTGTGAATATGAAATATCATATAGAAAAAGATTCAGTACAAGAAACATTGGTCATTCCGCTTTACGGAAGAAAACAATGCAATAAACTGTATCCACATATTTATAAAGATGAAATTGCAGAAAAAATCATAGACGGATTGGATTACGATTTTTCCTTATTGGAGAAACAAGACAAGAAAATCATGTATAAATTCGGCTTCCTGGAAGTCGCCTGCAGGCAAAACGATTTATATACTGAAATAATCGATTATCTGAAAGAACATCCAAATGCGGCCATCGTCAATTTAGGCTGTGGTTTGGATTGTTTAGCTGAGAAATGTGATAATGGAACATGTAAAATCTATAATTTGGATTTTGAAGATGTCATTAAAGTAAGAAACGAATTATTGCCTTGCCAAGATAGGGAAAGAAACATTTCCTGTGATTTAAATAATTTTGAATGGTTCAAAGAGATCGACGCCAAAGACGGTGCTGTATTTTTTGCATCAGGAGTCTTTTATTATTTCTTAAAAGAACAAGTGAAAGAATTGCTTATCAATATGTCAAAAGCCTTTCCCGGAGGAAAGATCGTATTTGATTCGGCAAATAAAAAAGCGACAAAACTGATTCGGAAGACCTGGCTGAAGGTCACGAAAATCAAAGATGTAGATGCCTATTTTTATGTTGATGATGTCAAAAAAGATCCTTGTTTTAAGGATGATAATCTCATCGTATCGAGCAAAGGATATATGTTCGGTTACAACGATTTAAAAGACAAATCAATTCACAAAATATATAGATTGATGGCAAAATTCGGCGATAAACATATGGGTATGAAGATTATAAGAATCGATTTCAAAAAGTAATCATTCATTTCAGCAAAGAAACGATATAATTATCATAAGGAGAAAACGCAAATGGAAAAGACATATTTACTCTATCTCTATGATAAATACGGAATCAAAATCAGCCAATATGGACCTGTCAAACAAATAGACAGAACATGGGCCCATCGTTTTGCTTTGCAAATTTTCGATCAGCAATTGAAGAGAAATCCAGGTTCCTATATCGATATCGAAGAAATATAATCGGTAAAAAAGGAATACACGGAAAAAGATTATTCTTTATACACATTGTTGACAAATCAACAAATTAGCGTATAATTCTCCTTATTCCTAAAGGAGAACACTATGATCAAAATCATTACCGATTCCGGATCCGACATATCACAAGAAGAAGCAAAGAAAATAAATATAGAAGTCATTCCGATTGTCACTCGTTTTTCTGACCATGAATATTTCGATGGGGTCAGCCTCTCTCATGACGAATTCTATAAACTGCTCAGCGAGAAGAAGGAATTCCCAAAGACAGCACAAGTCAATCCAGCCTCCTATATGAAAGCATTTGAAAAGGAAATCGATTCTGGAAACGAAGTCCTCTGCATGACCTTAGGCTCCAAATTATCCGGCTGTTACCAATCCGCCTTGCTGGCCAGCAAGAATTTCGATGAAGGAAAAATACACGTCTTCGATAGCTGCAGCGGTTCTGTCGGCGAAAGAAATCTTGTCTATCTAGTTTTGGAATGCTTCAGAAAAGGCATGAGCCTTGCAGAAACAGTTTCCTACATGGAAGAAAAAAAGAATAATTCTGTCACGATTGCCGCTTTGGATACTTTGGAATACCTCGAAAAAGGTGGAAGAATCTCCAAGACAGCCGCTCTTTTGGGAACCATGCTTTCCATCAAGCCGGTGATCGAACTTAAAAACGGATCCATCAAGCTGATTGGAAAAGCTCGGGGATATAAAAACGCACACAATCTTCTCACCAAGACACTTGAAAAATATGGTGGCATCGATTTCTCCTTGCCAATCTCTGTCGGATATTCCGGACAATCAAAAGAACTCTTGGAGAAATACCTTGAATCGAACAGGGGACTTTACCAAGACAAGATTCCAGAGTTGCCCATTTATCAGATTGGAGCCGCCATTGGAACCCATTGCGGGCCTGGAACAATCGTTCTAAGTTTCTTTCGAAAAGAGGATTAGAAAATGGAAAATAAAAAGGAAACACTCCGGTTGGATGATTTTCTGACCTATACACATCTTTTATCGAAACTCGTCTTTCGCATTAAAAGTAAGACCATCAAGGATTCCGGACTGAAGAACATCCATGTCATCATTCTCTTCTATCTGACCTATAAGGGACCATTGACATTCAAGGAACTCGTCAAATGCACCTTGGAAGACAAGGCTGCCATATCCAAGGCTCTCAAGGCTCTCAAGGAAAAAGAAATCATCCTATATACTCAAAGCAGCTACAATGAAAATATTCTGCTGACAGAAAAGGGAGAAGCCATCGGAAAGGAAATCATTTCCCAGTCCCATGAAGTCCTTCTCGAGGCAAGAAAAGGAATCAATGATGAAGACGCCCTCATCTTTATGAAGACGATGAAATCCATCATCGAAAACCTTGAAGATTACATAGATTGATACAGAGCCAGAAAATAGAGTCGCACTCTTGTCTACATCCCTGTCCTCGAAAAGAATGATATTTTACCTCGGGATATCATCGATGCTTGATAAGTAAAAATCACCTTTTATTCCTAATCAAAATGACACCCTTTCGAGTGCCATTGTACAGATCATCTATCATTCAGAAGGAGAATCGTCGTTCGATGATTCGACCTTCTTTTATTTCTTCAATTCTTTTTCGAAGCCCTTGGCTGTTTCATCAAAGCTTTCTTTTGCCTTGTGGAAGAAAGAGAATTTTTTGTTTTCATCCTCTTCCTCATTCTTGCGTATCTCCTTCAGGGTCTGTTCGGAAATCTTGATTTCTTCCTTGGTCGTCTTCGGACGATCTTCGGAATCGGGTGGATTGACCACAACCTGAGGATAGACAAACTGGATATCATTTCTTAGACAGAGAAGAAGAAGTTCGCGATTGAGATCGCGGCTCACCTGGAAACGATCCTTTTCCTGACAGCGGCAGGCGACAAGATAAGACACGTCACTATCGTTCACCCCACTGATGCCCTTATATGTGATATCGCTCGTAATCTGAGGCAACTTCTTTTTTATTTCCGGAAGTGCTGAAACAAGAATTCCTTCCACACGGACGGGATCTTCATTATACCCTGCCGTCAATTCAGCCGTAACAAGCGAATCCTCTCTCGAAAGATCGACAACCGTATTGATCGACGAATTGTTAATCGACTTGATATTTCCGCCTGCATCCTTGAGTTTCGTGGTCTTCAGGCCGATATCGACAATCGTTCCACGGAAGCCATCGATGATGCAGATATCTCCGACGGCAAAATAATCATCAAAGACAATGAAGAGTCCGGCGATGACATCCTGAATCAGAGTCTGGCAGCCAAGGCCGATGATGAGCGTGACAATTCCGACGCCTGCAAGGATAGATGCGATATTGACTCCCCAAAATGAGAGAATCAATGCGATATCGACAATAATGAGAACATACTTGGCCAGGGAACGGATCAGGGCCCCGATTGTCTTTCCTTTTCTTCCGTTTCCGGAGAAGAGCCTCGTGCAGAAATTGATGATAAACATCAGCACGAAACTGACGGAAATCACCATGATAGTCAATAGCCAGCTCAGCCCAGAAGATGTGAGGACTTTTCCTAGGGCAATCCATCCGTTTGCAACCCCCTGCCCATAGATGTTATCAGCCACTTCATCACCGAGGATTGGGCGAAGATTCATTCCGAGAATCAAAATGACCAATGAAGCCACAAACAAGGTCACTGATAGAATGAAGGAGACCTTCTGTGATTTTGTTTTTTTCGTAAACCAGTTCTGCTTTTTTTCCATAAAAATATATTCTCCTATTTTGTCGTCGTTGTGAAATTCACCTTCAGAAGCGTCCCAATATAGTCGTTGGCTACATAGGTAATCTGATAGAGAAGCGTCTTTCCATACCCAAGATTCTCCGCCGTTCCCGTATAGGTGTCTGCCTTGGTAACATCCAAAGAGAAAAGGACTTCCTTCTTTTCGAGAATTTCGAATGTCGTCTTGTATTCCTTGTCATTCGTGATTGTAAAGGAAAAAGAAAGGGAATCCGAAGAAGTGGAGACCTCAAAGGAAGACTCGGCAAGAGTCGGTGGCGTTTGCACCATGCTATTCGATAAAAGCATATATCCCCCTGCGGAGACACTGATGGTGATGCCTGTCACAGCCAAGGCTCTTGAAACGCCTTTTGCAATCGAATAGGCGGTTCCCTGCTTGGTCGCATAATTTTCGCCAGCCTGGAGTTCATCGCTTGTCACAAGATTGTCCGGACTGTTTGAAAAAGACGTCGCTAAATTATCCGTGTCCAAAGAATTGAATTCATTATCCATATTCGATTGATTGTACACTTTTTTTATATTCTTTTCATCAAAAAAAAGGAGTTTTTGCTCTTACGTCTCTTTTTTGTGCTACAATTTGCCATGAGGTAACAACGAAAAATGACAACAAAAGAACTCATCAACAGCATCAAGCTGATTCGACTCGAAAAAGATTTGGAAATCATCCAAAAGGGATTGGAAGAGAATGTCCAGGAAGAAAAGACAGAAAAGGACAATATCTTCAAAAAATTCGGAAAGAATGTTTCCAATTCCATCAAGAAGAACAAATCCGAAGGACTGGGAAAAAATAAGAAGCAGGATGAAGATGAAATCAATAAGATCAAGAGCGAATTCCCTAGCATTCTTTCGGATTCTTCCCTCATCAAGAACGAAATCGAATCCAAATACGTTTCCCTGGATGGAAAACAAATCTTCTCTATCCTTTATCTTCTTTCCGATAACCATGAATATCGTGATGAAAATGCAACCGAAGAGGAAATTTCCACTCTTCTTTTGGATGACAAAGACAAATTATCCACCATCAAAAAGGAACTCAATTCCCACTATAACAAGGTTTCCGGAACCTTATTGAACTCCCTCAAGAAGAGCGATGCCCTTCTTGGTGCACTCGAAGGCTATCTTGCTCTTCTCACCGATGAAAAGAAAGAAGGATACTGCTATGATCTTTCCAAAGATGTCTTTGGCGACTTTTCTCTCAACGAGGAAGACAAGAAATCAGCGATTGTCATGACTTCCCTCATGGCTACAGGAAAAGATGGAAAAGAATTTTCGAAGGATGAAGAGGGAGAAAATGCCTTCTTCGAACTCGATAAGGCCAATATTCAGGCCTCCTTGGCTATCCGTGCCTATCTTCTTAGCGTTTTAAAGCCAACCATGAATGGTGAAGAGCTCAAAAAGGATACCTATAGCATTCTGACTTCCCTTTCCCATCTTTCTTTAGCCTGCCAGAAGAAGATGATCATCGACAAGATCGATCAGGAAAACGCCAAAGAAAAGTTAGGCTGCATCAATAACTTCATCGTTGATCTTTCCAATATTCTCTAATCCGAATTCAGGCTATCGATTTCGATAGCCTTTTCATATGAAAAAGATTGCCTAAGGAGTTTTCCAAAGACAATCTTTTTTCTTTCTGATTTTTATGCCGTCATGCTGATGATGTAGATATCGACAATCGGACGAGTGCCGTTTGCCGCTGTGTCATGATAGACTTTCACTGTGATGATGTCCTTCATGTTGACAGCCGGCGTGATCACGGTTGTTCCATCCTCATCCATGACAGCCGGTTCCTGATAGGTTCTGACGCCATTGGCGACATAGACAGCTCCATTCTGGAGATAGGTCGAATAATCATAGCCAAAGGTCCATGTAGCTTCTGTATCGGCAGTCAAAGCCGTGGTGACGTTGTTGATGATCGCATCATCCCATGTGGAGCCTTTCAAGGAAAGGACCTTGCTGGATGTCGTGCTTGCCGTATATTTCGTCACAGCCGGTTCCTTCGCACCCATATAGAAGTAAGGAAGAACATAGCTATTGAGTTTCTCTTCCATCGCCGTGGTGGTTGTGCTATCCCAGGCAGCGGCTGTTCCAGTCGGAGCGGAGAATGCTTCATTATAGTAGACCTTCACAGTGACCGATGTCGTCGTTGGAGTGTAATCGATATTCACGCTCGAGCCATCCGCAAACTTCTTCGTGGCCGTGAATTTTCCGTAATAGGTCGGATCGCCTGTGGAAAGGAATGTCTTGAAGTCGACTGTATAGCCGTCATTCTCGAAGATTTTGGCATTGGCCATCGTATAGTAATGGTTATGTGCCAAGGTTCCGCTTGTCTTAATCTGGAGATATCCGCCATTGGATGTCGATTCCGTCATAGCAACCGTATTGCCGATATAGAAATAGGGAAGTGTGTTGTTTCCAATATAGCTGGAAATTGTTGTCGCATCGCTTGCCGACCAGGCTGTGGATGTCGAAGGAGCTTCGACCTTCTCATCATAGAAGATACGCATTGCGGCAACGGCGCTATCCGAATTGCTCCAGCGATAGACACTCGCTCGGATATAACCCGTCTTGGTTTCTCCGGCATCATTCGTATACGTCACTTCCTTTGTCGCAAAGAGAGAATCTTTTCCATAGCGCGTTCCGCCATCGATGATATCCCAGGAAGCATAGGCCGTTCTGAACTCCGTCAAGACACGTTCATCGAACGTCTTGCCCTTGATCTGGACATAGCGTCCATAACTGGAGGTCGTCTTTGTGGAATCCGGCGTATCGGTTCCAAGATAGCAATAAGGAATCTGGGAGACAACCTGGCTTGGGAATCCAGCACCCGTGAAGTTCGTCTGGACGGCAGAACTCCATTCGGTCGCCTGTGGGTTCCATGGACTTCGATAGGTGACCGTCATCTTGGTGGCGTAGACAGGATAAGATGTCGTTCCATCACTCGGCTTAGTGATCTTGCAGATCAACTGGCAGCCATCGGCATAACTTCTTGTCGCAGTCATTTCTGTCGCAGCGGAGGTGATATTTCCATCGACATCCCTTACAGCGTTGTCTTCAATCGCCCATGTCGAATCGCCTTCAGCCTCTGGCGTATCCGCGGCAAACTTTGCCTCGGCAAGAGGAATAATCTGGGTATTCCAAGGTCCGCCATAGATGGTCGTTACGCCATTGGTATTGCTGGAATTGTGATTCTTGGCACCCAAGTAGACATACGGTGGGAGATGTCCGTCATTGTTCGTTTTCATCGAATATCCTGTCGATGTCGTCTTTTCGGCCGACGTATCGCCTGGAGCGATATCGTCATACCAAGTGCCCTCATGTGTGGCATCAAAGGCTTCGATATACTGAAGATAGAGATAGGCCTTGCTTGTCGGAGTGGTCGAATTCAATGTTGCGATAATCTTATCGCCGTTGGCAAAGCTCTTCTCCGCTGTCATATTATCGCCATAGGTTCCTTTTGTTGAGGTCACCGTCCAGCCATCCGCAGCAAAGACTTTTTCAGCATTGGTAACAATCTTCGGCGTCACAAAGGTTCCCGAGGTTGCCGTCGTGATGGACAATCGGGCGTACGAATTGTTGAAAGTTGCCGTGGTATCCGTGTCGCCCAAATAGACATATGGAATCGTATTTCCGCCCAACTGGGCATTGATTTCGCCTAACGTATCGCTATCCCAATCCGTTGCACTCGCTGGGATGTCGAGCTTATAGTAGAAGTAGAGATAAGCATAGACTTTGGAAGTTTCCGAATAAGGCTGATCGATGGTCACAGTCAATTCGCAGCCATCGGCTTCCTCATAGGTCGCCTTCAATCCCGTACCATAAGTTCCCACAGTATCTTCGCATGTCCATCCAGCTGCAGACAGAGTCGCCTTGGCAGCAGGAATGATTCTCGAATCATAGGTTCCGCCGGTGATGGTATAGCGGCTATAGGTCGTGTTGAACGAAGAGATTGTCGGTGATTTCGTTCCAAGGTAGAAGAAGGTCGGAACATGGTTATCCATGTCTGCCTTCATCGTATTCTGGACATCGGTTGGCCAATCTGTGATGCCTTCCGGATCATAGACTTCAGCAAGAGAGACCGTCATATAATAGCGCGTTGTCGCCGTTGCGGAAGGCGTCGTCCATTTGACCGTGACAGTGTCGCCCTTGTCAGCAAAATCCTTGACAGCCGTCACTGTGCCACTGGCTTCCGTGATGGTCCATCCATCCGACTGATAGGCGGTTTTGGCATCGGTCAGAATCTGTTCATCAAACTTATATCCATAAATCGTCAATGTCTTCGAAGAGGAGGTGAATTTCGGGTAGCAGACCGGGCTTCCAAGATAAACATAGGGAAGCGTGATGCCATCGATATCCGCTGCGATTTCATTGGCCGTATCCGTATCCCATGCAGTCGGAGCCTTGGTCTTGTCATAGGGGCAATCATAATATGCCTTGAGGTCCCAGTATCCGGAAGAATCCTTTCCGACGACAACCTTGATGGCATCCTTGACACAAGTCAAAGAAGATGAAGAAGCCGTCACCGTATAGCCGGCATCTTCATAATCCTTCTGGATTGTAGCCAACTTGGAGGAATCGAATTCGTTCATGCCCGAAACAGAAAGATAGGTTCCCGTCTTCGTTGTGGCGTCCACCCAGGTTCCGTCCACTTTTCCCATATCGACATAAGGGATGATGTTGGAATCCATATATTTGATCATCAAATCCACTATCGCTTTCTTCCAAAGCGTTGTCGTATAAATATCAACACTCGAAGAAGATGGTGACGCCGCCTCACTCGAACTCGATGAAGAACTCGTCGGTGTTGAAGAAGAAGGTAAAGCACTCGAAGTCGACGTCGATGTCTCTGCAATCGGTGTCTCTGACGAAGAGGATATCGAATCGTTATTTCTTCCCGTACATGCTGTCATCGCCAAGAGAATCAATGGCAGAACTGCAAATTTTGTTTTTTTCATAGTGTGTGCCTCCTATTTCGATTGGGATGAATATAAAAAAAAGACAAAAAAAGAAGCAATCGAAATGAGGAAGAAGCCGAATTGAATCCTTCATCATATTTTTTTACATTTTTCCAACAAAAAAAGACAAAATCAAAAATCATTTCTCAATTATGATAAATACATTTTATTTCTTTATACAAGTTTTCACATGTAAAGCAAAAAACTGGAAGCGATTACACACAATCTCAAAAAGAAATAGAAGCCTTAGATGTGTCTTAAAACGTTTTAAGTTTCAGCATTCCTTCAAGGCAAAAGAATCTTCTCATCTCTCAACCGATTCCCCCGCATCCTCATGGATCGGACGACCATTCTTATCGTAATTCTCCTCTGTTCCCTTCTTCTCTGGATCGATCAGGACAGCCTTTCTCGCTTCCTCATAGATTTTCTCTGCGATGTAATTTTTCTTATCTCTATTTTTGTTCTTCTTAATGAATTCAGGAAGAAGATCAAAGAATTTTTTCTTTGCCCCCTCTTGGGAAAGACGGGCTTCTTCTCTCAGTTTTTCATATCTCTGGATAACACCGCTCTTTTTGGCAATAGCCTCGACCTTTCCGAAGAGATCGATGGATTTGACTAAATCGATGAGGAAAATGCCATAGACCATGCCCAGAAGGAAGATTGTTCCAAAATGAGCAGCCACAACACCGTCGCTATAGGATCCGAACAGATAATTATAAAATGCGGAAAACCCAGCATACATAAATGGATTGACACCATAATAATATAAGACAGCGACTCCAAACCAGATGACATTGAAGACTGGGCAGATAACACCCAAGACATTGCCCTTCATATTTGTATAGTCCCATAGACGAACCTTGAATCCCTTGACGAAGATGACCCCGGCAAGAAATTCCAATCCGACCATCATCAGAGCCATACTGCAGATGGGAAGAAGATCATAGACAGTGGCAAGCGACTGCTGTTTTCTTTCGAATAAATCTCCCCATGGATTATAGAAGATGACATTCTCTGGCATGCAGGAATAAAAAAGATAGCAGAAAAGAAACATGAAGACGACCCCGAATCCATACATCGGAAGCCATGGTCCCTTCATAAATCCAGGATTCACCCATTTCTTGACTGAAAAATAACGCCTATAGAAAACTTCGATCACGTAGCCAATCATCGAACCGAACAGAAAAAGGGCCAAGATAATCAAAAGCGTTTTGACGGGCGTCGAAGAGGCCATTTCTCCAGTCAATGACACAATATCCATTTTCTTCTCCTTGCTGATAAAATAAGTATAAAACAAGAAGAAAAAGAAATCTATGTTTTCACTTTTCCGGTCAGCAAAAAGAAAGGGTATTTCCTTGCCCTGATTCAAAGAGAAAATTAAGCATTGAATCAAAAGATATGATAAGATATTGAGGTAAAAATAAAGTGAATGTATTATGAATGAAAGAATTGTTTTTTTAGGAACGCCAAAGCTCGCCGCCGATTGCCTTGAAGGCCTCGTGCAAGGCGGATTGAATATCGTCTCTGTCATCACAAAAGAAGATAAGATACGAGGAAGACATAACCTGATCGAAGAATCAGAAGTCGCCAAGATGGCAAAAAAGCTCATGATTCCTGTCTATAAGCCACATAGGCTGAATCTCGAACATGATTTTCTCTCCGAACTGAATTTCGATCTCCTTTTGACCTTTGCCTATGGCCAGTATATCAACGATGAAATTCTCGCCATGGGAAAATATAAACCGCTCAATCTCCATGGATCCCTCCTTCCAAAATATCGTGGTGCCGCACCCATGCAATACGCACTTAAAAATGGGGATGAAATCACCGGGGTGTCTCTCATGGAAATGGTCCATGAGATGGATGCAGGGGATGTCTATGCTGTCAAGAGTTTCCCTCTGACCATCGAAGACAACTACACAAGCCTCTGTGACAAGATATCCCAATGTGCCACATCACTAGCTTTGGAAGCCTTGCCGAAATATTTCAAAGGAGAATTGAAGCCAACCCCACAGGACAATGAAAAAGTGACCTTTACCCATATGATCACCAAAGAGGATGAGCATCTCGATGTGCATCAGGACACGGACTCCTTCATCAACCAGGTGAGAATGCTTTCCTTGACACCGGGCGGGTATGTCCGCAACAAAGACGAAATCATCAAGATTTTCCATGTGACCAAACTCAACGATCATGTCGAAGGAAAAGAAGGAGAAATTCTCCTCTCCCACAAAAAGCAGATCATCCTCCAGTTGAAGGATGGACAGGTCAACATCGATTTATTGCAGAGACCTGGAAAGAAGATGATGTCCGCCAGCGACTTCAACAACGGCGTCAAAAACTTCCAAGGAGCGATTTTGGAATAATGTCGAAAAAAGAAAAAATAGAAAAAACGAATGCGATGCGTCTTCTCGATCAGATGGCGATTCCCTATCAGGTCCATGAATACGATCCAGACAAAGCCATTTCCTGCAAAGAGGTCGCCAACATTCTTTCCCAGGATGTCGAGACAGTCTTCAAGACGCTTGTCACCACATCGAAGAGCAAGGAACACTATGTTTTTGTCGTACCCGGAGAAGGAACGCTCGATTTGAAGAAAGCGAGCAAAATCACAAACGAGAAATTCATCGAGATGATTCCACAAAAGGAGCTTCTCCCTTTGACAGGTTATATTCACGGCGGATGTTCTCCCCTCGGCATGAAAAAATCTTTCCAAACCTATATTGACGAAACTGCCCAATTGTTCGACCATATTTTTGTCAGTGGAGGAAAAAGAGGACTGCAAATCGAAATTTCTCCTCTTGATTTACAAAAAGCCACCAATGCCCTCTTTGCTGATATCACGGAAATGGAGTGATGCAATGAAAGAAGAATATCAAAAATCAAAAGTGATTCTCGGACTGATGAGAATCGATAAACTCAGTGTGGATGAGCTCTACCATCTCATCCTGGGATGTATCGAAATGAACATCCATTCTTTTGATATTTCCGACATCTACCTCAATCATGAGGCCGAAATAAAGCTTGGTCAGGTCCTCCTTTCTCATCCTGAGCTGAGAAAAGAGATGTTCATCCAGACAAAATGCGGAATCATCCGAGACACGCCTGGAAAAACAACGATGGATCTCTCCTATGATCATATCATCGAAGCTGTGAATGCTTCCCTCGTGAGAATGAATCTTTCCTTTATCGACTCCCTTCTTCTCCACCGCGTGGATATCTTCATGGACAATGTGGAAATCGCAAAAGCCCTCACTCAGCTCTACGAAGAAGGAAAGGTCCATCATTTCGGTGTATCCAACATGGATTCCGAGATGATCGAATATCTTCAGGAAGAATTCTCTCTTCCCTTCGAAGTCGATCAGCTTCAGGTCTCTTTAGGTCAGCTTTCCCTATTGAGCGAAACGTTCAATGTGAATTTTCCCCAGCAGAAACCGAACCTTTCAAGCGGACTCTTCTTCTATCTGAAAAGAAAGAAAATAAAACTCCAATGCTGGTCGCCTTACCAAATCGGTTTCTTCGAAGGGTCCATCTTCAATAAGGAAAGACTTCCCAAGCTCAACGAAAAACTCGAGGAACTCAGCCAGAAATATAATGCGACACCCTGCATGATTGCCACCGCATTTCTAGCCATGCTAACCAAGGATGTCGAGATTATCACCGGAAGCACGAATCTTGATCACATAAAGGAAACGCTTCTCGGGTCTTCCCTCGTCTTAACGAAAGAAGACTGGTATGATTTATACACATCAACAGGAAATCTGTTGCCATAAAGGAGATTCGAAATATGAACCAACACCCAAAATGGCTTGATACAGCCTGCTTTTATGAAATTTATCCACAATCCTTCTTTGACAGCAACAATGACGGCATCGGCGATATCAACGGAATCATCAAGAAACTCGATTACATCCAGGATCTCGGCTTTGACGCACTCTGGATCAATCCAATCTATGTTTCCCCATTTCATGACGCCGGATATGATGTCAGCGACTTTCTGAAAGTCGACAAGCGCTACGGAACAAATCAAGACCTTTACAGACTGTTCAAGGAAGTGCATAAGAGAAATATGCATATCCTTCTCGACCTCGTCCCAGGACACACTTCGATTGAACACCCCTGGTTCAAGAAGTCCTGCCAAGCCAAAAAGAATGAATTCACTGATCGCTACATCTGGACAGACAATGTCTGGTCAACGCCAAAGAACCTTCCTGTCCTGAGAGGAATCTCTGAAAGGGATGGGGCTGTCGTGACCAATTTCTTCTCAATCCAGCCGGCTCTCAACTATGGTTTCTATGAACCCCATGAAAGCTACGAGCAGGCAATACAGGATGACGGACCACAGAAAACAATCAAGGCCATGATCGAAATCATCAAGTTCTGGCTAGAAAAAGGATGTGATGGATTCCGCTGCGATATGGCCGGATGGCTTGTGAAAAACGATCCTGACCAGGAAGGAAGCGTCCTTGTCTGGCAGCAGATTATCAATGATGTCAAACAGGAATACCCCGAATCCGCTTTTGTCAGTGAATGGAACAATCCAGCACAGTCCCTCCGTGCCGGATTCGACATGGACTTCCTCCTTCAGGATGAGTTCAACCCATACAATTCTTTGCTTGCCAGAACAGAGCATCCGTATTTCCAGTTCAACGAAGAAAAGAAGGATGCAAAAATCTTCTTCGAACACTTCAAGGATGTCTATGCAACAGCCATCGAGAACAATAAATTTGTCTCCATCATCTCAGGAAATCATGACACGAAGAGAATTGCCTCCTTCCTCACCAGGGAAGAACTTAAATTCTATTATGCCTTCCAGTTCACGATGCCCAATGTCCCCTTCCTCTACTATGGCGATGAAATCGGTATGAAATATGTCGAAAACCTCACCTCCGTCGAAGGAGGATATCAGAGAACAGGAAGCCGTACACCGATGCAATGGGACAAAACGAAGAATGCCGGCTTCTCCACCGCAAAGAAGCTCTATCTTCCGCTTGATCCTTCGAGGAAAGGTCTCTCCGTTGCGGAAGAAAAGGAAGATATGGATTCACTCTATTCCTTTTTGAAAACCTTGCTTTCCTTCAAGAAGGATCATGTCGCCTTGGATAATGACGCAGATTTCGAACTGATCAAGACAAGTGGCTATTCTCCTCTTGTCTATGTCCGACACAAATATAAAGAAAAACTTCTCGTCGCCATCAACCCATCAAGCAAGAAGTACAATATCACCTACGAAGCCGTCTTCCATGGGAATTCCCTTTTCTCAATCGGAGAGGCCTCCATCGATAAGGAAAAAGGAAAAATCAAGCTCTCTCCGCACTCCTTAATCATCCTAGAATAAGAATATGACCCATATTGCGATTGTCGAAGACGAAATCGATGCCCAAAAGAAGTTATTATCGCTCCTTGAAGATTACTCAAGAGAAAAAAACATTTCCATCGAAACGGAAACTTTTTCGAATGGGAATGCTTTTTTGGAAGCCTATAAAAATCAATTCGACATCGTCTTTCTCGATATCGAGATGCCTCATTTGTCTGGAATGGAAGTGGCCAAGGAACTTCGAAAAATAGATAAGCAGGTTCTTCTTGTCTTTGTCACCAACCTCTACCAGATGGCAAAGGAGGGCTATGAAGTCGACGCCCTCGATTTCATCGTCAAGCCCGTGAACAAAGCTTCCTTCCAACTGAAGATGGAAAGAATCATGTCCCGCTCTCAGTCCAATTTAAGCAAATCCATCCTCATCCATATGATGGACAATCAATTCTCCGTCATTCCGACAAAGGATATCTTCTATGTCGAAACAAGCGGCCATTATATCATCTATCATACGACAGGCGGACTGTTAAAAGAATATGGGACTCTCAAAAACGCTGAAAAGAAAATCCAGGATGAAATATCCTTCGTCCGATGCAACCGTTCCTATTTAGTCAATCTCCAATATGTCGAACGCATCGACAAAGATATTCTCTTTATCAAAAATGATCAGCTTACAATTTCCCGTCCAAGCTATAAGTCCTTCATGATGGCTTTGGCAAAATTCATCGGAGGATAAAGAATGTTCACGCCGTATAATCTCGGAAACCTCATCTTTGGATTCGAACTCTTTATCGGAGAATTTCTCTTTCTTTTTTCTTTCGAGAAACGAAAGAATTTTCTTTTGCGTATTCTTCTCTATGGACTTCTTTTTCTCATATTCAGCTATTTCTATCCGATGCCAGAAAATATACGCTTTACCTACTGGTTTCTCATCCTTCGTTTCCTCCTTATGTTCTTTTTCTCGACGTTCTGTTATTTGAGAATCTTTAAAATCTCCTATTCCGGAATCCTCTCTTTATGTGGAGACGGGTATGCGACGCAGCATTTTTCCTATCAAGCCACGCAAGCGATTTCCAAAACGATGCTTTTCGAAGGCATCTTTCAACAGGGTTACAGCCGTATCTATCTTCTTGAAAGCATCTTCTTCCCACTCTTCTACCTTCTTCTCTACTTTCTCTTTGCGAGAAAGGCAAAGAAACAATCAGGCAATTACGCATATGACATTCGCTTTGACCTCGTCGCCATCTTTATTCTCTTCATCTGTGTCATCTTGAATCGTCTGACAAGAAACTATGACGATGACATCGTGAATCTATCGACTTCCTTTTATGCAATGACGTGCTGCCTTTCCGCCTTGATCATCCAAGTCTATCTTGGAAGAGCCATCGCCTTATCCAACGAAAAAGCCATCATAAAAAAACTGTGGGAAGAAGACAAAAAAAACTATGAGATTTCCAAGGAAAAGCTTGAGTCAATCAATATTAAGGCACACGACTTGAAGCATACTCTTTTAGTTTGCAAAGGAAATCTTCCCGATGAGGAAATCCGCTCCATGCAGAACGTTCTTGATGACTATGAGCAGGTCTTTTCCACCGGAAACGAATCCATCGATGTCATCCTAAATGAGAAGATTTCAATGTGCAGAAAAAATAACATCACACTCGATTATTTGGGAGATGGCACTCTTTTGGATGGAATGGATGTCATCGATATCTATTCCATGTTTTCCAACATCATCGACAATGCCATCGAAGCCTTGAAGAAAATCGATAATCCGGATAGGAAAATCTTATCCATCAACCTTGAAAAGAAGGGAAACATGGCATTCATTATTTCTAGAAATTTCTATGATGGAAATCTCTCTACACTGAATGGAGAACTTTTAACCACAAAGGAAAATAAAGATGAATCCCATGGCTATGGAATCAAATCCATAAGGAGAATCGCCCATCTCTACAACGGAGATATCGTCATAAAGACAACCGGGGAAATTTTCTCTTTGACCATCTTCATCGACACGAATAAGTAGCAGTTCGCTCCGCTATTTTGCAATTCGCTCCAAAAGAAACCGCTTTAGGAAAATATCAAGTATCCTATGGCCATCCATCAGAAAGGAGAAAAAAGATGGTCAAAAAATACTTTGCGGACAAACAGTATGGCTTTTATGTCACACTTGCAGGCATCCTGTTTTCCATTCTGGCTGCCATCATCTATGCCAACATGTATCACTCTTATGTGAACTTCATGTCTTGGGCAGCTTTTAGTTTGTTTCTTGTCGGCGTTGTTTTGTCGGTTGCTGTTCTCGCTTTGAAAAGATATGCGTTTGCCAATTTGCTTCTTTACAGCGGAAATCTTCTCGGTACCCTCTTCTACATCCGACATATCTATTCTTATGTACAGGTTGTTCTTTTCGGTGTCGATATCGCCTCCTTCTCCTCCAATTTCATTCTTTCTACCGTGTTCATCTCCATCGCCTTTGTTATCTCGCTCGTCGCACTTTTCCTTCCTCAGACAAAGAAGAAAGCTGAAGCTGAAAATGTGAAAATTGAAAAGGAGAATGCATAATGAACAAGAATGTAAAAAGAAATCTTCAGAAAGGTGCCTTTGCACTCTCTTCACTTCTTTTGGGATTCATGATCGTCGCAACTGGCATCACGTCCGATAATGCCGATACAATCACCAGTGCCTTAGGACAGGAAAATGCCAAAGTCATCCACGATGAGAATTCCAGTGAAAGCACCCTTCACTATAAATCAAAATTCAATTCCATCAAGGAAGTCGCCTACAATGGATTGCAGACAGAAATTGAGGAAGTCGAGGAAGGATCCGTACTTCTGAAAAACAACAATGCGGCGCTTCCACTTGCCAAAGGAAGTAATGTATCCTTATTCGGTGGAGCGAGCGCCTATCCTCTTTATGGAGCATCGGGAAGCGGTGGCATCAATACCGCTGAGGCCCTTGATTTCTACGAGGCCTTCTCGGGCTATCATTATGAAGCGGATATGCCAAAAAAAGATGGCGTCAAAAAAGGCGACAGTTATCTCAACGTCAACAAATCCCTCTATGACTTTTATAAAGAAAAATGCAAAGAGCCGGCCAAGGATTGGTCTGGAAAAGTTACGGGAGAGGATAATCCCTATTCCGCTCTTGCCAGTATTTCCCAGGTCCGCGTTGGCGAAGTGCCGTGGAACATGGTCAGTGAGCATACCAATGAAGTCAGCCAGTATGGCGATGCCGCCATCTTCGTTTTGAGAAGAAACGGCGGTGAAGGCTTCGATCTTCCTGCGACAAGCGGAGCCAATAGCCAATATGGAAACGAAAACGATAAGCAGCCGAGTGTCAACGATTCCACCAATGGAGACTATCTGCAGCTCTCGCCGGAAGAGAAGTCCGTTCTTCTTGGATTGAAATCCTTGAAGGATCAAAACATCATCAAGAAAATCATTTTCATCATGAATACACCGAATCCTGTCCAGTGTGATTTCATGGATGACCCCCAGTATGGCATAGACGCCGCTTTCATGACAGGATCCATCGGAGAAGTCGGCTCCATCGCGGTCGCTAAACTTCTGACAGGCGAAGCCAATTTCTCCGGCGGTTTGTCACAGACCATCTTTAAAGACAATCTGATGAACCCCGTGAACAGCAATTTCACCGATCAGAACTACTTCTTCACCTATGAGAATTTTGCTGAACATGGATTCACCGACTATTCCAAGGACAATTCCCAGCAATCGAGCATGACAACCTATCAGGTCTATCAGGAAGGCATGTATCTCGGATACAAATATACGGAAACCCGCTATGAGGACTATGTCGAAGGAAAAGACAAAGTCGGAAACTATCAGTATTCCTCGGTTGTCTCCTACCCGTTCGGATATGGACTTTCCTATACGACTTTCTCCTTTAGCGATCTGAAAGTGAAGGAAATCGCCGAAAACAAGGTCCAAGTCAAAGTCAAGGTTACCAATACGGGCGACAAAGCTGGAAAGACACCTGTCCAGGTCTATGTCTCCAAACCGTATGAAGACTATGCGAAGAACAATTCCATCCAGGTTCCAAGCGTCGAACTCATCGACTTTGGTAAGTCATCTCTTCTCAACCCAAGCCAGAGTGAGGAAATCAGCATCGATGTCGACAAGAAATACCTCACTACATATGATACATTCAAAGAAAAAACCTATGTCATCATGGAAGGAGATTATTACATCACAGTCGCGAATGGTGCCCATAATGCAATAAACAATATCTTAAGCAAAAAAGGATATACGGTAGAAAACACCTCAAAGAGAATGGATGAAAACGGTGATGCCTCTCTTGTCGAAACACTCTCTTTAGGATTCGACAAGGATACCTATTCTTTCTCCACCAAGACAGGAAAACCGATTACAAACCAGTTCACAGAAGCCGATATCAACACCTATTCTGGAAGAGGCGACAACAAGGTCACCTACTACACAAGAGAAGACTGGGAAGGAACTGTCAAACTTTGCACAAGAAATGAACAAGGCGTTTTGACAAAACCGCATGCTACATTGACCATGACAAGCCAAATGGCAAGCGAATTACGGGATCAGTTCGATGCTGACAAGATCATTGTCGCTGACGATATCGAATATCCGACCTATGGAGCAAAGAACAATCTCACCCTTCTCTCTTTGAAAAATGAAAGCACGACATCTCCTTTGTGGGACAAACTGCTCGATCAGATGACTTGGGATGAAATGGTCGACCTTCTTTCAAACGGAAGACATAAGACACAATATATCGAATCAGTCGTCAAACCGGCAACCGGTGATGAAAATGGTCCAAACGGCTACAACAACGTCTATGAACATGCGACGCAGGGTTCTCGCTTTGCCGGACCGACCAATCCCTATTCCGAATTCGTCAATGATCCGGATATCAAACCGACCGACGCTGCCAGCGGAAGTGTGTGGTATTCCACAACCGGTTTTGCCAGCAATGGGGTCTTGGCCTCTTCCTTCAACAAGGAGTTGGCAAAGAAAATCGGCGAACAGATTGGTGAAGAAGGACTTTGGAGCGGACATGCTGGCATCCTTGGATCAGGCTTCAATATCCAAAGAACATCCTATTCCGGAAGAAATGCCGAATATTATTCCGAGGATGCCATGCTCAGCGGATTGATTGGTGCCCCGGAAACAAGTGGCATTGAATCCAAGGGCGTCCATTGCTTCGTAAAGCATTTTGCCTTGAATGAATCCGAGACAGGAAGACATGGTGTCCAGGAATGGATCAGCGAGCAGGCTTTGAGAGAAAACTACCTCCGTGCTTTCGAGATTGTCTTCGAGGAAGGAAATGCAAACAATGTCATGACTTCCTTCAACCGTCTCGGAACGACAGCAGTTGCCAATTCCACGGAAATTGCAAATATTCTTCGCAATGAATTCGGCATGCCGGGCATCATTGAAACAGACTATGCAGGCGATATGACAGGAGGTTCCTGTGAACCTTATGTCTCACGAATCGTCAATGTCTATACCGGCGCCACGGAACTCAATGAAACCAACTATGGAACCGATGCGACCGACTATACCGGTGGAAAACACACCTATAAGGATTATGCTCCATCCACAGGAACAATTCACTCCGGAAAATTGGCTTGGGCCATGAGAAATGCATGCAAGAGCATCCTTCAAGCCACTTTGACAAGCGAAGCCATCAATGGCTATTCCTCGAATGATATCATCATCCGTATCACGCCAACTTGGCAGAAATGGGTCATTGCAGGAGATGTTGCCTTCAGCGTTCTCTTCGCAGCTTCCCTCATTTGGCCAACTGTCGATTCAATTCTCTATTACGTCAAGAAGAAAAAAGAAGCCTAAAACAAGGTCACCGAAAGGTGGCCTTTTTAAATATAAAAAGCACAGACATTTTTTATAAGCAAAAGAAAACTGCCAAGATATCTCTTGGCAGTCGATTTGTTTAATAGTTTGCTTTTCCTTCGGATCCGAAGAGTTTGATTTTCTCTTCGACCTTGGCGCAGATAGCTTCATAGCCTGGCTTGAGAAGCTTTCTGGGATCATAGCCCTTGGACTGATTGTCTGCAGTCGGGTCGGCTTTTCCAGCGGCACAATACTTGATGGTGGCGTCAGCGAAGACAAGTTGGCAATCGGTGTTGACATTGATCTTGGAAATACCGTCATGAATAGCATGAACAATCTGATCATCCGGGATGCCGGTTCCGCCATGAAGGACAAGCGGAATGTTGCCCGTGGCAGAATTGATCTTTTCGAGAGCATCAAAATGAAGTCCATTCCAGTTTTCTGGATAGATGCCATGGATATTTCCGATACCGGCAGCAAGGAAGTCGATGCCTAAGGCAACAATCTTCTTGCATTCTTCTGGATCAGCGACTTCACCATCCGCAGTGATGCCATCTTCGGTTCCACCGATGGCGCCGACTTCGGCTTCGATAGAAAGACCCTTGTCATGAGCCAAGGCGACCAATTCCTTGGTCTTGGCGATGTTTTCTTCGAAAGGAAGACTCGAACCATCGAACATGATGGAAGAATATCCGGCTTCAATGCAGGCTTTGGCTGCATCATAGTTGCCGTGATCAAGATGCAAAGCGACTGGAACGGTGATGCCCAAAGCTTCATCCATGGCCTTGACCATGGCAGCAACAACCTTATATCCGCCCATGTACTTTGCAGCACCCATACTTGTGGCGATGATAACAGGGGCATTCATCTTCTGAGCCGTGAGAAGAATGGCCTTTGTCCACTCCAAGTTGTTGGTGTTGAAGTGTCCGACAGCATAGTGGCCTTCTTTGGCAGCACGAAGCATTCTCGTAGCATTGACAATCATATTTATAAACCTCTCTTTCAGTTTGTAATATTGTAGTTTGCAAAAAACAAAGTTGCAATGTTTTTCAATGGAATTAGTCAAAACAAACCACCATTCACGCAATTATCCTGTTTTTTGAGCAAAATGAGCAAAAAATGCGAAATCCACAATCCTTTTCTTCTAGCTTGAAAAGAATTGATAATTTTGTACAGCACATTGTGCTCTGTATAATTCCCAATTATAATCAGTAAATAAAAGGAAACGAAATTTCATGAAAGCAAATAAGGTTTTGATCATTATCCAGACTATTCTGATGTATTTATCCATCCTGTCCCTTCTCTCGACGGCCTTCGTCAACAAAAGCGGTCTGGAAAAAGAAATCATTTCCCAAATCAACAATATTCTCTGTATCTCGTATCTGATTTCTCTGGCTATTCTTCTTCTCCTTTGTCTTGTCAACATCATCCTTGGTGCCCTATCGACCCTTCATGAGGTGAAGGATTCCACAAAAGCGGTCATGATCTGCAAAATCATCCAGATTCCTTGGTTCATCCTCAATTTCGTCTTCTGCCTCATTATGATCATCCTGATGATCAATCCCTTCCTTTTGATTGCCGCTCCGATTTTTCTGCTTCTGAGTGTATCCTCGACGTATCTCTTCATGTTCTCGACCAGTTCCCTGGATATTTTCTTCCTTGTCAAATCCAGAAAATTCTTTTCCTCGACCACGAACCTCTTATCCTTCATCTTCTTATTCATCTTCGTTCTAGATGTTTTAGGATCCATTTTCGCCTACAGTTCCCTGAAAAGCGAGAAGAAAAGTATCCAATAGTTTCGAAGTTTTCTTAGGAGAATTCGTTCCTGTCAATGAGGAACTTTCAAATATATTTCTTCAGCTTCATATAAGCGAAAAAAACAGGACGAGGCATCCCTAAAATCACGAAACATTATGGCAAAAGGTTGTTGATTTCAGAGAAAATACCATATGTGTCACCATCCCATTCAATTGGATCAATGCGGTTGGGAATAAAACTGCTGATATTTCATCTTTCAACATGAATGACACCTCGATTATCGAACACTTTTTGGAAAATAAAGGATTATCCGATAACATGAATAAAATCATGATTGAAATCTATAAGAATCCACGAATAACAGATTGGTCATTAAGCGATTTGATTGAAAATTTCCCAATGCAGGTTAATGAATCGGACTAGGTCAAGCGTCATCCTAAAAGTTTTGACGATTCATAAAAATTATTCTTGACAATGGTCGCTACATAACAGATTTGATGAAAGAATATTAATAATATTAGTATTATTAAGAGAAGTAATATCGCTAATGGTTTTAGTAATACATTTAGTATTCTAAATATTCTTTGAATTTAAATTATCAAGTTTTAATTTCTTTTTAATAGATTTTAATTCAAAAGAATCACTATAAACAAAATTCATAAATGAAATAGGTGAACAATTATCTATATTTAAATCTTTATAGAACTTATATAGTTTTCTTCTTTTATTAATTCTTGTATCTAATCTATTAAATTTTATATCTAATAAATTTAATATTATTTCAACATCAGATTCACTATATATAGGAAGTGATTCTTCATAGTTATATAAATATTCAAGTTTATTTTTAAACAAAGGATTTAATTTATTTAATTCAAACGATCGATCATCATAGTTATTAATGGCGACAACTAAATCAAATAAAGCATCCTTTACGTTATCAAATATTTCATTTTCATTATTACCAAAGGATGAGTTCTTCTTCCATTTATACTTTCCTTCTTTAGAATAATAAATCTTATACTTCATAGCAGGATAACTTCCCTTAATATCTCCCAATCTATCAGATTCATATTCAATGAAGTAACAAAATGTATCTTTACCTTTACCAAGTACATAATCATCTAAAGTTAGAATTGAAATACCGTCTAAATTATATTCTTTATTAAACTTTTTTAAAAGTTTATAACAAGCCAAGTCATTCTCTTTTATATACTTTTCATTATTTAAATACCATTCTTGGTATCTAGCAATGAAAGCTTGTTTCGAAGTAGACATATATTCAACTCCTTTCTTTAGTAATACATACAATCTTATTATTTATTATCTTTATCTAGTATATCTAGAAACTCTTTAGAATTAGTAAAATACTTACTCTATTTTTTATCCTATCTAATGGTAGGTGATATTTGTCAATAGTTTGTGTAACTGATTAGCATACAATCGTTGTACATACTCTTTCCTAAAATTCGAACCCAACTTCTTCGCGTCTGTCCGGCGTCAGCTCATTCAGCCCTATCATCAGTCTCATTCCGCATGACCTGTTGTAGCTTTTGCATATATTTGTGATGATGATCGTTGCATTGTCCTCCGAGTTCGCGAGCATTCTTTTTTCGTCTCCTTCTTCAGCTTCGAATTGAACGATTCGATCGCATTCGAAGTGGTTATCGCCTTATGTATCTCCCTTGGAAAATCAAAGTAGGTGAACACGTTCTCCGTGGCGGTATTGAGCATCCTTGTCATGCCCCTGTATTTGGACGACCAGAATAGCTTGAATTCCCCATATGCGACCATTGTCTCCTTGACAATTGAGCACATCTGAAAAAACTCTGCTGTAGTCGGACGCCTGGTCGACCAGCTGGCCATACGTGATATCGTCCCCTCTCAAAACTGCTTTCAATTCATTGTCGCTAAGCTGTGTGTTTTGGTGTATGCTCTTCATGGGCAGCAATCCCTCCTATCATTTTGTTTTTAAGCGATAATATGATACTGCGATTGCTGCCTTTTTTGGCGCCTGAATGTTGAATGCTCGCATTCAACATTCATCCCATGAGGAGGATTCTTCTCTCCTTTCTGTTTTCTTGCTTACACATGGTTACTATCAACAACAATATAAATAAGCTGAAAGAATCCGGCTTGTTAGTGAGAATCGGAACTAAAAAAGCAGGATATTGGTCTATCATCGGCCTCGATAAATAACCGTTTTTTCTCCTAGACATCCGTCTTTTGAATGTTCAAAGGATGATATTTCTTTCTTTTTCCAC
Organism: bacterium; assembly: GCA_963612025.1. GTDB lineage: Bacteria > Bacillota_I > Bacilli_A > RFN20 > CAG-288 > Enterosoma. The sequence continues at coordinate 46,961 of CAVDUB010000010.1, forward strand.
TATAATAGCTGTCATGAAAAAAGAATATAAAGAAATCGAAAGAAAACAATCGTCGCCGGAAGAAGGCTTATCGAAGGAAGAAGTCAATCAACGAATCGAAGCAGGATTGAGCAACAAAGAAAAAAACAGGATTGAGAAATCCAATCTCGAAATCATCCTGAAGAACTTTCTCAATTCCTTCAACATCATCCTTCTAAGCATTGCCGCTCTCTTCCTATTCTTCGTCATCTATCTCAATGCTACCGGAAATAAGGAAATCGCCGACAAATACTTCGGATTCTCAAAATTCACCTTCATCATCCCGGTGATCCTCAATTCAATGATCGGTACCATACAGGAAATCCATTCCAAGAAAGTCATTCGAAAATTGACCATCGTCACGGAAAATAAGGTCTTTGTCATCCGTGATGGAAAGGAAATACAGATCAGCAAGAATGAAATCGTCCGTGATGACATCCTTCATTTCAAGGCAGGAAGCCAGGTTGTCTGTGATTCCATACTCATAAAAGGTTCTCTCGAAGCGGATGAGTCTCTTCTCACCGGAGAATCCGCATCCATAAAGAAGAAAGAAGGCGAAATACTCTACTCTGGCTCTCTCATCCTTGTCGGAGATGGCTATGGAAGAGTCGAGAAAATCAGCGATGAAACCTATGCCTCCTCCCTTTCGAACCAAGTCAAAGAAATTCCAAAGAAGAAATCGAAACTGATTGAAAGCATCTACCGACTCATCAAATTCCTCGCCATTGTTTTGCTTTGCATGAGTTGCGTCATCATACTGACTCTCGTCTATAAAATCAATCGATGGGGAAACGATCCCACCATCTGGTCTGTTGAACAGAATATTACATATGACTTGTCCAACGCTTCAACCTGGTCGAGAATCGTCCTGACAGCCGGTGCGTTTGCCATCGGCGTCATCCCGACCGGACTCGTCTTATTGACCTCTTTGGCCCTTGCCATCTCCATCGTCAAGCTCGCAAGAGAGAAAACACTGATTCAGGAATTCTATTCCCTGGAAAACCTATCCAGAGTCGATACCATCTGTCTGGATAAGACTGGCACATTGACGGATGGAAATATGGAAGTCGATAAAATCATCTCTTCCATGAAGGAAGAAGAAATTATCTCACTGATCCGAAAATTCAATTTTGCCTCCACCGATACAAACCCAACTGCATCCTGCCTAAAGGAAAAATATGGAAAAGAAGAAATCGAAAACTTCACCTACGAACCGTTCTCCAGCCAAAAGAAATGTTCCTCCCTTCTCCTCAAGGAAGGTGAAAGACTGACTCTTGGCGCCCCTGAATATCTTCTGAAGAAAGAAGATCCGATCTCTTCATCCGCCATCGAGGAAGCCAAGAATGGAAACCGTGTCCTTGCTTTTCTTAAGGATGATCAGGTTCTTGCCCTCTTTATTCTGAAAGACAGAATCCGTCCTTCCTGCAAAGAAACGTTATCCTATTTCTATAAGAATCACCTCGATATCAAGATCATCTCCGGAGATAATCCTTTCACCATCGAAAAAATCGCTGAAAAATGTTCCGTGAAGAATGCCGACAAAGTCATCTCCATGGAGAATATCTCTCTTGAGGAGATTCCTTCCCTGGTCGAAAAATATACCATCTTTGCCCGCGTCAACCCCGAGCAGAAGAAAGCCATCGTTCTCGCCTTGCAGGAAAAAGGAAGAAATGTGGCAATGACTGGCGATGGAGTCAATGATATTCTTGCCCTACGGCAGGCAAACGCATCAATATCCTTCTGCAATGCAACCGATGCGGCAAAAGCCTGTTCTGATTTAATTCTATTGGATAATGATTTTTCTCATCTGAAGGAAGTTGTCGCACAGGGGCGGCGCGTCGTCAACAATATCGAACGCTCTGCGACTCTCTTCTTGATGAAGACGGTCTGTTTCATTCTTCTCTCCCTTCTTCTCATCCCATTCAAAAGAGGCCAGATGTGGTTCAGCGTCGAAAATCTCTATATGATGCAGTTCAGCGTCATCACTATCGGAGGATTTCTCCTCTCCTTGGAATCAAGTGAAGAGCCAATCAAGGGAACCTTTAAAGAGAATGTCCTCTACAAGGCTATCCTCTCTGGCATCTTCATGGCCATCAGCTCTCTGATTCCAATCCTCATGTATGAGATTCCGACCCATTTTGGCAACACACCGCTTCTTTCCATCTATGATGTCAGCAGCATGATCTCGCTTCTCACGACTCTCTCTGGATTCATCGTCATGTTCAACATGTGCCGAAAAATGAACCGCTATCGTCTGATCGTCTTTTTCGTTTCCCTACTCAGTGGAATTCTATCTGGCCTTTTCTCACCGACAAGTTTCATCGGTGGAAAAGTCACCACCTTCTCTATGTTCCATTCCGAGGATGGGCATTTCTTCCACAGCCAATTCTTCAAAGAAATCTTCCAGCCATGGAACTGCCCTTCTGTTGTCTCGCTTGTGAAAAATCCATCTGCATGGATTCTCTTCTTCTCTTTCCTTATCATCGGCAGTCTTCTTTATACCCTCATTCTCGATTGGATAAAGAAGAGAAAGAACAGAGCCAAAAAAGAAGAAACAAGATAGTCACAAAAGCCTAAAGAAACATGTCCATACAAAAAGGAAACGTCAATCGGTTTCCTTTTTCTTTTATCGTGTTTTCATTGCCAAAGATATGTCCTTTCTTCAGACAGTATGGTTCTTTAAAAAGCTTTGGTATGGCTCTAAAAGTATATTTATTATTCCCTGATTTAATCTCGATTGGCAGAATCGAAATCATAATCGTGAATCGAAAAATCAACCTCTCCGACTTTCAAAGCCATGACAGGCAAGTTCGCAGGCACAGACCGCTTCATGGACAGAACTCCATTCTCTTGATTTAAGAGAGAATCGCCTTACAAGTCAGCGCACGAATTTGTTTGATGATATAAATTGAGTGTTGCTTCTATTTTTTCTATAAAACATAAAAATCAGCTCCTGATATTTTTTCGATCTTCGATATGCGTCAGCTTACCACTTTTCCAATTCTATGTATTCTCTATCGGATACTTATCCAAAGATTTCTCATCAAAAAAAGCACCCTTTCGAGTGTCATTGTTTCATCGATTTAAAAACCCAGGGTGATGTCCTCCCTGGGTTTACTTTTCATTAGTCAGCAACGAATGGCAACAAAGCCATGAATCTGGCGCGTTTGATGGCGACAGCCAACATTCTCTGATACTTGGCGGAAGTACCGGTGATTCTTCTCGGAGTGATCTTTCCGGATGGAGAGATGTACTTCTTCAAGAGTTCGGTATCCTTGTAATCGATATGTTTGATATGGTTCTTTGTGAAATAACAGAACTTTCTCTTTGGTTTAACTCTGCGGAACATGTTCGCATTTCCTTTCCGCTCAGGATATTTTCCCAAGCTTAGAACGGCAGATCATCGTCCGAGGAATCAATTCCTGAATGAACGATGGTAGAATTTTCTGTGCCGTTATCAGCTGGCAAATCATTCACATCATTGGAAGAGGAAGATTCATTCGAGCCTTTCTTTTCCAAGAATTGAACCGATTCAGCGATGACTTCCACAACAGTGCGTTTCCCACCATTGTGATCTTCATAACTTCTCTGATTCAATCTTCCATCGACACCGACAAGCGAGCCTTTCGAGCAATATTTTGCAACGATTTCCGCTGTCTTGTTCCAACAGGTGCATGGAATGAAGGATGTCGTCTTTTCTCCACCGGTCTTGGTGGGGTTGTCAACAGCAACCGTAAAAGATGTCACGGAAGTTCCAGAATTGGTTCTCTTGAGCTCCGGATCTCTTACAATGCGACCGACTAAGACACAACGATTGATTGCAGCCATAATTCTACTTTCTCCTTTTCAATTAGTTGTTGGCAACTGTGATAAGGAATCTCATGACTTTCGAATCAAGAGAAACAATGGAGTTGAACTTGGCGTTGACAGCACCATCAGCGGTGAAATTGACAACGACATAGTAGCCCTTCGTCTGCTTCTTGATTTCATAAGCCAGGTCTCTCATACCCCATTCATTGACACCAGTGATTTTTCCACCATTGTCAGTGATGATCTTCTGAAGAGCAGCATTTTCATTCTTGATGTCTTCTTCAGAAAGTTCCGGCATGAGGATGTACATGAGTTCGTAATTTTTCATGTTTTCTATACCTCCCTATGGTCTTCCGGCCGATTTTACATCATAAATCGGCAAGAAAGTATATGGCCTAAAAAGGCCTAGGTGTAGTATATAAAATTACGTTCCACAAGTAAAGAAATTCTTTACCAAATTTGCCTCCTCATTTATATATTTCCTTCTCAGCCTCATTTTTTCGGCTTTTTATTCAAAACGAATCAAGGATGCAAAAGGAATCGTCACTTCCTTGAATGAGACAGTCCTTGAATAGCCATCGCACTTTAAGAAAATGACATCCTTCTTTTGGATTTCGCCATCCGTGAAATACGTGACACTTGTCTTATCCCCTTTCTTCAAAGAGGTCAAGGCCCGATTGAGGTCATCGATTTCATCGATGGAGAGTTCCGGCATGGTTTGCTTTTTTCTTTCGCTCTTCATCTTATCAAGAATTTCATATTGTCCTTTCAGAGACTTAAACGGCATCCATTTTTTCATCCCTCTCATCGATGATGTCCTCCTATCTGATTGCTTCTTGTCAAAAACGTCGAGGATAAACTGGCCGCAGAACAAGGCATCGCCTTATTCGCCCCATATTGGGAGCGAATCGCAAGCATTGTCTTCTCGAGTGTCCTTAGCCGACAGTCTTCCTCATAATCCTCAAACAAGGAAGTCTGATAGCAATCCCGAGGAAGAACATCCAATGCGACAAGATAAATCTGTCGAAAGAGGATTCCCTCATTTTCTTCCACTTTATTTTTCTTTTTCCACGTCAGATATTTCTCAACAGCCGCATGGGATATCTTCTCCTGGCTATCTGTCGGAGTATAAAAGCCAAAGCGAAGAGTAAAGCCTCCATGATTTTTATCGCCGATGGAGAGAAGAAAATCCTTGGCGATGACATCCTCGAGAAGCATCCGATCCGATAATTCGACCGACATATCCCGAATCAATATTGGCATTTCCATCGGATAATAGTCGCGAAGAAGGACCTGTCCTACGGAAAGGGAGTGATTCCTTGAAACATACCTCTCCTGGAGAAGCGCATCGTCATAGCCTAAAGAGTGGTAATAGATTTCCTCTCCGATTACACCGAGTTTCTTTTTCAGGTAAGCGGAATCGCTGCAGGCGATATCGCCGATAGAATGAAAGCCAAGGTTGTTCAGTTTCTTTTCAAGCCGACTTCCAATTCCCCACATTCTGCTTAGAGGCTCGACATTCCATAAGTGCCTTGGAATATCATCATAATCCCACTTTGCCAGGAATTCCGGACTATGCTTCGCTTCGATATCCATGCAGGCCTTGGCCATGAACATATTCTTTCCGATGCCAGCAGTAACCGTGAGGCCTGTCTTATGTCGGATATCCGATATGATTTTCTTGGCATAGCTGACTGGCGTATCATTTCCCTTCTTCAGATAATGTGTGCAATCAAGAAAGCTCTCGTCGATGGAATACACAAAGAGATCTTCCTCTGCAACATAATCAAGATAGATAGAATTGATCTGGCTTGAGATATCGAGATAATTCTGCATCGAAGGCATAGCGATGATGAGCCCGGGAATATTCTTATCGACTTCATAGAGACGACATCTCGATTTCACGTGATACCTTTCTTTGATGAAGGGACTCGCAGCCAAAACAATCGTCCCATCTCCACGTGAGGCATCCGCAACGACAAGGGGTGTCGTAAAAGGATCCATATTTCGGTTGAGACATTCAACCGAGGCATAGAAAGACTTCAAATCGATGGCTAAGATATCGCGGTTTTCATTTTTCATGTCTCAAGTATAAGGGCAAAAAAAGAAATTGTCGGGAGAAATAAGCAACTTGATTTTTCTCTTGAGATAGATAAAGCAAGGAAGTGCGTCAATCATCCACAAATCGGGAGAAAAGAGAAATTCTATGAATTTTCAAAATCAAAAAAACAATCCATTGACAATGAATGTGGTTTTCAAATTCTTTCCATTTTCAATATTTTTGTTGTATAAAGCGATTTCACAGCATTGATTTTCTATGCCTATTCCTTTATAGTTTTAAGGCTATGGATAATCGAAACGTGATACGCCAAGAGCTTATTAAAAAAAGAAACGAGCTCACGGCTGACTTCATCCGGGAAAAATCTCTCATCATGACAAAGGACATTGTGAATGATCCAATCTACAGAGAGAACAAGTATTTGTATCTTTATTCTCCAATAAAGAATGAAGTTGACACAAATTATCTTGTTGTCAAAGCCTTGCAAGATGACAAAGTTGTTTGTCTCCCGGTTATCCTCTCAAGCGGAGACATGGTCTTCTGTCAGATTAACAAAACACAAAATTTCAGAATCGATCGATTCAAAATCCTCGAGCCTCAATTCGAGCCTAAGAATATCGTCGATCAGCCTGGACTGATGATTGTTCCGCTTGTCGGATTCAACGGGAAAAGACGTGTCGGATATGGGAAGCAGTATTACAACAACTATCTTTCCAGCCGAAAGGGATATATCTATACAATCGGAGTCGCCTATGACTTCCAGGAAAACAAATCCCTGACTTTTGATGAAAGAGATATACCACTCAACGAAATCAGATCCTATTAAGACGCCTACAGGCGTCTTTTTTATATGAAAAAAGCCACGCTCCAATAAAGTGGAGAATGGCTGAATTTCTTTATTTCAGAGAAGAGACATCGATGCCACGGCTTTTCAGGATTTCGATGTACTTTTTATAAATGTATTCAGAAGCAGAAACAAGATTATGATTCTTTGTATCCACATTGACATCGATTTTCTTCTTCTGTTCCTCAGAAAGATGGAAAGATCCTTTATCATTCAGAATTCTTGATTCCACTTTGACCGGATCATCTCCTCTTGAGAGCATTCTTTCACGACATGTTTCTTCATCCAAATTCATATAGAACAGGACAATCTTCGGATCATTGAAGGATTTGTATGTCATGGCCCCATTGATTTCGACCGCCATGCATTTGTCAATTCCGACTTCCTTCTTCGATGTTCCATACCAGTTGCCATTGAATGTGACATGCTCGATGAATTCATCATTATCAATCATTCTCTGGAATTCCTCTTTCGAGACGAAATGATAATCGACATCATTCTTTTCGCCTCTTCTCATCGGACGAGTGGTATGCGTGATTACTTTCCGGACTCCAAAATGTTCCTGAAGATACAAACATGTTGCCGTTTTTCCAGAAGCAGATGGACCTGTCAAAATAATCATTTTCGTTTCCTCCAAAATTATTGTAAATATTCTAATGATGGGGCATAGCAATTTCAACTGATAATTTAAGCGACTTTTTCAACCAGGATATCTTCCCCTTTGCAGTCCGTCGCAAGGATAGTCTCGCTCTCTGCAAAACCATGGATGACGACTTTCTGAATTTTCTTCTTGTCAGAAAAATTCTCGTTGTTCACAAAAAAAGAAGAAATGACAAGTGGCGAAGAAGAGGAGAGTCCATCCGACTTATCGATGTCGATCTGATTCAGGCCATAAGAAGAATAGAAGGCTCTTTCTCCAATTGAAGTCACACTTTTAAGCTCAATCTTGCTCATCATTCTCATTCCTGAAAAAGATTCAGAAGAAATCTTGTGAATATTCTGATAAGGTTTCGTGCTTATCATGGATAAGAAAAAGTTTATTTTCAGCCTTGTTCTACGAGGATTATGGTTCATTCTGGCTAGCGTCATATGGGGAATCGCCTTGGCGAACTTCATCACAAACAAAGATGAATCCGGAAGCTGGTTTGCCTGGTCATCGCTTTGCCTGATTCCGATTTTGCTTCCGTTCCTACGTTTCTTATACAATATGATTGTTATGGGTCGTCAGAAAGGCTACAACACTTATGATGCCTCTATCTCAGGAAATCGAGCCACAATCTACAATCTATTTCCTCTATCAGATCTATATCACTGTCAAGTTCGTTCTCTACTCTAAGAATTCGACGAAACCCAACCCCTAAAATAGAGCCGCTGACTTGTTGTACATAACTGTACATAAAAAGTCAGCGGTTTTTCTTTGCACAAAAAGAAAAGGTGATAACCCTTGACTGGGCTACCACCAAATGATCGATTCAACTCGAAAACTCTTATCTGACAGACTGATGTTTTTCACGAACGGAAAGAGAGAAGGTATCTCGAAGACCGGTGATGTAATTCTTAAAGGCGACAATCAAGCCGACGAAGAGACCCGGTGCGACAAAGACTGCACTCGAGACAAGCCAGTTCACCTGGAAGAATTTCACAATCGAGACGGCACCGCCGGCAAAGCCAAGTCCGATACAGATGAAGAACTGAATCAAGAAGGCAATGACGACATATAAGACAAAGATGATAAGCCAGAGCAATCCGGAAACGATACCACCACCCAGGGCGCCGAGAAGCAAACCGATGATGAAGCCAAAGACACCGCGATCATCGCTCGCCCCATAGATACCGCCACCGATCGCACATAAGCCAGCCAGGATACAAAGAATGACAATATACCAACTATTGTTGCCTGTGAAGTTGACATAGTTTGCCCAGAACGTCCAATTCAAGTCACCCCATTTCCGACCGAAAGCAAAGCCGAATGCAACGATGGAATAAAGAACAACCAATCCGAGCAAGGTCAGAACAGCGATGGTGAAGAATCCTTCATAGCTGAATTCACCGTTCTTGATTCCAAGGATCAAGAAGACAATAAACACAATCAGCATGGCTGAACCGACGATGGTCGGAACAAGCCAGAAGTTATCGGCAAAGAAGTGGAAAAGAGGTCCGAAATAGTATTCAATAAATTCATCCATAACCCGATTCTCCTTTTATGCGGACTTCGCCTTCTTGCGGCGAATGTTCGTGATATTCTCAAGCAGCCAGTAAATCGGCTTATCGACATTGACAGAGACGAAGGATTTTCTCTTATCCTCATTTCTGCCCAAGGCAGAAACAGAGAAGAAACCGATTTTGGAGAACTTATTCTGCAATTCGAGAAGCATGGAATTCTCTCCATAGACGGCGAAGAATTCTTCCGCAACGCGAGTGGAAGCATCTTCATAACTCAACCTTGGATTTTCAGACATCATTCTCTGAATCGCATTTTCACCGACGATGTCATTGACATAGGGGATATCCGTCTTGACAAAGACAACCGCAGCGACAAGTTCCCCTATCTTCTTGGAAGAATGGTGGATGCGCTCAATGGCGATATTGGTGATATTGAAGACTTCGGCGACATCCTGGGTCGAACAGTTCACATTCTGATATTCATCACCCATCTCTTCCTTGGCCTTCTCATTGAAGTCCGGAACCGAGAACGGATCGATGATGATGAACATGCCATCCGAGAAACGATATCCCTCCTGGTTCTGCGTATTCTCCGCACTCTCGAAGGATTCGCCGGCGATATCGCAGATGGAAATCTGATTCTCAATCTTTTCGCCGACTCCGTTCAGGTAGAAATTGTAGAATCTCATCCTCATGTCGGATGTCTTTTCGGGAACATAGCCATCGGCCATTCTCTTCTTGTTTTTGTCATAGTCATCAAGCACATCACCCTGAAGAACTTCATAATGGAAATTCAGTCCATAGCCGCTTGCCGTTTCCTCAATCTTCTGGATACCGGCATTGATGAAGCAGGTTTTGCCCGAGTTCGCACCACCGATGACCGGAATCTGATAGGCACGGCTGACGCCCTGAAGAAGTGCCTCCCCGCATTTCGGGCATTTCGATTCGAGATTCTGTCTTCCGTTCAGGAACGTGGTCGGGAGCGTATGGCCGCATTCGCAGACACGATGGAAAATACCATATTTCGAAGGAATCAGGCGACGATGCTCGGCTCCGCAATGCGGACAGACATACGTCGGAAGTGCGATCTTATGCTGACAGTGCGGACAGTTGTAGGAAATCCCATGAATCATGCGATAGATGGCATCAAGCATCCAGATCAGCATGAATCCGACATAGACAAACACCATGATCACAGCGACGATGGCGATATGGATAACAGAAAGAATCGATGTGAAGGCAAAACCGAAGACGGCAATGAAGAGGATGCTCAACAGATTGATGATGATATAGAAGATCGAGACGAAACGGAAATTGGATAAAGCATCTTTGACCTTATCCCAATCCTCGGAAATCACGTCGACATCATACGAAAAAGAACGTCGGATCGTATGGAAAAGATCGGAATACCCTCTTCCAAACCAATAAGACTTCTTAGCAGGTTCTTTAACCATAAATTTACTCCTTTTTTATCGGCCGAAAAGTCTGGCAAAGAAGCCTTTGTGTGACTTTTCATAGTTTTCGACATAATTCAGAACCGACGGCTTCTTTGTCTCCTTCATTCCTTGGAAGACTTCCGCTCTCTTCTTCTTATCCATCGACTTGAAGTAGAGATCGACGGCCTCAAGAAGTTTCTTCATGCGTGAATCATGCGTTGTTGACTCATATTCGATCCAACCAAGAATGAGCGGAATCGCATCATTCCGCTTCTCAAGCATGGATTCGAACATCTTGTCGAACTTCTTGTATTCCATGAAGGGGAAGACATAAAGGACGAGTCGATCCGCCGAGGAATCCTCGACCACGCCATCAAAATAGAAACGGAGGATATCTTCCAGATAGAGACTGCAGAAATCCTGGAAATAAGGCTCCAAAGTTTTCGTCAGGTAGAGGAACTTTCTTCCTGCAGCCAGAGACATGATTTCCGTCTTGCTCTTCTTTTTGAAGAGTTGTCCTTCCCTGACGAGCGTCAAACAGGCACTCTGAATCGCGGCCTGATCAAGATCATAGACCAAAGACTCGAAATAGCTGTTCCTGCCAAAGAGGCGATCGATATCCCCAATGGCGGCATTGTCAAAGCATGATTTCAGGATGGTCAAGAATCTCTTTTTGCTCGTTTCATTGCCCATAGTGAAATCCTTCAATTCGACATAGGCTCTTAAAGCCGCATCGGGTGAGGACTTTGTAGAAGAAAGCACCTTCGAAAGCTTATCCAAAAGAATCGAGACCGCCTTGCCTTTCGTCGCCTCATCCAACAGGCGGTTATTGAGAATATCATTCTTGTAGCGTCTGACAAGATCATCGACACTGCCGACCTGCGCGTCCTCGAACTGCTTGACCTGAATCTTGCAGAAGATATCCTTTGCTCTCGGATAGGAATCGGCATCCTTCTCCAGTTTCTGGGAAAACTGAGAATCATGGACAAGCTTCTCGATGAGCTGGTTCTCCAATGATTCGACATTCGCCGGGAATAAATCCTCCAGAAGGAAGAAAGCTTCCCAATAGGGCATGACAGAGAATAAATCAGAATCCGTCACAAGCAGGGAAAGATAGTTGAGCTGTCCCTGTGGCGTGATATTCAGCTTTTCCTTGCAAATCTGCTGATCCTTCAAAGGAGCCTCATAGAGCTTCTTCTTCAGGGAATTATCGATGGCACTGACCTTCTTGAGGAAAGAGACATACTGATTGCTCTTGATGTTCTCGAGATAATAGTCCCGGACATCATCGAAATAACGCATATCCTTCTTGGAAAGCAAATCGAGTTCCAACTCAAGAATAAGGTTCGGATGATCTTTTTTATAGGCCAAGATAAACTGATCCATGAATTTCTCGATGATCGCAATTCCGTCTCTCTTATCGCCGAATTTGCTATCAAGAAGTTTCTCTAAGGAGACATCCTTGTTCGATTGCAGGACCATATTGATGTAGTCTCCCCACATATTCTTCTTTTCTTTTTCTCCAACATAGGGATAGAAAAGATCATTGAACTTCGCTCTGATTTCCATCGGATAGGATTTCGCATCCGCCTCATTTTCATGATAGAGGGAAAGAGCATATGCATGGTCGACTTCCATCTCCTTCTTGATCAAAGGAAGATAGGATTCAAGGAAGTAACCATCCTGTTTTCCATAGAGATCCTTAAAGACAAGAGAGAAAAGATTCTGTTTTTCTTCCTTGGCAATCTTTCCAAGGAGGAAGAGGGCGATTGGCTTATATTCAGTATTCTCAAGCAAAGCCTTATTCGTCTTCGCTTCCTGAAGCAAAAAGGAAACAGCATAGGAACCAATCGAACTCATCTCAACTAAATTGTTTAAGAAAGGAGCGAATCTTGAAATGTTGTTTTCCTTGTAATAGCTTAAGAAAATTTCCTTCTTTTTCTCATCGGCAAAAAGAGGGTAGAAATAGTCATAGATATCCAGCTTTTCATTCTGGAAATGAAGAATGGCATAGGAATAGACCTTCTCGAAAGAATCTGCTGGGCAGATTTTTCCGAAGCTCGGAAGATATTTGACAAGACAAGTCCAAGAACATACAGAAGAAAAATCGCCGTCCTTCAATCTCTTCAGGATACAGGCATCATCTAAATTGCTGACATAGCCTTTTGAAACATATGTATCAAGTTCTGCCAAAACAGAAGCCATCTTGGCTGGCTCTCTGCTGAATAAATCGACAGCAAAAGCGGTATAGGAAGAGACTTCCTTGGAAAGTTGGTCCTTATAATTCGTCGGTGAAACATTGACTAAAAGAGGATTCATTCCATTTGCATAGGAAGCAAACTGTTCTTTTGGACGGGCCATGAGATTGTAGAGTTTTGTATCACCTGAGGCAAACGTGGTAAAGAATGTCTTTTCTTTCAACGAATCTCCCAAGCAGAAATAAAGTGCCTGCAAAGTCTTAGACATATCCTTCATGTCAACAAAGAGATTCATCTTCTTATTTCCCTGCAAGGAGGAGGCCTGGATTTCCAATAGGGAAGCCAAGAAAGCCTTATCCCCTGTATAGGGCTGAACCTTAGAGGCATCAAAGGTGTCCTCTAATTTGATCTTCGGCAAGAAGTCCGGAGCCTTGGGAGCATTGAGTTCCTCACTCGTCAGTGCTCTTTTGAAAACCGAAGAGCCCCACAAAGGAAGAACAAAGGAAGAACAGGGTTCATCAAAGACAAAGGCATGGATCATGTAATTCCCGTATCGTTTTGTGTAATCCTGACCGATATAGGCTGATTGTGCAATCACATAGCGTCCGCTCGTCAGTTTCACATAGCCATACATGATGGGGAAAAGCGTCAGAATCTCTTCTGCTTTCGGAGCGAAGGGAAGACCATTTGGAGCAACATATCGAAAAGCGGCCACGATTTCAGTTTCTTCCTCTTGGGTGATATCCTGTGATTTCGAATAGACCATGAAGCCTTTCTTCTGGGAATTTCCATTCGGCCAGGAAGTGTAAATCAGCTGTGATGCCATCATAATTTTGCTCATCTTTTTTCTCCTTATTTTATCGACTTAATATATTTTTCCAGGCTCAAAAGCCAGAGAAGCGGATCAAGAATTCTAAAAGGATGCGGCTTCTGGCTGAGTGTGATACCATCGACGGGGTTTTCACCAAAGGAGGAAACACCAAAGAAAGCGACCTTGGAGAAGTTTCTCAGCTGCGCTTCCAAATTGCCAGTCAGATAGGTATCAATCAAATCTCTGATTGCGCGGTCCGTCGACTGAAAATCATCAATCATGAAAGCACCTTTATCCAGATGGGTCGAATCATGCTTGAGAATATCTGGAAGATCGAGTTCATCGGCAAACTGGATGAGAACATCCATTTTCGTGAAGGTCAAGGCAATCGGGACATCGATGATCTGATTATCCTTCAGTTTCTTTTTGTTTCGGATAGCGGAGATGATACGCGTCAAAATTTCATCTGAATCGGAATTTTTGTCCGGAAGATTGACTTTCCCCTCCAATTTTTCGCGGATAGGTCCGACCTGAAGAGGATCAAGAAGAATGATGATGCCTTTTGCGTTGGAAATATAGTCGTTATAAGAAGCGACGCTTTCCTCATTGTCGAAGTTTTCACCCGCGGTATCATACAAGGACAAGGTGACGGAATCATTGATTTTCCTTTTCTTGGGATCGAAGAAGTTGATGGCATAAAGAAGAGGTGGGAACTCCACATTCGCGTCCGTCGCATTGACTGCCGTCTTATTGTTATAGAGCGGATCATAATACATTTTCTTGTAGTTGTCGCTTGTCTGCTGATCGCAGAACTGAAGGGAGCAAGTGATGCTTCTCGACATCTTCGATTTGATCGTGTCGACCAAAACGGCGATGTAGTTGGATTTGCCCGACTGCTTGGCACCGATCAAGGCGATTGGAAATGTATTTCCATTGACAGCCTTCTCTGGAATCACATAGTGGTTTCCGTTCATATCCGTCTTCGTCGGACAGTAGCGGATCAAGGCCGCATCCTTGCATTTCATGCAGGTCGGAATGTATTTGTTCGGAATAGTCTCATCCGGATTCTTGGCGAAGTGTTTGACGCATCCGCTTGTTTTTCCACTTCGATACGTGCAGCGGAAGATGCAGTCCTTATCAGAATGTTCGCCATAGCAGAAAGGACAGGTGAATGTCTTTGTAAATAAGCCCATGGTTTTGTCTCCTAAATTTTATCGACGACCTGAATATAGAAATCCTCGGCATCCTTGTCCCCGAAGAAGATGGCAATTTTATCGCCCTTCTTCGGAAGAGGCGGAACTTCCACAGTCGCCGAATAATAGTAATCCTGCTTAAACAGTTTTTTCTTCAATTCTCCTCCAGGAATGCGGGCAAGCATCATTCCGCTCGCCTTGCTCTGCGGACGTGGGAATCCAACATAGATTTCACAATCCGGAACACTTCCCTGAATCTCCGATTTGAAGTTCACTATAATCTTCTTCTTGTGATAGAGATCGATTTCTCCATCGATAGCACATTTCAGAGGTGTCTTCTTCTGACAGTTTATAGCGAAAGGAAGTTTGGTCGGGGAAGAATAGAACGTCTGACTGTTTTCCACGAATTCGAAGAAGAGCGTAATGAAATATTTGCCTGGCGTGAGATTCATCTTGAATCCCTTGGCACGATCAAATTCCTGCTTGCTGATGACCTTACGCTGAATTTCCTTATCGCTATTTTCCAAGTTCTCAGGGAAATCCTTTGTGGAAATGAGGGCAATGATATTTCTTGTATCGCTATGGACATTTCCTTCGATGGTGACAGAGCCTTCCTTTGCAATGACATTGATCGCCTCAATGCCGATAATGGAATTGGCCATGACTGGCTTGCAAATCACATAGAGGTCGGCATTCCTGACAACCGGATAGAGCCAGATGATTTTATTTGGTTCCATCTCATAGATGATCTTCTTGTCACCGGGGATGAAGGATGCTTTCTTCAGATTCTTGTATTTCTGCTGGAAATGAATATTTTCATCTGGCGTATCAAATTCGAAATCATAGCATTCATCTGAAGAATAGAGATCGATATCAAGATTTTGAGCGATATCCTCGTATTGGATGATGAACTGAGTCCCATTTCCTTTCGCTTCCGTTGAGACAATCTTCAGCGGCTTTGGAAGAGATGTCTTTCGATAGGTCGCTTTGAGTGGTGCTGAATATTCTTTCTTTCCATTGACAAGATATTCCGTGACAATAAAGAAAGAGCAGAGGTCCGATTTTCCATCGAGTATCTCAAAGGCATTGTCTTTGACTTCGATTTTCTCTCCGTCTGTAAGACTGTTCGGAGCAATCGAACCATCTTTCTTCACAACCAAGATATTCTTGCATCCTTCCGGCTTCTTGAAGACAACACGGATGGCGTTATCCTTGATTTCTTGATGGACGTTGGAAACATTTAGGAAGATGAGAGCCGGTTTTGCAAACGTGGCAATTTTGGAATGTACACCCAATCGATCAGCAAAAACAGCATAATAGGTCGGAACACCGGAAACCAAAGAAGAATCGATGAATTCCGTCAATGTGAGATGTTCCGCAATCAAAGAGCCATCATCATCCGCCTTGGGCATGACACCGGTCTTTCTTATAATGGAATAGGTGATGTTCTTATTTGGCAATGGATTCCAACTCAAATGGGCCCCATCCTTGTCACAGAGAACCTGTACACCCATCGGAGTGGCTGGCGGGTTTGCCTTGATCAAATTCAAGGCTTCCGTATAGTCGTTGCAGATCGACAAAGCATTTCCAGCTTCTGTCAATCCACCTTCCTTATCATTCGCACGAAATCTGCTCTGTGCCAATTGGACATGCGTTCTGGCACTATTGACAGCCGAATTGATCTGTGTTTCATATTTCTTGAAGTCATAGGTCGGAAGTTTGGACTTTGCCTGGGCAAGCACGCTGGAAGCCTGGAAGAAGGACTTTCTTGCGCAAAGGTCCATGACCTTCACAATGTAGTCATTAAAAATCTCATCAATCTTCTTCTTTTCAGACTTTCTCTTTTGGATTCTTGGAAGATAACCAGCAATGGTCTTGGCAATCTGGCAATCCGGCTTCTGATCGTATTTCGAATAAACATTCTTCAGACTCAGCAAAGCAGCATCGATTTTCACTTCATCAATCGGTACGGCCAACAAAGCCGCATCCATATTGATTTTGGCTTGGTCAAAATTCGATTTCAGATTGACAGAGATGCCACAGCATGGACAGACACGGGAGGAAATCGGAATCGGTTCAGAGCAGTTCCAGCACAACTGAACCAAATTCGTGCCACAATGAGGACAGACTTTCTTGTCTTTCGAATAAAGCTTTCCACAGTGCGGACAGGTTTCCAATTCATCTCCTTCGTTTCCACCGACAAGATTCAGACTGTAATGGTGAAGCCCGAGGACAAGAATTTCTCTTGCCTTTGTGGAATCGATTTTCTCGTTTGCAGAAATGATGGAAACATAGTGAGTGAATTCATCAAAGTCCAAGTCGAAATCATTATATGTCTTCTTTTCCTTGAACTTCGACCAGATATCGTCATAATAAGAAATAAAATAATTGTATAGTTTTCTCTGATCAGGTTTTTGGAGAATCAGCGGGACTTTGCCATTGAGTTTGGAATAAGCATTCTTTCTATTTCGATCTGAAGTCGGAAGCTTTGCCCACTCGGCCTTCTTCTGGGCCAAACCGGAGGCAATCTCCTGGTCAGAGGCATTCAGATTTGGAACCTGAACTCCGTTCACATCCTTTGTCAGGCCTAAGAACCCATAAAGATCCTTGCAGTTTACCGTGATGAAATATTGATCCATGCCTTCAAAAGAAGCAAAAGGATCGGCTTTGTTCTCATCGATGAACTGGAAACCTGACTTCTCGAGATATTTCACTTCGCTGAGAAGTTCGTCAAAGGTGAAGATATTTTCACCGGCAATCACATTTTCCGGAGAATCCGTGATTTTCTGAATCAAAGAATAGAAGATGATCTTGCGAGCCTTGGAAGAATTTTGGACATAGCTTTTTGCCTTATCCAGCACCAATCTCTTCAAGGCATCCGCTTCTTTTTTTCGTCCGCCCGAATTCGGAACATAGGATGTTCCATTATACGTGGCATCATTGACAAGAATCTGTTGAGCATCGTCTTTCAGATCTCGGGCCAGACGGGGATATTTTGGGTTCGTATCACTGGCTTTTTTCTTGATGATCGTGCTGATTGCATTCGGATCTTTTTCCGATGGCTTGATTCCATAGTAGCGGAAATAATTGTATTCGACATCATTCAATTCATCAGCTGTTCTGATTTTTTTATTTATATCATTCTCACCCATAGCAACCCCTTTATCTTAATCGATAGACAAATAGCGAAACGAAAACTAGCAGAGCGACATATCGGATCCCATTTCTGTGGCAATGGAAGAAGCCACTTCATTGAAGGCACTTCCCAAGTCAGAAAGATCAACCTTGATTCCATCGCCAGAGGAAATCTGATTCAGGAAATCCTGACGGGCATCTCCGATGCCGATTGCATAAATCATGATTCCGGCTTTTTTTGCGAGTTCTGAATTCTGGATTTCTTCCTCTTGAGAAGACCAATATCCATCCGTGAGAATAATCAAGAATTTGTTCTTGATTTTCGAATCAAAATCCCGATACGTCGAACCGATTGGGCAAGCGCTCGTACATCCGGCAATCCGTAAGGCATCGATGGCTCGTCGAACTTCGCAAAAATCGCTCGACTTAAATAAGGTGTATTTGAAATCGTCATTGAATTCAGAGACAGAAATCTTGACACGACTATATTGCTTAAATGTGGAAACAAAATTCATAGCCTGCTTTTTAGCTTCCTGAATCGGTTTGCCTTCCATCGAATAGGATGTATCGATAGCTACGGTCAGTTCAATTGCGCGATTTGCCTCGACTTCTCTTCTTCTCTTTTCATCATCATCGGCAAGTTTGGCAAGAATCTCCTCTATTGGCAGATTACAATTCTGTTTTTGGGCCTGAAGAGTTCTTCCATTTCCGTCGACTGCGGAAACCTCGACGATGCCGTTGGCGTTGTAGAGGAAATTGACGAT
>CAVDUB010000011.1:0-61625 GCA_963612025.1 bacterium
GTGCTTCATTCATCCTTGCCCATGCCCCTTGGTCCAACAAGTGGGGTGCAGTACAAATGTACAGGGAGAATTGAAATTGTTCAATCGATATTTCTGGGCTTGTTTGGAACGATGTGATGCTTTCGGCATCGAGCTTCGTAGGACTCTTTTGCGCCAACTAAAATGACGGGATCATCGAATTTGGCCGGCTCTCCATTTACGAGTCTTTGCGTTCTTGTGGCAGCACATCCGCAGACTGTACAGGCGGCTGTGAGCTTGGTGACGAATTCAGCACGAGCCAAAAGTTCAGGCATCGGTCCAAAAGGTTCGCCACGGAAATCGGTATCCAATCCAGCGACGATGACACGGATGCCTTTATCGGCCAGCTTCTCGACCAGGGGTACGATGGGGTTCCCGAAGAACTGGACTTCATCGATGGCGACCACCTGGACATCGGGTGTAATATTCTTTTCGATTTCTTCGACGTTTTTGACTGCCATGGCTTGGTATTTTTCGCCATCATGGGATGCAATGGCTGTTTTGTCATAGCGATTATCGATGGATGGCTTGAAGGCGATGATCTTCTGATGCGCATAGGACAAGGTCTTGATTCGGCGAATCAATTCTTCGCTTTTTCCGGCAAACATCGGACCACAGATGACCTCAACCCAACCTTTTTGTAATTCTTGATACATATCGATAACCTCAAATCTATTGCCTTGAGATTATAACAAGGAAGGAAAGGATATTTAAGAACAAGTAAGCAACTTCCATAGTGGAGTGATGGTGTTGCGAGATGAATTTTTCCTTGAACACGTTGTTTTCCAAATATCGAAACGGATGGATTCTGTTGGCTTATTTATACATTCGCTTCGATTTGACATTTGTTTCATTTTTGATAGCACTACCAGTTTGAATTTTCCTTTCGAGACACCTATTGTATGCATATCAGGAGGTCGTCAATCATGAAAAATGGAAATGTTTTGATTGTCAAGGATGACAAGATGCTTATTCTTTCGGAGAACCGCTACTATATTGTCAAAGGAAAAAATCATGTCGGTGAGAATGTGCAGTTTGATTCTTCAACTGCTCTTCCGATGCCATCCTATCTTTTTGCTATCGCAGCCATTGAAGATGAAAATTTAGATAATACGATGAAATTCATTCAATCTGAATGGTTTAAGAAGTAAAATAAAAGTCAGTCTTCGGACTGATTTTTATTTTGAGGTAACTATGAAATTCAAATTGAATGAACATCCATCCGTTTGGCTTTTTCTGACTTCTTTGGTGATTCTTGGCATATCGATTTTTCTCAATGTCCTCTATCAGTGGAAAATCTATTCCTTGATTGCAGTGATTCTTGCAGGAATTGCAGTCTTGGTTTTGGGATATTCCCTTGTCAAAGATCTTCTTCTTTTCGCGAAAGAGAAAGAAAAATATGATGCAGCCCATCCAGAGGAAAAGGAAGACGATGACAAGTGGTAATTCTTTCTGTCTTCTTCCTGGAAAGTGGAAGGAACTTTTCGAAAAGAATATCGATTCTTCCTTTTTTGATGAACTCATGAAGAGGGTGGAAAAAGAATATGTGACAAAAGTCGTCTATCCTCCCCGTTCTTCTCTTTTCCGTGCTTTTGACTTTTTGCAGCCAAGCCAGGTTAAGGTTGTCCTGCTCGGTCAGGATCCCTATCATGAAAAAGGCCAGGCGAATGGATTGGCTTTCTCTGTTCAGGAAGGAACTCCTTTTCCAAGGTCGCTGACGAATATCTTTAAGGAACTCCAGTCAGAATATGGCTATTCGATTCCTCGAAGGAATGGAGACCTTTCTTTCTGGGCCAAACAGGGGGTTCTTCTATTGAATGCCACATTGAGTGTGGAAGAAGGGAAAGCAAATTCCCATGCGAATATCGGATGGCAGACCTTCACGGATGGTGTGATTTCTTCTTTGGATGGTCTTGATCAGACCATCGTCTATCTCTTTTGGGGGAACTATGCTTTTTCAAAAGCAAGTCTGATCCATAATCCGAAGGCAAGAATCATCCATACGGCGCATCCGAGTCCCTTGAGCGCATCGCGTGGATTCTTTCATTCTGATTGCTTCAAGAAAGTCAATGAATATCTAAAAGAAGCGAATCTTCAGGAAATCGATTGGGAAATATCAGACTTCTCTTCTCCGATGTTTTCTTGGTGATTTCATTTTGTGGAAATCGATTTTTCGATAATCTTTTTTCTTGTTCTTCTTCTTTCTTCTTTTTATAGAAATAGAAAATAATCGAATCCAAATAAAAAGAGATTGGAAAATGGTGATGAGGGAAAGGATTTTTAATTCAAAGCATGGTAAGCACTTACAACATTATGGTGGAAATCAGAGGCTTGAGTCACTATAATAGATATATTCGTGTGCTATCTATTACACAAAGGAGAACTTTTGATTATGACTGAAAAAGAAATGTTATCTAAGATTCAGGAAGTGGCCGATCAGACTGCTCAGAATTTTGTCTTCAAGAAAACCGCAAAATTGGAACTCGTCTATTCTGAGAAGCAGGCAAACGGATCCACCGACTGCTATTGCTTAGGTTCGGATATGCCTCTTCTTGTCTATCGTGTTTTCAATGTCAAAGAAGATGGAACGGCTGTTGAATATGGCGATATTCAGGTCTGTGTCGAAAAGACAAGACACTACAATGTCGATGTTAAGCCGGCTTTGGGACTCGAAAAGGCTCCTTTGATTACCGGCGAAACAGGAGAATATGAAATCCTTGTCGAAAACCGCTTGGAAAACAACGGCGTGGAAATCAAGCTGAAATCCTCGGTCGGAAGAGATTTGACCATGATTGAAATCTATCGTTACTACGATTATGTTTCCAAAATCTATTTTGTTTCCTGTGCCGCCTTATCCTTTGGTGGACAGTATCTCTTCTCTGTCACTCCAGACAGCAAGCATGTCCGTCTGATTGTCGGAAATAACCCGGATATCCGCAAGAGAGTCGATATGATGACGGAACTCCTTCAGGCTCGACTTCTTCCTTCTTATCAGACCATTAAGGCAGGCGCGGATCTTCTTGCCAGCGGCAAAGCCAACGTCACTCTCGATGGTGAGAATGGACAGAAGGTTCAGTATGAATCCAATTTCTGCTATGATGATCCGGAAACCCAGACCCGTTTCGCTTTCTTCGGAAAGGTTGGTAATCCAAAAGAGGGAATCATCTTGGTTCAGGATGTCTTCACACAGAAGCTTTCCATGTCCAATTCCTGGACGGATGCACAAAAGGCTGCTGTCGATCGCATCAAGGAATTGATGAAGACCAATGAAGCGGAATTCAACAAGCATGCCACCAATTTCTTTACCGATGATCTCGATTTCAGATACAATGCCTTCAAGAATGGAACCTTGAAAGCCGATACTCAAGCCGCTGCAAAACCGGAAGAAACAAAGACAGCTGAATAATTGGATTGGAGTGTGTTATGAACCATCTTGAATCCAAATATATTTGCCTGGACAACCAAAAAGGGTTGAAAGGTGTGTTCTCGACTTTGGGTGCCGGCGTCAAATCCCTGACTCTTTTTGATGAGCCGATTATTCTCGAGATGAAGGATGAAGAAACCTATCTTTCTTCTCCTCAGCTTTTTGGAAAGACCGTTTCTCGCTTTATCGGAAGAATTCCTTCAAAGGGTGAAATCGGGGGTGTCCCCTATCAGTTGGAAGAATTCTCTCCGGGAATCTGTCTTCATGGCGGATATTTCAAGAGCATGATTTTTTCGGAATATGAAGCTGAGAAAAGCGAGAATGATCAATTCTATATCGTTTCCTTCAAAGGATTCAGCAAGGATGGCGATTGTGGATTCCCGGGAAATCTTCATGTGAAAGTCAGCTATATGGTTTCGAAGGATCTGAATATCCTTACTATCAAGTATGAAGCCACTTCGGATAAGGACACGCTCATTTCCTTATCGAATCATATGTATTGGAATCTATCTCGGTCGGAGAATGTGGATGATTATGTCTTGCAGGTCAAGGCTCGGAAATATGGAATCTTCAAAGACGATTCCAAACTGATTAAGGATGTCGCATCCGTGCCATCCTATCTTGATTTCACAAGACCGGTCCATCTCAAGGAAAAACTCGATGAAATCAATCAGGAGATTCCATCGATTGGAACTCTGGACCATAGTTTCCTTTTTGAGGATGTCAATGACTTGAAGCCACAGGTCCTGCTATCCAATAATGACTACAGCATTGAATGCTATACGGATTTCGATGCAGTCAATCTCTATGTCGATTCAACTCTGACTCCTGTGGATTTCGTGAACAATCCGAATCTTGTCCATAACAAGAGAAGAGGCATTGCCATCGAGCCTCAGCAGTTTGTCTTGGATCATTTCATTCTCAAGGCAAACCAACCCTATTCACATTTCATCAGCTATCGCATTACAAAGAAATAAAATCGACGACTGCCACGATTGCGTGTGCAGTCGTTTTTAAAAGGAGGACAAACAGCATGTACGCACTCATCACTGGAGGGACATCCGGCATTGGAAAGGAGATGGCCCTTCTTCTATTAGAGAAAGGATATAATCTCATCTTGGTGTCAAGAAGCGAAGGAATGCTTTCTGATATCCGTGCCCGATTTCCAGATAAGGAGATTCTTTTCTATTCTTATGATTTATCGAAGGAAGAAAATTGCTTCGATCTATTAGAGAAAACGAAAGATATGGATATCGAACTGTATATCAACAATGCAGGATTCGGGGATATTGGAAAGATGGAAAACACCTCCCTGGAAAAGGAAATCGAAATGGTCAAGCTCAATGATATCGCTTCTCTAATTCTCATCAAATCATTCCTTCTTCGGTTCCTTGAAAGAGGCCATGGAAGAGTTCTTTCTGTCTGCAGCGCGGCAAGCTTCGGCGCTGCTGGTTATATGAATGTCTATTATGCTACAAAGGCGTTTGTCTACTCCCTTTCCCATGGATATCATCGGGAACTCCGGGATAAGAAATCGAAAGTGACAATTTCTATGCTTTGCCCAGGCCCAGTGAAGACTGGATTCGAGAAAAGAGCCAATTGTAAGTTTTCTTTTTCTGTCGCTTCCCCTGAGAAAATCGCTCTTTATGCGATTCCCCGCTACCTGAGAGGAAAATTGGTCATTGTTCCAGGTGTAAAAATGAAAATCGCCCATCTTTTCAGCCATTTTGTCCCAAAAAGGGTTATTTCGAAAGTTTTGAACAAGCAAGCCGAGATAAAATAATACGATATTATAGAAATGTATTTTATGAAATATATTTCAAAATCTTTTTTGAGGTAAATAAAGTACCTAAAAATTAGCACTTTATGCTTGCAATTGCTAAAAATAGGGTTATAATATCAATTGTCGAACAAAAAAAGAAATAAATGGAGGTAAAAAAATGATTACACCTTTAAGAGATTATGTCGTTTTGGAGAAGCTTCCGGAAGAAAAGAAAGTTGGCTCCATCATCATCGCCACAGCCAAGGATAATGAGTCGGCTGTTGCCAATGTCATTGCTGTCGGTCCTGGATATACGGACAAGGATGGCAAGGAAATCAAAGTGGAAGTCAAGGTTGGCCAGAAGGTCATCTACAAGAAATATTCCACGACCGATTATGAAGATAAGGGAAGAAAACTGATGCTCATCAAGGATAGCGATATCATCGCTGTTGTTGATTAATGGAAAAGAGGATTTGAACTATGGCAAAGAAAGTTACTTATGGCAAAGAAGCCAGAGACAATATGTTGCGCGGTGTCGACATCTTGGCTGACACTGTCAAATTGACCTTGGGACCCAAAGGGAGAAATGTCGCCCTTGATTCCGGTTATGGCTCTCCGAAGATCGTCAACGATGGTGTTTCCATTGCCCGTGAAATCGAATTGGAAGACAAAGAACAGAATGCAGGCGCCAAATTGGTCTATGAAGTCGCCAACAAGACGAATGATATCGCCGGTGATGGCACAACCACTGCGACCGTCTTGGCCCAGGCTATGATTCACAATGGATTCAAGGCTGTCGACAATGGAGCCAATCCTGTTTTGGTCAGAGCCGGTATCGACAAGGCAAGCAAGGCTGTTTCTGAAGAATTGCTCAAGAAATCCAAGAAAATCGATACTTCTGCTGATATCGCTTCTGTTGCTGGCATTTCTGCCGGTGATGCTGAAATTGGACATATCATTGCCGATGCGATGGAAAAGGTCGGAAAAGATGGTGTCATCACTGTCGAAGAAGGAAAAGGCTTCGATACGACTCTCGATGTCGTTCAGGGTATGCAGTTCGATAAGGGATATATCTCTCCATACATGGTCACGGATTCCGAAAAGATGGTGGCTGAATTGGAGAATGCCTATATTATGGTCACCGATCAGAAGGTGAGCAACATCCAGGATATTCTCCCGATGCTTCAGTCGGTCGTTGAGGCACATCGTCCTCTTCTCATCATCGCCGATGACATCGACAATGATGTTTCCTCCACTTTGATTGTCAACAAGCTTCGTGGAACCTTCAACGTGGTTGCTGTCAAGGCTCCTGAATTCGGGGATAACCAGAAGAATATTCTTCAGGATATTGCCATCATGACGGGTGCCAACTTCTTCTCCAAGGATCTTTCCATGCAGTTGAAAGACATCACGATCAATGATCTTGGTTCTGCCAAGAAGGTGAAGGTCACCAAGGACAATACAACGATTGTCGATGGTGCCGGCGATCCTGAATCCGTTGCCAATAGAGTCAACGAACTTCATGGCCAGATTGAACAGACCAAGTCTGATTATGACAAGAAGAATCTTCAGAAGAGAGTCGCAAAGCTTTCTTCCGGTGTTGCCGTCATTCGTGTCGGTGCCACAACCGAAACAGAGATGAAGGACAAGAAACTTCGTCTTGAAGATGCTATCAATGCCACTTCTGCTGCTGTGGAAGAAGGCGTTGTTGAAGGTGGCGGTATCGCCCTAATCAAGGTCTACAAGGCTCTCAAGGGCAGTCTGAAAGACAAGAACCCGGATGTTCAGAAGGGTATCGATGTTGTCTTGAACTCTTTGACCGCTCCTTTATATCAGATGTCTGTCAATGCCGGATTTGACGGTGATGACGTCATCGATGAAGAAAAGGCCACCAAGAGCGAACTTGGATTTGATTCCAAGACCGGAAAGTGGATCGATATGATGGATGCAGGCATCATCGACCCAACCAAGGTCACCAGAACCGCTGTCTTGAACGCCGCAAGCATTTCTTCTCTGTTCATCACAACAGAAGCTGTTGTCACAGAACTTCCGAAGAAAGAAACTCCAGCGGCCACCGGCAATGGAATGGGCGGAATGGATTACTAATCTAAACTTTCGAATAAGCAAAATGAAAAGGGGTGTCGAAACGATGGTTTCCATCCCTTTTTTTGGTGTTTTTTCATGTGTGTGCTAAAATAACGTGTCAATTGAAAGTTGAGGAAATTTTGTTATGGAAGAAAACAAGAATAAAATCATAGTCATACAAAATGGAAATCAGGAACGGAGTGGCAATCATCTGACCTTCGCTTCCTATGGAAAAAGCATCGCGAAATACAAGTTTTGGTTGCTTGGCATTACGCTGGGATTCACAGTTGCCGGTTTTCTGGGAGCAAAACTGATTCTGAACCCACGAAGAGAAGTGATGACGACGAATATTACTCTCAACCTTGCCTTGAATGAAAAGAAGACGGCCTATCTGGATGGCAGCTCGTTCTCTTATACAGATTTGATTTCCAAGGAGAACATCAACAAGGTCATCTCTGGAAACGAGTCCTTCAAGGATTACGATTATGAAACATTGATGATGAATTCTGCCTTCTCTCTTCAGCCGAAGACGGTGACTGCCAACAATGTCGAAACCCTTTCGGATTCAAGTTATATCCTGACGACGAACCCAACTGCCTTTCATAGCGAATCGGATGCAAGAAAATTTATCTCTGCCTTGGTTGATTGTGAGGAAGAGAGAGCAACAAACGCCATCAATTCCTATAATATTGAAAGCGTTTTGCCTGATGCATCGACCAATTTTGAAACCTATGATTTCAGCACATGGATTTCCACGCTGAATCAGCAATATGCTAAGATTGAGAAACTCTTTTCGGATATGAGTAACCTGTTTTCAGGGACATTCTCGGTGGATGGACAAACACTGAACGCCTACCATTCCTCTTTTTCTTCGTATTATATCAATCAGTCCTTCTCCGGCGTGACGGGTGAATTAATCAACAACAAATATGTGAATATTGGAAGTGGCACGGATGAGGAAGTGCAATCCAAAATCGAGGAATATAAGAACCTTTCCACTTCTTATCAGTATCAGCTCAATCAGATCTTGACCACAATCGCTGCCGATCAGTCTCAGGTGACTTCCCTTACAAACATTAAGAATCCTACGGAGGATATCAGCGATCTGATTGTCAAATATTCAAATGAAATTGTCACCCTCTCCAACCAAAGAGACAACATTATCACAGAGATGAACAATATCGGATATCAGGTGACGATCACGGATAATTATGCAAGCATCATGGAAGACACGTCGACGGATACTTATCTCTACAAACTGAATCATGCCGATGCGGAATGGAAGAAAAACTGTGTTTCCTTCAAGGAAAAACTAAAAAAATTCAATACGCAGATGAAAGAAGACAACACTTCAGTCAGTGCTCTTTATCGCAAAACCTATCTTTTGAGCAATAAGAATGTCATTGCTGTGGCCGAGTCGAATATGGGAACAGTCAGCGGACATATCAGCAATTTCCTGGTTGCGGGTGTTGCTCTTGTTGTCTCTTTCCTCGTTTCTTCCTTCATCTTTGGCGAAATCTATATCAATTCCGCAAAGAAGAATCCAGTCAGCGAAGAAAAGAAAGAAGAAAAAGCAGAATAAAAAATAGAAGAACAGAAATGATTGATTTTGATTGTTTCTGTTCTTTTTCATATGCTTGGATGATTGGATGTCAAAATTATCTGAATGGAAAGTGAGAGGTTACATCGCCTTTTTTTCTTTGTATAATATTAGGAATGAAAATGAAAGGAGCCAATCAAATATGGCAAATCGTTTTGTTTTGAATGAGATTTCTTATCATGGACATGGTGCAATCGAGAATGTTGTTCCGGAAGCTCTTGCCCGTGGATTTAAGAAGGCTTTGGTCTGTTCTGACCCATCATTGGTCAAGTTTGGTGTCACGGCTAAGGTGACTTCTTTATTGGACAAGGCACAGATTGCTTATGAAATGTTCACGGAGATCAAGCCGAATCCGACCATTGATAATGTTCTAAATGGTGTTGCCGCCTGCAAGAAGGCAGGAGCCGACTTTTTGATTGCCATCGGCGGTGGTTCTTCAATGGATACTGCCAAAGCCATCGGTATTATCATGACGAATCCGGAATTCAGTGATGTTCGTTCTTTGGAAGGTGTTGCCCCGACAAAGAAACCATGTCTTCCGATTTTTGCCATTCCGACTACGGCGGGAACAGCGGCTGAAGTCACCATCAATTATGTCATCACGGATGTCGAAAAGGTGAGAAAATTCGTCTGCGTCGATGTGCACGACATTCCAGTCGTTGCCTTTGTCGATCCGGACATGATGGCTTCGATGCCCAAAGGATTGACAGCTTTCACTGGCATGGATGCCTTGACGCATGCCATCGAAGGCTATATCACAAAAGGTGCTTGGGAGATGTCCGATATGTTCCACATCAAGGCCATCGAAATCATCGGAAAGAACTTGAGAGCTGCCTGCAACAACGAGCCCGATGGAAGAGAGGGAATGGCTCTGGGTCAATATATCGCCGGTATGGGATTCTCCAATGTCGGCTTGGGTATCGATCATGCTATGGCTCATACTCTTTCTGCCTACTATGATATTCCTCATGGAAAAGCCTGTGCCATGCTGCTTCCAATCGCCATGGAATTCAATGCGCCTGTCTCGGGTACAAAATACAAGGATATCGCAATTGCCTTAGGTGTCGAAAATGTTGAGAAGATGAATCAGGATGAATATCGTGCGGCTGCCATTGCTGCCGTCAAGAAGCTTGGCAATGATGTCGGCATACCCGATAAATGCCCGGAAATCAAAAAGGAAGACTTGGACAATATTTCCAGGGATGCCTTGAAGGATGCCTGTTATCCAGGAAATCCGAGAGAAGCCACGCATGAGCAGGTCAAGGAACTGTTCATGAAACTGATGTAATCAGAAAAAAGATATTTGACCGAGAGAGAAATTTCTTTCGGTCTTTTTCTTTCCGAACGAAATTGTTATAATTTTATAAGCATACAGGTGGAAAGAATATGGAAGAAAAACAGGAACAGGATGATTTATACATCACGAAAACAAATCTTCTCTCGTGTGAGGATGTTGTCTCATATTTATGGAATAAATGCAATCGCGCATCGTTTCCCTTCAAACCAGAGAAGGCGGTCAAGCTGATTGACAAGGTTGTCTTTTCTGATAAATGCGATGGCTTGACCTTGAAGAAGAACTATCAGATTTCGACAGGCGATCTTCGACATATGGCGATCAAGAATCATCAGGAATATGATGTGGACACATTGACATTCGAAACATTCGATAAGGAAGGAAATTCGCTTTCGAAGGCAAATGTGATTGTCATTTATCGTCCGATTGAAAAATTCTATTATGTTCTCTGGCAGAAGAGTGAGAAAGAACTGCATTTGCTTGTCCGATGCATGCAGAAAAAACGTCCGTTTTCTTCTTTCCCGACGGAGACGATTTCGTATTTCTAAAATCGATTCATAAAAAAACTCTTCGCGATGTTTTGTTCATCAAGAAGAGTTTTTATTTGTCAGAAAATGGAATCGAGTTCTTGTACGCTATTCAGAAAATGAATTCGATTTCTTTCTTCTATCTTCAGGAAGCCGAAAGAGACCATCTTGTCGAACAGGTGCATCAGATCGTCATAGAAGCCATCGATATTGAGAAAAAGAATTGTCTTATGTTCCGTGCTTAGTTTGTCAAGACAGATGATTTCCGAAATCTCATCCAGGGTGCCATAGCCTCCTGGAAGGGCGATGAAGGCATTGGAAAGAGACATCATTTTCTCTTTTCTTTCAAGAAGGGTCTCTGTCACATGGAATTCAT
This sequence comes from bacterium, assembly GCA_963612025.1. Lineage (GTDB taxonomy): Bacteria > Bacillota_I > Bacilli_A > RFN20 > CAG-288 > Enterosoma. Next base: position 11,087 of record CAVDUB010000011.1, read on the forward strand.
CACATTCAGAAAAGGAGTTTCCTTCATCATAGAATTTCTTCAGTTCGACACCGATGACCTTTCCACCGCTCTTTTTTGTCGATACGGCGATTGTGTTCATCAATCCGACGTTGCTTCCACCATATACAAGCGTGTGATGATGACGGCCAATCCATTCTCCGAGCAATACTGTTTCTTCTTCGATCTTTTTGTCTGATCCGAAATTTGAGCCTAAATACACTGCGATTTTCATATCTTGCCTCCTAGATTTCTTTTTTGTTTAGATACCATTCCTGTTTTTGGGCATCGATGAGGAAAAGTCCCTTTTTTTGGTATCCGTGTTTTTCGTAATAGGAAAGAAGAGGTTTCCTACAGAGTAAGAGTATACCTTTTTTTCCTCTTATTTTGATTTCTTTTTCAAATTCTTCCAAAAGAAGGGAACTATAGCCATGGCCTCTTTCCTTTTTCAGGCAGGCCAAGGCTGTAAGAAAGAAGAAATCCTTCTTTTCTTTTTCTCCCTTCATTCTCTCAGAAAGAAAAGATGGAATCTCCTCTCCGTAGAGAAATGCAATCAGTTTCCCTTCTTTTTCCAAACCAAGAAAGAGAGAGGAAGGATTTGAAATCCTCTTCTTCATTTTCTTTTTGGAGGATTCTCTCTCCTCTTGGAATGCAAGGTAATCGATTTCACATAAGACTTGTAAATCTTGTAAAGAAACTTGTCTGATATTCATGTCTTTTCCATTATAATAGTACTCGTTGATTTTTCGAATAGGGGGTTGTTATGAAACAAAAAGTAATGCATATTTCATCGATGGGTCTCAACATCGCTATCACGGTTCTATCTTTTGTCGCATGGATTCTGATGTTTGCTTCGTCTGGAAACGGGACCTATGAGGCAGGTGGTTTTTCCTCTCTTTTGTTTTTCACAGTTCTGAGTAATCTTTTTGTCGGTATCACTTCTTTGCTCCTTTTTGTTTTCCAGCTTATTTCCTTCGTTAAGAAGGAAAATCATGTCAAGGAATGGGTAATGGTTCTTAAATTCGTCTCGGTTGTCTCGGTTGTCCTGACAGCTCTTACTGTCGCCTGTTTTCTAGCCCCGAGAGCCCTGATGAATCAGGAAGGCTATTTCTCCTTATATGCTTCTCAGAATTTGTTTTTCCATTTCATCATTCCTCTTCTTGCATTGATCAATTTTATTTTCTTTGAAAATGAACCATCCTTGAAATTCCGCTATACATTCTTTTCGCTCCTTCCCGTGATATTTTATGGATTATTCTATCTTTTCAATTATGAATATAAATTTGTTGGAATCAAAAAAGCTGATTCTTCGATAGAATATGATTGGTATGGCATGATCAAGAATGATAAGACGTGGTTCATTCTTCTTGTTGTGGGTATTCTTCTTCTTGCAACCTTCTTACTCAGTCTTTTGCTTTATTTCCTCAATCATTTCTTTCAGCATGTTCTTCGCGGATATGATGATGACGAGGGAGTTGAAATCTATTCGACTTCGCTTTCACAGTCGGAAAACCCTCATGTCACACAGGTTGAAGAGACAATCCTTGACGATAAAATTATCGCCCATGTCGATAATGGACATATTCCAGAGGGAAAAGATGTTCAGGAAATCAATGTCGACGGTGATACAAGGGAGGTTCGAGAAACTTTTTCCTCCGAAACAGGAACGATTCATGTTGTCACCAAGCAGGTGAAAAAGAAGGCAAGAAAAACATCCACGATGAATCTTGCTGCGACACGACCAAATAACAAATACAAAAATGGAGCGAGAGTCTATCATATCTCCCGTCATGCTCTTTCAGGGACATGGCAAGTCCGTCTTGCCAATGGAGAGAAAGCCATCAAGACTTTCTTCACTCAACAGGAAGCTATTGACTATGCCAAGGCACTCGTGAAAACACAAGGCGGTTCAATTCGCGTCCATTCCAAAAAGGGAAGCATTCGAAAAGACTAAGCAAAAAACCTATCGGCTTAACCGGATTTCTTCGGCAAGGCTGATAGGTTTTTATTTTGTGTGTTCTTATTTGATGACGTCCATATGCATGTAAGGACGTAAGACTTCCGGAACAGTGATGGATCCATCTTCGTTCTGGTAGTTTTCAAGAATGGCAGCAACGGTTCTGCCGACGGCCAAACCGGATCCGTTCAGTGTGTGGACATATTCGGTTTTGGCATCTTTGCTTCTCTTGAAGCGGATGTTCATACGTCTTGCTTGATAGTCTGTATCATTGGAGCAGGAAGAAATTTCTTTATAGACATCGGTTTTGGAAACCCACATTCCGTCTTTTTCTTCATAATCGTTGTAGGAAGGCATCCAGACTTCGACATCAAAGCATTTGGCGGCAGAGAAACCGACATCGCCCGTGGAGAGGCAGACTCTGCGATACGGAAGTTTGAGCAGTTCAAGGATTCTTTCTGCTTCTTCGACCATGCTCTCGAGTTCTTCAAAGGAATGCTCAGGCAAGGAGAATTTGACCATTTCGACTTTCTGGAACTGGTGCTGACGGATGATGCCTCTGGTATCTCTTCCAGCGGCGCCGGCTTCGGCACGGAAGCAGGAAGAATAGGCACAGAATCTCTTTGGAAGATCGTCGGCCGATAAGATTTCATCACGATAGAGGTTGGTGACTGGAACTTCTGCCGTTGGAATCAACCAGTATTCTTCACCGGTATTGTTGGTCATGTAAGCCTGGTCAGCGAATTTCGGAAGCTGGCCAGTTCCCGTCAGGGATGCCGTGTTGACCAGATAGGGAGGAAGAACCTCAGTGAAACCATTCTGGACATGGGTATCGAGCATGAAGGCGGCTACAGATCTTTCCAATTTGGCAAAGGCACCCATATAGAATGTGAATCTCGATCCCGTAACCTTGGCGGCACGGTCGACATCAAAGCCACCCAAGGCCTGACCAAGTTCCCAATGAGCCTTTGGCTTGAAAGTGAACGTTGTCGGCTTGGAATAGAACTTTTCAGCGCGGTTGAAACTGTCATCTGTTCCAATCGGAAGGGACTTGTCTGGGATGTTGGGAGTCTTGAGCATCATCTCTCGAATTTGCTGTTCGACTTCTTCTCTTTCCTTGTCCAAGCGAGCCATTTCTTCCTTGTCGAAGGATATTTTCTCCATCAAGGCTTTGGCTTCATCATCCTTATGCTGTGCCTTGAGTTTTCCGATGTTCTTGGACTGGGCATTTCTTTCGGCTTTCAGGGCATCGCCCTTGATGATGCATTGTTTTCGTTTGTTATCTAATTCCGGCAGTTCGCGTAAATAAGAGAAATCGCCGGTTCTTGTGGATAATCTTTCGATGACTTCATCTAGATTATCGATTACATATTTGACATCGAGCATGATTTATGTCTCCTTTATTGTCTACAAAATTGTAGTCTTTTCTGTACTTGTATTCAAGGTTTGGAACTTTTCGAGTGTTTTTTTTGCATTCAGAATCTTTTCCTGGTTGATTGGCTTGTAGATGGCTTCGTAAAGGGAAGAATAGAGTTTCGTGATGCATGCGTCGTTCTCGTTGAGAATTTCTTCGAAACCGGACAGCTTGTATGTGATGATGGGGATATTGTGGAAAATGCAGTCAATCATAATCTGCGGAAAGCAGAGATAGTCTCCCACAAGAAGAAGTCTTGATGTGTGATAGAGGAAGGAAGGGTAGAGTTCTTCAGGAAGGGAACGGAAGAAATGAAGATTATCTGGTTCCGTGATGGATTCGAAGAGCGTCTGATGAAGTGCTTCCTTGGCGATTTCGCCAAAGAAGAGGAAATCTTTCTCGGGAGTGTTTCTGGCAATGGCACGAATTTCCATGATGGTATCCTTGCTTGTGACGATGCCGTAGGAAATGATGATTTCTCGATTTCCCTGAAGCCTGAAATGTCTTAAAAAGGCATCCTTCTGATTTTGCGAAAGAGAAGAAGTCAGGTCATTGGCCAATATGGGAAGCCGGGCTATCTTAGTTGAAATGCCATTCTTGTGAATGAGTTCTTCCTGAGAAGGAAAGGTTGTGAGTAGGCAATCAGCTTTTCTGTAATAGTTGATGGCATCAAGAGATAAAGTCAGCTCAGGTCCCTTTTTTGATCTCTTGAATTGGAAATCGGACATATTGCTATTGGCAATGACATTGACTTTGATATCCTTCTTTTTCTGCAAGGCAGCATAAAAGGAAAAGTAGTCTATGCCCGAAGGGACAATGGCTTCTCTGAAATTATCGTTTATGTTGAAGGTATAACTGATGTTGTTTCTCTTCAGATAACTTGCCAATGCCGCTCGGGAAACATAGCTGAACGAATGCTTGAGCTGATAATAGTCATATCCTAGGAAATACTGGTACATTTTCACATTCGGCCCATAATCGAGGGCTGTCTATTTATTCTTCACTTGAATCGTCGTTTGGATTTTCGGCTCTCTTGAGGAGTTCCTCAAGTGCTTTTTCTTCAGTCTGATGGATTTTTTCTTCTTCTACCTGGGCTTCCTCTGAGGACTCGGTTGCCTCCAATTCTTTTTCGGAAGGAAGGACAGAGACAGAGGAGATGGTTTCTTTTCCTCTCAAAGAAATGACTTTGACGCCGACTGTATTACGGCTCATCTCTCTGAACTGGGTAAGGGAGGTTCTCATGGTTGTGCCCTGGGAGGTGATGATCATGATATCTTCATCGCCCTGGACATTGCGGATAACGCATAAACCACCATTCTTTTCGGTTGTCTTGAGGGTACGCACACCTTTTGAACCGCGGGAAGTGATGCGGTATTCACTCACATCTGTGATTTTTCCATAGCCGTTTTCACTCAAGGAGAAAATCTTGTTTCCGTCCAAAGAGGTGACAAGACCGACAACATCACAGCCCTCAGCCAATTCGATACCCTTGACGCCGCTGGCAGTTCTTCCCATGCAGCGGACATCGTTTTCGTGGAAGGAGCAGACCTTTCCTTCGCTGGAACCCAAGGAGACAATGGCTTCTCCGTTGGTATGTCGGACATCAAGAAGCTCATCGTCTTCTCTTAAGCCGATGGCAATCTTGCCGTTGACATTGATGTTCTCAAATTCGCTGGCCGGAGAGCGCTTGACGACACCTTTCTTCGTGGCGAAGAAGAGGTAGGAATTTTCCGAATAGTCATCCATTGAAATAATGGCAGTGACTTCTTCTTTATCCATCAGCTTGAGGAGGTTGACAATCGGAATGCCTTTGGATGTACGGCTTCCTTCCTGAATCTGATAGCCACGGCAGTGATAGACTCTTCCAAGGTTCGTGAAGAAGAGGACATCGGTCTTGGTCTTGGAATGGCGAAGAATCTTGATGTCGTCATCACTCTTCGTCTTCATTCCTTGTACGCCGATACCGCCTCTGTTTTGGGCACGGAATTCGCTTGGGTCGACTCTCTTGATGTATCCGCCCTTGGTCAGGAAGATAAGAATTTCCTTGTTCGGAATGAGATCTTCGTCGTTCTCATCCAAATCATAGTCGGAAATTTCAGTTCTTCTGCTGTCGCCATATTTCTTCTTGATTTCGTCAAGTTCAAGAATCAAGGTGTCCTCCAAGACGGTTTCATTGCTCAAGATGGCATTATAATGTTTGCAATCTTCTTCGAGCGCGGATTTTTCATTGAGGTATTTATCCTGCTCAAGACCGGTCAATCTTCTTAAAGGCATATCCAAAATGGCTTTGCACTGAACTTCGTCAAATGAAAACCTTTCAATCAATCTGGATTGTGCTTCTTCGTAGGTCTTTGATGAACGAATGATATGGACAGTCTCATCAATGGCATCGGCAACAAGAAGAATCGCCTCAAGGATATGGATTCTTGCCAAGGCCTTGGCCAAGTCGAATTGAGTTCTTCTGCGGATGATATTTTTCTGATGGTCGATGTAAATCTGAAGCGCCTGCTTCATGGACAGAATCTTTGGGGTTCCGTTGTCGAGGGCAAGCATATTGACCGGGAAGTTGGACTGCAAGGCGGTATAGTGGAAAAGATGATTTAAAACCAGAGCTTCACTGGCGCCCTTCTTCAGTGCGACAACAAAGTGGGTTCCCATCTTCTGGGAGGAATAATCGGCGACCTGGGCAATGCCATCGATGGTCTTGCTATCAGCAAGCTCGACAATCTTTTTGGCAAGGTCGCGCTTGTTGACCATATACGGTAATTCCTTGAAGATGATTTCAGTGTGACCATTCTTTTCTTCCGTAATGTATTTGGCTCTGACTTTGACGGAACCTCTTCCGGTGAGGAAGTAATTTCGGATGCCTGATCTTCCCATGATGATTCCGCCACCTGGGAAGTCGGGGCCTTTGATAATCTGCATCATTTCATCGACTTCCATATCGGGTTTCTTGATCAATGCCTGGACGGCCGAGATGGTTTCTGTCAGGTTGTGAGGAGGGATGGATGTTGCCATACCAACGGCGATACCCGAGGATTCATTGCAGAGGAGGTTTGGAAAGCGGGAGGGAAGAACGGTTGGTTCTTTGCCATCGGCATCGTAGGTGTCGATGAAAGGGACGGTGTTCTTTTCGATATCCTTGGTCATTTCCAAGGCGATTTTAGATAATCTCGCTTCCGTATAACGGGATGCGGCGGGTTCGTCGCCATCCTGTGAACCGAAGTTTCCGTGTCCTTGGACGAGGGTGTAACGCATTGCAAAATCCTGCGCCATGCGGCACATTGCCAAATAGATGGAGGAATCGCCATGTGGATGGTATTTACCCATGACGTCACCGACGACACGAGCGGACTTTTTGAAGGGCTTATCTGGCGTGACGCCCATTTCCCACATATCGTAGATAATACGTCTCTGAACTGGCTTCATGCCATCGCGTGCGTCTGGGATGGCGCGGCTCGTCAATGTAGAGACGGCATAATCAAGGAAAGAGGATTTGATTTCGGCACCGAATTCATCGGGGGTGATACCGGCAACAATGCCTTCCTGAAGGCCGACGATGCCATCACCCTTCTTTTCAGCGACTTCTTTATCGGATAATTCGGATTCGTCCTGGGATGTTGCCTCATCCTGTTCTTCAGGATTCAGATTGTTTTTTTCTTCATCTGCCATTTTGTGCAATCTCCTTTCCTTTAGATATCAAGATTCTTAACGAATTTGGCATTGGATGTGATGTAGTCTTTTCTTGGTTCGACATTTTCGCCCATGAGGTCAATCAAAGCGTCATTTGCCTCTTGAGCATCCTCAATGGTGACTTGGAGCATGCGTCGATGATTCTTGTCCATTGTTGTCTCATCAAGCTGGCTTGGATCCATTTCACCCAAACCTTTGTAACGCTGAAGGGCATAACGTGCATTGAGAGGAAGTTTGGACTTGATTTGATCGAGTTCCTCATCGTTGAAGGCATAGTAGTGGTGTCCCTGATAGGTTAGACGGTAAAGCGGTGGTTGGGCAATATAGAGGTGTCCTGTTTCGACAAGAGGCTTCATGAAACGATAGAAGAATGTCATCAGGAGAATTCGGATGTGGGAACCATCGACATCAGCATCGGTCATGATGATGACTTTATCATATTTGATTTTGCTGACATCGAATTGTTCGCCTTGTCCGGCTCCGATGGCTGTGACCATGTTATAGATTTCGGCATTCTTTTCGATTCGTGTAGCCTGAGCTTTCTCGACATTGAGAATCTTACCTCTTAAAGGAAGAATGGCCTGTGTTCTGGCATCTCTTCCCATGACGGCTGAACCGCCTGCGGAGTTTCCTTCGACGATAAAGAGTTCTCTTTCCTTCGGATCTTTTGAAATGCAGTCTGTGAGTTTGTCAGGCAATCCGGCACCGGCCGAGAGCTTTCCCTGCGCCTGCGCTCTTGCCTTTTCGGCAGCTTTTCTTCCCTTGAAGGCAGAAACAACACGGTCAAACCATGCCTTTCCTTCCTTGGGATGTTCCATCAGCCATTCTTTGAGGAAATCACCGACGATGGAGGATGTAATCTTTCTCACTTCGTCATTTCCGAGTTTGTCTTTGACCTGTCCTTCATATTGCGGATTGGTGTGCTTGACGCTCAAAACGACTGTCAAGCCTTCCAAGCAGTCTTCGGAACGGAAGTTCTCATCATTCTGCTTCAGCCATTCCTTGGAACGGAAATAGCTGTTGAGTTCTCTTCCGATAGCCAGACGGAAACCTTCTTCGTGGGTTCCGCCACCAGTGGTTCGGATGTTGTTGCAGAAGCTCGACATGTTGAGGATGCCGCTTCTTGTCGGCTGGAAAGCCGCTTCGACAATGACGGTTGTCGGCTTGACATCCAATCCACCTGTCTGGACGGTGGAAGCGCCATTGACATAGGGAATCTCTTCGAAAACCTTGTCTTTTTCCTGGTTGATATAGCTGACATATTCGATGATACCGCCATTGAAGCAGTAATGTGCATGCTGAATGTTGCTCGGATCACGGACATCTTCGATGGTGATATCGACGCCTTTGGTAAGATAGGCAGTCTGCCTCAGATAGGTGGCAATGGTCGAAAAATCGAATGTTGTCGTCTCTTTGAAGATGAGAGGGTCTGGTGTGAATTCGACACTGGTACCCGTCTTTTCGATTGGACAGTCACCCGTAACGACCAATCCAGGGGCGATTGTATGGCCGCCGTCCTTGAAATGAATCTGATGAACCTTTCCATCACGGCAGACAGTGACATCGACCTTGGTCGACAAGGCATTGACGGCCTTGACACCGATGCCGTGGAGACCACCGGAAATCTTGTATCCGGTTTTGTCATTGAATTTTCCGCCTGCATGCAAAATGGTGTAGACAGTTTCGACGGTCGAGACACCGGTTGTTTTGTTTATATCGCAGGGAATGCCACGGCCATCATCCTCGATTCGGCATCGGTTGATGGGATTTTCAGCTGTTCCGGGAAGAATGGTGACCTTGATATGCTTACAGAATCCAGCCAGAGCCTCATCGACGCCGTTGTCGACGGCTTCTCTGACAAGATGATGCAAACCTCTGCTCGAAGTCGTTCCGATATACATGCCAGGACGCTGACGGACAGCTTCCAAGCCCTGAAGAATTTCGATATCGGCACCGGTGTAATCATCCTTGGCTTTCATCTTTTTCTCTTCGGTGGCCTGGTCGAGGTCGATATGATCGACATGCTGCTCCTCGAAGTTTTCTTCTTTGGGTTCCTCGATGACTTTTTTCGCCTCGGGCTTATCTGGCTTTGGACCGATATTTTCGTCGGCAGCCACTTTGGCGATCTTGGCTTGCTGTTTTTCATAAATCTTCGCACGTTCTGCCGCACGGATTTCCTCTTCTGTGAGTTGTTTTTCGTCGCTCATTCTTCTTTTCCTTTCTGTGATAGTGTTTTTCCATCACTCGTATAAATCTGATAATCAAGGAAGCCTTTCGGAATTTTTGTTCCAGTGATGAAGACTTGCTGGTTTTCTTTGTTGATGCAAGAGAGCAGATTCTGACATCTCTTTTCATCGAGATCGGATGTAATGTCATCGAGAAGAAGAATTGGCCTTGCAGAGAGTCTTTGGCTGAATAAATCGAGGATGGATAGTTTCAGACTCAATGAGGCAATTCTGTTTTCTCCCTGACTTCCATATTCGGATATTGGATTTCCGTTCAGAAATCCGAGAATGTCATCGCGGTGTGGGCCAATCAAGGTTGTCTTTCGTATGTTCTCATAGGATTTCGCATTCTCGAATAACTGGATTGCATTTTTTACATAGCTTTCCTGGTCATCGTCGATTGGACAGGATGTCTTGTATCCGAGAGAAAAGGAACGATTTTCCTCTTGAAAAAGCGAATTATAGCTTTCGCACGCCTTTTTCGATAGAACTGTTATGATGTCTTTGCGATCCTTGACGATTCGATAGGATAGATTGATAAGTTGATTTCGATACGCGAGGATGACATCGCTGTCGCAGTTCTTTTGGAGAGCTGCATTTCTTTCCTTGAGCAGTTTTTTGTATCGTGAGATGGCATAGAGGTATTGGCTTGAGAGCTGTGAACAGGTCTCATCGATGAGTTTCCTTCTCTGCTCTGGTTCTGCTCTGAAGAAGAAGACAAGATTCGGTTCGTAATACACATCGATAAGTTTCCCTAGGATAGAAGAAAGAGACTTGACCTTCTCCCCATCATAGGCAAAGACCTTCTTTTCTTTTGATAGGATACAGGAGAGCGTGTGTTGCCGTTCATCTTTTTCGGAATGAAATTCAAGATAGATGCTCGCTTGTGAGAACCCTTTCTGAATCAGATCGGGGTCATCGGCTTTTCTGAAGCTTCTTCCCATGGACATGTAGTGGATGGCTTCGATGACGTTGGTTTTGCCTGTCCCGTTGTTTCCGGTGATATAGATTCTTTTTAAAGGAAACGTGATATCAAGATTCTCATAGTTCCGATAATTTTGAAGAATCAATCTTTTGACAAACATATCTTGTATTCTTCGCCATCGATGGTGATGACATCGCCATCACGAAGCTTCTTCCCACGTCGGTTTTCTTTTTCCCCGTTGAAAGCAATATCATGGGTGGACACGAATAATTTTTCTTCTCCCCCTGTGGAAACGAGATCAAGAAATTTGAGAAGCTGCCCGAGGGTGATATATTCACCTTTGATGTAGATGGATGAATCGATTTTTGTCATGTTAAACCTCCCATGAATCGAAAAAACAAAAAACATATATATTATATATAATATATACTTTAAAAGAAACCCCTTTAAGCCGTTTAGAGGCATGAAGAAAGAAGATGCGGATAAGTATACGGAACGATAGGAAAGGCGAACAAACAAGACAAAAAAGGTGTATAATCAAATAACTATGGAAAAAGCAAAGAAAACGCCAACAGAAATTCAGTTGATTGAAGACCATATGCTATCGAACAATTCGTTCGAAAGCTTGGCTTCTTTTTATTCTCTTTTTGGTGATAAGACAAGACTGATTCTGATATCTCTTCTTTCCCAGTATGAACTCTGCGTCAATGATATCGCAGAAATCCTGGGAATGTCTCAGTCACGTGTTTCCCATCAACTCGCCATTCTGCGTCAACATGACATTGTCACAACAAGAAGAGATGGAAAATCAATTGTCTATATGCTGACAGACAATCATATCAAAGATCTCTTCAAGACCGGACTCGAACATGTCTCGGAAAAAGACGAGAATCTTTATCAGGATCGAAAAGAAAAAGGCCTCTAAATTTATAGAGACCTTTTTTTAAAAATCATTTCCTTTTTGGAAGATATTTCGGCTTGTAGAAGAGCATGCTCAATGCGACAAGAACGCAGATGATCATGACGCCGGTATCACTCAATCCGGAAACGATCATGGCGAAACTTCCAAGGACGCCAGTCAGAACTAGGACCATGAAAATGGATTTCAGAACAATCGAGATTGTGATAACGCTGATTGCCGTAAGAAGCGATTTCTTGCATAATCTTTTTGCTTCAGTCACTTTCGCTAAGTCGTCATCCATGATAACGATATCGCTCGCTTCAACTGCGGCGTCGCTGCCTAAGGCGCCCATGGCGATGCCGACATCGCTCGCAAGCAATGAGGGTGAATCGTTGATGCCATCTCCGACATAGCAGACACCTTCTTTTCTGCTGACGTGTTCTTCGACCTTCTTTAGTTTCTCATCTGGAAGAAGGTTGCCGAGTGCTTCATCAAGATGGATGGTATCAGCCACTTCCTTGGCGATTTTTTCATCATCGCCAGAAAGCATGCATGTTTTATCAAAGCCTTCCTTCTTCAAATCGGATATTGTCTTTTTGGCCGTGTCTTTAATCTTATCCGCGACGATGAAGGCAGAGAGGAATTCTCCATTTTCGATTCCGAGATAAAGGGCTTTGTAGGGTGTTTCTTCTTTCTTAAAGTTTTGAATATGGTATCTTTCCATCAAGGCGCTGTTTCCGATGCAGTATGTTTTTCCATTGATGTCACCTTTTATGCCAAACCCGGGGATGTTTTCAAACTTATCGACATCTAATTTCTCGCTTGGACAGGCATTCTTGATGGCGATGGCAAGAGGATGCGTTGACTTGGCTTCCAAACTGGCCGCTAAAAGCAGGTTTTCTTCATCGACCTTGTTCATGAGAACAAATTTTCCTTCTGTCAACGTTCCGGTTTTGTCGAAGAAGATTGTCTTTGCATGAGCCATATCTTCAATGTTGATTGAGCCTTTGATGAGAATTCCATATTTGCTTCCACAGCCGATGGTGGAGAAGAAGGTGATCGGAACGGCGATGACAAGGGAACATGGACAGGAAATCAAAAGAATGGATAATGCTTTGTAGAGCCATTCTCTTCCCCCATTTTGCCATGACCAAGATGAAACAATCATGCCGATGAGGAAGACGCTTACCGCAATCAGCATGACAATCGGAGTATAAATCTTTGCGAATTTCGTGATGAACTTCTCTGTCTTTGCTTTCTTTGCTTGCTGGTTTTCGACGAGGTCCATGATTTTTGCCAATGTCGAATCCTTGAATTCCTTTTCGACAGCGACAAGGACGACGGAATTCAAGTTGATACTTCCGGAATAGACGAAGTCGCCCTCCTTATATTCTTTAGGCAGAGATTCGCCGTTGATGCTCGATAAATCGAACGAGGATGCACCGCTGATGATTTTTCCATCCACAGAGACTTTCTCACCAGGACGGATTTCAATGATGTCGCCGATAGTCAGATCTTCGGGGTTCTTTTCGACAATCGATTTGTCTTCTTTGACGACATGGGCATATAGTGGCATGTCATTGACAAGGCTCTTGATTGATTTTTCGGATTTTTCTGTTGCATAGTCTTCCAATGTTTCGCCAATGATGGAGAAAAGGATGACAAAGAGCGCTTCTGGATATTCGTTGATGAAATAGGCTCCAAGGGTTGCAATGATCATCAATGTATTTTCATTGAGGATATTTCCTTCTTTGATTTCTTCTATGCATTCCTTGGATGCCGAAAAGAGGAGGGGAAGATATCCGATGGTATAGAGAAGAAAAGAATAGAAGGAGAGGGAGGCGTAGAAATTGGAATTCGAGAAACATTCCCATGTGATTTCACTGAAGTTTTGATCAATCTTGTTCAGGATAAAGGCAACAACAAGGCAAAGGATACCCCAAATAAGCAAGATGATATTTTTAATTTTTTCACTTTTTTCCTCTTTTTCTTCGTCATCCAGTCTGCTTTCGCATGTACAGTCGGACATAAATGAGTCTCCTTTCATATGAAATGTTATTCATATGATACATGTTTCACATATTCATTTCAACTCTTTTTTGATAATAATATTGAATTGTTTCGTTTCTTTTTACGGTGAATGTCAGAATGATTCATCTGCCAGAATGAAAAAACGTGTTTTTCTTAGCAGTCTTAGAAAGCCGATTTCTTTCCTGTGCCGTCTTTCTAAAATGGCATAGGAACACTGTACAAACCGACTCATTCTACGATTGATCTCTCTTGTTTTTTGAGGCGAGAGTGGGGATGAAGAATATCTTTAGAAGATAGCCGCAATCTCATTTGATTGAGGAATGTCGAGATTCTTTTCAATCGGAATCGAAAGGATTTTTATTCAAATTTCCTCATTTATCGAAAAATATATAAGTAATCGCTTTCTAAAAAGGGTATAATAATCGTTAGAGAATACTTTAATATTGGAGGAAGTATATGGAAAAAGAGAAATTCTCAATGAAATCAGTGGATGGAAACACGGCCGCTGCTTTAGGTTCTTACAAATTTACTGAAGTTGCTGCGATTTATCCAATCACGCCGTCCAGCCCGATGGCTGAACATGTCGATGAATACGCTGTTGCCGGTATGAAGAATGCTTTTGGCGATATCGTCAAGGTCATGGAAATGCAGTCTGAAGCGGGTGCTTCCGGCGCGGTTCATGGTGCTGCTTCTGGTGGTGCGTTGGCCACGACTTATACTGCCTCTCAGGGCTTGCTCCTTATGATCCCGAACATTTATAAATGGGTCGGTGAGGAATTGCCGATTGTTTTGCATTGTGCGGCTCGTTCCTTAGCTAGCCGTTCGCTTTCGATCTTCGGCGATCATGGCGATGTCTATGCCGTCCGTCAGTCTGGCGCCTGCATGATCTGCTCTCAGTCTGTTCAGGATGTTGCAGATTTATCTCCTCTTGCTCATCTTGTCGCTATCAAATCCTCTTCTCCGGTCATCCATTTCTTCGATGGATTCCGTACATCTCATGAAATTCAGAATGTCGAATTCGTCAATGACGAATTCTGGAAATCCATTCTTGATGAAGAGGCAGTCAAGGCCTTTAAGAAGAGAGCCTTGAATCCACATGGACATGCTGTCACCAAGGGTGGTGCAGAAAACGATGATATCACCTTCCAGGGAAGAGAAGCTCAGAACCTTCATGAAGAACACATCATCGATGTGGCCTGTGAATATTTCCAGAAGGTCAGCGATGCCACTTCCAGATGCTATGCTCCATTTGTTTATTATGGAGATCCGGAAGCCACCAGAGTCATCATTGCCATGGGTTCTGTCACAGAAACCTGCACAGAAGTTGTGGACGATTTGATGGCCAAGGGCGAGAAGGTCGGTGTCTTGAAAGTCTATCTCTATCGTCCGTTCTCCGCAAAGCATCTTCTTGCCAGCTTGCCTGCAAGTGTCAAGACGATCGCAGTCTTGGATCGTACGAAGGAACCTGGTTCTATTGGCGAGCCTCTTTACTTGGATGTTCTTGCCGCTCTCAAGCAGGGCAACCGCAATGACATCAAGGTTCTTGGCGGACGCTATGGCGTTTCTTCCAAGGATACGGCTCCAAAGCATATCAAGGGTGTTTATGATTTCATGAATGCCGAGAAGACATGGACTGGATTCACCGTCGGTATCGAGGATGATGTCACAAATCTCTCCATCCCAGCGGATGAAGACTACAAGATTGCCCATGATTATACATCCTGTCTCTTCTATGGACTTGGTTCGGATGGTACAGTCGGTGCCAATAAATCTTCCATTAAGATCATCGGTGATGAAACACATCAGTATGCCCAGGCCTATTTTGCCTACGATTCCAGAAAATCCGGCGGTGTCACAAGATCGCATCTGAGATTCGGAAAGACTCCGATCCATTCGACTTACTATGTCGAGAATGCCGATTTCGTTTCCTGCTCGGTGGATTCTTATATCTTCAAATATGATATGGTTAGCAATCTCAAGGATGGTGGCACTTTCTTGCTCAACACGAATATGAGCGATGAGCAGCTTGCTGCGGCCATGCCAAACCGTATGAAGAAGCAGTTGGCTGATAAGCATGCCAAACTCTTCGTCATCGATGCGAATAAGATTGCTCTTGCCATCGGCATGGGTCCTCATACCAATACAATTCTTCAGTCTGCCTTCTTCTATCTCAATCCACAAATCATGCCCTATGATGAAGCCAACAGCTGGATGAAGAAATTCGCAGCCAAAACCTATGCCAAGAAAGGCCAGGATGTTGTCGACCTCAATTACAAGGCTATCGATTCGGGTACACAAGGTCTTAGAGAAGTCAAAGTTGATCCGGAATGGTCTTCCTTGACCTATAATTCCAACATCAAGCCGACTGGCGATGATTATTGGGATAGCTATATTGCCATCATCAACAATCTTGATGGCTATGATTTGCCTGTTTCCACATTCAGAAAGTGGGAATTGGAAGATGGAACGATGGAACCCAATGTGACTTTCAAGGAAAAGAGAGCCAATGCAGCCCGTGTTCCACATTGGGATAAGGAAAATTGTATCCAGTGCAACCAGTGCGCCTTTGTCTGTCCACATGCGACAATCCGTGCCTTCCTTCTTGATGATGAAGATATTGCCAAACTTCCAGAGGAAGAAAGAGGCGATGTTCTTCCAGCCATGGGTGGTCCGAATGTCAAGGGACTCAAGTTCCGTATCCAGGTCTCTCCGATGAACTGTGTCGGATGCTCTTTGTGCGTCAACCAGTGCCCTGGAAAGATGACTCCGAAGAAAGATGAAAACGGAAATGTCATCAAGGATGAAAACGGAAAGATGGTCATGGAAGCCCATAAGGCTTTGAAGATGGTGGATGCCAAGGCTGAATTCCATCATGAGGACGCTGCTGATGTTCTCTATAAGCAGATTGAGCCGAAGACAGGCTTCTTCCCAGCTGGAACATTGAAGGAAGTTGCCTTCTATAAGCCATATCAGGAAGTCTCTGGTTCCTGTGCTGGCTGCGGTGAGACCCCATATTATCGTCTTGCTTCCCAGTTGTTTGGCCCCGATATGCTCATTGCCAATGCAACCGGCTGTTCTTCCATCTATAATGGTTCGACTCCGATGACTCCTTTCATCACCAACAGCAAGGGTGAGGGTCCGGCTTGGGCAAACTCTTTGTTTGAGGACAATGCCGAATATGGTTATGGCATGAGACTTGCGACCGATCAGAAGCTTGGCCGCATCTGCAATATCATTCTCGATAATCAGGATAAGGTCGAACCGGAACTCAAGGAAGTCTTGACAGATTATCTCAACAATATCAAGAACAAGGCTCATGTCCGTGAAATTCTTCCAAAGATGGTCTATCTCATCGAGAAATCTTCCTGCGAAGGAATCAAAGCCCTCTTAGCCATGAAGAACGATCTTCTTGACAAGTCTGTCTGGATCGTCGGCGGTGATGGCTGGGCCTATGATATCGGATTCGGTGGCTTGGATCATGTCATTGCCAGTGAAGATGATGTCAACATCCTCGTTTTGGATACCGAAGTGTATTCCAATACCGGTGGACAGGCCAGCAAATCTTCTCAGACCGGTCAGATTGCTAAATTCGCTGCTTCCGGAAAGAAGACGGCAAAGAAGAATCTCGGCTTGATTGCAATGGCCTATGATCATGTCTATGTCGCTTCTATTTCTTTGGGCGCCGATCCAGCTATGGCAATCAAAGCGATGAGAGAGGCAGAATCCTATAATGGTCCTTCTCTCATCATGTGCTATTGCCCATGCCAGGAACAGGGTATCCGTGGTGGATTAGGCAATGCCATGGTTCAGGAAAAGATGGCCGTCGAATGTGGTTATTTCTTAACCTATACCTTCGACCCACGTCTTGCCGAAAAAGGACAGAGCCCATTGACCTTGGGTGCACATTCCAAGAATCCAGACTTCTCCAAGATCAAGGACTTCTTACTCACTTCGACACGTTATTCTCAGCTTCCAAGAGTCAATCCGGATCATGCGGAAGAACTCTTTAGCAAGAATGCCAAGTATGCTGAACAGAGATACAAGGATATTCTTCGCTTTGGCGGCTTAGATAAGTAAAAAACATGAAAAGCGGAGCTGTATGGCTCCGTTTTTCTTTTGTACAACGAAATATAGACAACAAAAAAACCTGGGATTCGGATTTCCCAGGTTTTCTTTTTTTGATGGTTGGACTAACAGGGTGCCAAACGGTGGATTAACGCTTGGAGAACTGCTTGTCTTTACGAGCCTTGCGAAGACCGTATTTCTTACGTTCAACGACTCTGGCATCGACTGTCAGGAGTCCCTTGGCACGCAAGAGAGGTTTGTTGGCATCGTTGGCCTTGACTAAGGCTCTGGCGATGGCCAATCTTAAGGCACCGGCCTGACCGGAATAACCGCCACCGACAATGTTGGCCTTGACGTCATATTTGCCTTCCGTGCTTGTGGCAGCGAATGGCTGGTTGATGTCGAGGATCAAAACCTTGTGTGGGAAGTATTCGTCAGCATTTTTGCCATTGACGACAATTGCACCGGTTCCAGGAGTGACGAAGACTCTGCAGACGGAAGCTTTTCTTCTTCCGACAGCGGCGTAAATGAGTTTTTCAGATTTAGCCATGATTACTTCTCCTCCTTCTTAACCAATTCAACTTCGACTGGCTTCTTATCCTGTCTATCATGTTCTGGACCAGCATAAGTGAATAACTTCTTCAACATGTCTTTGCCTAAAGGACCTTTGGGTAACATGCCACCAACGGCTCTCTTGATCATTTCGGTTGGATACTTTTCAACCATGACCTTGGCAGATCGAGTTCTGAGACCACCGTAACTATTCGACTTGTTGTCATAATAGTTCTTGCCAGTGAGTTTTTTCCCAGTCAACAAGACCTTCGAACAATTGACCACGATGACATAGTCACCATTGTCAAAGTTTGGGGTGAACTGAGGCTTATTCTTGCCCATCAGGATCACCGCGATTTCGGAGGCTAATCGACCAAGAGGCTTATCTGTTGCATCGACGACATACCAGTTTTTGGCGACGTCGGTCTTTTTGAAAATTGTAGTTTGACGCTGCATTTTATATTTTACCTTTCTTGAATCTTGAGCAAACTGTAACCTTACCGGGGTGTAGTTCACAATTAGCCGAAGGCTATTTTATCACGTCAAGACTTGCTTGCAAAGAGAATTCGAAAAAATATGAAAAAAACTTTGATGAAATAGAACTTTTGACAATCGATGAGGCTTCATTCAGTATGAAAAAAGGGTCTGCATTTCTGCAAACCCCTGAATTCTTCTTTACTTCTTTAGAAAAGAACTTCTCTGCTCTTCTCTTTCATTTCCTTGCTGGCAATGAATGGAATACGAGTGGTGTATCCTTCCTTGGCAGCAACATACTTCTTTGCCCAAAGTGTCGTGATTTCTCTGTTCCAGAGATTGACTTTATTGTTGTATTTGGTACGGGCAGCGGTAATCTGGGCCTGGAGAACCTGGTTCTGCTGCATAGCCTGGGCGATGGCCTCATGTCCCTGGAGATTGCTCGGATAGCTTTCAAGGACGACGCTGACTTTGTTCATGGCAGCATCGAGCTGGTTACGCTGGACATCTGGGTCGACGCTTCCCTTGCCAGCACCGGCATTTCCGGAACGGGCCTGAGCAAGTTGGACAAAGGTGTCTTTATCCAAATCGACAGCCTTGTCGACCAATTTGGCAGCATTCTGAAGAATGATGACTCTCTGTTCCATATAGTTATCGATTTCAGAAGCACACTGCTGGATGTCCTGTTCCAATTGCTTGAAATAGGTTCTGGCCTTGTTCTTTTTGAATGTATAGACAACACCACCGACAATGAAAAGGAACCAGACGCCGATATTGACGAATTTATCGGTCCCGTTGAGTTCGACAGGAACCTTCTTGTCAATGACGTGGACATCTCTTCCGCTGGTGTTTTCTAAGCTTGTATCAGTTTCATCTAATTGCATAGTCTATTTCCTCCTCTATGTTGTGCATTATTATAAACGAAAACAAACAAAATTAAATATGATTTATTGATTTTCCTGCGTATTTTCTGCTTTTTGCTCGCCGAAAAGTTTTTCTAGGGCATTGTCGAGGCTTTCATTGATTGGCAAGCGGTTCTTGAAGGCAAGAAGTCCTCTTTCATAATGGACGGGTGCATTCTCACCAAGGATGCCAGAGAGTTTTCCGCTCTTGTATTTCTCGATGAAGTCATGGCGGTTGGATCCGACGTAGGAGATGCCGATTTCGTTGTCGCTATCGACACGATCGTATTTGATCCAGTGGACTGGAATGCGGTGCGTATGGCCATCACCACCCAGTTTGCTGACATAATCGACCATCTCGGTCGTGTGGTAGGAATAGGCGTGGATATTGACACAATCGGATTTTCCGATTTTCCTCGATCTTGTGGTCTTCAGGATGAGAGGAAGGGATGGATTGGCGCCATTCGGGCGGAAGATGGCGGCATCCATTCCGTTTGCCAAGGCTTCCTGTTCAAAGGAAGAATAGTTGCTCTTCCATTCGGAATTGTGGATGTATTCATAGGGCATGTTTGTCTGATAGTCGGGAATGGAAAGGAGCGGCGCCAAATCGAAATAAAGACCGCGGATGAATTCGTCGCAATAATTGACGAATTTCGTTTTGCTCGCATTGAAGTCGTAATTGATGAAGAGATTCGGATTGGCGGAATAGTCGATTCTCTGAGAATGGTGCGAACAGATTAAGTTGATCATGCCGTTCTTGATCATATAGAAATCATCGCCATAGGGGACAGGATCATTGAGAAGCTCCATCATGTTCTCTTCGGCCAGGGCGGTGAAAAGAACACGGAATTCGGTTTCGTTGTCACGGTCGAGGGCATGGAAGAAGACTTCGAATGCCTCATCGTTCATGGCTGTGAATGTTCCGCCTTCCATGACGGCTTTCTCTTCCATCTTTCGTATTTTCTTCATTTCGGAATTAACATATTTTTCCTTTTCTTTTTCATTCTTAAAGGAATTGATCTTGCTTGGTTCTCTGCGGAAATGGAGATTTGGTGCGGTTTCGTTCCCATAGACGAGGACGGTCTGGGCATTATAGTTTGGCGCCGGTTTCTCGATGGTGGCAGTCAATGTTTCGCTATGATGATGGGTGACCGATTTTCCCTTATAGTAGGATGTGGTTGTCCAATGGATGGTGATCGATCCGGTGTAGGTTTTGTTGACGAGCTTCTCTTCCATGACTTTTTCAAGGACGAATGGGTTTCCCTGAATGTTTCCAGAGAGGACACCTAAGACGGAACAGTTTGGCTCGATGACTTCATTCATGCCGAACTTTTCCTGCAAATAGGTATATTTCGGCAAGGAGAAGTAGGGATCCAGATCAATCATGTTGGTCGTCTTCTCCATGATGGCAGCGGGAATGTTCCAGTCGAAGGAATCATTCAAGGTAGCCATATCCTGATAGCAGGTCTGAAGCATGGCTTCGGCTTCTTTTTTGGCTTCGGCAAGTTTCGCTTCTCTTTCCAACTGCTTCTTCTTGATAATCTTTTGGTTGAAGACAAGGAGGAAGATGCCAAGTCCTAAAAGGAAGATGCCGATGACAAAGAAAAACCATTTTGGATTGGCAAATCCGATGATCAAAAGCAATCCACCGATGACAAGGGAAAGAATGGAGAGAACAAGAATGAAAATCTTAAGTGTCTTTGTGGAATTGACGCTCTTTTCCAATAGTTTCGCTTTCTCATTCAGATCATTGTATTCCTGTACGTGCTGCTGGTTTGCCAAAGAATCGGTCTTAGCGTCCTTGGCAAGCTTATCGAAATACTGTTCGGCAGCGTCATGGTACTGCTTTTCGAGCTGAGTGGTATATAATTCCTTTGGCTTCAGCAAAAGTTGTTTTATTTTCATTCGAAGGGGCTCCTTTTTCTTCTTCAAATTATATTGCATAAGACTCTATAAGTCTAGGAACAAGTTTTTTGATTTCTTTTTTGATTATTAAAAAAAATGTTTTTATAATAAAAGAATGAACATAAATTAATGAATAGGAAAAATGGATATGAAAAGTCAGATATTGGTTGTCGACATTGGAACACAATCGCTTCGGGCAAGCGTGGTCTCATCCGAGGGGAAAATCATCGCTTTTTCGAAGAGAAAATATGATGTTCCGTATTTCTCTCCACAGAAAGGATTTGCTGAGCAGGATGTGAACTTCTATATCGCTGAAATGATCAAAGCAACGAATGACATTTACGATGATCATCCGGAATATCTGAAGCATATCTGTGGAATGGTCGTCGATGTTTTTCGTGATTCGACTGTCATCCTGGATGAAAATAAGCACCCGATCCGCAATGCGATTCTTTGGCTTGACCAAAGAGTGACGAGAATGGAATCCAAGGATTATCTCAAATGGTATGAGAATCTTCTCTTCACATTGATCGGCATGAAGGATACCGTCAAATACAATGCTGAAAGAACGCCCTCATTTTGGCTGAAGCGAAATGAGAAGGACAACTGGAAGAAGATGAGATATTATTGTCCTTTGGGCGCCTATTTCAATTATAAAATCACTGGAAATCTCGTTCTTTCCAGTGCGGATTGCAATGGCCATTATCCAATCAATTTTAAGAAAGGGAAATGGTATTCCAAGAATCATCCAAAGCAGGATGTATTCCATATTCCCTCAACTGCTCTTGTCGATCTTGTTCCGGTCGGTGATGTGATTGGAAAAGTCAGTGAGGAGTTTTCTCTTCTTTCAAAGATTCCGGCAGGAACGCCCCTTTTTGCCTGTGGGTCTGACAAAGCCTGTGAAACATTTGGCAATGGCTGCGTCGATAAATATTCTGCAAGCATCTCATTGGGAACGGCTTGCACTATCGAAGTGGTCGATTCCCATTATATGGAACCGGAAAAATTTCTCCCATCTTATTCAGCACCTTATAAAGGTGCTTATAACATGGAAATCCAAATTTATTGTGGATTATGGATGCTGAAGTGGTTTATTGATAACTTTGCCTATGATGATGTGGAAGAAGCAAGAAGACAAAACTGCAATGTCGAACAGATTCTTAATCAAAAAATAAAAAATATTCCCGCTGGCAGCGATGGACTTGTTCTCCAGCCTTACTGGCAGCCAGGTCTCAAAAGACCGAATGCTAAGGGAGCTATCGTCGGGTTCAGCAATGTTCATACAAAATATCATCTCTACAAGGCAATTTATGAAGGCATTGCTTTTGGCTTAAGGGAAGGAATGGATGAAATTGTAAGAAAAACAAAAGTCAAGCCATCCTATCTCGTCATTTCCGGTGGAGGCAGCAATTCAAAAGAACTTTGCCAAATCATCAGCGATGTCTTCGGTTTGAAATGCTTTATCTCCGATGACGCCGAATCCTCGACCCTCGGTGGGGCAATGGCTGGGTTTCTTGCAGCCGGTGTTTTCTCTTCTCCTCAGGAAGCCAAGCAGAAAATGTTTTCCCTTGGCCAATCCATTTCACCCGATTTATCCAATCATAAGATTTACAACAAACTCTACAAGAAGGTCTATCTGAAAATGTATCCTTCTTTGTCTCACGTCTATAAAAATAGCAAGAATTTTTATTTGGATATGGAATCCAATATGAAAAAATAAAAAACGATTTTTCATCAAAAAAGCCTTGCCTTCTCCCTCTATGCGTTTACGTCATAGGATGGTGAAGAGGCAAGGCTTTTCTTATTCTCCGAATTTGTTTTCGTCTCTTTGTTTGGCTATATAGTCGTATTCTGGATCGTTTTCGTTGGTTTCCGCGACTTTTTCTTTTGCCATGATTCTGCTGATATCGTCAATGGTGTCTTTCAGGTCGGTGAATTCATCCTTGATGGCTAGATAGTCGCAGGACTGATCATAGGGGCTTGCGCTTTGATCAGGACCTTCTTTCAGAATGCGCTCATATTCCTTCAGATTGTCTTTGATTTCTTCAACGAA
The DNA here is from genome assembly GCA_963612025.1 of bacterium. Taxonomy (GTDB): domain Bacteria; phylum Bacillota_I; class Bacilli_A; order RFN20; family CAG-288; genus Enterosoma. The sequence goes on from CAVDUB010000011.1 coordinate 34,181, forward strand.
ATCAAGTGTGATCAAAGTGAAGAAGGCAACCTGGCTAGCAAAATCATCAGGGGATTCGCTTTTCAGTTTCTGGAAATTGTCGGAATATTTTTTTGCGAAATCTTCTGGGAGAGGCTGTCCTTCATGCGTTTTGTCTGTATAGAATTCAGCAATCGTTACGAATTTTGCAACACTATCTAAAAAGGATAGATAGCCATCTTTCATTTTCTGCAAAGCTTCTTCAGGGGTGCCGATGTTCGGCAGGTTCTTGTTGTCTGACATGTTTAATCCTCCGATTTTTTGAGTAATTCCGCAAGTTCCTGCTTTTCTTGGAGCATTTCATCGCTATCGAAATCCGTTTGGCTAAAGTAGTTGGAGAGTTCCTTTTTCAATTCTATGGTTTCCATTGTGGAAAGGGAATCGACGACATTGATTTCATCCTCCTCTTCCATCGCGGGAACAACATAGAAATCATATCCATAATCCTGTATGCCAAGTTCGAGATCGACAAGCCAAGAATAGACGCGGAAGAGGAAGCAGATCTTGGAATAAAAAGAATGGAGGAAGAGAGAATAGTCTTCCTTGCTTTTTATGAGAAATAGGCTTTCTTCATCCGATACACGAAGTGCAGTTTCTTTGATTTCCAGGACGGAGATGATGTCTTCCAATAGTGGAGTCGGAATGATGGAGGAGTCGATCAAGGTTTCTTGTAGAGCATTGGAATTGGATGGAACTTCCTTTAGGAATGGTTTCAAAAGAGAATAGATTTGATCATGGGTTTCCAGAATGTCATCTGAGAATCTTTCCTCTTTTGGAATGGAATCCTTGTCCTGCATGACTTTTCCGAGTGCTATGACATAGGATAATTTATCCATGACGGCATCAGCGAGAATCAATAGATGGCTTGACAAAAGCAGTGCGCTTGAGAAATATCTTTTTTTCATACGCCATTATTATAGTGTTTTCTTGTCATGAAAAAAACAAAATAGGAGAAGTTGATTTCATTTTTTCAGTTAACGCTAACCGAATTTCAGAGAGTATCATATAGCTATGATACAGATTTTATTGAAGCTTTTCATCAAGGATTATCAGAATGTCGAGGATGAGAATGTACGAAAAAAGTATGGACTTTTTGCTTCTTTTTATGGATTGATTACGAATTTTATTCTTTTTTGCACAAAAATTGTTCTTGGTATCCTGCTAGGCCTTTTCTCAATCGTGACGGATTCTATGAACAACCTTTCAGATTTTGGAAATAACTTCATCGCCATCATCGGAGTGAAGGCAAGTTCGAAAAAACCGGACAAGGAACATCCCTATGGCCATCAAAGAGTTGAATATATTCTTTCCTTGATCATTGCCTGCATCATCATCGGTCTTTCGATGGTGATGATGTATCAAGGCATCTTGGATGTTGTTTCCTTCTTTTCTTCGATTGCCAAAACAGGTTATCCTCCAAAGGGTGAAATCGATATGGTGATGTTTGTCGTCTCTCTTTCGATCCTCTCTTTCGCCATATTGGCAAAGCTATCCCAAGCGGTTGTCTATTTCTCTTTGGGAAAGAAGATTTCCTCTATGCCTTTGAAGGCTCTGGGAAAGGATTCGAGAAATGATGTTATCACGACTCTTTTTGTCATAGTCGGCATCCTGATTACCTGGTTTAGTGGTTATAGCGTCGATTGTTTCTTTACGTTGCTTGTCGCTTTCTTTGTCGCACTTTCGGGTGTCGGCATTATGAAAGAAGCGATTTCTGCTTTGATTGGGGAGGAACCGGACAAGGAATTGATTGAGAAACTGATTCAACTGATTCGTTCTCATGAGGGAGTTTTGGGAATTCATGATTTGGCAATTCATTCCTATGGACGACTCATCTTTGGCGTTATTCATGTGGAAGTCGATGACTGCGTGGCTATTAGCAAAAGCCATCAGCTTGTCGATCATATTGAGAGAGAATGCCTGAAGAACCTCAATATCCATCTGACGATCCATATGGATCCGATTAAAGTGAATGACAAGAAGACGGATGACATGATTGCTTTCCTTCGTGAATGTCTACAGGAATATACTTCGCAACGGATTCTTATGCATGATTTTCATTCCATCTCTGAAAACGGAAAAACGATTTTGGAATTCGAACTTGTCGTTCCGGATTCTCTCGATGATGAAAAAAGCCACGAATCGATTCGTTCTTACTTGAAGAAGAAAATGGATGAGAAATATCATATGGACTATGTTCTGGATATCGGATTTGACAACAAAGTTCAAGATTTCCTATATGAAACAGATGCCGAAGAAAAGTAATCGCTCGATTTAGCCATAAAAGCACAATTAATTTTCATTAAACAATTTCATGAAAACAAATAAATCGTTTTCATTTTCTTTACGAGTTGTTCAAAAGGATAACGGATTTTATGAACTTGTAATCCTGCAACAGTGTTTCATAGGTGGATTTTTAATCCTTTTTTGTCTTTGTTTCGGTGAAATTCTTTTCTTTCTCGTACACAAATATAGAGTGTTAGGGTATAATATGGCGTAATGATTTAGGGAGTTTTTTTATGGACAATAACCAGAAAAATGCAAAGCCTGTTCAGGATTTAAACGATCAAGAACAGCACAGAAGAGAAAAATTGGAATTATATCGTCAAAAGGGAATCGATCCTTTTGGACAGAAATTTGATGTGGACTCCACGGCAGCCGGCTTGAAGGAAAAATATTCGTCCTTGGAACCAGAGCAGGTCGATGAGGAGAACGTTGTCTCCATCGCAGGCCGAATTGTCTTGCTTCGAAAGATGGGCAAAGCTTCTTTCTTTACCCTTCAAGACAAGACTGGAAAAATTCAGTGTTACATCCGTCAGGATGTGGTTGGCGAAGAAAATTATGCTCTTTTCAAGATGGCAGATTTGGGTGACATCTGTGGCGTCAAAGGTCATATGATGAAGACAAAAACGGGCGAAGTCACCATCCGTGCCATGGAATACACGCATCTCGTCAAATCGCTTCACCCACTCCCGGATAAGTTCCATGGATTGACCGATCCGGAAGATCGAAGAAGACATCGCTATGTCGATCTCATCGTCAACGAAGACTCACGCAAGATTGCTTTCATGAGACCGAAACTTATCCGAGGAATCCGTAATTTCATGGATTCGCTTGGCTATGTCGAAGTGGAGACTCCAATCCTCAACCCAATTTTGGGTGGTGCAAATGCGAGACCATTTGTTACTCACTTCAATGCCTTGGATGAAGATTTCTATCTTCGTATTGCAACCGAACTTTCCTTGAAGCGCTGTCTTGTCGGTGGAATGGAGAGAGTCTATGAAATTGGACGTCAATTCCGCAATGAAGGAATTGATACCACGCATAATCCGGAATTCACAACAATGGAGGCCTATCAGGCTTTCGGAAACCTGGATGATATGATGAAGATGACTGAAGACCTCTTCCATTATCTTGCTAAGGAAGTCGGAAAAGAACAGTTTAAGTGGCTTGGTTATGACATCGACTTGTCTCAGCCGTTCAAGAAGGTCAATATGACCCAGGCTGTCAAAGATAAGACCGGTGTTGATTTCTACCAGGTCAAGACTCTTGAGGAAGCACAGGAATTGGCAAAGAAATATAATGTCGAGATTCAGCCTCACTATCTCTGGGGTCATATCATTGAAGCTTTCTTCGAAAAGTTCTGCGAAGCGGATTTAGTCCAACCGACTTTTGTTTGCCAGCATCCAGTCGATATTTCTCCTTTGGCCAAGAAGGATCCGAATGATCCGCGCTTTACGCAAAGATTCGAAATGTATATTTCCACACATGAAATGTGCAATGCATTTACCGAACTCAATGATCCAATCGATCAGAGAGCCCGTTTTGAGGAGCAGGTCGAAGAAAAGAAGAAGGGAAATGACGAAGCCTGTGAAGTCGATGAGGATTTCTGCGAGGCTTTGGAATATGGTATGCCTCCGGCAGGTGGCATCGGATACGGCATCGATCGTCTCTGCATGTTCTTTGCTGAGACAGATTCTATCCGTGATGTCCTTTTGTTCCCGACCCTGAAGAGAAAGTAAACAATGGCGTGAGGGAACTCCCTCACCCCATTTTTGGATTTATATTATGCTCAATTTGTTTTCCCGTTTGCATGAGGAACAGCAAAAAGTCAGTGATGATATTCTTGTTGTCTCCCATCTTGTTAAGAAATATGAAGACTTTACCGCTGTCGATGACATTTCATTTTCCGTTCGAAAAGGATCTCTTTTTGCGTTCCTAGGATTGAATGGCGCCGGAAAATCGACGACAATCAATATCATCACAGGAATTTTGAAGAAGAATTCTGGAGAAATCACCATTGATGGCATCGATATCGACCGCCGTCCGGATTCCATCAAGTCGGAAATCGGCATTGTTTTCCAGAACTCGGTTCTCGATCCGGTTTTGACCCCAAGAGAGAACCTGAGCCTGCGAGCTGGCTTCTACAATATAAAAGGAGAAAAATGGAAGGAAAGACTCAATATCCTTGTGGATATGCTTGATCTTTCTTCTTTCCTCGACCGCCCGGTCGGGAAACTTTCCGGTGGCCAGAAAAGAAGAGTGGATATCGCCCGTGCGATGGTCCATGATCCGAAACTCTTGATTTTGGATGAACCGACCACTGGATTGGATCCTCAGACAAGACAATCCGTCTGGAATCTTGTCAATTCGCTTAGAAAAAAGACAGGCATGACTGTGTTTTTGACCACGCATTATATGGAGGAGGCTGAAAAGGCCACCTATGTCGTTATCATGGATAAAGGGAAAATCATCGCTTCTGGAACACCCTATGAACTGAAGGAAAAATATACCTCTGACTATGTCATCCTCTATCGTGAAAAAGAAGATGTGGTTGTTTCCTTGCTTGAGAAGGAAGGACTGAAATACACATATTCACAGGATGGAAAATGCTTTCGTATCAGCTTGAAGGATGCTGCAGAAGTTCTTTCCTTTTTGAATCGGCATCAGGATATCCTGACAGACTTTGAGGTCGAAAAAGGAGATATGGATGATGTGTTTTTGAATGCAACAGGTGTAAGGAAACTGATGGAGGAAAATGAGAATGAATAAAAAAGATGAATCTTCTTTGACCCATCAGGGCTATGTTTTTTATTCCTTGACGAAACGTCATTTGATGGTTTTCTTCAAGAACATTCCGACTGTCATCTTCACGCTGATGGTTCCACTTGCGATCTTTGCTGTCTATATCATCTTCCTAAGGCAATTGGAAACAGCCTCAATCAAAGAGGCGCTCGACAAGCTGATCCAATCACAAAATTCTGTTTTAGCCAATCAGAGCTATGCAGCGGATTATAAGGAAATCCTAAAGAAAGTCTATGGCATTGCTGATTGCTGGATGGTTTCCGGCATTCTAGCTGTCAGCTGCATCACTGTCTCTCTCAATGCCAACTATATTGTCGTTCGCGATAAGGAGAGCGGTGTCACAAGAGACTTCATCTCCTCCCCAATCAATTCGAATGTCATTGTCGCGAGCTATTTTGCCTTCAATGTCATCGTGACCTTCTTGGTTAACTTCATTGTCTATCTTATTTGTCTTCTTGTTTTGGCACTCTATGGGGCATATATGATTTCGCTTCTCGATTTCTTCAGCATTCTTGGTGTTCTTCTGCTTTCGACAATCTCTGCCTCTTTGATTACATTCTTTGTCTGCTCCTTCATTAAATCGGAATCGGTGATGTCGCCAGTTGTTGCTATATTCTCTGCTGCGGTCGGCTTCTTAATCGGAGCGTATCTTCCGAACGGATTTGGACCGAAATATATCGACTATATCACTGCCATCTTCCCTGGGACTTATTCAGTTGGTCTATTAAGAAATTATTTCATGAAAACTCCTCTCCTTCTTTTGAGCAGAAACCTTCAGCAGTATGGTCTGTCTGGATTTGTCGAAGACTTATATGATCAGTTTTCCTTAAACATCGATTTCTTCGGAATGGAAATCACACCTGGACTCATGGTGCTTGTCATCTTTGTTTTTATTGTTGTTTTTGCTATTTTGAACCTTGTTTTCAGCAATAAGAATTTCACTCGCTTTGCTTTATCTCTCAAGAAGAAGAAAGGAGGAAAGAAAAAATGAAATTCTCCAAAAAAGTCGCCTTGGAAGTGCTCAATGCCGGATTGGAAACCGGAGCCGATTATGCAGAAATCTATTATCAAGACAACGTCACGCATTCTTATTCGAGAAGATATCAGAAAGTCAACGGCGTCGGTTCCGGAAGAACCTGTGGTGTCGGTATCCGACTTTTGAAAGGAACAAAGCAGGTCTATGGTTACACCTCAGACCTTTCGAAAGCCTCCCTTGTGAAATTGGCGAAGGAACTTTCTCTTGGTTTTGACGGTGAGAGAATCTTGAGCCTTTCTTCTCTTTCTATAAAGAAACCAAAGAAGAATCTTATTCCGATTAAAACCCCTCATTCCATGTGGCCAACAGAAAAGAAGTTAGCCTATTTGGAAGAAGGCGAAAAAGCTGCTTTTGCCCTTTCGGACAAGATAAAGGATGTCTATACGGCCTTGGCCGAGGAAGACGAGCACGTCGAAGTTTATAATTCTGATGGAATTATCATTTCTGATGAGCGATGCCGAACAAGATTGACTGCTCTTGTCACCGCGACGGACGGCCAACAATTTCAGAGTGGCTTCGAGGGACCTGGCCTATCCAAAGGGTTGGAATTGCTTGAGGAAACCGATTTTATCGAACTTTGCAAGAAAGCGGGAAATACCGCGCTTGTGCTTCTTTCCGCTCCAGAAGGACCGAGCGGCGAGATGCCTGTCATTTTAGGCAATTGCTTCGGCGGCGTTCTTTTCCATGAGGCATGCGGACATCCTCTTGAAGGAAGCGCCATCAGCCGAAAAGAAAGTCCGTTTGCTGGAAAACTCGGTCAGAAAGTCGCTTCGGATATTGTCAATGCGTTCGATGATGGAACGATTGAGAATGGCTGGGGAAGCGAGAATTTTGATGATGAAGGCCATCCTTCGACAAAAAATCAGCTCATCAAGGACGGCGTTCTGACTTCCTATATGCTTGATCGCTATACTGCAAGAAAAATTGATCCGTCATTGAAGGCGACGGGTGCCTGTCGAAGGGAAAGTTACCGCTATCTTCCGACAACGAGAATGACGAATACCTATATTGGCGGAGGCTCATCGAATGTCGAAGATATCTTTGCCGCTGTGAAGAATGGCATATACTGTGTCAGTTTTACAGGTGGACAGGTTGATCCTTCTACGGATCAATTCATCTTCACTTCAGATTTGGCTTATGTCATCAAGGATGGAAAAATCTCTCATCCCATCAAACCTGTTTCCTTAGTCGGCTATGGTTATGAAATCCTGCAGAGAATCGAGATGGTTGGAAATGATTGCTCAAGAGCGCCCGGCGTCTGCGGAGCCTCTTCGGGGTCTTGTTATGTCGAAGTCGGACAGCCGACTCTCTTGATTTCTAAAATCTTGGTTGGTGGTTCGGGAGGAAATGAAGAATGAGCATGACAATAAAAAAATATTTTGAAGAAGCACAGAAAAGAGGAATTGAGCCCTATCAGATTTCTTATTCTATGGGGACGGAAACATCTGTTGAAGTCCATAATGGCAACGTTGAAGTCCAACAGATCGGAACCTGCCAGGATATTTCTGCGCGTGGCATTGTCGACGGAAAAAAAGGAAGTTTTGCCACAGATTGCATCGATAAGAATACACCCTCCTTATTGGCAGAAAACGTTCTTAGCAGTGCTCAGTTTGGTAAGGAAGATAAACCTGAATATTATTTCCGAGGCGGACTGAAATATCAGAAGCCAAAAACGAAACGGAAGGATTTCATACCATCAACTTTGAAAGATATTCGTGAATTTGCTCTTTCCTATTGTGAGGAAATCAAAAACAAGGATTCGCGAATTAAAAATGTTACGATTTCTGTGTCGATGGAAAATCTTATGACTCAGAAATTCAATTCGTATGGTCTGAAATGCAAGGATGAAGCGACCCTCTATTCGATGAGTGTCACCATTGTTGCCGAGAATGAAGAACATGAACCGAGAAGTGGATATCGATCTTTCTTTTCTTTCCTTTCTTTAGAGGAACTGAAAAAGAGAGCAGATGAGAAACTTCCGGAGATCATCTCTTCGGCTGTCGACTTCTTCAATTCCAAGGCATTGGAGAGCAAAAAATACAGGATTCTTTTTAATTCCTCCTGTGTTTCCTCTCTTTTGGCTTTCTTTCTCTCCCAACTCAATGCAAAATCCGTTCAGCAGCATCTATCTGTTTTTGAAGGGAAAATCGGTACGCAGATTGTTTCGAAATGCTTGACAATCAAACATACGCCTCACATCCTGCATCCATCTGCTTCGAGCTATGATGCGGATGGCTATCCGACTAAAGAATTCACGTTTATTCAAAACGGCGTTCTCAAGGATTATTTTTATTCTATCGAGACAGCTCTCAAAGAAAATCGTGAATCGAATGGATGTGCTTCCGGCAATGGAAATGGTTCTCCGACTCTCATCTCGGTCAAACCGGGAAAGAACGATCTGGATGCCTTGATGGAGAAGGTAAAGAACGGTCTTTATATCACCTCGATTTCCGGTCTGAATTCAGGAATCAATAGCCAGACATTGGAATTCTCGCTTCCGTGTGAGGGCTATGTCATCAAGGATGGAAAAAAGGACAAGGCTTTTTCCATGATGGTTGTCGCCGGAAACCTCAAGGATGTCTTTTCTGAGGTGCTTGCCGTCGGCAATGATATCGACCAATCCTTGGGAAAAACAATCCCCTCGATGGTTATCAAATCACTGACGGTATCCGGAAAGTAGAAAAAGAATGCTTTTCTATATCTTGTAATCAAGTCTTGTCAACTTTATAATATATAAGTTATATCTTTGAAAGGTTTTTGAACATGACATCAGTTTGCGAAATAATTTTGTTGGTATTGTCTTTTATCATTATTGCTGTTGTTCTTCTACAGTCTGGAAAATCCCAAGGTGCTTCCAGTGCCGTCATGGGTGGAAACCAGATGAACATCTTCACTCGTACCAAAGAGAGAGGTGCAGATAAAATCATGACCATCATCACTTCCGTTTTAGCTGTTGCCTTCTTCACGGTGGCTATCTTGGCCAGTCATATCAAGTAAAATTTGATTGCGGGGATTTTCTTGAAATCCCCATTTATTTTGTACATTATCGGGAATCGAACTAGGAAAAAAGAACATGACAGAAACACAGATTATCAAGCTGCTCAAGAATCAGCAGCTTTCCCTTCAGGCACTCGTAGAAAAGGTCGAGGCCTTCACTTCTCAGCAGAAGAATCAGTTGGATGAGATTCTTTCTCATCTCGAAGCAACAGGTATTGTCGGAAAGCACAATACTTTCTATTATCTCTTGAAAGATCAAGGCGTCTTTTTGGCAAAAATCATTGTCAAGAATAAGAACTTTGTCATCCTCAAGGCCATCCCGTCTGGTAATGAAGTCCGAATTTCCGGTGAGGAATCCGATCAGCTTCTTTTGGGTGACATGGTTTATGCGAAGGAATTCCAAAAGGGAACCTACCATTGTCTCGACTACTACAAAGCGGTTTCTTCTCTCAAGGGAAAATATTCTTTGACGAGAAGCGGAAAAGAACAACTGCTGGTCAGCTATCTCAATGCTGCTGGCAAGACAATCCTTATCCAGGGAAAACCGGAAGGATTGGAAATCAATCAGGGCGATTTCCTTGAAGGCGACATTGTTTACTTCAAAGAGAATACTTTGGCTGTCAATATCACGAAGAAACTTGTTTCTGCTCAGGATGTCGGAGCGGATATCTCCATGATCATCGCCGAAAATGATGGCATACTCGAATTCCCGGAAGCTGCATTGGAAGAAGCCAAGAATATTCCACAGACTCTTTCCATGGAAGACTATGAAGGAAGAAAAGACTTCAGAGAACACACCATTGTTACGATCGATGGCGATGACGCCCATGATTTCGATGATGCTGTGGAAGGAAAAAGACTTGGAAGCGGATATGAAATCACTGTTCATATCGCTGATGTCACGCACTATGTCCGCCCAAATCATCCTCTTGACGATGAAGCGAGACAAAGAGGAACTTCCATTTATGTTGCCGACCGCGTTGTACCGATGCTTCCTTTTGAACTTTCCAATGGCATCTGCTCCCTCAACCCGGAGGTTGACCGTCTTGTCTTATCTGTGACGATGCAGGTCGATGGCTTAGGCAACGTTTTCTATTCCAAGGTGGAAAAAGGTGTCATCCGTTCCCATGGAAGACTGACCTATCGTCAGGTGAATGATTTCTTTGATGGAAAAGATGAAGGATTCTCGAATGAAATCTGTGAGACATTGTCTATTCTTCATGAAGCCAGCCAGGCGATTCGCAGAAGAAGGACTCTTCAGGGGGCTATGAAACTCGATTCCGTCGAGTTGAAATATTCTCTCGATGAAAAAGGAATGCCTGTGGAAGTCACCAAACAGGTCCAGGGCGAATCGGAAAAGATGATTGAAGATTTGATGATCATCGCCAACTGCTCTGTGGCCAGGTTGCTCAAAGATGAAAAGATTCCGGTTTTGTATCGTGTCCATGAATTCCCACCGCTTCAGAAACTGTCTGTCTTGAAGGACTTTTTAAGAAAGATGGGATTGATCAAGGAATTCCCGAAGACTGAAAATATCTCGGGTTCGAGACTGAATGATTTCCTTGAATCGATTCAGGATGATAAACTCCGTTCCTCCGTTTCCTATATGGTTTTGCGCAGCATGGCCAAGGCAAGATATACGCCAGAGGAACTTGGACATTTCGGACTTTCGGAATGGGATTATTGCCATTTCACATCGCCAATCAGACGATATCCAGATGATATCATTCATCGCCTTGTGAAAGATTATCTCATTGATAAGAAAAATCTTGAGAAAGAAGATATCCTTTCTTATCTCGACAATATGGGTGAAACAATGTCCGCTTTAGAAGCGAAAGCGGATTCTATCCAAAGAGAAGTCGATGATCTTGAAGCGGCAAAATATATGTCACAGCATATCGGAGAACTCTATCATGGAAAGGTTGTCTCGATGGTTCAGAGAGGCATGTTTATCCAGACAGATTTGGGCATCGAAGGCTTTTTGGCCTATCATTGCATGCACGGCGATTACTTCAAATACAATGAAAAAGCCTTTGCCGTTATGGGAAAGATGACCGATATCTCCTTTTCTATCGGCACGCCAATCGACATCAAGGTTTTGGCGGCCAATCCGGATAAGCTCGAAGTCGATTTTGCTACGCCGGAATTCTACGATCAACATGCTGTGAACCTGACGGAAGCCGAAAGAGAATCTCTGTCTCTCAATGGTATCCAGATTACAGATGATGAAGATGACTTTATGATGACAGGAAAGCCTCGCTTCTCTTCTCGAGATGACGAAGGCTATGGTGAAAGAACAATGAATAACGAAGAAAATGAAATGAATCAGAACGACGAAAATGTTTCCGCTGCTTTGGAAAGCATCGAGAATACCGAAAACGAAATTGCCGAGAAGAAGAAAGCGAGAGAAGAAGATGACTTCAGACCTTCTCCGGAACAATGGAAGGAAGTCGATGTCATCCGTGCCATTCTTGCCAAATACCCGAATGATGAAGAAAAGGTTATCCAGGTTCTTTCCGTCATGGATATCTCGGAAGAAGAATATCACAAGCTTCTCCGCTTCACGAAGCCGAGAGAAGAAAAAAGAGGCGGAAAACGTTTCTCGGGATCGAAGGGATTCTCTTCTCGCGGAGGTGATCGACGCTCCTCTGGCGGACGTGGCGGATTCTCTTCGAGAGGTGGTTCAAGAGGAGGTGATCGTCATTCCTCCGGCCGTGGCGGCAGCTATGGCTTCGGCTCGAAGATGAGCAATCGTTCAGAAAGAAGAGATGGTCGTTCCTCCTTTGGTCATGACCGTGATCGCAAACCGGCCAGAAAGACATTCTCGGATCATCAGGGATATTCTTCAGACCGTTCTTCCTCCTTCTCCAAGGGATATGATCATAGAGACAAGAAGCCGTCTTACTCTTCGAGAGGCACCTCCCGTGCCGGGTACGGAAGAAAAAAGAGAGAAGACTAATTCATGGCTAAAAAAGAAGAATTTAAGGATGAGATCCTTGTCTGCAACAACAGAAAGGCTCACTTTAATTATTTCTTATCGGATTTTACGGAATGTGGCATCGAACTGAAAGGTTCGGAAATCAAAGCCTTGCGAATGGGCCATTGTTCCTTGGATGACTCCTATGTCTTCATCAAAGGCAGGGAATGCTTCATTATGAACATGAATATTCCGGAATATCAGGCGAATGGCATCTTTTCCCATGAACCGACCAGAACAAGAAAACTTCTTCTTCATCGTTCCCAAATTTTGAAATTCGATCAGCAGGTCACCAGGGATGGCTATACGCTCGTCCCTGTTCGAGTCTATATCCGTCATGGCATAGCCAAGGTTCAAATCGCCTTAGGAAAAGGAAAGAAGAACTACGACAAGAGAGAGACCATCAAGGAAAGAGAAGATTCCAGGCGAATCGCCAAAATTTCGAAACTAAAATACTGATATGTCAATAAAGCAGCATCATTCCTTTCTCAAGGCGATGCTGCTTTTTGTTCTGAAGTCGAAAGTTGCATAAGTATGAATCTTTGATAAAATATAAGGCGTGCGATTTTAGAGGTCACAATATGAAAAAAGAAAAAAAGCAAAAGTCGATGACCGTTGTCATCGGGGCGTCCAGGCTTGGCGCTTCCATCGCCTCCATGGCTAGCATGGATGGCGTCTATACTTCCATCATAGATATCAATGCGGAGTCTTTTCGAAAACTGGATTCTGGCTATTCCGGCTATACGGTGGTCGGGGATGCCACGGATTCCAATGTTTTGAAGAAGGCCCATATCGAGGAGGCAAAGGAATGTGTCATTGCCACAAGAGACGATGATACGAATATCTTCTTGGCCTATCTGATTTCAGAATTGTATAAAACGCCATATATCATTGTTCGACTTCGCGATGAAAGAAAGGCGGCCATCCTTTCCAATCCGAGAATCAAAGTGATTTCCACAGCCATGCTTTCCCTGCAGGCATATAAATCCATCAAATCTCTGGAGGATTAGTCTTATGAATATTCTAGTTTGCGGTGGAAAAGCAGAAGCCGACTATGTTCTTTCGGCTTTCAGAAAACATGGAAATAGAATCGTCGTCCTCAACGATGACGATGATACAGCCGATTTGTTGAGCGAACACTATTCCCTGGATATCTTCAAGGTTGATCCGACCAAGATTTACTCCTATGAAATTGCCGATGTCACCAATTTCGATCTTGTCGTTGCCCTTATGGAAAAGGATGCGGACAATTTTGTCGTGTGCAAAATCGCAAAGGAAATCTTTCATATCAAAAAGGCCATCTGTACAGTCACCAACCCGAATAATGTCGCGATATTCCAAAGGCTTGGCATTGATTCTCCAATCTCTGCTTCCTATCTTCTCACGGAGAGAATTCGTGGTGAATCGGACGTCGAATCTATTTTTAGGACTCTTTCATTGGAAGATGAAAAAATTGTTATCACTGAAGTGAAAATTTTAGAAACATTCCCATGTGTTAATCAGACGTTGGCACAACTGCAGCTTCCGAATAGTGGAAATATTACCTGTATCTTCCGTGATCCGGATGTCATTATTCCTCGTGGTAACACTGTGATCGAAGCGGGTGATACGATGGTTATCGCTTCGGCGATGGAAAGCCAGCAGGAGCTGATTGATTATCTCAAATACGGACCAGATGATGACTTGAAAAAGGAAAGAGAAATCCAGGCGAATGAAGCCAAGCGTCTTGCCAAGGAAAAAGAATTTGATGAGATTGCATTGCGAAACAAGGAAATCAAGGAAGCCTGCGATAAGGCACTTGAGGCAGCCAATGAGGAATTCGATTCCAAGATGCAAGAAAAGCAGGATGAATATGATAATCTTCTCAAGGAGAAACAGGAATTGGAGAAGAAACTCGCTGAGCTCGAATCTGCTTCGGTAGAACAGACGGAGCCAAAAGAAACTTTCAAGGTCGAGGAAACGGAAAAGAACAATCATGAAAAAAAGTGAGAATTTATTGTTCGAATACCATTTTGACCGGGCAAAGCAGGTCAAGGGACCTCTTCTTGTTCTTGGCTATTTCGGGTATTTTCTGATTGTCATCGGTTTGCTTGTTCTTCTGCCACTGATCATGCTTCCTTTCTATCCGGAAGAAGCGGACCATTATTATGCGTTCGTCATCCCAGGAAGTGCCGCGTTGGTCTTAGGCATTCTCTTCTTTCTTTTTATCTTCCGCCGTCCGCAGGGAAAACTGACTTCCATCGAAGACTGCATCCTTGTCATCGGTGTCTGGATCTTGGTTATCGCCTTCTCTGCCATTCCGTTTCTATTCTACGGATACAATGTGACCCAAGCCTTCTTTGAGTCGACGTCAGGCTATACAAGCGCCGGATTGACCATCATGAATTGGTCTAAGGAAATCAAGACATTGGAGGATGGAACGAGCGATGTCTATTCTCATATGCTCTTCTTCCATCGCGCATTGACTGAACTGGTCGGAGGCATCGGCTTGGTCCTTGTCGTTTCCAGCGCAATTTCAGAACGTTCGGGACTCAACCTCTATCTCTTGGAGGGGCATAATGATAAACTTCTTCCGAATCTAGTAAAATCGGCTCGTCTGATTTTCTCCTTGTATCTCGGATTTGTTGTGTTTGGAACACTGCTTTATATTCTTGTTGGTGTCAATCCATTTGATGCGATGTGCCATTCGATGACGGCTGTCGCGACGGGTGGATTCTCAACGAAAGCCAATAATATCAACACTCTTGTACAGGAAGTCTCCATGAACGGAGAATGGCGTGGAATCCTTGTGGAAATCATCACGGAGATTCTCATGCTTCTTGGTGGCACGAACTTTGTTATTCACTATTCTCTCCTGCGAGGAAAATTCAAAGTTCTGAAGCATTACGAATTCTTTGTGTTTTTCGGCATTTTGATCGTCGTCTGGCCATTCATGATTGTCGGATTCAGCCAATACTTCGGCGGAAATATTCTTGCTGGATTTCGCTATGGAACCTTCGAAATGATTTCAGGCCTCTCCACAGCTGGTTTTCAGGCTGTCGATTCTTATCAGGCTCATACCTATGTGACATCGATTTATTCTTCTTCGCCGACGGGAATCTACAATTTTGCTCCAATCAACACTTCCATGGGCAGCGTTTCGATTGCAACAGGATATGCCTCAGGAAGCATCATCAAATTCCCGACTTATCTTCTCTTCCTTCTCGGTTTGATGATGATGGTCGGTATGCAAAATGGCTCCACCACCGGTGCCATCAAGCAGAATCGTGTGGCCCTTCTTTTCATGGATATCAATTACCGTATCCGTGCGGCAATCGGAAAACCAGAGGAGTATCGGGTTCGCACAACCTATAAGTTTGGTGCCAAGGTCCGTGTCAGCCAAGATGAAATCACGGAAGCTGAAACCTTCATTGGCATCTATGCATCCGTCGTCCTATTAGGGACCTGTCTCATATCGGCAATCTGCTACGGAACAGGTCTGAAAAGAGGTGATGGAACACTCGATGCCTTTACCTTTACCGATGTCTTTTTCGAATTCTCTTCCGCTGTCGGCACAGTCGGTCTTGGATGCGGAATCACTTCCTATAGCAACTCCTTGACGGCTGGCGGTGCAGCCATCCTCTGGATCGAAATGGTCGGCATGCTTCTCGGCCGTCTTGAAATCTTTGTCTACTTCCACCTCTTTGGAAAAATCATGCGTTTCTTCCACAATCGAAAATTTATGTACAATACGGATAAGGAATCGACAATGATAGAGAACAAGCAAAAAGAAAGATGGAGTGAGGAAAACGTCGTCAAGACAGCACACAATACGAAATTCGATTTCAAGCCGAATTCCCGAAAATAAATCGAAGACAAAGACCAGATTGGGCGGATGCTGATTTGGTCTTTTTTGGTGCCTATTTGGCAAATATGAATTTTTCTGCAAAAATATCTTTCACTGAGAGATAAGTCGTGATATAGTATTTCCCATAAATATCTCACAATGGAAGATATATTGAGGAGGACTATGACGGAAAAAGATGTAATGGATAAAATGTTTGACCTTGCCTTCGAGATGAAAAACGAACAGTCTAAGATGCCTTTTTTTACGACAATCTCGGAAGGCGAAAGAGGAATTCTCGGACTGCTTGGGAAATTCTATCCCGAGCCGCTTAGCTCGGGCGACTTGGCAGAAAAGATGTTCATCGGGACAGGAAGAGTCGGAAATGCCCTGAAATCCTTGGAGAAAAAAGGATTGATCTACCGCAAGAAAGATGAGAAGGACAAAAGAAAAGTCTGGGTTCACCTGACGGATTACGGCTATCAGGATTTTCAGAAAATCGATAAGGCATGCATGCATTTCCTTAAAGATCTCATCGAATTGGTTTCTATTGAAAAATTCGATGCCTTTTTAGATCAGTTTCAAGAAATTCTCAAAGCAGGTGAAGAAATCAAACAAAGAAAGGAGTATCAGAATCTATGGTAAAATTGCTTAAATATCTTCGAAAACAGGATTGGTTTGTTGTTGTTCTGATTTTAGGCCTGACGATTCTTCAGGTTTATTGTACGATGACGCTGATGGATTCGATATCCAATATCACAAAGTCGATTCAGTATCTCTATTATCATAATAATCCATCAGAAATCATCGGCTCCATGTATAATGAAGCCACGTTTTCCTGGGAAACGATCGATGCACAAAGAGAGGTGATTTCCACTCTGATTGCCTCGCAGACAGGAAAAGAGGCAGCCTCTGTCAGTGAAATGATCCATGGAATTGCCATCGCCACGAGTGGAGACATCTGGTTTCATGGTGGCATGATGCTTCTTTTGGCTCTGGGTATGGTGGCTTGCCAGGCTTTGATTGCTGTTCTGGCAGCGGGAATCTCTTCTCATTTGGCTACCATTCTTAGAAAAGACATCAATGACAAAGTCACATCCTTCTCTCTTGCTGAATTAAACCACTTCTCAACGGCATCTTTGATCACAAGATCGACGAACGATGTCCAGATGTATCAGATGTCTTTATTGTTGATGATGCGTATGTTTTTCTCTGCTCCGATCACTGCCATTTGGGCTGTCTTGAAGATTCAGTCGATTTCCTGGACATTGATGGTCCCGGCCATCGCGGGCATTTTTGCTCTCGTTTTCGGCCTTGTTCTGATGCTCATCATGGTTATGCCAAAATTCAAGGTTTCACAGAAACTTTTGGATAAGGTCAACGGTCAGACACGAGAAAATGTTTCCGGTATCCGTGTTGTGCATTCTTATAATGCCGAAGAATATCAGAAAAAGAAATTTGCCAAGACGAATGATGAATTGACCAAAGTCCAATTGTTCACTGGCAAGGCGATGGCAATTCTTTCTCCTTATATCTCTCTCATCATGAATGTTGTCTCTCTGCTTGTCTATTGGATTGGTGCCTCTCTTATCAATGATGGAAGAACAGATTATGCCCAAGTCCTCTCCATGATGATGCTTTCCACTCAGGTCGTCATGGCTTTCATGATGCTGTTGATGATGTTCTATATGATTCCAAGAGCCAATGTCTCCGCAAAGCGTATTCTTGAAGTTTTGGAAACAAAGAATTCGATTGTTGATCCTGCAGTTGAAGAAGAAAGAAAAGAAGTCGGAAGCGTGGAGTTCAGGGATGTCTCCTTCTCTTATCCGGATGGTGATGCCCCTGTCATCAGCCATATTTCCTTTAAGGCGAGCAAGGGAGAAACCATTGCCTTCATCGGTGAGACGGGAAGCGGAAAATCCACCATCGTGAATCTTCTTCCCCGTCTTTATGATGCAACGGAAGGTGAAATCTTAATCGATGGCGTCAACGTGAAGAATCTCAAGCAGAAGACGCTTCGAAGCCTGATCGGCTTTGTTCCCCAGAAGGGTCTCCTTTTCACCGGAACGGTCGCCGACAACGTCGCTTTCGGATCAAGAAAAGCGACGAAAGAGGAAATTAAGGAAGCATGCAAGGTGGCGGAAGCGGATCATTTCATCGAAGAAATGCCTGAAAAATATGATGCAGCGATTGCCCAGGGCGGAAGCAATGTCTCCGGCGGACAAAGACAGAGACTCTGCATTGCCAGAGCAGTCTTACTTCATCCGGAATTCTTCGTCTTTGATGATTCCTTCTCAGCTTTGGACTTCAAGACGGATCGAAAAGTCAGGGACAATCTTAAGGAAAAAGCGAAGGATGCGACAAAACTCATTGTGGCTCAGCGTATCGGAACCATCATGGATGCCGATCATATCGTTGTTTTGAGCGAAGGAAAAATGGTCGGATATGGAACGCATAAAGAATTGCTCGAATCCTGTCCGACGTATCGTGATATTGCCTTATCGCAGCTTTCGAAGGAGGAACTTGGCTTATGAGACCGAATCGTCATGGTATGATGAAACCGAATGAAAAACTAAGTCGGGAGCAGTTAAAGAAGACGATGGGTCAGATTGCTCTGTCCATGAGAAAATATATTCCTGCCCTTGTTCTCTGTGTCATTCTGATTCTTGGATATGTCGTCATCTCCGTCATCTCGCCGAATATTCTTTCTGACCTGACGAATGAAATCGTTCAGGGTTCTGCAAAACAGAATATCAATATGGATAACATTGTCCATTATGGGATTCTTCTTCTTTGCCTCTATTTTTCCTCTGCCCTCTGCAACTTCCTCTCTGGCTTTGTCATGACGATAGTTTCCCAAAGATATACCCAGAGTCTGAGAAAGCAGATTATGGAAAAAATCAACGATATTCCTTTGCAGTATTTCGATAGTCGGACGATTGGAGACATTCTTTCCATACTTACGAATGATGTGGATATGATTTCCCAATCCTTCCAGCAGTCGTTGGGTATGCTGATATCTTCCGTCTTCATGTTTGTCGGTGTGCTGATTGCGATGTTCGTGACATCCTGGTCACTTGCATTGGTGACGATTGCGACAATCCCGATCATGCTTCTTCTGATGATGTTCCTTCTGAAGTTTGCCGGCCCGCAGTTCTTGGCACGACAGAATGAACTTGGTGAAATCAACGGCCTTGTCGAGGAAAACTATAATGGCCAGCTTGTTATCAAGCTCTTCAATGCGGAAGAACATTCGATTCAGAAATTTGATCAGAAGAATGACCAGCTTGGAAAAACGATGTTCAAGGCCGAATTCTTTGGTGGAATGCTCCAGCCGGTTATGGGATTCATGTCCTATTTCGGTTATGCGGCTGTCTGTGTGGCTGGTGGGTTGATGATCAATTCACCCCAGGCGACCATCACTATGGGAACAATCACGGCATTCCTGATGTATGTGAATCTCTTCCAGTCGCCACTGACCCAGATTGCCCAGGCATTGAATTCCCTCCAGTCTGCGGCTGCGAGCGGCAGCCGAGTCTTTGCCTTCTTAGCTGAAGAAGAACTCTCGGATGAATCCGCAAAGCCTTTCTATTTCAAGGACAAGGAAGTGAAGGGCGAAGTGGAATTCTCCCATGTTCGATTTGGCTATCAGAAAGATCGGGAAATCATTCATGATTTCTCTGCCCTTGTCAAACCGGGCATGAAAGTCGCTATTGTCGGTCCGACCGGTGCCGGAAAAACAACGATGGTCAACCTGCTGATGCGCTTTTATGAACTCAATGGCGGAAATATTACAATCGATGGTGTTCCGATTTCTGATATGAGAAGAGAAGAGATTCATTCTCTCTTTGCCATGGTTTTGCAAGATACGTGGGTCTTCAATGGAACTCTCAGAGAAAATCTAGCCTATAATACTGAAAATGTCACAGAGGAAGATTATAAGCAAGTCATTCATGATGCTCATTTGACCCATTTCGTCCGTGCGCTTCCCGGTGGACTGGATTATGAAATCAAGGATGGTGGAAGTATCTCGGGCGGACAAAAGCAGTTGATCACCATTGCGAGAGCTATGCTGAAGAAATCCCCGATGCTCATCCTTGATGAAGCGACGAGCAATGTCGATACGAGAACCGAAGAGAAGATTCAGGAAGCAATGGATCGACTCACAAAGGGAAAGACATCCTTTGTCATTGCGCATCGACTTTCCACGATTCGAAATGCGGATTTGATTCTCGTCATGAAGGATGGAAATATCATCGAGCAGGGAAATCACGAATCTCTTATGGAACAGAATGGATTTTATGCTTCCCTTTATAATTCTCAGTTCATATTGGATACGAAAGAAGAATGATTCTATCAATAAAAGGAGGGTGGTGCACCCTCTTTTTTGATGGTGGAATGTCGAATATAAACAGAATCCATGCGATGAAAATTTGAATTTAACTTTTTTGTTGCTGATCTTCATCTGAAAGTCATTCCACTTTTTTATCTTATTTATCTGATCTTTTTGACATCGTCGTTTATATTATAGGTGGTGATTTGCAAGACCTTCGATTTAGGAAAAGTGCGATTATTAAATTTCGCCTCGAATCCGATTCTTGCTGCCCGAACTTTTTATAACAGCATAGCCTATGGTGGTATAGAAAAGGAAATCCCTGGAAAAGGTTTGGTGACAAAACTGAGAGACGGAACATGGATTATTTATCGAGAAATCACAAGTACAGAAAATAGTCCAGTTGTTGAAATAAACGTGCATAACTCCAAAGAGGATTGTGGTACAAAAAAATACATTTCGAAAAGAAAGGATAAATGAGATGAAAATCACAGATAATAGAATGAGTAATGACTCTCTTGTATTGTTGAAGTCGTTGCTGTGTGAGACCTTGAATTCGATGGCACATGAAAAATATACGTTTTCACCAACATCGTATGGGGCAATTTATATGACGGTTGATAAGATGAACTACATTTTGACAGATTATTATGAGCAAAGAGAAAGAATAGGTGTAGATGAAGAAGTGAGTGTTCTTCGATTTAAGAAGCACGATGGCGAATTCACATCAACCATAAAGAATGAAGAATTCGTTTCTGAAAAAATCGATGAAAAGATAACAAAGATAACTCTTGTAAACACAAATCAAATTTCGACAAATAAAAAAGACAAAGGAAACTTTCTCTTTCCTGGATACATATGGAATCATCATTACTTTGGAAGAGGGGTTTCAGATTTCATTTCTGAAGGATGATTTTGGAGAACAGTTAACCATTTACAAGGGATATGAGGCTGAATCCAAGTTTTCTTATCTCAAGAAGGAATTATCGACAGGGTTGGTTTCGGAGTTTGTCGTTGATTGTGAATTGTCTTTTGTTGATGTATGACATTTTTTGGCGGAATTATCTCTTGAATTGTTCACTATTTTTCATGTCCGTTATGGCAAGTCAGGCGATGAATGCAGAATATAGGAATTCGATAAAGAACTCTATCCGATTGAAAAAGACTGTCATACCATTGGATATTATTCTTTAGTTACCCAAGTGATTTGACAGCCATCTTTTGATTTTATCGTGAATGTTTTTTATTCTTTTTCGGCTTTCTTCTCTTCATAGACCTTCTTTAGAGCCTGGAAAGTGTCCATGGAAAGATCGTGTTCAATCTTGCAGGCGTCTTCACAGGCAATTTTATCATCCACACCGAGAAGAACGAACAATTCATGGAGAATCTGATGACGGTTGTAGACTTCCTTGGCAATGGAATAGCCCGAGGGCGTCAGATTGAGAACCTGTTTTGGCCCGACAGTGACATATCCTTCATTTTCCAGTTTCTTTAAGGCAATGGAAACGGATGCCTTGGAAAAGTGCATGGAATTTGCGATATCGATGGCATGGACATTGGTATTGCCTTCCTCTTGAAGCATGAGGATTCTTTCCAAGTAGTCTTCAGCGGATTCGTTTGTGTTGGTATCTTTCATACGCGTCTCCTTTCAGCGTGCTGTCAATAGTTAAGCATATTTAACTTTTTGTTGACAAGACCTTTTAAATATTATAAACTATTTTCGTAAGTTAGCGTGCGCTAACGATGTGGAGCCTTCATCCTTGAACCAGATGGAGCTTCCCAGACGACCTCCAATATACAAAAAGCCTGGATCTTGAACCAATCCAGGTTTTTTCATTTCTTTCGTTCTTTGATTGGATGACGAATCTGGCTGAACAGGGAGCGGTAGCCATCCTCATTCTTATCTCCGACAAGTTTCACAGAGGTGATCTGAGGAATCTCATTCATCAGGATGCCTTCTACAGAATCCTTGATATCGCTCGGTGCGAGCGAGCATCCGTTGCAGGCTCCCAAAAGTTCGACATAGAGTGTGCCATCTTTCTTGTCATAGTGATCGATTTTGATATCTCCGCCTTCGCTTTGCATATAGGGTCGGATTTTATCAAGTGTATACTGGATTCGGTCTTCGAGTGTTTTCATAGTGTGTTTTCTTTTCGGTGAGATTATAGCCGTGATTCATGATTTTGTCCATTTGAATGAAAAAAAGAAACCAATCATCACAAATTAGTTGACACTAACGAAAAACGTTGTATATTATACAAAGTAGTTATAACTAACTTAGGAGGCCGTTTAGATGCCATTGTCGATTGCGCCGATTGAAACCGATTTGATTGTCAGAAAGGTTTCTGGAGAAGAAAAGGTTCGAAAACATCTCGAAAGTCTTGGGATTGTCCCAGATCGAAAAGTCCGTGTTTTGGGAACAACGAAGAAAGGACTTATTCTATTAGTCAATGACATGCGTCTTGCCATCGACAATGAAATTGCTATGTCGATTCAGGTGACGGCATAGGTTCCTTAGGGAGGTATTTATGGAAAACGAAAATCAGGAAGTGCAGCCCGTTGTGAAGGTTGGTGACCTTGTTTCTCTCGATCAGGTTCTGATCGGAACATCGGGCATCATCGAAAAAGTCAACGGAGAAGGAAAGTTGCGCCGACGTCTCTTCGATATGGGATTGACCCCGGCGGCAGAAGTTTTTTTGAGAAAGAAAGCTCCGCTCGGCGATCCTCTTGAAATCACACTCAGAGGATACGAACTTACGCTTAGAAAGAGCGAAGCGAGCTATGTTCTTATCAAGGTGACGGATGTCCCGTCTGTGGAGGGGAAGAAATAAATATGTCTGAGAAATTATCCTTTGCTCTTGCCGGAAATCCGAACTGCGGCAAGACCACTTTATTTAATTCTTTGACAGGATCGACAGCCTATGTCGGAAACTGGCCAGGCGTCACCGTCGAAAAACGTTCGGGAACTTATAAGGATAATAAGGGAGAGGTCGAAATTGTCGACCTTCCAGGTATCTATTCCCTTTCGCCTTATACGCCAGAGGAAGTCATCTCAAGAAACTATATCCTCGAGTCGCATCCAGATTGTGTCATCAATGTTCTTGATGCCACCAACTTGGAAAGAAACCTCTATATGTCCACTCAGATTCTCGAGATGGATGTCCCTGTCGTCATTGCCTTGAACATGATGGATGCCGTCAAGGAGAATGGCATGACAATCGATGCTGAGGCATTGTCAAAAAAACTCGGCGTTCCTGTCGTGGAAATCTCCGCTCTTCGAGAAATGAATCTCGATAAACTCATCGACGCAGCAAGAGAAGCGGCCAATAAGAAAAGAGAAGGAAAATCCTTCTGGGACTATGGTAACTATGCCGAAGATGTGACTAAGGCAATCGATATCTACAAGACAGCCAAAATCGAAAATCCTCTCTTCCATGCCATCAAGGCTCTCGAGGGAGATGAAATCGAATCGGAAAAGAATCATGATGCTTTTGCTTCTGTCAAGGCATTGAATGTCGATGTCGATGAATTCGAAGCGAATTCTGCAGATAAGCGATACAAATACATCACTGCGGAATTGGCGACCTGCCGTACAGGTGCTCCTGTCCAGGAATCGAAGAAACTGTCCAAGTCGGATAAGATTGATAAGGTGCTGACGAACAAATGGGCAGCCATTCCGCTTCTCATTCTTGTTCTCTTTGTCATCTTCCATATCACATTTGCAGGCGATCTCTTCTATATGAAGGCCATGGGTCTCCAATTGGAGGAATATCCAGGTTTCATCTCTTGGACCATGCTTGATGGTGACGAAGTCCATCCGTTTGCCGGCCTCTTCTATGATGATGGCGGTGTCGCCTCGATTGGCGAATTCTTCCATCGTCTGGCGGGAGATAATGAGACAGGTATCCTCGGTGTCATCTGCCTTGGAATCAAACAGCTTCTCCTTCTCTGGAATGCGCCATCCTGGCTTATCATGATCATCTATGATGGTGTCTTGAATGGTGTTGCCGCTGTCATCGGATTCGTTCCTCAGATTCTGATCCTGTTCCTCTTCTTCTCCATCCTGGAAGATTCCGGATATATGGCCCGTGTCGCTTTCGTTCTCGATCGTATCTTCAGACGTTTCGGTGTCTCTGGCCGTGCCTTCCTTCCGATGATCATGGGTCTTGGATGTGGAATTCCGGCCATGATCAACACGAGAACCTTGAACTCCGATAAGGAAAGAGTCAAGACCATCCGTGTCATTCCGTATTTCACCTGCGGAGCCAAGGCAGATATTCTTGCCGCCGTCTCGGCTGCCGTTGCCGGATTCTTCGGTTGGAATGCTGACTTATTCACGCTCGGCATGTATCTCATGGGTATGGTTCTTGCCATCGTCATGGTCATCCTGATGAATAAGACGACCCAGAGAGAAAAAGTTCCTCCGTTCATTATGGAACTTCCTGCCTATCATATGCCACAGGCCAAAGCCGTCGGCATTCATGTCTGGGATAAGGGAAAACATTTCTTGAAAAAAGCCTTCACAATCATCTTTGTTTCGACTGTCGTCATCACGATGATGGAAAATCTCACCTGGTCCTGGCAGTTCATCCCTGCTTATGAACAGGAAACAGAAGCCGTGATTCAGTCCCTCGGCTATGCCAACTTCGAAGCGATGGAAGCCAGTTCCATGCTCTCGAGCATCGGCGAATTCTTAAGACCTTTGTTCACTCCGATTGGATTCGGTTCGCAGCTGAAGAGCAATGGCTGGGTCTATTCGGTCGCAACTATTCAAGGTATTGTCGCCAAGGAAAATGTCACGGGTACATTGACAACCCTTTCGAGCATTGTCGGTGTCGGAGAGGAATCCAGTGTTGCAGAAATGTTTGCCGCAACCGGCATCACGCAGGGCGGAGTCCTCGGATTCACGGTCTTCAACCTTCTCACGATTCCTTGCTTTGCTTCTGTCGGCACAGCCAAAGGCGAAATGCCATCCAAGAAGGATTATCTCGGCACGCTTCTCTTCTGGGTTGGCGGAGCCTATGCTGTTGCAGCTATCTTCTATCTCTTCACCGATGCTGTTGTCGGAAACTTCGGTCTTGCCTGGGGCATCATCCTTCCGATTCTGATCATCGCTCTTCTTGCACTTCTCTGTGTTGGTCTACACTTCTACGATGCCAAGAAGAAAAAAGAAGAACTCGTCGCTGCATAAAAATACAATTCACAAGGAGGCACCAAAAGTGCCTCTTTGTCATTCAAGAGGATAATCTATGAAAAAAATCATTTTGATAATCGATGGCATGCATTGTTCCATGTGTGAGTCGCATGTTCTCTCTGCCATAAGAAAAAGCATGCCCGATGCCAAAAAACTCACCGCCAATCATAAAAAAGGACTTGTCAGCTTTGTCGTTGATGAGAAGGAAAAACCGGACTTGGCTATCGAGTCGATCCAAAAAGAAGGATACAAGGTTCTTTCCATCAAGGATGAGCCCTATGAGAAGAAAGGACTTCTCTCTTTCTTAAAGAAATCGAAATAGGTCTGGCTTTGTCCAGATCTTTTTTTGACTGATATTCGATTTTGTATGCATTCTTTTGTCTTATGCACTAAAGTGTTTTTTTATTTCTTGACATTCTATTTTGTTTGGTGAATATTTTTATGCAAAGGAGCATTTGGAATGAAGAAACGAGTTTTATTTTGTGCATTGTTAGGCGTCGTTTTGGCGGGATGTTATTCAACGCGTGGAAATGGGTCGAATAATATCTCGGTAAAAGATGGTGTCGATGGAAAAGACGGTGCTGATGGCAAAGATGGTACCGATGGAAAAGACGGTGCTGATGGCAAAAACGGAGTCGATGGAACGGACGGCAGTTCTCTTTTGACTGGAACAGGTTTGCCAAACGTTAAAGATGGCAAAGATGGTGATTCTTATGTTGATGTTTCTACGTGGGACTATTATAAAAAGTCAAATGGTCAATGGACGAAGACTGGAAATATCAAAGGCGATGACGGTCATACGCCGGTATTGACCATTGGTGAAAATGGCAATTGGTTTATCGATGGTATCGATACAAATAAAAAAGCCACCATTGATAGCACAGAATATTTTGTCTGTTTTGATGTGGATGGGGGAACATTGCCTTCCGGATATGAATCGATTGTCAAAGTCACGAAAGGAGAATGCCTGTTGGACTTGCCGACTCCCATAAAGAGGGATTATATTTTTGAAGGATGGTGTGTCAACGATGGGGCGAATCAAAATTTGTTTACCGCGACCACTCCAGTCAATGCTAATATCACCATAAAGGCAAAATGGAAGCCAGTCTCAGGACAGGTCTTCACAATCACTTGGCTGAATTATGATGGAATGCTTCTTGGCAAATCTGAAAATGTCTTATACAATACGATTCCGACCTATCAGGGTGAAACACCGACGAAGCCTTCTGATGATGATTTCGATTATACCTTCTCCTCTTGGTCTCCGAGTGTGAAAGCAGCGTTGAGTGACGCGATTTATGTCGCACAATATTCGAAGACGAGAATCAAGTATGATGTCACCTTTGATATGCAAGGGAAAGGCACCATTTATGGAGGGGGTATCACCAACGGGGTTTTCAAAGGGGAGTATAACTCTGTTCTCTCTGCCAAAGATATCCGAATCACATACAATAGTTCGGCTGGTGAGAATTTCATTTCGGGATGGTACACGGATGAACTTTTGACCAAGCAGATTTCCTTCCCCTATGTCGTTACTCAGGCAGTGACTCTCTATCCAAAATGGACATCGAACAACCAGTGCTTTACCTATTCCTATGACGCAGAAAATGAGGGCTATATTCTCCGTCAATATCTGAATGGAAATTCGACTAGTATGAAGACAATCTGCGTTCCATCCACATATGATGATGGAGTCAATGGAAGCCATCCAGTCATCACAATGAGAGATACCTTTAAGGATATCAAGACCATCGAAACAGTCATCCTTCCGGATAGTATGACTTCCATCGGGGAAAATGCATTCTGCAATTCTTCCATCCAGTATGTCACATTACCTCAGAATATTGTCAAGATACCGGATTTCTGCTTCAAGGATTCGAGTCTGAAAGAAATCCAAATGAATGATGAAATCACAGAAATCGGAAAATATGCCTTTGAAAATACGAAGATTTCGACCCTCACCCTTCCTAGTGAACTGATAACGA
>CAVDUB010000012.1:0-61229 GCA_963612025.1 bacterium
GGTCTTCTTGAAGGAGCGGATGCCAAGATTGCAGATAATCCAGTTCTTGGTCGTCTCCCAATCTGAGTCATAATACATTGCCCCGACAACTCTCGCCAGCAAAGCCTCATCGGAATCTTTTGGAAGAATCTTCTCATCTTCTTCGGCAAAGGCTTCATAGTTGTAAACATATTTCCAAAGATTGTGCTCTTTGGCAAATTTGGCATATTCGCCTTTTTCTCTGTAAGCCTTCTTGGCCTCATTGATTCCTTTTTCAGTCAGATAGCCTCTTGTGAAGAGATAGTGGGTGTTGACGGCCTCAAGGATGCTTTTTCCAACGGCCTCAAAACCGGAGTGGAAGAAAAGGTGTCCAGGGGTTGTGGATAGTTTCAAGGCGAAAACGAGATGATCGACTTTCTTGGCCGGGTAATTGATATCCTTGGCTAACGAATGGATATGTTCCTGCAATGATTTGTAATCCATGATTGATGTCCTCCGTTCTTGGATTTATAAATATTATAGCGCTTTCATTTCTAAAAAAAGACAAAAATAGAATATTTTCAAAAAGAAAAGGACTGGCAGCTGTCAGTCCTTTCCTGTGAGCAAAAAAGTTGTTTAGGCTTTCTGCTTTTTCTGATAGTGGCTATCCTTTGGATACTTCGGCGTGTCTTTTCCACCGTGGAGGAAACGATGTAGACCCTTGAAGAAATGGCCATCGAACATCATGATCAGTCCTCTGGCTTTATCCATTGGCATATTCATCATTCTTGATAAGGCACGAAGTGGGAAACTCCAAGGACCCATGATAATGGCGTTGGAAATATTCTTGTTGAATTTGTTTCCAAAGCGGATGACGAGGTGGAGACAATGATAGAAGAAGCGTCCGGTCCATCCTCTGGCATATTTCAGGTCGCAGAAGAGATTTGTTTCCTTTAAGGCGATTCGGGTCTTTCTCTTGTTTGTGAATTCGAATTCGCCATTGGGGATTTCTTCGCCATAGAGTGTTTTGAATTCCTCATCAGAAACAGCCTTGACTTTTCCAGAATAATAGTCTGGAAGTTTCTCCTTGTCATATGGATTGACCGTGGTTGTTCCTTCTTTGTGGATAGTTCCCTCAAATCGGATATCGATGCTCGAAGAACCGACGTAGAGTTGATAATCTCCTTCTTCGATTTCGAATTTGTTTGTCTTTTCGTTGAAATAGCGGAATGTATATTCGTCAAATGGAATGACGATGGTCTCTTCTTCGCCGGGTTCGAGAAGTTTTGTCTTCTTAAATCCCTTGAGTTCCTTCAATGGACGGAAAATCATGGATTCTTTCTTTCCGACATAGAATTCGACAATTTCTTTTCCTTTATAGGATCCGGTGTTCTTGATGGTCAAAGTGATGCCATTTTCATCCACCTTGACATCCTTGTACTCGAAACTTGTGTAGCTGAGTCCATAGCCGAAAGGATATTTGACAGCAAGATCGTTCTTTTCATAGTAGCGATAGCCGACATAGATGCTTTCCTTATAGAGGGCATTGATTCCTTCGCTTGGGAAGATTTCATGGTTCGGAGCATCGCTTTCCTTGATAGGATAGGTTTCGCTCAGTTTTCCGCTTGGCGTGACATCGCCATGAAGCATATCGAGAATGGAATTGCATCCGGCCTGTCCAGAGAGGGCACCAAAGAGAAGGGCGTCACAGTCCTTATCCCAGGTCAAATCGATAACGGAACCGGAAGAGAGAACGACGACAATCTTCTTGCCCAACCCATGGAGCTTCTTGAGCAAGTCGATCTGGTTCTGAGGAAGATTGATGGTTGTTCGATCGAGGCCTTCGCTTTCGGTCACCTCGTCAAGGCCCATGAAGTAGACGATGATGTCACTCTTTGAGGCCAATTCAAGAGCTTCTTTTTCGAGCTTTCCACTTTTTTTGCCATAGCGATCGAAGCCTTTGGCAAAGCCAGTATACTGGAATCTGAATTTTTCTTTCAAATCTGTGAAATTGTCCAATTTTGTGCAGTTGACCTTGGAGGAACCAGCACCCTGATAACGCGGCTCTCCGGCAAAATCGCCAATGACCGCAACCTTGTCTTCCTTCTTCAAAGGCAGGATGTTTTCATTGTTCTTCAAGAGAATCATGGTTTCATCGCTGGCATTTTTTGCTATGGCATGGTGCTTTTCCCTCAATTCGGGGAAGCAGTTCATACCGGTAATCTTCTCACCATTCTCTGTCTTGGTGAACGGCTCATCGAAATTGATGTGCTTGTTTGTCTCGATTGCTAAATCGATGATGCGGTCAGCGCATTCATCCACAACGGATTCATCCAATTTCTTTTCTTTGACGGCTTTGATGATCTCGCGGTCGGTATCGCCGTTGTTTCCTGGCATCTCCAGTTCATTGGTCTCGAGAAGGCCGGGGATACGTTCGTTTTCACCGCCCCAGTCTGTAACAATCAATCCTTTATACTGGAATTCGTCTCTTAGGACTTCAGTGGCCAAATAATGATTTTCATTGGTATAGTAGCCATTGACCATGTTGTAGGAAGACATCAAGGCTTTTGGACCACTTTCCTTGATCGCCATCTCGAAAGCCATCGTATAGATTTCCCTCAAGGCTCTCTTGTCGATGATGGAATCCATATTGATTCTTCTCGTCTCCTGGGAATTTCCACAGTAATGCTTGATGCAGGCGGAGATGCCGTTCGACTGAATGCCATTGATCAATCCGGATGCCATCTTACCGGCAAGATATGGATCCTCGGAAAAATATTCGAAGTTTCTTCCACATTTCGGATTTCTCTTGATGTTGACGCCGGGGCCAAGAACCATATTGACATGAAGCTTGGTCGCTTCTTTTCCGAGAGCCTTGCCGACTTCTTCGACGAGTTCAGGATTCCATGTGTTGGCTAAAGCAGAAGCGGTTGGGAAGCAGGTGGCAGGAAGGGATGGATTCAATCCGAGCTGGTCTGCGCTGGCAGCCTGTTTTCTTAATCCATGAGGACCATCGGATAAAAACATGGAAGGAATGGAATATTCAGGATAATCCATGGTTTCCCAGAAATTCTTACCAGATAGAAGACTGGCTTTTTCTTCTAAAGTCATCTTTTTAAGGATATCTTCGTGTTTCATAATTCCCCCTGTAATGATTTATTAACGAAGAAGGCTACAGGAACAACCTGTAGCCTATCAATTCAGATTGGTCTAAGCAGCTAATCCGCTATTTTTCGCTTTTTGTCTCATGAGAGCGAATTCGCTTTCAATGGCGGCTTCTTTTTCTTTTCTCTGAGAAAGGATTTTCTGCTTTTCGGCTTCAGGAAGAGCATCGAATTTGGCCTGCTTGGCAGCAGCGGCAGCTTTCTTCTTTTCTTCGCTGGCTGCTTTCTTGGCTGCGGCCTGTTCATCTTTTACTTTCTTCTGCTCTAAGTACTTCTTGTTTTCTGTATCGAAATCAAGGCCTTTCTTCTGGCAGTCGATCTTGAGTTGATCGACACGGGCTGCTTCGACAAGACGGGCATTTTCAGCCTCTTCCTGCTTGGCTCTTTCTTCAGGTTCAATCCATTCTTTGCCTTCTGCAAGACAAGCGGCTTTCTGATCTTCGATGATGGTTCTGTTGTCAATCTTGGTATATCTTTCGACATTCATAAAGACGAACATGAGGGCCATAACGAGATAGCAGATACCTTCGACACCGAAGGCTAAGAAGGTGTGGACGAATTTCTGGCTTTCGCTTGGAGTGGCGGAGTTGATGCCGACGATGATGCCGTTGCAGACACCAGACATGGCGATCATGATGGAACCATAGACGGCCATGGTAAATCCGTCCGTTCTCTTTCCATAGACAGCTTCCTGATGGTCAAGGATGTTGGCCATGAGGGCTAAGGAGATATACATGGCAGGAGCAGTTCCTAACGCCTTAATCATAAAGGATGTGACAGAGAGTGCGGAGATGGCAGCGGTGCTATCCGAAACACCAGGAATCAGACAGATGAAGGCGATGAGAGCACCTAAGAAGGCAAGGACACCACCCAAGCTGATTGTCTTGGCTTTCGTCAATTTTGCGGCAATCGGCCAGACAAGAGCCATACCTAAGGCTGTCGGAATGGCGCCGAGCGTGTTGATGAGAGAGGAGAGACCTGTTTCACCAGTCATAGCCTGGGAATAGAAGGACATATCGTTGTTCTTCATCTGACCGCCGAACTGATAGAGGAAGAAGAAGATGATGATTAACCACCAATATTTGTCATGGACACAGATCTTGATCTGTTCACCCATACTGGCTTTCTTGACCTTCGTATCTTCGACTTTTTCCGAAGACTTGCCAGCGGCAAGTTTGACATTTTCTTCCGTGATTCTTTCACGGGTGAAATAGTATTCTAATAAACAACCGATGACTAAGCAGACAATCATGACGATCATGAGAATCGTCCATTTGCTGTTTGCCTGAGCTGGCGAGATGAGTTCCTGAACTTCATAACCGGTCTTGGCGGCGTATGCTTCAGCATCAGCGAGAACATTTGTTGTCATCGCTTTTCCATCCGCATCGATGCCATATTGGTATTTTGGAAGAAGTCCGAGCAAATCGACAAGAATACCACCAGCCATGCCGGAGAGACCGGCTGCACCTAACTGAGCACCCATAACAGCGGTCGAGAGAAGACCTCTGGAAGCACCGTCACGTGTGGAAAGGTTGACTAAGGCTGAATGGGAAGTATAGTAGATAGGCCATGCCAAGGCATAATAGAGGTTATAGGCGACAGCGATGATGATACTTGCCCCGACATTAGAGAATGTTCCGCCAGCCCCCTCTGGAAGTGGAACGAGGAACAAGGCCAATAAGGCAACGGCAATGAAAGGCATGGCAATGAGGATCAAAGGTCTCGCTTTGCCTGCGATGGAGGGTTTCCTTTCCATCAATTTGCCGACGAACAGGTTGCCGATAATAATCAAAACAGCGGAGAGAATCGGCAAAAGGGTCTGGAAGAGCGGTGCCCATTTACCCAACATTAAGACTTTGTCCCAATACTGGACGAGCCAAATGTTGATGACACCATTGCTCATCAAGGCAAGGATCGGGCCAACAAGATAGCCTAATCCGGCTTCGGGAAGAAGGGTGACATTTGCCGATTTGATTTTCGTCGACAGTAAAGGAGATTCGAATACTGATTTTTTTGAAGCTTTGTTTTCCATAAGTTTCTCCTTGTAAAAATCTAGATTTATTTTAGGATGATGTAAGCCCTTTTACAACGTTCAAACGTAAATTGTTGTTTTTTCGACATATTTGGTAGTCTCTTATCCTTATGTATACAAGTTTCCGCTTTCATGGCCAAAAAAGCCTGAAATGGATTGTTTTTCTTTGTTTTTATCCGTATACTTCTCGTACCATGAGTATCCTGTTATTGGTGATTATCTATCTGATTTTCATTTCGCTCGGACTTCCGGACAGTGTTTTGGGAAGCACTTTTCCCGCAATTGCATCGAATCTTTCAACCCGAGAAGACTTGGCCGGATATATCGGAATGGTCATCAGCGCATGTACGATTCTCTCCTCTCTGCTTTCTGAGAAAATGATCAAGAAATTCACGACCAAATTTGTGGTCGGCTTTTCGATTCTTCTGACAGCGTGTGGACTTGTTCTCTTCTCTTTGGTTACAGCGGATTATGTATGGGCATTCTTTTTGATTGCGGTTCTGCTCGGACTTGGTGCAGGAGCCATCGATTCCGCCTTGAACAATTATGTTGCCTTGCACTACAAGGCCATTCATATGAACTGGCTTCACTGTTCTTGGGGAATCGGAGCATCCATTTCTCCCCTTCTGATTGCTCCCTTTATCGATTCGAACAATCGATCTGCTGGATGGAACAAAGGTATTCTATTGATTAGCATAATTCAGTTTTCGATTGCCATCATCACATTCTTAAGTCTTCCTCTTTGGGGGAAAGCAGAGAATGAAAAAAAGCTTTCCAAGCCGGATGAAAAAAATGAAAATGTCAATATTTCCAAGAAGGGACTCCTTCACAATCCGGTGTTCTATCTCTCACTTTTAGGTTTCTTCTGTTATTGTGCCTTGGAGACGACGACGGGAAATTGGGGAGGATTCTTTTTCCAGGCTAGGGGTTTTGATACCCAACAATCGGCGCGACTTGATTCTATGTTCTATATCGGAATCACTTTGGGCCGCTTTGTCTGCGGACCGATTTCCTTGAAGGTCAATGAGAAGAATATGATGCGAATCGGTGAGTCTATTCTTCTCTTTGGAGCAATTTTGTCCTGTCTTCCATTTTCGAATGCCCTATCTATTGTTGGATTTATTCTGATTGGTATTGGATGCGCACCGATTTATCCTGCAATCATTCGTTCGACGCCTTATCGTTTCTCGAAAACGCTCTCCCAGCATATGATGGGACTGGAAATGGCGATTGCTTATTGCGGAAATCTATTGATATCTCCTCTTTATGGTCTTGTTGCCAAAAAGAGCAATCAGTTCGAAATGCTTCCGTTTGTCGTGATCGGATTGGCCATATTCATGGTCGTCTCTCATGAAATCATCAATGCGAGTCTTTCTTTGCGTGACAAGAAGCTGTCCGATGAAGAAAGAATAGAATATGGAGTCCTAAAATGAAAGCAAAAACGTATACATTAGATCAGGAGAATGTTGGACGCCTGCTTTTTAAGTTTTCTCTTCCCTGCATGGCATCCTTATTGATTTCTTCCTTATATAATATGGTCGACCAAATCTTTGTAGGAAATTCTTCTTTAGGCTATCTTGGAAATGCGGCGACAGGTGTTGTGTTTCCTCTCATCCTGCTTACACAAGGCTTTGCCTGGTGGTTTGGAGATGGATGCTGTTCCTATCTGAGCATCTGTCAGGGAAGAAAACAGCCTGAAAAAGCAAGCAAAGCCATCGGGCTGGGCATTCTTTTGACGCTTTTTTCCGGTTTGCTTATTGTTTTCTTTGGATTATTCTTCGATGACGAGATTCTCCTTTTTTGCGGAGCAAGTGAAA
This sequence comes from bacterium, assembly GCA_963612025.1. Lineage (GTDB taxonomy): Bacteria > Bacillota_I > Bacilli_A > RFN20 > CAG-288 > Enterosoma. Next base: position 6,972 of record CAVDUB010000012.1, read on the forward strand.
AGACTCTCCCCCTAGCAAAGGAATATCTTCATATTCTGATCGGATTCTTTCCTGTTTATATGCTTCAGAACATGCTCAATGGTGTCATCCGTGGAGATGGATCGCCGAGTTATAGCATGATTGCGACTTTGAGTGGAGCGGTTCTAAATATCATCCTTGACCCAATCTTTATCTTTGCCTGCGATTTTGGAATTGCAGGGGCTGCTTGGGCGACGGTCATCGGACAGGTCGTTTCTTTTTTTATCTGTGCGATTTATTTTCTGCATCCAAAATCATTTCACTTGGATAAAAAATCATTCATTCCGGATTTTTCGAATTTCAGGGAACCTTTCCTTTTGGGAATCAGTTCCTTCATCACGCAGATTTCGGTGGCGGTCGTTTCGCTCGTACTTAATTCGATGCTCGTCCGGTATGGAAATCTTTCCAAATATGGGCAAGATATTCCGATATCCGTCACTTCGATTGAAACAAAAGTCTATACGATTGTCCTGAATATCGTGGTCGGAATCGTTCTCGGAGGACAGCCAATCATCGGATATAACATCGGAGCAGGAAAAATTGACCGTGTAAAAAAGACATACCGGTTGATTTTGATCTCGACATTGATTATAAGTGCCGTCTTTACTTTCCTCTTTGAGGTTTTCCCTGATTTGTTTGTTATGATGTTTGGCGGAAAAGAGGATGAACTTTACATGGAATATGGAAGATTCGTCTTTCGTTTGTTCCTTTCGACGACAATCCTGACTTGTTTCATCAAGTTTTCATCTATATTCTTCCAATCTTGTGGCTATCCGATTCAGGCGACAATCGCTTCCTTGTCAAGAGACCTTCTTTTCTATATTCCGCTCGTTATCTTCATTCCCTTTGTTTCTGAACAAAAACAGCAGGGAAGCGGTATTGTCTCACTTCTTTTTGCGCCGATGATTGCGGATGCTCTTTCTTTTCTATTGACCATTTTTTTCACATTCCAGATTTTTCATAAGCTGAATGAAAAGAAGAATAATCAGTTAGAAGACTCTCCCATTAAGTCGAATTGCTGAAATGTTTTGTTTTCGTTCGCGCAAATGTTGTGTATACTATTGTCAGTCAGAAAAAGAGCAGGAAAAATTGAATTGTTTCCAAAGGATAGTGCACCTTGAGTGATATAATGATAAAGAGTGCAATATTTTATGCGGAGTCGAGGAATTCATCTTTTTAGGAGATGAGGAGGCTTATATGAGAAAACTCGTTTCATTTGTTGTCTGCTGTTACAATTCCCAGGACTATATGAAAAAGTGCTTGGAATCTCTTCTTTTGGGAGGAGAAAAAGTCGAAATCATCGTTATCGATGATGGAAGCAAGGATGATACGGCTAAAATTGCCGATTCCTATCAGGAAAAATATCCATCAATCATCCGAGTTGTCCACCAAGAAAATGGAGGTCATGGCTCCGGTGTCTCAAAGGGAATTGAATTGGCTTCTGGCTATTATCTGAAAGTGGTCGATTCTGATGACTGGGTCGACAAGGATGCTTTGATGGAATTCCTCGTCACTATCGAGAAATCCAACAAGGATATCGACTGCATCGTCACAGATTATGAATATTTTTGTAAAGAAGAACCGATTCAGACAATTACTTACCAGTCCTGTTTCCCTGCGAGAAAAGAATTTGCCTTTTCGGACATCAAGAAGTTTAAGGTTGACCAGTATCTGACGATCCATTCGGTAGCCTATCGTGTGGATTTCCTGCGTCCGCTCGGATTGAACATTCCGCGCAAGACATTCTATGATGATAATTATTTCATCTATGTACCTCTTCCACACATTCAGAAACTCTATTATCTTCCTATCCGTCTCTACTGTTATTATGTCGGAAGACCGGGACAGTCCGTCTCCAAGGAATTCGCAATTAAGAGATACAAGGATTATCTCAAGATTGCTAAAGCCTGCTTCATGGAAGTCAACCAATATGACTACAAATACAACAAGAAACTCTATAAGCTTCTCACACATCAGTATTTCATCATTCATATTGAGGCTTTGATGTATGCTCAGCTTTCGCATACGAAAGAGAGCATGAAGGATCTCAAGGCCTTCAACAAGGAATGCAAGGCCAAGAACAAAAAGCAGTATCGCAAATATCGCCGCTGGCGATTTGCCGGTTTCTGCTCTTATCCGAATTTCATCGGACATATTGGCGGAAAGTTTGGCTATTGGGCATCCCATCTCTTTGTCAAATACAACTAAAAACAGAAGTGGCATCCGGCATTGTCCGGATGCTTTTTCAAAGGAAAAGAGATTTTTCTTTCTCTATTTCGCTTTGTAAGCATATAAAAAGAGGTCAAGCATTCATGGAAATAAAAAAAGTTGATAAAAATAACATTTTCAAGATTGTCGTTTCAATTGCCGTTGGAATCAATCTTGTCCTGACTGGAATTCTTTTGGCGTTTCAGATCAAGAGGAATATCGAAGAATCTTCTCGGATGACAAAATATACTCTCTATATCGGAACGAATGATAAGGACACCTATAAGCGGGAAATCGAATATGATGTCTGTGTGACGAAGGTGAGAGATATCTGCGTCAAATATGCCTCAGGATGCACTCTTTTTGATGCGACTGGCTATTGGACGGATGAGAAAAGCAATATCACTGAAGAGAAGACAATCGGCTGTATTTTAGAAGATATCGTTTTGGATACGGTCTATAAAATATGCGATGATGTTCTTGTCGCCCTGAACCAAAATTCGATTCTGATTGAGACAGATAACGTTTCGGCTCAGTTCTATTCGGGGAAGAAGTAAAATCAACTCTGCTTCTTACATTATGAATTCGATTTACAACATTTGCTTCTCTCTATGATTTCCCTGATAAGTGGAAAATCATTCTTTTTGTCTTGCTTCCTTTTCTGTTTTCTTGTACCTTATTTTTCAGTGAGGTGTGACTATGGAAATCACAGAAAAAGCTAGAGACTATATTCTTGAAGAATTGAAGAACAATAAATTGGATGTCTTAAGAATTTATCTGACGGAAGAAAATGAAGAATACGAGATTCATATGGAACTTCTTTCGAATGATGAAATCAAGGCAATTCCAGTGAAGGATTATGATTCATTGAAGGTTGCTATCACAAATGATGATGAGGACGCCTTAGAGGGTGTCATCTTTGATTTTGATGAAAATGGCATTGCAATCATTCTTCCCGAACACCATCATGAAGAAGGGTGCTGTTGTGGTCATCACCATCATGAAGAAGGATGTTGTGATCACGAACATCACTGCTGTTGCGAAGATTAGAAGATCGTTGGCTTCTTATTGAGGGAGGCTTTTGATGACTTTATATCCTATAAAAGATGCAAAGAAAACAAGCGAACTTCAGAAGAGAATCGATGAATCATCGGAAATCTTTTTTTCGAAAGGAGAATATCTGATTTCTCCTCTCTTTTTTCATTCCAATATGAAAATCATCTTTGAAGAAGGGGCGGTTCTTCGACTTACGAGCGAAGAAGAGAACTTCTTGAAGATTCCGACAAGAATTGCCGGCATCATGATGGATGGATATCCTGCCATGCTCAATTTCATTTCCTGTGAGAATGTGACAATAACAGGAAAAGGGCTTTTGCTTGGACAAGGAGAACCTTGGTATATCAAGTATTGGGGAAGAGATATGAGGTCAGGCATGCGAAGAACCTATGACGAAAAGCATCTTCGTTGGGCATGCGATTATGATTGCTTTCGGCCGAAGATGATTCTTCTCCAGGATTCCAAGAATATTGAACTATCCGATTTAGAACTACATGATTCGCCTTTTTGGAATGTTCATATTCTTTTTTCAAAACATATAAAAGTAAGTAATCTAAAAATACTTTCAGAAAATCCAATTTCTCCATCAACAGATGGAATTGATGTTGATTCAAGTGAAGATGTCCTTGTTTCATCTTGCCATATTTCCACAAACGACGATGCGATTTCCATCAAGTCTGGACGCGATTTGGATGGATTGAAAATCCATCGCCCCTGCAAAAATATCGTGATTGAGAACTGTTTTTTTCATTATGGATATGGTCTTTCCATCGGTTCTGAACTTTCGGGCGGAATTGAAAACATTGTCGCAAGGAACCTGGTCTTCGATCACTCTGATTGCGGATTTCGAATCAAATCATCGAAAACAAGAAAAGGATATGTCAAGCATGTTCATCTTGCCCATATCACAATGAATGAAGTTCAATATCCCTTTTATTGTTATTTGGATTGGAATCCACTGTATAACAAGAATGAACTTCCGGATGACTATAAAGGAGAAATCCCACCTTATTGGGACAAACTTCTTTCTTTGCCTGATGATTCTTTGAAGGATACAGAAATTGATGACCTTTCTTTTTCAGATGTGACGCTTTCCTCGCGCCAGGTTTCATCTTGTCTTTTTACCTTCTGTGGGTTTCCTTCCTCAAAAATCACGAATGTTCGATTCGAAAACTTTTCAGGAGAAGTCTCTGAATGGGGGACGTTTGAAAATATGGACGAACCAATCCAAGAGAATATCGATGTCAAGATTCTTGGAAGTTCGAAGAGTGTGCCAGGCGAATTTGACAATCGCTGAAAAATCCAGTTAATCCTGTGGAGCGGAAAACAAATCCTTGATTTTTAATATATAGTATATTAATATTTTCTATGCGTCTTTTGAAAGACGGCTTTTCTTTGTGTGAATCTTGCCGACATGTCCAATGGGCTTCACTCATCTTCAGTCCAAGGAGTAACGTCCTTGCCATGCAGAGTCGATTGGGTTGGCATCTTGAAGCATCAAAGAAGTTTTAACAAAAAGGAGGCTCAAAACATGAGCGAAGAAGTCAAAGAAGAAGTTGTCGAACAGAAAGAGGATGTCATGGCCAGCACTGTCCATAATCCAGATGATCCGGTTGTCAGTGCAAAAACTCTTTTAGATGCCGGTGTTCATTTCGGACACAGAGTTTCCAGATGGAACCCGAAGATGAAACAGTTCATCTATGGAAAGAGAAACAATCTTCACATTATTGATTTAAACAAGACCGCCAGCCAGATGCAGACTGCCTATCAGGCCCTTAAGGACATTGTTTCCAAGGGTGGCAAGGTTCTCTTTGTCGGAACCAAGGCTGCTGCTCAGAAAGCGACCCAGGAAGAAGCTATCCGTTCCGGTTCCTTCTATGTTGCACATCGTTGGTTAGGTGGTACTTTGACCAACTTCCATACGGTTGCCAAGAGAATTGCTCTCTTAAGACAGATCGAGCAGGAAGAATTGAATGGCGAATTGGAAAAACTTCCAAAGAAAGAAGCTGCTGACAGACTCAAGCTCAAGGCCAAGTTGTCTGCCAACCTTGAAGGTATCAAGGAAATCCGTCTTCTTCCCCAGGCTTTGGTCGTTGTCGATCCAAAGGAAGAACACAATGCTGTTGCTGAAGCCAAGCTTCTCAACATCCCTGTCTTCGCTTTAGGTGATACCAATACCGATCCAGATACGATCGACTATTTGGTCCCTGCCAATGATGACAGCGAAGCTTCCATCCGCATCATCATCGGACTTTTGGCTGATGCTGTTGTCGAAGGAAAGGGCGGCGAACCGCTTTATGCCTACAAGGATGCCGCTGCTGCTTCCTCCACCATGGCTGAAATGCTCAAGGGTGTCGATCCGAACGAACAGACCAAGGCTATCCGTGCCAAGCTCAGAAATGATGCCATTGCCATGAGAAAGAAGAAGTCTGGAAATCGTCCAGCCAGCAAGAAATTCGTCAAGAAGAATTTCCGCCCAAGAAACAATGAAGAGAAGAAAGATGCACCAGCCGAAGGTGCCACAACCGCTCCCTCTGCTGATGCCGCTGAACCAGCAAAGGAGAACGCCTAATCATGTCAGATCTTATCAATTTAATTAAGCAGCTTCGTGATCGTACCGGAGCCGGTATCATGGACTGCAAAAAAGCTTTGTTGGCCAACAACAATGATGTCGAAGCCAGTGTCACCTGGTTGCGTGAAAAAGGCATCGCCAAGCAGGCTAAGAAAGCTTCCAGCCGTATTGCTGCCGAAGGTGTTGCCTGGGTTATGACCAAGGACAACACGGCCGCTATTGTCGAAGTCAATTCCGAAACAGACTTCGTTGCCAACTCGGATCCATTCCGTGCCTTGGTCAAGGAAGTCAATGAAATCGTTCTTGCCAATGCTCCAAAGACTTTGGATGAAGCCAAGGAATGCAAGAATAGCGAAGGAAAGTCCATCAATGAACTTTTCATCGATGCTGGTGTCAAACTCGGTGAAAAACTTGATTTCAGAAGATTTGAAATCGTTGCTAAGGGTGATGACGAAGTCTTCGGACCTTATATCCATATGAACGGAAAGATTGCCACTTTGGTTGTCTTGAAGGGTGGAAATTCCGAAGTTGCCAACGGTGTTGCCTTGAACGTCTGCTCCAACAACCCAGCCTATGTCAACGAGAGTGACATTCCGGCTGATGTCGTTGCCAAGGAAACGGAAGTTCAGAAGGAAGCTTCCCAGAACGATCCAAGTTTTGCTAAGAAGCCAGCAGCCATTCAGGAAAAAATCATCGCCGGCAAGGTCAACAAGGTTCTCTTCGAATCTGTCCTTGTCGATGAACCTTTCATCTTTGATGATTCCAAGACCGTCGGTCAGTATCTCAAAGAGAATGGTGCCAGTGTTGTCAAGACCATTCGCTATGCTGTCGGTGAAGGCATCGAAAAACGTCAGGACGACTTTGCTGCCGAAGTTGCCGCTCAGGCATCTGCCGGTAAGTAATTCCATTGAACTTAAGGGCACCCTTCACGGGGTGCCTTTCTTATAGAATAAAGGAGAAAGAAAATGGCCAAACAGTACAAAAGAATCCTTCTTAAGATTTCCGGAGAGGCTCTCAAAGGACACGAAGACATCTATTCTAAGGAATTCCTCGAAAAAATCTATCAGATTGTCAAGAAGATTACAGACAAGGGAACAGAAGTCGCAATTGTCGTTGGTGGTGGCAACATTTGGAGAGGCAATCTTGCTTCATCTTTGGAAATTGAACGGACATCCGGTGACTATATGGGTATGCTCGCGACAATCATGAACGCAATGTGTTTGCAGTCCTTCTTCGAAAACAAGGGACTTGTCACACGTGTCATGTCTGCTGTGGAATGCAATAAGGTCTGCGAACCCTATATCCGCAGAAAAGCGATTCGCCATCTCGAAAAGAAGAGAGTCGTCATCTTTGCCGGTGGCATCGGTTCACCCTATTTTACGACCGATACCTGCGCCGCTTTGCGTGCAAAGGAAATCTGTGCGGATGGAATCTTCATGGGCAAGAATGGCGTGGAAGGAATCTTGACAGATGATCCAAGAAAGAATCCAGATGCCACTCTGATTAAGAAAATTTCTTATCAGGATATTTTATCCAAGGGCCTCAAAGTCATGGATGCGACTGCCATCGGACTTCTTCTCGACTCGAATGTCGATGTCCGAGTCTTCAATATGAATGATCCTGAAAATGCCGTGAAAGTTGTCGATGGACAAGACCTTGGCACCTTGGTGACCAATTCCAAGTAAAGTCTTTTTCCATACCTATTTTTTTAGTAAAATATATTTATATTTTTGGAGGAATATCAAATTATGGACTATCTAGCAGAATGCAATGAAAAAATGGATAAATCCGTTGAAGCTCTCAAAGCGAGCATGGCAACTTTAAGAGCCGGCAAAGTCTCTGCCGCATTACTCGACAAGGTGACTTGCAATCTTTATGGATCCCCATCTCCGATCAAATATGGTGCGACAATTTCTGTCGTCAGCCCAACCGACTTGTCTGTCAAGCCGTTCGATCCTTCAACCGTAAAGGATATCATCGCCGGCATCAACAAAGCCGATTTGGGTTGCTCTGTTGCTCAGAACGGAAATGCCATTGTTCTCAAGTTCCCGGCACCAAGTGAAGACAGAAGAAAAGATCTTGAAAAGCAGGCGAAGAAATATGCCGAAGACGGCAAAGTTGCTATTCGCAATATCCGCAGAGATCTCAATACCAAGGTCAAGAAGGATGAGACTTTATCCGAAGATATGAAGAAGGGCTATGATGACGACATCCAGAAAGCTACGGATAAACACATTGCCGAAATCGACAAAATCTATCAGGCTAAGGTAAAAGATATCGAGACCATTTAAGATGGCAAAAAAAGAAGTAACTGATCTGAAAGATATCCAAAGCTATGCTCCTTTGAAGCATATTGCTTTTATTATGGATGGAAATGGCCGCTGGGCCAAAAAAAGACTTCTTCCAAGAAGTGCCGGCCATAAGGCCGGTGTCAACAAAATACACGAAATCATCGATGCAGCTTTTGAAGACTACGGCATTTATGCCGCCAGTCTTTTTTGCTTTTCCACAGAAAACTGGAATCGACCCGAGAAGGAAATAGAGACACTTTTTGAGCTTCTTGAGGAATTTTTCAAGAAGGAAATCGATTATTTCATGGAAAAAGGAACGCAGGTCCGTGTTCTTGGAGAATTGAATGATCCAAGAATTCCACAGAAGATTCTTCAGACAATCAATGAAGCGATGGAAAGAACGAAGAACAATAAAAGACATGTTTTCAACGTTCTCTTCAATTATGGCGGAAGAGGTGAGATTCTTCATGCCGCCAAGGAGATTGCCCAGGATGTCCTCGATCAAAAAATCAAAATCGAAGACATCACGGATGATGTTTTTAAGAGTCATCTTTATACAAAAGAGATTTCGGATATCGATCTCTTGATCCGTACATCCGGCGAAGAGAGAATATCGAATTGTTTTCTCTATCAGCTTGCCTATACGGAACTCGAATTTGTCGATGTCTATTGGCCGAGTTTCTCCAAAAAAGATTTGGCGGACTGCCTTCTTGCCTATACCAAACGCAATAGACGTTTTGGTGCCATAAAGGAATAATGTATGAATAAACTTTCTAATTCTTCGAAGATGGGGCTGCTGACAAGATCAATAACGGCAATTTGCCTCGTCCTTGTTCTTTTCCCAGTAACACTTTTTGGAAACTGGGCCTTCTTTGTCCTTTTCTTCCTTCTTGCGATTGTCGCTATCCATGAAATTCTATCGACGCCCGGACTGAATCGATATAATTGGTTTGTAAAGACGGTCGTTTACCTTTTTGTCTTATCGTTTATCTATTGGGCTTTCTTGAAGAATCTTCTTCGTTCGCCAGACAATCCTTCGTATCTCAATCCGTTTACAAACGGGGGTATATTCTCCTTATCTGATATTTTTGTATCGGTGACCGGAATTACATTATATGGCTTGGTTTTGTTTACCATCGCCGTTGTCGATCCAAAAGTCCAATTACAGGATGTTACATATCTTTTTACTGTAGGCATTCTACTTTCGCTGGGATTTATGGGAATCTATTTTGTCCGTTTCTTTCCGAATTCGACCGGATTCGTCCAAAATCCGAATCTTTCTGATTTGACTGTCAGTGTCCCATTCTCGAACCAAGCGGTTGTCTTGAAGAACTACTTCAGGGACTATTACCAAAGTTATGGATATGACCAAAATTTAGCTTCTTCGCTTCTCATTTTCTATATCTGCATTGGGACATGGGCGAGTGATGTTGGGGCTTATCTCTTCGGCATGCTTTTTGGAAAACACAAGATGAATCCAAGAATCTCTCCTCATAAGACATGGGAAGGATTCTTTGGCGGCATGGCTACGTGCATCGTGGTTTCCTTAGGATTGGCTGCCATCATGGAATTCTGCTTCCATCTTCCGCTTATTCCTGGCCTCTTGCAGTTCTCTTATTCTCCGGCCTTAGATCGCATGGGTATCCTTCATGGCGTCTGTTGGCCTTTCTTGATTCTCATCACATTGTCTTTCCCGATTGTCGGAAATATCGGCGGATTCCTTTTCTCTCTCATCAAGAGAAATTATGGCATCAAGGATTTCGGAAAGGTTTTCCCAGGCCATGGTGGTGTCATCGACCGGTTCGATTCGATTTTCACAAATTGTATTGTCACAACCATCCTTTTATGGATTACAGCCTATGGATGGAATTTCCTTATCTAAATGAGAAATAAAATCATCGTGTTGGGAGCGACTGGCTCCATTGGTATCCAGACATTGGATATCCTTCAGTTTTCAATCGATTATGAATTGGTGGGCGTTTCCCTGAATTCCCGTTTCGAGAAATTGGAACCCTATCTTTTCTATTTTGATTCTCTCAAATATGTTGCAATCTCGGATGAGAAAGCCGCAAAGGAATTCCACCTTCGACATCCGTACTATACTCTTTTTACTGGCGAGGACTCTTCTCTGAAACTGATCGAAGCCAACAAAGATGCGAATGTTTTTAATTCTTTGATTGGAAACTGCGGACTTCGGCCGACCCTTTTGGCTATTCGGCAGAATCAGGACATCATGCTTTCGAATAAGGAATCGTTGGTAATCGGTTCCTCCCTTATAAAAAAGGAACTTGTCCATTCCTCTTCTCACATCTATCCCGTGGATAGCGAGCATGTCGCTTTGGCCAAGCTGATCAAAGAGACCGAAGAGAGGAATATCGATAAAAAAGACATTCTTCGCTATACGGTCACGGCATCGGGGGGAGCTCTTCGTGATTTGAAGAAAGAGGACTTGAAAGAGGTTTCACCGTCAACTGTTCTTCATCATCCGACTTGGGCGATGGGAAGCAAAATTACGGTGGACAGTGCAACTTTGGTCAACAAAGGATATGAGGTCATTGAGGCAAGCGTTCTTTTTGATGTTCCTTTAAGCAAGGTCGGCGCAGTCATTTGCCGCGAATCCCTTGTCCATGCTCAATTGACTTATAAGAAGGATGGAAAAGAGGTTCTTCTCGAGGAATATTCTCCATGCAGCATGAAAATTCCGATTGCCTATAGCCTTTCCAAGGGAATGCTTGGTATGCATAAGGATAATTCGGATGATTTGGAGAACAAGAAGAAACTTCATTTTCAGAAGATCGATGAGGATTTCTATCCCGCTTTCCGTTATACGATTTCGACCTATGAGAAATATGGCAATGTCGGAATGATCTATTACAATGCAGTCGATACCTTGGCCATTTCCTATTTCCTGGATGGGAAGATCAGCTATTTGCAATTGCTTGCTTCCTTAAGATATACTTACACTCACTTGGATAATTTGCCTGAATTGAAGGAAGAAAATCTGAAATCCATCATCTCTCTTTCTGAAGAATACGCAAAGGAAGTCTTGTCCAAGATCATGAAGTCTCAGGAGGATTGATTATGGCTGTCTTACAGGTGATACTGAATATTGTCGTTTTTTTGCTGGGCTTGTCTTTCGTGGTGTGTATTCATGAAGCCGGCCATCTGGCTGTTGCCAAATTATGCAATGTCTATTGTTTTGAATATTCCATTGGCTTTGGCCCCATTCTCTTCAAACACCGTTTCAGACATAAAAAGAAAAAGAGCAAGAAAGATGTTCTGACGAACGATGTTCTTTATACCGCGGATGGGAAAGAAGAAAAGGTTCTTGGTGAGACGCAGCTGTCCATCCGTGCTCTTCCTCTTGGCGGATATGTGGCCATGGCGGGTGAAGATGGAAATCTTGCCGAGGATGGAACCACGATTCCAACGGAAAGATGCCTTACTGGAGTCAATCACTTCAAACAGATTTGCATCATGCTCGCCGGTATCACGATGAACTTCATCCTTGCAATCATTCTGTTTACCTGCGCCTATTGGGTTCCACAGGAGCAGGCCATCTACACAGGAAATGCTATCCAGCTGAAATATGATGGAGAGGGTGATTCACCGGCAAAACTTATCGGCATGCAGGATGGTGATAAGATTCTGACAATCTATCAGACTTATGACAATCTTCTCGATAAGGAGACGAAGCAAGTCGTTAAAGGAAAGACGTTGACTTTCCCTGTCGCTGAAGAACAGGTCGAAATGACGGACTATCAGAAAATCAAAGAGGAAAGCAGGAAGAAATCAAACCTCAACTACAATGATGTCGACGTTCATTCCATCTCCTATGCCTGCCAGGATATCTACACCAATTATTGGCCCTATATCGACCAAAGCGTCAAGGCATTTGATCTTTCCTTGTATGATAAGACCTATGGTACGGATTTTTCATCCTATATGGTCGGTGCGGAATCGACAAGAACGTTTTACATCACCTATCAGAGGGGAGAGGAAACTTTCAGCAAAACGACTGCACCAATCAAGACGAGCATCAAGAAGGTCAATGGTACGGAATACTATTCATTTGGCTATCTTGGTATCTCATCCTTGACGAAGACCTACCAGGCTTCCTTTATAGAAGGCATTCAGGCAGGAACGAAGCAGTTCGGTTCTCTCTTTGTCGGGCTTTATCAGGCGCTGGGATCGCTTTTTACGCCCAGCGGATGGAAAAATGTCGGAGGAATCATCTCTGTCTATCGTCTTTCTGCCCAGGGAACCCAGTCTGGTTCGATGTATACCTTCCTAACACTTTGGGGATATATCTCTCTCAACCTTGGTTGCTTCAACCTTCTTCCCTTCCCGGGACTGGATGGCTGGCAGACCTTGATTGCTCTTCTTGAGAGCATCACGAGAAAGAAATTCCCATCGAAGGTGAAGAATGTTGCAAATACAATCGGACTCATCATCATGATGGTCTTGGCAGGACTGCTCATCTTCAAAGATATCTTTGCCGGCGGATTCTAAACATTTAGGTCACAGCGATGTGACCTTTTCTTTTTGTTGGACTTTCCCATATTTTAGATGAAAATGACAAAAAAGGAGCAAATGTCTTGATAAATCATGATATTGAAGGCTTGAAACAATAAGAAACCAATCCAGTAAAAATATATTTTTTGCTTTCTCCCCCTTCGAATCTAAGGTCAAGTCTTTAAATCCATTTCCTTATACGACAATTTCGATAAAATTGATTTTTGTTGTTTATTCTTTTACCTATTGAGCTTTGAATTTGGAAAATATTCTTCTTTCTCAGTCCATGAAAGCCTGTGGTTAGGAAAATGAGAACTTCTTCTTTCTATCAATTCTCAGATGGAATCGAAAATGCTTTTCTGTTCTTGTTATTTTCGATTGTGTCCTATACAATATCTCTTCGCGAGGTGGTTTTTATGGATTCTTTGATTGAGCGTTTTTTGACAAAAATCGGCATTGAAAATACGGTTCCTTTTGAGCATGCATCTTTCAAGGAACTGACCAATGATAAGGAGAATAACAGAATCATTGCGACCATTCAGTTGGAACATTATCTCACCTATTCCGTTTATCAGAATTTCTTTGATACGCTCTCTTCCTTTACTGCAAAGGGCGGTTTTGGAATCAAATTGTCTTTTGTTTATCAGGATGAAAGCAAGATCGATGATCTTATTTCTGACTTCGAAGAGAAAATGAAATGCCTGTGGCTTTCGGATAGAAAAATCTATCCAGAAGATAAAACAGTTCTTTTTTATTATGAATCTGCTGAGGGGGCCACTGCCATCACATCGGAAACGCAGCTGCTCAAGAATTTCCTTGATAGCATCTCTTCTTCCTATCGTCTGCTTGTCCAGGAAAAAGTCTTTTACGATGACTTTTCAGAACAGAGAGACGAAAGATATCAGAAGAAGGCAGATGAGGTCAGCCGACAGATGAAAGAGATTGAGGATATTCAGTCTCATTATCAGCCCTGCAAGCTTAAGGATATCGAACAGTTCCGCCTTGTCATCGTCGAAGGAACAATCTTCAAGCTTGGTGAAGCAAGAAAAACAAAAAAGAATCAGCTCATCCAGCCGATCGAATATACCGATGGAAGCGATAGCATCTCGTCGACTCTCTTTGAGAATAAGAGAATGCCGCTTGAAGAGATAGAAAAATACACGCCCGGGGAAAAAATCCGCGTCAAGGGAAGACCGGAACACGATCCTTTCCAACATGGTGAATTGGTTATCCGCATCGATTCGATTGAGATTCTTCCACCTGATCCAACCAGGGAAGATACATATCCGAAAAAAAGAGTTGAACTTCACGCTCATTCCAAGATGTCGGCTTTCGACGGCCTTTGCTCAATTAGTGACTATGCAAGGATGGCAAAAGCGTGGGGAATGAAGGCTATTGGCTTGACCGATCATGGCAATGTGCAGGCTTATCCGGAGGCCCAAAAGGCGCAAAAGGCAACCGGCGTAAAGATTTTATATGGATCGGAATTGTATATGGTCGATGACAAAATGACATTCATCTACAATCCGAGTGACCGAGAACTCTCAAAAGAAACCTATGTCATCTTTGATACCGAAACGACCGGCCTTTCCTGCCGATATGACAGATTGATCGAATTTGGTGCCGTCAAGATGTCACCGACTGGAGAAATTCTTGACGAAATCGATTTCTTTATAAATCCAGATGGTCATAAATTATCGAAATTCTCCATTGAAACATCTCATATCAGGCAAGAGGACGTGGATAGAGGAAAACCGATTAAGAAGGCTTTGAATGAAATTCTGGAATTCTTCGGCGATTCCATCATCGTTGCCCATAATGCTTACTTCGATTTTGATTTCATCAATGAAGCTTTGAAGAACAATGGCATGCCGCTTATCTCCAATCCTGTCATCGATACACTTCCTTTGTCCCGCTATCTTTTCCCAGATATGCGTTCTCATCGTGAAGAAGCCTTGGCAAGAAGACTCTCTATCGAATTTGATGCGACGGGTGCACATCGAGCGAACTATGATGCTGGCCATCTTGCAAAAATCTTCGATGCCATGCTCTCCCTTCTTGAGGAGAAAATGCCTCATGTCAAGCATAAGGACTTGGCTTCTCTTCCGGTCAGCAAGGAAATGATGCTTGGACTCCATCCCTATCATGCAACTGTCTATGTCAAGAATCTCGATGGCTTAAAGGACCTTTACCGAATCATTTCTTTATCCAACACGGTCTATCTATCAAAAAATAGCACACCGCTTACGCCAAGAAGTCTGCTCGAGGAGAATCGACAGAATCTCATCATCGGCTCAGCATGTCTCAATGGTGAAGTTTGGGAGGCAGCGACAACCAAGGGGCAGGAGAAACTAAAAAGTGTCATGGAGCCCTATGATTTTATCGAGGTCCAGCCACCGGCAAACTATCTTTATCAGATTCACAAGGGCGAACTTTCCTCGATGGACGAAGTGAAGAATATTCTCTCTGATCTCATTCACACGGCCAAGAATATGGGCAAGATTGTCTGTGCTACAGGCGATTGCCATTATCTGAACCCGGAAGATAAAATCTATCGCGATGTCTTTATCGCCTCGAAAGGTCTTCAGGGAGCAAGACATCCGTTGAATCTTGCACCTTATGATTCTGCGAGCAATGAAAAGAAACAGGCGTGGTATAAGAATCCTCTTCCCAATCCGGATCAGCATTTCAGGACGACCGACGAAATGATGGATTGCTTTTCCTTCTTGAATGATAAAGATCTCGCTGAGGAAATCGTCGTCGAAAACACGAACAAAATCGCGGATAGCATCGCGGATGATATCAAACCGACCAAGGATAAGACTTATCCACCCTTCATTGAGGGTGCAAATGAAAAGCTGACAGAACTTTCTTATCAGACCGCAAAGGAACTCTATGGAGATCCGCTTCCGGAGGTGATTCAGGAAAGACTGGAAACCGAACTCAAGGGTATCATCTCAGGCGGCTATGCTGTCGTCTATTGGCTTTCGAGTGATATTGTCCGCTGGTCGAACTCGAAAGGCTATCTCATCGGTTCCCGTGGCTCGGTCGGTTCGTCGTTTGTCGCGACGATGTCCGGCATCACGGAAGTCAATCCTCTTCCGCCGCACTACCGCTGTCCAAAATGCAAGAAACTCATCTTTGCTGATATCATGAAATATGATTCCGGTTTTGATCTTCCACCGATGAAATGCCCGGACTGCTCAACGGATATGATCGGCGATGGCCAGAATATTCCTTTTGCTACCTTCTTAGGCTTCCACGCCGATAAGGTTCCTGATATCGACTTGAACTTCCCTTCGGATTTCCAGGCGACAGCCCACCTCCACATGCAGGAAGTCCTCAACGCCTCTGGAAACCGTTGCTACAAGGCAGGAACAATCCAGACGACCCAGGAAAAACAGGCTAGGGGCTATGTCTTAGGCTATTTTGAATCCTTAGGCATCGACCATTCGAAAATTCGCAATGCGGAAATCGACCGCATCGCCGCAGGCTGTGTCGATGTGAAGAGATCGACTGGTCAGCATCCAGGCGGTGTCATCGTCATTCCGAAAGGCATGGAAGCTTATGATTTCACTCCGGTGCAATACCCGGCCGATGATCCAGACAGCAAATGGGAAACAACGCATTACGACTTCCACGCCATTCATGACAACGTTCTCAAGTTCGATATGCTCGGACATGTCGACCCTGTCGCCATCAAGATGCAATGCGATCTTTGCGGCTTCAGCTTCATGGATATGAAAGAGAAGATTCCGATTTCCGATCCGGAGGCGCATTCGCTCTTCTGGTCGACGGAAGCCTTGCATCTGAAGAACAATGTTCTCAAGCAGGAGACGGGCGCTTTGGGCCTTCCGGAATTCGGAACGGAGAACGGTCGAAGAGTTCTCATCGAAACAAAGCCGCGGTCTTTCTCAGACTTGGTCCGAATTTCCGGCTTGTCTCACGGAACAAACGTCTTTGCTGGTAATGCAGAAGATTTGATTACTCAAAAAGGTTTGACCTTGGGCGATGTCATCGCCTGCCGTGATGATATCATGACAGTTCTTCATGACAAATATGGTGTCGAGAATTCCGATGCATTCAAGATTATGGAATTCACCAGAAAGGGTATGTTCGGAAAGTCGGGAAATGATGACAAGAAGGAAGCTTATGACAAGATCATGAAAGAACACAATGTTCCAGACTGGTATATTGAGTCCTGTCATAAGATCGCCTACATGTTCCCGAAAGGCCATGCGGTCGCCTATGTTTCCAACTGTATTCGCTGTGCTTGGTTCAAGGTCCATGAGCCTTTGGCCTATTATGCGACCTATTTCACTTTGCGCTGTGATGCCTATGACATAAAGACGATGATGAAGGGAATCAATCCATGCATGAAGAAGAGAGAAGATATCCTTTCAAGAAAAGCAAGACGTGAACAGGTCAGCAATACGGAGTTGGCAACGATCAATGCCTATGAATCCACCATTGAGATGTATGACCGTGGAATGAGCTTTGCTCCGTTGGATGTCAATGTCTCCTTGGCGACAAAATTCTCTATCGATCGAAAAAAGAATCAGGTTATCCCTTCTTTGACCTGCGTACCTTCTCTTGGTGAATCGGCTGCCGAGATGATTGTCAAGGCACGCAATGAGCATCCATTCACTTCGATTGAGGATCTTAAGGAAAGAGGTCGTGTCGGCGATAAGATGATTGATACTCTCAGAAGTCTTGGGGCTTTGGGAGATCTTCCGGAAGACGAGCAGATGACATTGTTTTAAACAAAATGAAAAAATCAACAGATGTTCTTTATAAGAATACTGTTGATTTTTTTGACGATTTTTATTCGACAAAGAAGATGTTTACTTAACTTGATTAGAAAACTTTCTTTGTCTCTTCCACAGCCTTTGAAAGAATTTCTTCGAGTTTTTCCTTTGGCATAATATTTTCTTCCAGGACGATATCCTCGATGCTCTTGTTTTTCTTCAATGCCGTCTTCGCGATTCGGGCCGACTCTTTATAGCCTAAGTAGGGCGCAAGGGCTGTGACGATGCCCAAAGAGGACTTTTCCAATTCGAGGCAATGCTCTTTGTTGGCACTGATTCCGAGAATGCAATTGTCTGTCAGAGTATTGATGGCACCTGTCAGAGCCTGTATCGATTCGAAAAGCTGGGAGAAGATGACCGGTTCAAAGGCGTTGAGTTCCATCTGTCCTGCTTCGCAGGCCAGAGAGATGGTCGCATCATGTCCAAT
This sequence comes from bacterium, assembly GCA_963612025.1. Taxonomy (GTDB): domain Bacteria; phylum Bacillota_I; class Bacilli_A; order RFN20; family CAG-288; genus Enterosoma. The sequence continues at coordinate 24,867 of CAVDUB010000012.1, forward strand.
GACAAGATAACTTGCCTGGGTGACGACCTCGGGGATGACCGGATTGACTTTTCCCGGCATGATGGATGACCCATTCTGCATAGCTGGAAGATTGATTTCATTCAGACCGCATCTCGGTCCGCTTGAGAGCAGTCTTAGATCATTGCACATCTTAGACAATCCGACGGCCAATGCCTTGAGAGCACCTGAGATTTCCACAAAGGAATCTAAGTTTTCCGTTGCGTCAAAAAGGTCATGGGCCTTTATAAGCGGAGTGAAGAAGAACTTGTTTAAGTTTTCCACAATATGATCTTCATAATACTTGGATGCATTGATGCCGTTTCCGATGGCTGTGCCACCAAGGTTGATGATGGTCATCTCCTTGCTGGCTGTCTTCAGACGCTGAATGCAGCGCTCAATCATGGAAGCATAGCTTTCGAATGTGTTTCCGAGTGTCATCGGGACAGCATCCTGGAGCTGGGTTCTGCCCATCTTTAGGATATCCTTGAAGGCGATGGCTTTTTCATCGAGGGCTTTGTGGAGCCTTTCGAGTTCCTTAAGCAGAGGCGTCATGAGGGTGAGGGTTGTCATCTTACCGGCTGTTGGGATGACATCATTGGTGGATTGGGCCATGTTGACATGGTCATTTGGATGGACGAGATTGTATTCACCCTTCTTTCCACCGAGGAGTTCGTTGGCCCTGTTGGCAACGACCTCATTCATATTCATATTGGAACTTGTTCCGGCTCCGCCTTGAATCTGATCGACGATAAAGGCATCATCGAATTTTCCTTCATAGACTTCGTCACAGGCTTTCATGATGGCATCGGCTTTTTCTTTTGCCAATAAGGAAGCTTCGTGGTTCGTGAGGGCTGCGGCTTTTTTAATCAAAGCCATATTCTGGATGAATTCCTTGATCACGCCACGTCCAGTGATAGAGAAATTGTGTTTTGCACGGAGAGTCTGTACACCATAGTAGACATCCTTATCGAGTTCCAACGAACCGATGGAGTCTGATTCTATTCTTTTATCCATTTTCTTTTTTCCTTCTGAAAGGGTAACTATTTTAACATGATAGAATCTTTATGCAAGACAGCATAAAGGAAAAGGGCATAAAAATTTATGCCCTTAAAAAGCATTGATTATGAAATGAAAGGAAGATCAGTTGATGTGGAAAAGAAGATCGCCATAGGAAGGAACTGGCCAGTAGGCTTTGCTGACAATGGTCTCAAGTTCATCAACCGGCTTTCTCAGATCAGCCATCAATGGAAGAAGAACATCGCGTGCATAGATGGCCTTTTCTCTTCCCTTGACTGTGCAACCGAGAATGGCCTGATCGAGCTTTTCGGCAGCGAGGCAGGCATCATCCAAGAGAGAAGAAATCTTCTTGATGCTTTCGATGGTCGACTTTGGAGCATCGATTGCGATATCCTTGCAGCCCTTGGCTTCCTTGATAAGAGAGGTGAAATAGCTGTTGACAGCAGGAATATAGAGCTTATGAGCCATATGGGACATTGTCTTGGCATCGATGAAGACCTGGGAAGCATAGTTGTCATACATGATTTCAGCTCTGGACTTGAGTTCGGTGCTGGTCATGACGCCAGATTCCGTGAAGAGTTCAATCGTCTTGTCTTCATTGAGAACATCGGTGGCTTCGACGGTGGTTTTGAGGTTGAGAAGTCCGCGCTTTTCGGCTTCTTTGACCCAGGCATCAGAATAGCCATCGCCATTGAAGATGATTCTTTCATGATCTTTGAGCGTTGTCTTGATCCATTCGTTGATGGCAACAAGAGAGTCCTCGCTTCTTTCGATGGTATCGGCAAAGTCCTTCAGGGCCTTTCCGACAATCGTATCCAAGACGATGTTGGCATTGGCCACATTCTGGTTGGAACCGACCATACGGAATTCGAAGCGGTTGCCCGTGAAGGCAAACGGGGATGTTCTATTTCGATCGGTGGAATCTCTCGAAAGGACAGGGAGAGACTTGGCACCAGTCTGAAGAAGGGAATCGGTTCTCTTCTTGGCAGTGGTGTTGGCGTGGATAATCTTTTCGACGACAGCATTGAGCTCATCGCCAAGGAAGATGGAAACAATGGCCGGCGGCGCTTCATTGGCACCCAAACGGAAATCGTTGGTATAGGTCGCGACGGATTCTCTCATCAATCCAGCATATTCGTCAACTGCCTTGACGACGGCAGCGAGGAAGACGAGGAACTGCGTATTCTCATGGGGGTTCTTTCCGGGCTTGAGAAGGTTGATGCCGGTGTCGGTCTGCAAGGACCAGTTGTCATGTTTTCCGGAACCATTGATGCCTGCGAATGGCTTTTCGGCAAATAAGCAGATGAAGCCATGTTTCTTGGCAATTTTCTTCAAGATCATCATGACCAAGGCATTTTGGTCGGCAGCGACGTTGGCAGAGCCATAGATGACAGCCAATTCGTGCTGAGAAGGAGCGACTTCGTTGTGCTCGGTTTTGGCAGGAATGCCTAATTTCCATAAGACCTGGTTGACTTCGGTCATGAAGCCGGCAATCTGTTCGCGGATTGGACCGAAATAGTGATCGTCCAATTCCTGACCTTTCGGAGCTGGAGCACCGAAAAGGGTTCTTCCGGTATAGATCAAGTCTTTTCTCTGGGCGAAGTGTTCGATGTCGACAAGGAAATATTCCTGTTCAGGGCCAGCCATCGGAACGACTTTCTTGGTCGTGTTGTCACCGAAGATTCTTAAGACACGAACGGCCTGTTCGGAGACAAAGTCCATACTTCTCAAAAGAGGTGTCTTGCTGTCCAAGGCTTCTCCGGTATAGGAGCAGAAAGCGGTTGGAATATATAAGACGTTGGAATATTCATCGTGCACAACAAAGGCAGGCGAAGTGCAATCCCATGCTGTATAGCCTCTGGCTTCGAAGGTTGCTCTCAAGCCGCCGCTTGGGAAACTCGAGGCATCGGGTTCGCCCTTGATGAGTTCCTTTCCCGAGAAGGACATGATGACTTTGCCTTTCTTGTTGGGAACAGAAATGAAGGAGTCATGCTTTTCAGCAGTGACGCCGGTCAATGGCTGGAACCAGTGGGTATAATGTGTGGCACCTTTGGAGATGGCCCATTCTTTCATTCCGTGGGCGACATCATCGGCCAAGGATGAATCCAATTCTTTTCCATTGTGAATGGTATCCATCAGATCGCGATAGACTTTTTCCGGAAGGTGACTTCTCATCTCTTCATCATCGAATACGTCGACACCATAATTAGCGGGTATATCGAATGAACTTGGCATGGTTATCCTCCTTTATTGCCAGGTGAAGCAAGGTGAAATTTATGCTGCAATAAATATATCCCTTTTTTATCCAAAGATAAACAAGAAATTTTCATTTTTTCAAAAAGATAGAAAAAACTTTTCATGGAAATATAGGTTGAGAAAACAAAATTATTCGATAGCATAGACTATATTTGCATTTTGTGATACATGAAAACGCATTTTCATAGCCAAGAAAAAAGTTCGAAGAATTTTCTTCGAACTCTCTCTTTTTTAGTCTTCGTATCCGTTTGGATTGAGCTGCTGCCAGTGATTGGAGTCCCTGCAGGAGTCGACAATGGTGTATTTTGCCTTGAATCCGAGTTCTTTTTCGGCTTTGTCTGTGCCGGCATAGTTCTCAGGAACGTCACCCGCTCTTCTTGGGGCAATAACATAGGGAATCTTCACTCCGGTCGCTGTTTCATAGGCATTGACAAGTTCCAAGACTGAAGTTCCTTTTCCGGTTCCAAGATTGTAGATAACCAATCCGGAATTCGTGAAAAGTTTCTTTAAGGCAAGAACATGGCCTTCGGCTAAATCGAGGACATGGATGTAATCACGAATGCAGGTTCCATCCTTGGTTGGATAATCATTACCGAAGACGCTCAGATGATCTCTTTTTCCGACGGCAACCTGGGTGATGTAGGGCATCAGGTTGTTTGGAATGCCGTTGGGAGCTTCGCCAATCATTCCAGATGGATGCGCACCGATTGGGTTGAAGTATCTCAGCAAGGCAATATTGAAGTCCTTATGGACGAAAGCAAAATCCTTGAAAATACCTTCTTGGATGATCTTTGTTGTTCCATAGGGATTCGTGGCCTGTCCGATTGGATCCTCTTCGACAAGCGGGACATGTGTCGGCGTGCCATAGACAGTGGCTGAAGAAGAGAAGATAATGTTCTTGCAGCCGTATTTTGGCATGATTTCCAAAAGGGTCAATGTGGAATCAAGGTTATTTCGATAATATTCGACAGGTTTCTGGACAGATTCTCCAACGGCCTTGAGGCCAGCAAAATGAATGACGGCATCAATTTGGTTTTCCTTAAAGATTTTTTCGACATCATCCTTGTTGCAGACATCGCCTTTGTAGAATTTGATCTTCGTTCCAGCGATTTTTTCAATTCTTGGGAGAACTTTCTCAGAAGAATTGACAAGGCTATCGATGATGATGGGGGTGTAGCCGTATTCGACAAGTTTGATGACGGTATGGGATCCAATGTAGCCCATGCCTCCGGTGACTAAAATGTTTTTGTGTTCCATAAAGTTTCTCCTTTTAGCGGTTGCTCAAAATTTGATTGATTTTCGTAATCATGGTTTCATCCTGACTGATCAGGTAGCTATCTTTTCCGATATGTGAATCACTATGCGTTATTGTCGCATTTCCTATCACGGAAGAAAGATTTTCTCCTGCTCGACCAATATAACCGGAAAGTTCACGGATTTCAGGGTTTTTGTCGTATCCTGTAAGAAGATTGTCCGAAAGTGTATTTGCCTGAAGGACAGAAGAATTTTTTTTCGAAAAGATGGACATGTAATTCATGTCTTCGCCTGTCAGAGAAATCGATAAAGTCGCAGTGGTATCATAGGCCTCTTGCAGGGAGGAAGCGAATTTGATTTTGTATTTATGGGAATAGGTTTCCTCGATTGTCTTTCGAGCCTTGTTGTAGGACTCCAGATCGTTTTCTTCAATTTTGTTGAGAGAGGAGTCGTATTCGCTTTTGAAGACGACGAGGTCATAGTTTTTTGTCGGCAGGGTGGAGCCACATTTCTTGACATTCAAAATGGTATAGGGCGATTCCTTGTTGTTTCGGATTGTGATTCTTTTTCGGATTCCATCCTCATTGGGAAGCGTATAGGTTTCGTAATGAATCGTCTTATCGCAGCTCAGGGAGTAGGGATTATAGTCTTTTAGGGAAGAAAACGATCCTTCATCGGAATAGATGAGATAGTCTCCCTCGTCAAGGACACTCAGATCGAAATAGTATTGGTGGTTCTTGATATCTGTCTCTCCGAGGGCGAACTTGGATTGGTTGGTGGTCAGATTGTAGAGGAAGAGATTATTTTTTCCTTCCCCAATATAATAGGTTGCACTTCCATCGAGAATCGATGGCGTGATTTTTGTTTCCGAAAGAAAGAATTTGTCTCCGAGAATCGCATAGTCGTAGGCCTTGTTCTTCTTTTCGTCTCCGAACATGGAGAGGATATTCTTGCTTTCCTGAATGGTTTTTCCATTTAGGGTGATATAGGCATCATCGGAAGCGGAATTTTTCGTGTCGTCGATAAAAAGATAGATCGAATAGCAAAGGAAAGCGGCACTCGAAACAACGAGTGCTGAGGAAATAATCTTCATAACCAAAGGGAAACGGCTTTTCTTTCCGTTTTCTGTATGTCCTGAATCGGGCATCGTGGCATGAATGGAGATGACGTCTTCCGTCTTTGTGTTTTCTTTCTTCTTTTTTTTGAACATATATTAGAATTCCATATCTTTGTAACAGCGAGGATAAGGCAAGACATCACGGATGTTGCTCATGCCCGTCACCAGCATGACAAGTCTTTCGAAACCGAGACCGAATCCCGAATGGGGCATTGAGCCGTTCTTTCTCAAATCAAGATACCATTCATAGGCTGGAATGTTCATGTTGAGTTCCTTCATGCGGTTAAGCAGTTTGTCATAATCGGCTTCTCTTTCGCTTCCGCCGCAGAGTTCACCGATGACCGGAACAAGAAGATCGGTGGCACCGACGGTCTTTCCATCGTCGTTCTGCTTCATATAGAAAGCCTTGATTTCCTTTGGATAATCTGTGAGGAAGATTGGTCCCTTGAAGTAGGTTTCGGTGAGATATCTTTCGTGTTCGCTTCCCAGGTCGAGTCCGAAATGGATGTCGCTGACTTCGAATTTATGACCGCCTTTGACCGCTTCCTGAAGAATTTGGATCGCTTCTTCATATTTGACGCGCTTGAATGGCTTATTGATGAATTCATCCATTCTCTTCTTGACATCCTTGTCGACCCATTTCTCGAAGAAATCCATATCCTGCTGACAGTCCTTGATTGTATTCGAGACGACATATTTGAGGAAATCTTCCTCGATATTGCATAAATCGGATAAATGGGCCCAGGCGATTTCTGGCTCGATCATCCAGAATTCGGCCGCGTGGCGAACGGTGTTGGACTTTTCAGCACGGAAGGTCGGACCAAAGGTATAGACCTTTCCATAGGTCAAAGCAAAAGGCTCGACATGGAGCTGTCCCGAGACCGTGAGGTGGACGTTCTCTTTGTTGAAATATTCTTCTGGATGCTTGACATCGGCATAGACATCGAATGTCTGGCCTTCGCCTTCGCAGTCATTGGCCGTCAGAATTGGCGTGTGAATCCAAAGGTAGCCATTCTTATGGAAATATTCGTGGATGTAGAAAGCCAAAGTCGATCTGACGCGGTTGACAGCATTGAAGGTGTTCGTTTTCATTCTCCACTGTGGGATGTCACGAAGATATTCGAAAGACATCTTTTTTTTCTGAAGTGGATAAGCTTCATCGACATCGCCAACAAGGACGACGTTATCTGCCTGCAGTTCGAAAGGCTGCTTGGCTTCGGGCGTAACATGAAGCGAGCCATCGACTAAAAGAGAGCAGCCGAGTTTGGCTTTCTGGGCATCTTTCTGCTTCTCGTCATAGACGACCTGGATATTCGAAAAGCAGGTGCCGTCATTGAGGCTGACAAAGCCGATATTTCCCGAAAAACGGTTGGTTTTGACATATCCGCCAAAAGAAAGCTTCTTTCCTTCCAAGGTGTGAAGAGTTCCTTTTTCGGCCATTTCATATAAGTCTTTGACTGTATAATTTTCCTTTAAATCCATAATCTGATTCTCCTATTCTTCTTCAAGGTTTCGATTGGGCATGCTTGTCATGCTCAAAGGAGCGTAATTTCCTAATTCAATCATATGATGGGCGGCTTTGGCAATCATGGCCGCATTGTCTGTCGTGCACCAAAGAGGTGGAATCATGACTTCGATTTTCTCATTGGCAAAGACTTCCTTGATGTGGCTTCTCAGGTAGGAATTGGCAGAGACGCCTCCGCCGACCACAACCTGGGAGACATGATAGTCCACACAGGCCATATGAAGCTTCTCGAGAAGCTGATTGACAAAGGCTTCCTCAGTGCTTCGACAATAGGATTTGACGATATCGAGAGGAATATTGCCATTTTCATCTCTTTTTTCTTTTTGAATCATTCTGACGAGATGAGACTTCAATCCGGAGTAGGAGAGGTTGTAGCCACTCACCTTCGGCTTGGGCAGAGGAAAGGTCTTGATGCCATCTTCCCTTGATATTTTATCGAGATTGACGCCTCCTGGATAAGGAAGGCCAAGCTCTCTTGCCACTTTGTCGAATGCCTCACCGATGGCATCGTCCTCGGTTTCTCCGATGATGTTGAATTTCATAGGAGAAGGCATATAGACGATTTCAGAATTTCCTCCGCTGGCAATCAGGGCTATCAGAGGGTAGTGGAAATCTGTGACAAATTCGTTCGCATAGATGTGTCCGGCAAGATGGTGGACGCTGATAAGCGGAACATTCAGATATTCTGCAATGGTCTTTGCCGCCATGACACCGATCTGAAGGGCACCGGGCAGTCCCGGACCACCAGTGACAGCGACATGAGTAATCGAAGAAATGTCGAATCCCTTCAGGGAGAGGGCATAGGAAAGAACCTTCGTGATATTCTTCAGATGGAGACGGGAAGCGAGTTCTGGATAGACGCCACCGAATCGTTTGTGGTCCTCGATCTGCGTGTTGACGCTGTTTGCCAAGAGTTCATTGCCGTTTTTCAGAATGGCAATGGCTGTTTCATCGCAAGAGGATTCAATTGCTAAAATGACTTCATCCTTCATTTCTCAATCTCCTTCTTATAACAAAGCGCATCATCGTCCGGATAATATTTCTTTCTTGTGTGATAGAGTTTGAATCCCGTTCTTTCATAAAGGGAAATCGCTCTTGTATTCTTGCTTCTCACCTCAAGAAATATATTTTCGATTCCCTGCTGGGCTAATTCTACAATCACATCGGATAAGAAGGAAGAGGCAAGACCTTTTCCTTCCTGATCTTTGCGGATAGCAAGATAGTCGATTTCACAATCGGTATCGGCTTCAAAGCGGATGCAGAGGAAGGCGATGTTCTCTTTCTCATCGTTTTCGAGGACGTAGAGATCAAAACCCGGTGCATCCAAATAAAAAGGGAGTTCCTTCTTCGAATCGAAGGAATGAATTCTATTTCCGATTTCGTATAGGGATGGAAGATCTTTTTCTTCCGCTTCTTTGATAATCATATTTTTAAGATATACTCCGGAAGATAATTTTCCACATCGGAAGAAAAATCTTTGAATTTCGTCTTATATCGGATAGCCAAGTCAATTGTACTGATTTCATGAAGGACATGGCCGTCAAGTTCTTTTTTTGCCATCGCATCTTCTTTTTCGATGGCAATCGGATCTTTTCCATCAAGAAGCGAAACATTGTCCTTATCGATTCTTTCATAACTGACACTTCCGTCTTCCTTTTTGGTGGCAAAGAAGAGGTTTCCGTTTCGATCGGATAAGGCTGCGTATTGATTTTCCATGCAGAAGAGGTCCATCGTCTTGATGCCAAAAAGCTTCAGTCTGTCATTGAAGGCAAAGAGAGTTCTCGGAATTGTCAATCCCATGCGGATGCCGGTATTGCTTCCAGGACCTAAAAGGACGTAATAGCAATCGACATCCCTCAAGGTGACATCGGCTTTTTCCAAAAGCAACTGAATCCCCAAAGGAAGTCTTTCCAAGGCGGCCTTTGGATTCTCCAAATCGATGGTGTAGGTTTCCTTTTCGCCGATTGTCAATCCCAAAGCAAGGGCTTTGGTCGCAGAATCGATGAACAGGGATATTTCTTTAGAATCTTTCATCTTCAATCACAATCTTTCTTTTCTCGTCGTCCAGATAGGATAGGCTCACCTGGATGATCGGATGATAATTCAGAACACTCGAAGAGCCATACATCGGCCATTCGATATACGTGATGATATCGTCTTCGCCCATCACTTCGTCTAAGGAAAGATCTTTTCTTTCCTCATCGGCATTTTCCAATCGGTAGCAGTCGACGTGGTAGAGTGTCATTTCTTTTCCCTTGTAGACCTTGATCAGATTGAAGGTCGGGGAATTGATGATTCCCTTGACACCGAGAGCCTTTCCGATTCCTTGACAGAAGGCTGTTTTTCCACAGCCCATCTCGCCGATGGCCTTGATGACCTCTCCGCCATGGAATGTCATGGCAAGATCTGAGGCTATTTTTCTTGTTTCTTCCAAAGAGGAGGAGATGTATTCCGTTTTTTTCATATTCTATGCTTTTTTGCTTTCCACAAAGTCGATGAAGCTGAAGCAGGCATCTGTTGCCTTCTTGTAGGCATCAAAGGCTCCTAAGTGCTGGAAAGGCTTGACAGGAAGCTGCATGATATCGTCTGAGAGGTTCATGCCGACTTTGCTTCCATAGGAGTTGACGCTGATGAATAAAGACTGGACAAATTCGTTTGGCGTGATGTCATTGAGAAGTTTGACGCCTTCTTCATCAAAGAATTTGCTTGCGAGAACAGGATCGATAGCATAGACGACGATATTTCCTCTCAGCGAGGGAACCTTGACAGCCTTGAATCCTGTCAGATTGCTCGGAAGAAGCGTGACATCGCTATTTCCCATGAAGCAGATGATGAAGGATTCTTCGCTATGGACAGACATATCGTAGGAATAGAATTTTCCAAAGAGGCCGGTCGCTGTTTCTGTTTGCTTGTTCTGATTGGCCTTTTCTATATCCTTCTGTCTTTTCTTCATTTCCTTCGGATTGGCAATCTCGCAGTCGATGAGGGTCATATCCTTCGAAGCGATTTCTTCGGTTCCTGTGGATGTCTGTTCCAAGGCTTCTGGAATATAGGTCGATCCATCGAGGTTGACGAGATCTTCAGGTTTCTGATTGGCTTTCTGGATGGAAACGGGAGGGATGACGACAGCGACTTCGCCGAGCGAGAAATGATGGCCATTTCTTTTTCCTTCGACGATGGCACGGGACTGGATGGAGTTGATGGTATGGAAATAATGAGCTTGGATGACATCCTGGTCATTGATCTTGGCTTCGACACAGAGGGTCGGATTGGTGACCTTGAGGTCAGAGAGGACATAACCATTGAGTCGGTCTTCATATTCGTTGAGATATTCTTTGGTGATTTTTGAATTCTTTTTGTTGAAGACGGAGGTGAGAATAAATGAGAAGATGATAATGGCAAGAGCAACGCCTAAAACAAGCCATGTCACCCATTTTGTTTCCTCATTTTTGTTGAGGAAAGTGACCAAGAGGACACCGGCAAAGGCTGCGACCATCAAACCGACGCTGACGAAGTCGATGATTTTGGATTTGGAGATTTTTTTTGCGAATTTCTTTCTTCCGTCTTCCATTTCCTCGTCAATGGTAAAAGCACCGTCATGGAAATAGCGGATCGGATTGAAATAAGCGTTGTTGACGGCCTGTTCCTGTGGTGTATAGGTTCCAGAGACATCATCCAATCTGGCTTCTTCCTTCTTTTCCTCGCCGGAAGCCGCAGAGGGAGTCTCTTCCTTGAGCTCTGCTGTCTCTTCTTGATTCATTTTGGCTTTTAGAAGCTCGAATTCATTGCTTGGATCGGCTTCTTTTGGCTCATTGTCCTTCAAAGCAGTCTCTTCTTTTGTCTCTTCGGCAGTATTTTCATTGTTCAGTTCTTCACTGACATTCTTGTTTTCTTCCATGGTAAAGCTCCTTAAATCCTGCGATTTTTCGCATTAGTAAAATTATAACAAAGTAAAGCAGGTAAATAAATTAGATTTCACCCCTTTCGGGCAATTTCTTTCCATAGAAAAAGGGGCTGTTCGAATCAGCCCCTCGAATGATTTAAATCAATCCGTAGATGATGATGGAAAGAAGGTCGAAGATGACGCCGATAGATAAGATAACATAGAAGGCACTTCTCATTCCGTGATTCTTCTTTTGGAGAAGAAGAGGAATCAAGCTGAGATCCATGAAGATCGCTCCGAAGATGAAGAGCATGATGCCATAGCGGGAAGACATGGAATAGCTTTTCTGGAGAAGAGCCGTGAAGAAGATGACAATCCATCCAGACAAGGCCAAGAGGCAATAGTTATAGATTTTGGCAGTCTTTGGCTTGAGGAAGTTCAAGACGATGCCGCCGATGCCGGCAATGGCGATCAAGGCGTAGGTAATCCATCCGAGATTCTCCAAAAACCAGCCATAGGAAGAAAAATTCTTCTGGAAGACAAAGCTTCTCAAGACTGTGGTCATGAAGGTTGCGTAGAGAAGAAGGAAGCTGATATAAAGCAAAACAGCACTGTAAGGCTTGAGCTTTTCTCTCTTCTCTTCGTTATCTGCCCATTTGCAGTCATAGAAATGTCCGAATGCGACGGCAAGGAAGAAAACGACCGTAAAGATAGCGGTTACAATCAAACCCAAAGGACCATAGGAACCTTTGACGGTGGTCAGGAAGTAATATCCCTGAGAACCAAAATAGAAAAGGCAAACCAAATAGGCGATGAAACTTGCTCCTAAGGCAGAGAGGAAAATCAAGCGGAAAAGTTTCTCATTTTTTGATAATTTTAGAAAACTTCTACCTAAATTTTCGTCTTTTGCCTCCTTTGGCAGAAAGCTCATATCACCGATCATGTTGAGCAGCTCTTCGTTGTTATTGTTGTTCATTTCAGCCATATCAAACCTCCATAGAGTAAAAATAATGAATATAAATTACCATAAAATGGCAAATATACAAGTGAAATCAGTCTAATTTTTTTGGCTTATAGAATGAGATGTTCTGCATCCAGACGATTTTTGGAGTGAATTCGCCTTCCATTGTCTTTTCATAGGAAGATTTCAGGCATTCCATCTTCGCATCCAAATCATCCAAAGCGTGGAGAACATAGGCTTCGGCAGTGGCCGGAAGTTTCGGGGAACCGAATTCGAATTCTCCATGATGAGAGAGAATCATATGCACGAGAACATCGAGCTTTTCTTGGCTCATTTTTCTCTTTTTTCCTTCTTCATAGACAATCATGGCTCCCATGGAGATGTGGCCGAGCAGGTTGCCTTCTGCGGAATAGGTTGGTGTATTTTCTCCTGAAAGTTCCTTTATTTTGCCGATATCATGAAGCAGGGAGCCGGCGATGAGATAGTCCTTGCTTAGGTAGGAATACTGTTTCTGGACTTCCAAGGCCATATGGCAGATGCTCAACGAATGGAAGAGCAGCCCGCTTCGATAGGCGTGATGGACGGTGACAGCTGCCGGATAGGTTGTATAGCTATCATAATATTCCTGGATGATGGAGGAAGTGAGATCGTGCAATTCCTGATCCTTGATCTGGGCAATGTCGTCTTCCAATGTCTTTTTCATATCCGGGAGCGGGACAGGGGCGACCGGAACATATTTTGACATATCCACTTCGGAAGGATCGACGCTATCCATCTCATTGATCTTCAGCTGGGGATGTCCGCGATAGAGACTGGCCATGCCGTTGACACGGATGAGGCTTCCCGCGGAGGCGATTTCCAAATCACCGGCTTCGATTGTCCATTTCTTGGCATCGATGGTTCCGGAGGAATCCTGCAAGGTCAAGGCAAGGTAGTGGTTTCCGTTGTTGGAGACGGCTTCGGTTACCTGTTTGACCATGAAGATTTCGTTGACGTTTCCTTCTTTTCCTGCAAAATCCTTGATCATATGAATGTATACTCCTTCATGATTGTTTCGATTTCATCATAATGAAAACCTTTTTGGAGCAGTTTCCTTATGAATGTATCTTTTTTCTTGGCTGTTGTCACATCTTTTTTTGCACAAAGAGAATTATAGCATTTATCTGCTTCCTTTTTTAAGAGAACTGTTCTCTTTTTTTTCCCTTCTTTTATCTCTTCTTCATCGAGCGAGGAGTAGAAATCCTCGATGGCTTTTTTTGCCTTTGAGGAAGAATATCCTCGGCGGAGGAGTGCTGAAAAAATGGATTCCTTCTTTTTCTCGAGTGTTATGGAAGATTTGGCTCTGTTCATTTTCTCAACCAAAGAGAAAAGAATCTCATCCTGGTTTGGAACTTCTTTTGGAATAGAGGCGAGTCGTTCCTGACTGATTCCTTTTTTCTGCAGCTGGGCAAGAAGATAGTTCCTTCCATAACCCTGTTCGATCTTCGTCTCCAGATAATCCCTCATATAGGCATCATCGTCGATGAGATGGTTTTCAATATAGGGAGAAAGAATTTCCTGAGTCTCCGCTTGAGATAGGGAATATTTCTTCTCGAGTTTGGTTCTCAATTCGAATTGAGTATATCTTCTCTCGGATAAAAGCCGGAGAAGATAGTCTTTCGCTTTCTTCAGACGTGAATTCTTTTTCAGCGATTCCATATCTTCTTCGGAAATTTCTTTTCCGGGATAGAATAGGCCTTCGAGATAGTCATCAATGCTGAGAAAATATTCTTTTCCTTGGACAGAAAGGAGAACGCCTGTTTTTTTCTGGCAGACATCCTCAACGATGTATTTTTTCTTCATGTGTCTCCGGCTCCTGACTGGGAAGGGAAGAATATTCCACAATTTCCTCTTGGAAAGTGAAAACGATCTCGCCATCCTCTCCTTCCTTAATAGTTGTTCCTTTCGGCTGCAACTTCAAGAGCTTAGCCTTATTTTTCATGCCTTTTTTGTCAAGTCTTCTCTTTCTTCTCTCTTCTCTTTTCTTTTCGGCATGATGGATATGGGAGAGATCTTTTTCAGCTTCCTTCTGAATTTCCCTATCCGGTTTGGTCTGATTGATGACGAGCGAGACTTCTTTCTCGATTTTGGCCAATCCCATTCTCTGCTTCTCGAGAACCTTGGCAAGATCCTCATCAGGAATCTCTTCTTTGTCTTTTTTTGTATGAATCATTCTTTTTTGGAGTTTTCGAAAAGACCGCTCAACCTGGAGTTCGGAAAGAAGCGGAGCATTCGTCGTCTCTTTCTGAAGCGGAATGCCCTCAAGGAAGGATTTTGTCTTGTCATCGGCTTCCAAGAGATTCGAAAGCTCAAAATCATAAATGGTCGAAGTATTCATAAGAAGCTGTTCCTTTTTTGGGGCTCCTCGATAGAAAAGGAAAGTGAGCAATCCCATGAAGAAGGACAGATAGAAGGTGACGCTTCGCCAGAGAAGGTTGGCAGCACTGGCAAGCGAGGATGCATTTTCCATGGAGGAAAGATAATAGCGGAAAGAGGACTGGAACAGAACTTCTGGAACACCCACGCTAATTAAGGAAGAGACTGTGTTGACAATGCCTGTCGTGAATAAAGAGGGAAAGAAAAGAAGGGTATGGACATCCAGCGAGTTGAAGATGACATAAGGGATCATTCCTAAAATAAAAAGTTTTCCGAGATTGGAGAGAATGAGGAAAAAGACGAGCGATTTGTGTTGAAAAAGTCTCTTCATTTCGATTCGATAGGTCGCGAACTGGAGCGTCAGTTTTCTTCGTGTGGCTTCTTTGTTTCTCAAAAGATGCATATTGGAAAGAAGATTGATGCCCTTGAAGAGAAAAAGACGATGGAAACCTTTCGCAAATCCTAAAAGAAGAATCATCATTAAGGTGAGAAACTGTACACATAAGGCGAAAATACAGACGACATAGAGGGGAAGACCGCCAAAGACATCGATTGGAATCTCTTTGATGTAGGGATAGCCAAATAAGACCATGACAAGAGAATAGAGAAGAAGAGAAAACTGATAGATGAGGTAATTCATGGTTAAGATGCTCGCCGCTTGGGGAGAGCGGATATCCTGGCGCGTGAAGGTGATGGCCTGCGGGATGCTTGCGGCTGATTTGACAAAAACACCCATAACCTGTCCGATGAGCACGTTGATGACGCCTTGGTAGTAGTGATAGCGGCGATTATAGAGTCTGGCTAAAAGGGTGATGTTCAATCCGTCGAGAAGTGTCGAGGAAAAAAGAAGGAGAATCGCCAACATCAGCGGAAAGAAATTCGCTTTTGAAATTAGAGTGAAGGTTGTTGCCGGATCATCCTTGAGAATATAGAGCAACGCAAAAACCATCAGGGAAGAAAAGAAAATGATTTCCAAGATGGCTTTGATGTTTTTTCCTTTCGTCCTCTGAATGGTTCTTTGCTGCATGAAAATTTAAAGAACGGCTTTGACTTCTTCAATACGTCTTGCGACTTCTTCCTTGCCTAAAAGTCGAAGGACATCGAAGAGCTTCGGTGACTGGGTCGAAGCACAGACCGCGATACGGACGATGGAAATACAATCCGCATACCAACCATTGTAGGCTGTTGGATTTTTCTTATACACTTTTCTGTCTTCACAGAAGTTGTGTCTTGTTCCCAAGACTTTCATTTCATTAAACCAGGAATTCTCATCTTGAGCAGAAAGATTCCAGGAGGCAATGAAATCGTCCAAGACGTCCTTGATGACATCATGGGAGATGAATTCATTGAACGGGAGAGGGCTGTTCTTGATCATCTCGTCAAAGTCCTCCTTATAGAAGAACTTGATTTTGTCGAGAACCTGAGAAAATTTCTCATAATCTTTTCTCGGCTTTTCCTGTTCTCTTTCGATATTGATGATGGATTCGAAATAGTCTCGATCACTATCGATCTTGTCTTTGAGTTCACTCTGGTATTCCTTTGCCCATTCATAGCATTCATCGGTGAACGTCTTCTTGTCCATGATGGCAAGAAGTTCTTTGGAGATGTTGTTGAGCTTTGGCATATCGAAAAGGGCACCATCGAGGGAGAATTTGTCGAAGGTGAGCTTGAAATCATCGACAGGAGCCTTTGGATTGTCCATCATCCATGCTTCGAAGTTGGAGTTGGCAATCGTCAATAGATAGCGGATGACGCCATCCTTTGGATAGCCTTCCTTAAGGAAGAAACTGACTGCAGCTTCCGGATCCTTTCTCTTGGAGAGTTTTCTCTTGTTTCCGGTTTCCTTGTCGTTGACCATGATGACTGGAAGGTGAGCGTATTTTGGAGCCTCCCATCCCATCGTCTGGAATAATTCGAGATGGATTGGAAGCGATGAAATCCATTCTTCGCCACGGGTGACAAGGGTTGTGCCCATGAAATGGTCATCGACCAAATGGGCAAAATGATAAGTCGGAAGACCATCGGACTTGTAGATGACGATATCTTGATAGTTCTCGGTCAGTTCCATATCGCCGCGGATTTCATCATGTGCCTTGATATGATTGCTGGCATTGCCTTTGGATTTGAAGCGGATGACATAGGGCTTTCCTTCCTTGATGAGAGAAATATATTCATCGTTCGATAGGGAACGATATTTCGCATATTCGCCATAATAGCCAGGGACGACCTTGTTGGCTTGCTGGACTTCACGGATTTGATCAAGTTCTTCTTTCGAACAGAAATCCGGATAAGCTCTTCCTTTTTTCAATAATTCCTTGATGACAACTTTGTAGATATCCGCTCTCTTTGACTGCACATATGGAGCATAAAGGCCTTCTTCATGATCGCCATAGTAGCCTTCATCTGAATGAATGCCGAAATTGCCTAGCTGCTTGACCAAGTCGAGTCCGGTTCCCTCGATTTCTCTTTTTTGGTCGGTGTCTTCCAAACGGAAATAGTAGACACCATTGGATTGCTTGGCGAAGCGATAGGCGATCAAAGCTGTGAAAAGACTTCCTGTATGAAGAAAGCCGGTCGGAGAGGGGGCAAAGCGGGTGACATAGCTATCCGCAGGAAGATTTCTTTTCGGATAACGTTTTTCTAAATCTTTGATTGTTTCTTTGATATCTGGGAAGATGAGATCTGCTAATTCTTTGTTTGTGGCCATAAAATGTTTCTCCTTATTATTCGATTGGTCTAATATAGAACTTGCCATAGACCTGATTCAGGCCAATGACTGTCATAAATGCGTTTGGATCAGCTTTTCGAACCAATTTGGTTGCTTTTTTGATTTCGCTTTTTGACAAAACCATATAAATCATGATTCTCTTCTGCCCAGTATAGGCACCCTTGGCATCGACGGTTGTGGCAGAATGCGGGAAGGCATGAATGAGAATCTGCGAAAGATTTTCGTCCGAAGTGAAAATCTGAATTTCTTCCTTTTTATTCTTGATGTTGAGTATATCGATGACTTTGACGGAGACGAAGAGGTAGATGAAGGTGTATAAGGAATAGCGTATAAGCTGGCTGGAAAGCTGAGGGTTGACTGTCGGATTGACGGCATGTCCGATGATGCCAAAAAGAACATTGAGTACCAAAATAGTGGCGTTGAGGTAGAAACTGAACTGGCCTGGCATGGCCGACTTCTTTTCAGCGATATAGAAGCTGATGACATCCGTTCCTCCGGCGGAGGTGTTGATCATCATGGCGGCTCCAGAGGCAATTCCTGTGATGATGCCGCCGAAGATACATCGGGCAATCATGTCATCATAGAGGTTGATGACGTTGTAGATCCATTCATCGGGAATGACTTCATTGAATAAGGAAACAAGTCCGACATTGATCAGGGTGAAGATGGTGAACTGTTTGGAAATCTTGAACCAGCCTAGAATGAGAAGGGGGATATTCAAGGCGAAATACATGATGGAAATGATGGTTTTTTCGCTTTCTCTGAAATCGCCGAAGATATTCATCACCTTGACGATCGCCTGAGAGAAACCAGACATGCCACCTGCAATCAGATGGATGACGCCTTGCTCATTGACTTTGGCCAAGGCTTCTTCGTAGGAAATGGAATTCTCCATCATCATCCAGTGGGCAACGCAATTGGTTGTCGGGTTGATGAAGGCACGGAAGCCCCAGGCGAAAATGAAGCATGTGACAGCCGTGACGACAAATTTCCATAGCCAATCGATGGATTTCCTCGTCTTTGGATGATCAAAGAGGTAGTCTTCCATGTTTTCTTTCTTTTTTATGAACCAATGCATTGTTTTTCTTTCTCCAAATGAAATCCTATATATGATAATGTTTTCTAAGAAAATTTCAATTATGAGCTTGCTTTACCCTCTTCTTTTTCCACTTTTTGAATCGAAGGAAGGAAGATGGAGTGGAAATCTTCCTTTAAAATCTTTCTTATGAAATGAAAATTCTCTATAATGAAGAAAATGTGAGGAATGCAGGTATGACATTATTTCAGATGGCGGCTATTTTCAGTGAGAAATTTCAGGATGGCGGAGATGTCAGGGCCTATTTTGCCCCAGGAAGAGTCAATCTTATCGGCGAACATATCGACTACAATGGAGGGCATGTTTTCCCTTGTGCACTGAATTTCGGCAATTATGCGATTGTACGAAAGAGAAAGGATCGGAAATTGCGCTTCTATTCGCACAATTACAGAAAAGGCGGGGTTATGGAATCCTCTTTGGATGATCTTGTCTATCGAAAAAAAGATGTGTGGATCAATTATCCCAAGGGTGTCATTTATGCCTTCAGAAAGAAAGGCCTCATTATGGAGTGTGGGATGGATGTCTTTGTTTGGGGCAATATTCCGGGAAGCGGGCTTTCCTCGAGTGCTGCCATGGAAGTCTGCATCGCCACAGCAATCAATGATCTTTTTTCTTTTAAGCAGACACCCGTTCAGATTGCCCTCCTTTCTCAGCAGGCTGAAAATGAATTCTGCCACATGAACTGCGGAATCATGGATCAGTTTGCCTCGGCAATGGGAAAGAGTGAACAGGCCATTTGTCTTGACTGCAGTCAGCTTGATTATCGGTATGTTCCTCTGAAGATGAATGGCGTGAAAATCATCGTCACCAATTCCAACAAGCCCCATTCTCTGATTTCATCTCATTACAATGAAAGAAGAATGGAATGTGAACATGCCTTGCATGATTTAAGGAAAGTTGTTGATATTAAGCATCTCTGTGAATTGGATATAAGACAATTCGAAACTTATAAACCCTATATCCAGGATGAAATATGCGCGAAAAGAGCCAAGCATGCAGTTTATGAGGAAGAAAGAACAAAGAAGGCAATTTTAGCCTTGGAAAAGAATGACATCGAACTTTTCGGCCAATTGATTAATGAATCAGGGGATTCCCTTCGATATGATTATGATGCCACGTGTTTTGAGATTGATGTCCTTGTCGATTCTGCAAGAAGACAAAAAGGCGTCTATGGCTCACGAGAGACCGGTGGCGGTTGGGGAGGAAACACTGTCAGTCTGGTTCAGGAACAATACGTCGAGGAATTCAAGAGAAATGTTGCCCGTGACTATAAAATCAAAACTGGAATGACGGCCTCTTTTGCGGTTGTTGAACCGGGAGATGGCGCACGCATTCTTTTATCTTAAAAGAAAAAGACTTAGCAGATACTCAAATAGAAAAATAAATCCTTTCCAATCATTCCATGTCTTGCAAAATAAAGATAGACTTGTATGAAATATAAGAAAAGTTCGATAAATAGCTTGATAACAACTTTTTAAATCTTCATAAAAATAGGACGGAATGTCAAGAATGTCCATCAATGGAAAGAACATCCGTGGAATCATAGACAACCCTGCCACCGGGGAATAAGAAAGGCAGAAAATTGTGGACAAGGATTTCATGATGAAGTGATTTTTTGTGACCGGACAAATAGGAACCCTTTTTCGGCTAGCATGAATTTCATTATCGTTGAGATTTCAAAGATTGATAAGTCACATTTTTATGATTGCCCGAGTGCCGCCTTTTTTTTCTTAAGAAAAAAAGGGGTATGTGTTATACTCAAATATGTGGGTAATACAACATGGATAACAATATAAAAACTGAGACGCGGCCGTCCATTCATTCTCTTCGTGGATGGCTCAATACTTCTTTGGGACTGATTTTGATGATTTTTGCTCTAATCGGAGCGTTTGGAAAGACTGTTGTCGGCTCTTTTTTAGTCTATTCGCTTGCCTTTCTTTTTGGCATGTTCTATCCGTTTGCTCTTGCGCTTCTGTTTGTCTACGGCCTTTATCTTGCAGTGGCAAGGCACGCCTTCCCTTTGAAGGGGAAATTCCTGGGGCTTCTTGGTTTTTTCCTTTTGATTATCGGAGCCTTGGCATTTGGATCCTATGGAATCTTTTCAATGAAGGAGTCGGGTGTCGATTTCATCTCCCTCAACAGCGTCTATCTCGATCGAATGGATTCCTTTGCCCGTTCATTCTATCAGATTGACTCCTTTGAGTCCCTGAGCGGACTTGGCGGAGGCTATCTTGGTCTTTTCTTTTTGACGCTTTTGGGCTCTGTGTGGGGAAAAATTGGCGATGCGATTTTCTATTCTCTGATTTTGATTGCCGGTGTTTTCTTCATTTCTTTCCGTCCGACTCTCTTCATAATCCGTACGATTCGAGAAGAGAAAAAGAAGCATGTCAGCTATTCTTCTCCTTATCAGCCGAACAAAGATAAGAGCAATCCCCATCTTGAAAGAGAAATGAATTTCAAGACTGAAATGCCAGAAGAAGCTAAGGAAACAAGTCAACCTGTTCAGGAAAATACTTATATTCCTTCAAAGAACGCTCAGGCGCCTCTCAAGAACACCTGGTCGAATGACGAACAAGGAAGTTTTGGCCCGTTTGAGGTTTATGAAGTCAAACCGGAAACCATGAAAGAGGAAACATTCGAAAATAATATCGCACCGGTCGACAATGAGGATTTCCATCGTGCGACAATGACGGATGTGCCTGCTTTCCAAAAGCAGGAGGATTCGGATTTCGAAACAATCTCTCCGACCAAGATCGAAGAAAAGCCTGAAGAAACAAAAATAGTAGAAGTTCCGGATGTTTTCTCTCCTACTGAAGAAAAAGATGAAGCGAATATGCAGAGTCAGAACAAACCGCCTTTTGTTCCGGACGATTCCTTTGTTCCGATAAAAGCCAAGCCGGTTGAAGTTGAGATGGAGAATCCTTTTGCTTCTGCCTATTCTCATGATGAGGTAAAAGAAGAGGCTATCTCAAAACAGGCTAAGGATTTTTCTGATGCTTCCAAGATCGATAGCAATACGATGCCAATCAAAGAAGAAAAGATCAATCCTCTTGACAGAGTAAATGCTTCCACACCGCTGAAGGAAAATCATCCAGCGGAATATCGTGTGGAAGGAATCAAGCCTCCTGTACAAAAACCCGTCGAACCGATTGTGAAAGAAGAAACAGAGAGCGTACCTCTGACGGAAGAGGAAATCGAAAAGCAGAAGGAACAGGCCTATTTTGCTCACAAGCAGAAAAAACAGGCGGAAGCTCTTCTTGCCAAAAAGAGAGAAAAAGAAGAACGGCTTTCCTCTTTGATGCAGTATGTATCGGACGTCCCGAAAGACTACCATTATGATTTGCCAAATGATGCTTTATTGGAAGAAATCGATGATTCAGCCAAGATGGAGAAGAATTCCTCCTCGGCCCAGGAAAAAGCATTGATTATCAATCGCGTCTTTGACGAATTTGCGGTCAAAGCCAAGGCGACATCCTTCACGATCGGAGCCAGTGTTACCCGCTTCAATGTCGAAACAGAGCATGGCGAAAAAGCGGATAAGATCGCGAACCTCACAAGCGAGTTCCAACGAGCCCTCAACGGCGATATGTCTGTGCGTGTCGAGACTGTTGTGGAAGGAAGATCCACATCCGGCATCGAAGTCGGAAATATCGCGCCGATGGCGGTTTCCTTCAAGGATATGTTCGCAGCCATCGAAAATGATCATAAGAATCTTCTTCTCCTTCCAATCGGAAAAGATATTTCTGGAAATGTCGTGACTTTCCCCCTCAACAAGATGCCCCATATGCTGGTTGCTGGAACCACCGGCTCAGGAAAATCTGTCTTGATTCATTCGATGATCATGACCTTGATCATGCGAACCTATCCGAGTCAGTGCAAACTGATGCTGATTGATCCGAAACAGGTGGAATTCATCCGCTATCAGGATTGCTCTCATCTTTTCTGCCCGGTTATTTCCAAACCGGAATCTGCAATTCTTGCCTTAAAGAAACTCTGTGAGGAAATGGATCGCCGATTCACTGTCTTGAGTAAATGCAAGTGTGCAAACCTTGAAGACTATGAAGCCATCCGCACGGGAAGAGAATCCCAATATGAAGAAATGCCGTATATTGTCACTGTCATCGATGAATTTGCCGATCTCATGCAGACAGGCGGAAATGAAGTGACCAAATATGTCACTCGCATCGCCCAGAAGGCGAGAGCGTGCGGCATCCATCTCATCATCGCCACTCAGCGCCCGAGCAAAGACAATGTTCCGATGATCATCAAGGCCAATGTTCCATGCCGTATCGGATTGAGCTGCTCTTCTCAAATTGATTCTCGCGTCATTCTTGATGAGACGGGCGCAGAGACCCTTCTTGGAAAAGGTGACCTTCTCTTCAAGTGCCCCGGAAAGAAATCGCTTATCCGAGCCCAATCGCCTTTTATTTCCAATGCGGATATCAACAAAGTTCTTGAATACGTTAAAAAGAATGCCGGAAATCCAAACTACGATCCGGAATTTCTTGATTTGGAAGTGCCAAGCCAGGATGAAGAGGAAGTGGATGTGGAAGGCGACCTCTATTCGGATATCAAAGAATATGTCATCTATACCGGAATCACATCGAAGTCATCCATCATGCGGTCCTTCCAGGTTTCCAGCATGAAAGCCGATCAGTTCTTAGCCCGCCTTCAGTCGGAAAGTATCATCGCCATGGGACCGAACGGAAAGTTCGTTCTTGGTCCAGCAGCCCATTTGGAGGATTATGAAGCATGAATTCCACCCCATACTATCTCTATTCGAATTCCTTTGCCAAAAGAATCGTCATTCGAAGAGTCTTTTTGAAGGAATGCTTCTCGAAAGAAACTGTGATGCTCTATGCAAAGCTTCTCAGCCTTTTTCCAAATCATGACAAAAAGAAGAGGCTTCCTGGAACCGAATATCATTTTGATTGCTTTGCCTATAATGACGGCATTCTTTTTCAGGGATCCGTCTCTCAGACCAAATCGGATGCTTTCTCTTTTCTTTTCATGAATC
Source organism: bacterium (assembly GCA_963612025.1). Taxonomy (GTDB): domain Bacteria; phylum Bacillota_I; class Bacilli_A; order RFN20; family CAG-288; genus Enterosoma. The sequence goes on from CAVDUB010000012.1 coordinate 48,136, forward strand.
CGTATAAGCAAGCGGAAGAAGCGTTGAACAGTCTTTTCCAAAAAGGTTTTGTCTATTCGGAAAAGAACCTTGCGGTCGGAAAAGAAATCCTAGAATTGGAAAACGAAGAAAGGTTTTTTTCTTCGAAGAATGTTTCTTCGTATCTTCATCAGGCAAAATGCATTCCTTTGCTTGACAAAAATAGGCTTCAGTCCATCAAGAAGACGGATCTTGATGAAGTCAAAAAGATGATCCTCCAATCCAAGATCGGAGAAGAAATTTATTTCGGACCGCAGGAAAAAGAAACTCTTTATTTCCCTATTTCCTATGAAGAAAAACTTCCTTTGTATCAAAAGCAGGATAGGGATGTCTCTTCGTTTGTGAAGAACATGGATGATGAGTCTCTCGTTCTTTCTTTTTCATTGAAGGAAGTTCCAAAGACAGAGAAATCTCTTCTTTCAGTCCTTCTTCTGACACAGAAAGCCATCACAGAGAATCTGAAAGGGAAAATCTTTGTGGAATATTCGCTTTCTTCCTATCTTTCGGATAAATGCCATTTCTCCATCCTTCTTTCTGTCAAGCAGGGAAAAGCTTCTTCTCTCCTTCCGTTTTTCGAGAAGGATACCCTTCCTTTCGAAGTTAAGATGGATGAAAAATTCTTGAAGAAGGAAAATGAAGGGCAGAATGTCCTAAGATATATGGATGCTTTTTCCTTCCTCGAGGATTCTCTCCTGAGAAGAAATCTCGGCTTTTCTTCTGAAGAGGAAAAAGAGGATATGAATGAAGTCTCTTCTCTTCTTTCATCTCTGTTGAAGGAAAAAAACTGCATTCTTCGAAAGGAGGAAGAACATGACTAAACAGGATATCGGACATATGGATTGTCCGTTTTATGAAGAAAAACTCGACAATCATCTCACCCTTGTTTTTCTTCCGAAAAAGTCGAATCTGAAGTCCTGCACTGTCTACATTGGACAGGGTGGCTTTCTCCATGCCAAGGAAATTGCCTCAAGCAAGGTTCCTTTTGGCTCGAGTTATTATCTGATGAATCTGATTGCTTCTTCTTCCTTCAAGGAGGAACTGAAAGAGGAGGGTGTTCTTCTTTCCGCAGATCTCGATTATTCCTTCGTGCGGTATTCTCTTACTTCCTTAAACGATATCTATGCCCCTTTGATGAAACTGATGAAGAGAATCTCGATGTTCTCTTTTGATGAAGACGATGTTGAGGCATTCAAGGAAATCGAAAAGAAGAACGATGAAAAGAAAAAGGAAGATCCTATCTATCTTTCCAAGATGCAAACTTTGGACAATCTCTATATTTCCTCACCGATTAAATATGGTTATCTTCCCTCGTTTGAGGATGGAAAAAGAATCCATGCTTCCGGATTGAGAAAATATCAGGAGAATTATTATGTTCCTGAAAACATCACCATCTTCCTTTCCTTGGATGATGAACCAAGCAATGTATTATCCAAAATCAAGGAAATCAAATTCACACCACACAGCGTGAAAGAAGAAAAGAAATTCGAATATGAGGAAGTCTATACGTCCGTCAACAGGGAATATAAGGAACTGTCCTTGAAGACGAAGCACTCTTATCTCACCTATGGAATCAAGCTTCCCTCGAGAAGCATCATCTATGACAACTATGGAGAACTCACCTTTGCCTTCTATGAAATTCTTCTTGAGAGCACCATCAAGAAAAATAAAGCTTTCCAGGAACAGTTGGGCAATCTTCGCTCTATTCTGGTCTCTTCCGAACTGAAGGAAGGCGGAGAAGATGGCTATATCCTTCTCACATTCAAGACCGAGGATGAGATTTCTCTAGTTCACTTCTTGACGAATTATTTCTCCAACTTGGGAGAAAAGGTTGATAAGAGTTCTTTTTCCTTCTTTTGCAAGTCGATGTATCTTTCTTCCATCGCTTCCCTTGCTCTTCCGAATCAAGCCTGTGATCTTTTCTCAAGCCGATATCCTAACCATATCCCCTATACAAGTCTGATGAAGAGAGTCGAAGGCATGTCTTATAGTTCCTATCGAAGATTTTTAGAGGAATTCAAGGCTTTCAAGAAAGCTGCGTGCTTTGTCAAAAGGAGTGAACAAAGATGAACGATACGATATCTGTTGTTGCCAAAGATGCAAAAACCATCGAAATCATATTGAGCAAGGCCTATTGCCCATTTCGCATGAAGACATTCCGATTCTATTCTGATCATGTCTTCAAGTTTTCCCTGGATTGCTATTCGATCAGCGAACTTCCTTCTGCCTATGTCTATCAGATTTCGAGCGACGATTTTGATTTCGTGCCAGGTCATTTCTATCAGATCGCCACGTCACAGAACTATTTCTTTGCAGTCGATATTTCCTATCTTGCCTTAAGCAAGGAATTCGAAAGAAAATACCGCTATGATGGTCCTTTAGGACCGATCTATGCCAAGGAGAAGACATCTTTCTATGTCTTTTCGCCGTTTAGCAATGAAATCACTCTTCATATTCGAAAGAAGAACCATGAGGAATGGGAAATCTATTCCATGAAGCATGACTGGGATCATGGTGTGTTTTATCTTGAAATCCAGGGCGACTATGATGGAGCGATGTATCTTTATGAACGCTATATGTTTGGTCAATCGACGATCGTTCCAGATCCGTTCTCTCTTTCTTTGCATTCAAATAGCAGGTGGTCATATGTCATTGACAAAGAGAAAATCAAGGCAATCGACACCTGCGAAGAGAATCTTCCTCCTTTTGATGACCGAATGAAGGCCATTATCTATGAATGCTCTGTTCGAGACATGACGTCGAGAACAAATGTCGAAAACAAAGGAACATTCCTCGCCTTGTCCAAAACAGGACTGAAGGATAAAAACGGTATGCCGATCGGCATGGACTATCTTTCTTCCTTGGGGGTGACACATATCCAATTGATGCCGGTTTTGGATTTCCAGACTGTGGATGAAGACAATCCTTTTTCGACTTATAACTGGGGATATGATCCCTTTAGCTATTTTGCACCTGAGGGATCCTATGCTTCGAATGTAGAGGACTGCTATTCGAGAGTTCTCGAACTCAAAGAACTGGTTTCCAGTTTCCATAAGCAGGGGTTGAGAGTGGTTTTGGATGTCGTCTATAACCACGTTTTCTCGACGCTTCTCAATCCATTCAATATTCTTTGCCCGAATTATTTCTACCGGGTAGATCAGTATGGAAACAAATCGAATGGCACCGGATGCGGAAATGATCTCGAAAGTCGCAACTATATGGTTCGAAAGATGATCATCGATTCCATGAAGAATCTCATCGACTTATATGATATCGATGGATTCCGTTTTGATTTGATGGGCATCATAGATACCGATACATTGAAGATGGCTTACGATGAAGTTCATAAAATGAAGAAGAATCTTCTTTTCTATGGAGAAGGATGGGATTTGTGTACTGCTCTTCCATCTGAAAAAAAGGCGGCAACCTATAATGCCAATCAAATGCCTTTTGCTTCATTCTTCAATGACCGTTTCCGCGATGTTGCGAAAGGAAAATCAGGAGACTTTGATCTCTCTGTTCGCGGCTATCTTCTTGGGGATACGAGTTATCGAGATGGCTTTAAGCATGTGATGCTCGGATCTGCTGTTCCGCTTGCCTTCAATCGCATGTTTGATCATGCCGGACAGTCATTAAACTATGTTGAATGCCATGACAATCATACTCTTTTTGATAAGATTCATTTCTGCTGTGGAGAGGATTCTTTCAAGGAGATTCAGCAGAGAATCAAACTGAACATCGTGGCGACGCTTCTTGCCGCTGGCATTCCTTTCTTCCATCAGGGAGAAGAGGTGGCCGGAACGAAGAGAGGTATCGGAAATTCCTATAATTCCGGAGATGAAGTCAATGGGTTCGATTACGATCTTCTTTTCCAGAATCATGATATGTATTCCTTTTTCAGGGAAGCGATTCAGTTTAAGAAGAAATATCTTTATTTCTCCGAAGCAGAATTTGAAGAAATGCTCAAGGAAGATAAGATTAATTTTGAAGATATGGAAGGCGGATGTCTGAAGATCGATTATGAATATAAAGGAAATCTCGTCCATGTTCTCTTCAATCCGACAAAGAATACGTTTATGTATGATTTTCCGAAATATGTGAAGCTCATCTTCAATGGTTCGGGTCTCATCAAGGATGATGAGAATTTCTATATCCGCATGGCGATCATCAATGAATTGTCTGTTTTGGCTTTCTTGGAGCAGAAAGCCGATATCAAGACAGGAAAGGAAGACTGATATGATCAAATGGATTCGTTTGGTATTCACTGGTGGCCCTTCTTTGGTCATCGGATCCCGTCGCTGCAAAAAATTCAATAAGAACAAGGAAAAATATCCAATCAAGGAAAGATGTGAATATGCCAACAGGCTTGCCAGAAAAATCTGCCGCAAATGCTTTAAGGCAGAATTCATTTTCGAAGGCAAGGAATATCTTGACCAGGTTCCAGGTCAGGTGCTTTTTGTCTCCAATCATGTCTCCAATGCCGATCCGATTCTCTTTTTAGGCTTTTCGGATCGTCCGATTTCCTTCCTAGGGAAAAAACAGATTCTTAAGATGCCATTCATTGGCAACATTCTTTCTTCCATCGATGGTGCCTTTATCGACAGAGAAGACTTGAGAAGCGAAATTAAGGTCTTCCATGAGATTCAGAATCTTCTTTCGAAGGAAAAAGATCTATCGTATGTCGTCTTCCCCGAAGGCACCAGATCCAAAGGTCCGGAATTCAAGATGGCAGATTTCAAGGGCGGTTCCTTTAAGATTGCCACTCGTCTTGATCTTCCCATCATTCCGGTTGCGACATGGCTGAATGAAAGAACTCTCGATCAGCATTATCATTTCCATAAATACCCGATTCAGGTGACGTTCTGCAAACCGATTCTTCCAGAAGAATATGAAAAGATGACAACGGGACAGATTGCCAAGATTGCCGAAGACCGAGTCAAGGAAGCCTTGGCTGTCCAAAAGGAAAAGGATCTTTCCCTTATCATGAAATTGAACCGTTATTCTGAAAAGAAAGCTAAGAAGGTCCAGTATTCCAAGAATAAGAAGACAATCTAAATCAAAAGAAAGGACTCTCCGGAATGTTCTCCCTTGTCGGGAACGCATGGAGAGTTTTTTATTCCTGACATCTTCGTTTGTTATTTGATGGCTTCGAGAGGGAATAGGAACATCTTCTGATAAAAAGAATCAGGATTCATATCATATAAATACAAATATGAAATTATGTTGAGAAAAGTATCCTGCAAATTGCATTAGAATATGTTCATCCATTTTTTATCAGAATCCAAAAAATGAAAGCATAGAACCACGCTTTTTCATCTTCTATCGAGGAATCGAATCATGAAGAAGCGAAATAGAAAAAGGTTATCCGGGGGAAGTACGCTTTGTACAATCTAAGAATAACCTTTTTTATGATTAGTTATCAGATCTCGAATAGCCGTTTTTCATATGACAGCTCGCTTCATAGAGGACGTTGTTCAAGGCTTTGTCGGTTTCCCTCTTGGCAATTTCAGCCATCTTTTCATTGGCTTTTTCCAAGTCCGATGTTTCCGTCAATGTATCATTCTCATTGAGGAAGAGATGTCCTTGGTTCATCAAGGCATTCTGATATCGTTCGATATGGATGTTGCAGACATTGAAATGGCTGTCGGCAAGAGCACCCAAAAGTCGGCTTGCCCAATAGAAGCTCTCCGTGGAGACATTCATGGTGGTGTTTGCAAAATAGGATGGAATCTTGTTTTAGATAATATGACTGAACAATCAATAAAACGAGACTTATTTCAATGTCTTAGAAAGTAATGATAAATAGATTTTTGAATATCATAGATATCACTTATATAAGCCAAAGTCTGCTCCAATTATGCGCCAAAGTCTGCATTTATATTGACAACTTTGGCTTGTTTCTTATAATAATAATGATTAGAGGAACATATTTATGAATGAATATAAGAAAAGAATCATCGATGACATATTAAAAGAAAAACTTCAAAGCAAAGGGGCCATTTTGATTGAAGGTCCGAAATGGTGTGGTAAAACCACAGCAGCTGAGCAAGCAGCCAAAAGTGTTCTTTATATGACCAATCCAAGAACGCTGAAACAAAATTTAATGCTTGCCGATTCAAATCCAGAAATACTTTTAAGAGGTGATGATCCAAGGCTCATAGACGAATGGCAAGTTGCACCAAAATTATGGGATGCCATAAGATTTGAGGTTGATCAAAGAAAAAAATTCGGTCAATTCATTTTGACAGGTTCGGCAGTTCCTGTGGATACAAGCGAAATCATTCATACTGGAACAGGTCGATTTACTTGGATCAAAATGCGTCCGATGTCTCTGTTTGAATCGGGGGAATCCAATGGCTCTATAAGTCTTCAGGAATTATTCAACGGGAATGATAATATTTATGGGAACTCTAAATTATCTTTGGAAGATATTGCATTCTTGGTTTGCCGTGGTGGTTGGCCAATCTCTACTTATTTAAGTGGAAAAAGTGCATTGTCACAGGCTATCGACTATTACGATGCTGTTGTTAATTCAGATATCTCAAGAGTGGATAACGTAAAAAAGGATAGTGAAAAAGTAAAGAAAATCATGGCTTCCTATGCAAGAAACCAAGGAACACAGATTGGCGACGAAACAATTGTCGAAGATATCAGAGCAAACGAAGAAGAAAAAATCAGCACCAGAACAGTTCATTCGTATATTGATGCGTTGAAAAAAATATATGTAATTGAAGACATGAAAGCCTGGAATCCAAATTTGAGAAGCAAAACCACAATCAGGACTTCCGATACTCGATATTTCGTTGACTCTTCCATTGCTGCAGCTTCCTTAGGTTTTGGTCCAGGTGATTTAATGAATGATTTAAAAACATTTGGATTTATGTTTGAGACAATGGCTGTCAGGGATTTAAGAATCTATGCAGATGCACTGGATGGAACCGTATATCACTTCCGCGATAAGAATAGGCTTGAATGTGATGCTGTGATCCATTTAAGAAATGGCAACTATGGATTGATAGAAATAAAGCTTGGTGGTGACAAATCAATTGAATATGGTGCAAACAATTTATTGTCACTTAAAAACATCATCGACTCAGATAAAATGAAGTCCCCTTCATTCATGATGGTTTTGACAGCTACTGGTGATATCGCCTATAAAAGAGATGATGGTGTATTGGTTGTTCCTATAGGCACACTTGGTAAATAAAGAAAGATGTAAGTCAATTTAAAATAAAAAAGATCGCTTTCGGAAGTTAAATAAAGAAAAGACATCGAATATCTCGATTCTATCGATAAAATTCGAGATTTCTCTTCAGAATAAATTTTTGTACATTACCTATCCTCAATCGTAGAAATCATTTCAATTCTAATGATCAAATCCAGATATATTTTCAAAGTAAATTGATTCTTATAATCTTTTAATATTCTTTGAATACTTGCCAGTCTGATATATGTCAGTTTGTTTTTAACATACAAAGTTCATAACTTCTTATCGTTTCAATCAAATCATCGTTTTCAGCTAAAAAAGTAATTCCAATCTTTGCAAAACAGCCGATAAAAGTGTATATAGACGATTCTCTTGATGCATTTATATTTCCTTTGTGGCATCTCGGTTTCATTTCATCCAGCCAAGAGTGCAAATTGCTGAAATTGTATACCTTTGCTTCAACTATTTTCCGGCGCGCTGTGTATAGGTAGTCAACTGATACACATTTTTTAAAGTTGTTAGTAAGTTGATTAACTACATCATCTAAGATCGTAATTGCATCCATTGCATATGCACCTCCGACTAAAATGGTAGAATAAGAATCCAAATGAAAATATAATCCACAAGTATTTAACTAAAAACGGGATACGTATGTAAAAGTTGGGGATAATGCAAGTTATCCCGAATTCAGCATAATAGACGGAGCAATGTTGCAAGTCGTTTGCGACAAACAGAAGAGGCTTCTTCTTATGCAAATCCGTGGGAGGGGCAAAGGCTGCATCCATGCTGACAACCGTCATCATGACGGCTGCGGCGAACGGACTGTATCCGGATGAATATCTAGCCTATGTCTTCTCCCCTAGTCGGAGGAGATCAGGAACAATCCGAAGATTCGGATTGACAAAAAAAGAGTCAAAATTGACTTGGCGCCATGCCAAATTTGACCCAAGCTGAACGGCACTCCCTGAAAAGAGGCCGTTTTCATATGATTGATACCAGGATGATTCCTTGGTCACTACCAAAGGCCGATTCGCTGATTGCCTATACTGGTTTGGATCCTGCTGTTATACAGTCAGGACAGATGACGGGAAAGCACATGCATGTCACAAAGAAGGGGAACTCCCATCTAAGAGCAACGTTATATGTAGCAGTCACAAACATGATCATGGCAAAGGCTGACAACATAATCACAAGATATGTACTGAAAAAGAAAAACAGCGGCCTCTCCTACAAGGCAGCTGTCATTGCCGGCTGTTCAAAGGGGTTGCGTCTGGTCCAGGCGATGCTTAGAAACGGCGTCTGTTATTCTGACTCTGACAAATAACCGTAAATAGTATAGCTCAGTAGCCATCGTTTTGAAACGACAGCCTCAAGGTTGTCTATTTGAGCATGCTCAAATAGACAAGACATAAGGATGACACTTTGATCATGATTCTATTGACAAGGCTAATCTAATTTTTTTAAATTCCTTTAAATTTTTGGAGAGGGAAATTGAGCGATGTCATATAAATATGAAATTATGTCGAGAAAAGTATCCTTTAATTCGCATTAGAATATGTCCATCCATTTTTTATCAGAATCCAAAAAATGAAAGCATGGAACCACGCTTTTTCATCTTCTATCAAGGAATCGAATCATGAAGAAGCGAAATAGAAAAAGGTTATCCGGGGGAAGTACGCTTTGTACAATCTAAGAATAACCTTTTTTATGATTAGTTATCAGATCTCGAATAGCCGTTTTTCATATGACAGCTCGCTTCATAGAGGACGTTGTTCAAGGCTTTGTCGGTTTCCCTCTTGGCAATTTCAGCCATCTTTTCATTGGCTTTTTCCAAGTCCGATGTTTCCGTCAATGTATCATTCTCATTGAGGAAGAGATGTCCTTGGTTCATCAAGGCATTCTGATATCGTTCGATATGGATGTTGCAGACATTGAAATGGCTGTCGGCAAGAGCACCCAAAAGTCGGCTTGCCCAATAGAAGCTCTCCGTGGAGACATTCATGGTGGTGTTGGCAAAATAGGATGGAATCTTGTTTACGTTGGTATAGAGCGGGACGATGCTGTTGAAGGCGTTCGATCCAAAGCAGACCCATTCGACAGCCTGGACCGGCTTTGGAAGATATCCGCGGATCTGGACAATCGACATAAAGGCCGTTCTGGAGATTCCAATCGGACGATAGGCGCCCTTCATTTCCGTGTTTCCGAATCTTAGATAAGGATCATAGGGTGTTCCCTGGTAGTGGCTCGAAAGAATATATTTGACTTCTTCGACCGTGATTTTTCTCTCTGGTACCAGGGAGAAAGGAAGATCATCGCTCGTCGGGGTATATTGGGCATCTTCGCCATCCCATTTGTAGGTTCTCGGATTGAAGTAGCGTAGCATATACCAGGCACGGGGCGTGTTATAGGTATGATCGGAATCATCATGGGATCCAAAGGCAAGACGCGGATTGAAACTTCCATCCTGTGACAGGGAAAGATGATTCTTCTCGACGAATTCCTTCAAGTCGGCAGAACAGAGATTCTCCTTCTTTTCAGAATAGGCATCCTCAAAAGAGAAATGATCAAGACCGAACTGGTTTGGCATGACGACATATTCGTCATCGGGGACCTTGATGGCAATCCAGTGATGTCCGCCGATGGATTCCAACCACCAGATTTCATCCTTATCGGAAAAGGCGATGCCATTGGGTTCATAGGTGCCGTATTTCTCTAGAAGGGAACCTAAGCGAAGGACTCCTTCTCTTGCTGAATGGATATAGGGAAGAACAAGGATGAGCAGGTCTTCCTCACCGATTCCGCCAGGAATCTCTTTTTCTTTTCCTTTCTTCGGAATGTATCGGACATAGGGGTCTGCTCCTAAGACACGAGGATTGCTCGTAATGGTTTCCGTGGCTGTCATGGAGACATTCTCCTCATTGATTCCAGCCGCACCCCAGATTCCCTCGCTTTGGTCGACATTGGGCATGAAAGTGCAGCGAAGAGCTTTCTCCGGCAGTTCGATTTTCACATGGGAAAGAGTCGAGACATAGGGATTCTTTCTGTTTGTGGAAGAAAGGATGCTCATTTTCTTGACGTGGAACACGCCAGTTGGGGAATCATCGTTTCTTGCGACGAGTGTGGAGCCATCATAACTGGCTTTCTTGCCGACTAAAATGGTTGTGCATGCCATAGTTGTTTACCTCTTTTTGCTATTTGTGTAATGGAACTTCTCCATTAGATAGAGAATGAGAAGCCTCGCTGAATTCGAGAAGATATTCTCTTCATCATTCAGCAGTTCTTCAACTTCCTCAAGTGAATAGAGTCTTGCGGAGATATCTTCGAACTCCTCCTTGTTTTCGTTTCCTTTTGTGGAAAGGTGGGCAAGGACGACGGCGTTGCATTCATCCGAGAGGCCCTCGCTTGTCGGTGAGGGCGGAAGAAGAAGGGTGATTTCATCGGCGTCATATCCGGTTTCTTCCTTGAGTTCTCTTCTGGCAGAAGAAACGATGTCCTTGTCCTGTTCATCGCAGAGTCCGGCCGGGAAGGAAATGACTTCATGATTGAGTGCTTGACGGAATTGCTTTTCTAAAAGAAGATAAGGTTTGTTCTCCTTGTAGAGATAGGCTCCAATCAAGACGGCATCTGCTCTCTTGAAGTCCTGTTTCTGAATGCGAAGATTTTCTCTGCTGAGGTTTCTTGAGGCGAGGAAATATTGGGTATTCTTGACGCTTCCATCGTCTTTTGTCACCTCATAGTGAAGAGTATAGAAATTCAGAAACTTGTGATCTGTTTCCTTTTCTGCTTGGATATATTTCCATTGCATATCTTTTTTCCTCTACCAGATGACGACTCGCTTCTCTTCGGGAAGATACATTTTGTCGTTCTCATTCACTGAAAAAGCTTCATACCATTCAGGGAAGTTTCTTGGCTGGATGTTGGCTCTCAGTTCACAAGGTGCGTGGACATCGCTGGCTAAAAGAAGAAGGGTGTATTCCTTCTTGGCCTTCATGCACCAGATTCTTGCCCAGTTCTTGAAGTAGGCCTGATAATCTTTTTCTTTGAGTGTCTTCATGATGCTCAAAGTGACGGACATGCCGCCGTTGTCGGCAATATTTTCGCTGACAATAAGCTCACCATTGACTTCTCCGCCATGGAATGGAATCTTGTCCCATTCTTCAATCATCTTCTTAGTCAGGGCCTGGAATGCTTCATAGTCCTTTTTGCTCCACCAATTGTTCAAATTTCCCTTTTCATCGAATTGTGCGCCATTGTTGTCAAAGGCATGGGAAATCTCATGGCCAATGACAGCACCGATGCCGCCGAGATTCTCGCTGACGGACTGGGAGAGGGAATAAAATGGCTTTTGCAGGATGGCGGCCGGGAAGGTAATGTCATTGCTCGTCGGGTTATAGCAGGCATTGACCATATGACCGGGCATACCCCATCTTGAACGGTCGACCTCTTGGCTTAATTCTTCGAGATTGTGGAGAATCTTTTCTCTGTTGAGGTTTTCCATCGTTTTGTAGAGACTTTCTTCCTGATTGACTTTCAGTCGGAGATAGAAGTCATCAATCTTGTCTGGATAACCCATCTTGATGACGATGGTATCGAGCTTGTGGATGGCTTTTTCTTTTGTTGCCTCTTCTAAGAAAGTGTTGTTTCTCATCTTTTCCTTGTAGGTCGAAATGATTTTCTTCACAAGGGAGACGACATCCTTCTTGGCTTCTTCGCCGAAGTAGGTTCTTCCATAATAGACGCCGAGAGGCTCGGAGAATATATTGGAAGCAAGATGGTAGGCACTCTTCTCCAGGTCTGGATCTTTTTCGATGCCGCGGAGTGCTCTTTTATACGTGTTGGAAAGTGTGGAGAGCTCTTCTGAGGTGTAATTCAAAGAACGGAGCAGGAAATTCACATAGGCCCAATGGATATAGAGATGGAATGTCTCCTCACTGAAGTAGGCTTTCATTTCCTTGATTGCTTTTGGATCATAGACGATGACTTCTTCAGGGATGTTTTCCTGATAGATATCTTTTAAGAAAGAAACGAAATCAAACGGAAGAAGGAAGGAAGCGACCTCCTGTGTTTTCATCGGATTGTAATTTTTCACATAATCTGCCCACTCGACCTGGCTTTTTACATTCTTGGCAACAAGCTCGTCAAAATGGAGCGTATCCTGGAGATAGGCTTCCTGTTCTTCTTTGCTTAATGGCGTAAAGGACAAGGCCTTTTTGACCATATCGGAATAGATGGAAAGAAGTTTTTCCTTGGCCGGATTTTTTTCATCGTAGTAAGTGGTGTCTGGAAGGATGATGCTGGGTCCTAAAATGACAAAGGAATGCTTTGTGGCATCTTTCATATCCGGTTCGACGCCGAAGTTGAAAGGAAGGTCAACGTTCAGCAAGGCAAGTTCCTTTGCGTGCTCGTTGAGATCCTTGACAGTCTTGATGTTTTCGATTTTCTCAAGAGCAGGAAGAAGTGGTGTGATTCCCTCTTCATTTCGTTTTTTGGCATCCATCACCTTTTGGTAAAGCAAAACGGCATCCGCCATGGAAGGGATATCGCTCGTGATTTCTCCTGTGGCCATTTTGCTTAGATCATTCATCATTTTCTTTTCGACATCTTCGTCGAGCTGGACAAATCCACCCGTGGATGGTCTGTCGGATGGGATTGTGGCAGTTTCCAGCCATTCCCCATTGACGGCCTGGTATAAATCGTCTTGTATTCTGATTTTTTCGTTCATTAAATAATATCCTCCTAAGCTCTACTATTATAACCCACTAACTTTTCGATTTGGATGGAAAATCACTTGAAATATCAAGAAAGAAAAACAATAATACCTGACTTTGGTAACAAACCCTAATCTGAAGTGTTAAGGTCGACGTTCTCCAGG
>CAVDUB010000013.1:0-60774 GCA_963612025.1 bacterium
ATTGTGAATAAAATAGTTAGCAATATCAAATTATGAGTTGGGTCTGTATTTCATCTAAAAACAGAATAAAGTAAAAGAAACTGAAATGCTTCATAGGGTCAATGCAATGCTTTACAGATTCGAAGACTCGCAAAGACAAAATGTACATTTATCCAGAAATTTATCTTTTTTTGTTCTTCTTCGTCTTAATTTCTTATGAAGTGTTCCTATTCTCATATCAACTATAACAAAATTCATTCAATTGTTTCTTTTTTATTTTTTTTGTGTTATAATAATCAAAGAAATCACTCCATGAAGTGATGGAAGAAAAGAGGAAATACGTATCATGAGAAAAAAAGAAGTTGATCAGAAAATCACCAATGCGCTTTTCGAATTGATGGAAGAAAAAGACTATAGCGAGATTTCCATCACCGACATCGCAGCCAGAGCGGGTGTCAGCCGTGTCACCTACTATCGAAAGTTCAACTCAAAAGAAGCTATCATTCTTCGTTTTTTTGAAATGACAAAGGAAAAATACCTTTCCACCTTGTCTCTCAGCAGCAATCTCACCCCCGAAGACAATGAGGTGACCATCCTTGGATTATTCCTCTTCTTCAAATCCAATATGAAGGCCAACAAATGCTTAAGAAAGGCCGGATTGGAATCCGAACTGCTGAAATTCCTTTCCAATGAATTTATGGAGAACCTTCCCATCAAATTGGAAAAATATACCGCACTCTTCGTTGCCGGTGCATTATATAATGTTTTGATCAACTGGTTGGACAATGACTGCAAGGATCCTCTTGACGAAGTCTCTAAGCCTTTCCTTGCCATCAAGTCGATGCCAAAGGAAAATTAGGAAACCGCTTCGATTTTACTTTAAAGACTCTCCAAAAAAGAGTCTTTTTTCTTTTTTCTCTTTTCATTTCTCAATCGATGGTGTAATATATCACTGATATATCAGGAGAAAGCCTATGAATGCCTATGCCGAACTAAAGAAAGAGATCATTCTCGGAACACTCAAGCCGGGGGATGTCTTCAATGAAAAAGAATATGCCGCGAAGATGAATGTGTCGAGAACCCCCATCCGGGAAGCCCTATTGAAACTCGCTGAAGAAGGCTATGTCCAGATTCTTCCCAGAAAAGGAACATTGATCAGCACAATTTCCTTAAACGACATCCTTGCCATCTATGAATTCCGGCTTCTGCTTGAGCCAAGCATTCTTCTCCTTCTAAAGGACAGGCCCATCGATGAAAACTGGATTGGTGAGCAGATTATTCTCTATGAGAAGATGGGAAAAGAAAACCCGCCTATCCTCGAGACCATCGAGAACGATCATGACAAGGATTTCCATATCGGATTGGCAAGATTCACAAAGAACCCCTACATCGAAAAGGAAATGTCCGACATCATGGACCGATGTCTTCGAATCCGCACCCTTTCAAATAAGGAATCGAATCAAAGATATCAGGAATCTATCCTCGAGCATCTGAAAATCCTCTATGCCATCAAAGAAAAAGACATGAGCAAAGCCTCATCGATGATGAAAAAACATTTGAAGAATACCCTGAACGGTTTTTCTTTCCTAGGAGCGAATAATTGAATATGAATTTAGCATTGATTTCCTTTATCCAGGTCGCGACGCTGTTCGTCATGATTTTCCTCGGTTTCCTGTTGACGAAAATCGGACTCATCAAAATGGATGCCAAATCGACATTGACGAATATCCTTGTCTATCTTGTCGTACCATGCATGATTGTCAACTCCTATATCACGACCTCCTTCGATGACAAAGTCCTGATCAACCTTCTTTGGTGTTTCCTCTTCTCCTTTTTGAGCATGGTCGTTTGCGCCGCTCTCATCATGCTCATCTCCCATTTCTGGAAAACCGATCAGAAAAACATTCTCCGTTTTGCCATGATTTTCTCAAATTCCGCCTATATGGGATTTCCTCTCATCGAGGCCTTGTTCTCGTCGGAAAGCCTCATCTATGCCAGCAGCTTCCTCACCGTCTTCAATGTCCTTCTTTGGACATTTGGCTACACGCTGGTTTCGAGATCATTCCAGCCGAAGAAGATTGCCATCAGCCTTTTGAAGACACCCGTCATCTATGCCCTCATTCTTGGCCTCATCCTCTTCTTCTGCAAGGTACAGGTCACTGAATATATCCAGAAGCCTTTGGCATTGATTGGAAATATGAATACGCCTTTGAGCATGTTCATCATCGGCATGGTCATGAGCACGATGCAGCTCAGAAAAGTCATAAAAAACATCTATATGTGGTTAACGATTGCGATCAAACTGATTCTCTGTCCTCTCATTACGCTTGGCATTCTCTGTTTTTTCCGCCTCTTCCTCAATCTCGATACATTGATGCTGCAGGTTATCTTCATTTTGATGGCATGTCCCTGTGTCAGCATCACAAGCGTATTTGCCATCCAGTTCCACTTCGATGAAGATGTCGCTGTATCCAGCGTCGTCATCTCCACATTGCTCTCCATGATTTCTCTTCCGCTCTTCACGATGCTGATTTCCGCAATACTCTAGATTTAGAAAGGAATATCCATGAAACAGATTATTAAGACAACGTATCATCTCGATGACATCACAAAAGCAATCGCAAATGCTCAAGAGGGAGATGAAATCATCATCAGCAAGGGAACCTATTACTCCTACCCCTGGACTCTGAAAAGCAATATCACCATCACGATCGAAGAAGAAGCCAACATCTATTTCTCCACAGATATCAACGACTACCTTGAAAAGACCTTCATTCGTTTTGAAGGCGTCGAATGCTATAGTTTCCATCCTCTCATCTACTCATATAAGAAAAAGAATATCACCATCCAAGGAAAAGGAAAGATTTTCGGAAACGGCTATGTATGGTGGAAGAACAAGAAACTGCAGGCAGAATCCTGCAATCGTCTTTGCTATGCTGAAGCAAACAAGATTCCTCTTGAAGAGCGTGTTCCCGATTTAAAGACAAGTTGCCTCAGGCCGGATTTCATCGAGCTCGTCGATGGCGAGAACATCCATTTGAAGGATTTCACTATCGTCGATTCACCGATGTGGATGATTCATCCCGTCTATTGCAAGAACGTCCATATTGAGAACGTCTCTCTATATTCCGATGGTCCGAACACCGATGGCATCGATCCAGACAGCTGCCAGGATGTCCTGATCGAGAACTGTTCTTTCCACACGGGAGATGATGGAATCGCCATCAATTCCGGACTCAACGAGGATGGAATGAGAGTCAACATTCCATGCAAGAATGTCGAGATTCACAATTGTTCCTTCTATAAAGGTCATGCAAGTGTCGCAATCGGCTCCGCCATGAGCGGCGGCGTCGAAAACATCTATATTCACGATCTGAAGATCTTCGAATCGGAACGCGGAATTCGCATCAAATCCCTTCCCGGACGCGGCGGATATGTCAAAGATGTCAAAGTCGAGAATATCCAGATGGGACAGATTGAAAAGGAAGCCATCGATATCACGATGAACTATCCAAGTTCGACATCCATTCCTCTTTCGACCATTCCACCTCATTTTTATGATTTCAGTTTCAAGAATGTCGAAATTCAAAAAGCCAAGGTCGGTATTTCCATCATCGGATTGAGCGATTCGTATGTCGAGAACGTCCATTTTGAGAATCTGACGATGAAGGATGTCAAAACAAAGCTGATGACTCTCTATCTGAAAGACGACTTATCCGATCTTGAGGAGAAATTGTAAGGGCTTTTCATCTTTACATTGCTTTATGAAGTGTAAAATTCTATAATTTTTATATGCAACAAAAAATATTGGATTTTATATCTTCTTTTCCTGTCGACGTTCGTTACGACAATATGACAAAAGCGTTCTCCAAAAAAGTATTCTATGCATTTGGAGACTTTCTCATTCAAGAGAAGGTCCCCTTCGCCCTTTTCTACATCGATTTTGACACATTTAAGAAGGTAAACGACAGACTCGGCCATTCGGTGGGTGATCAGGCCTTGATTGATTGCGTCCGCATGCTGAAGTCGTGCATTCAGGAATTCGGATTCCTTTTCCGCATCGGGGGAGATGAATTTATCATCATCACCCCAAACGTGCAGGATAGACAGCGCATCTGGGATATTGCGCATACATATTCTGAATATGTTCGCAATCATCATTTTGACTATCTCAAAAGCGTTTTCCCACAGGGAAACATCACGCTCACAACAGGCATCGTCCGTTATCCTTTTGATGGAACGGATATGCAATCTCTTCTCTCCCTGGCCGATAAGGCCTTATATCGAGGAAAGCAGAAGGGAAAAAACTGCTACATCATCTATGATAGGCAAATGCATGCGAATATCACCGTCTCCAACAGACAGAACAACATCCGTCCCTCAGATATGGTTCTCTCCATCTTCAAAGCCTTCCAAAATGAAAAGGACAATATCCTTGCCTTAGGAAATCTCAGCAGGACATTTGGAAAGATTTATGCAAATTCCTTGATTGTCTACCAGGATGACTCTCGAAGCGAGGTTCTCTATCAAGACAGCCAGGAAAAGGAAGTCACTTTTATTCCTTTGACGGAAGAAGAAATCAATCTTCCTGTCGAAGGCAAAAAGATGGTATATAAGAAAAACATCTCAAATGATGCATCTCAGTCTTCTCTTCTCCGTAAAATGGAACTCATGCATATTCGAACCTTTTTAGCCTATAAGCT
This sequence comes from bacterium, assembly GCA_963612025.1. GTDB lineage: Bacteria > Bacillota_I > Bacilli_A > RFN20 > CAG-288 > Enterosoma. Next base: position 4,683 of record CAVDUB010000013.1, read on the forward strand.
CGTCTCGCCAGAAAAAAAGGATGGCTATTTCATCATTATGGCCAGACGTGATAAAGTCTGGAGCGAAGAAGAAGCAGGCTATTATCTGACGGCATCGCTTCTCTTCTCTACATTGAATCTGAAATAAACCGCTTTCCATTCGAAGGCGGCTTTTTTTGTTTTATAATTTTTTTGTATGACAAAAAAATTTCACTTAAATGCCAAAATTGACATGACACAAGGAAGCATCGCAAAGAAGATGATTCTTTTTGCCCTTCCGGTTCTTCTCAGCGGTTGGCTTCAGCTCCTCTATTCCGCAGCCGACTTGATCACCTGTGGAAATTTCGGCTCGGAAAATTCAGTCGGAGCCATCTCGGCCACATCCTCACTGACAAGTCTCATCATTTCCCTCTTCATGGGATTCTCTGTCGGAGCGAATGTCTTGATTGCCCAAGCCTATGGCGCAAAGGATGCAAGGAAAGCAGAGCGCATCATGCAGTCGACCTATTTCTTAGGCATCCTCTCTGGCATTATCTTGATGGTCATCGGTGTAACGATGTCGCGACTGTTCCTGGAATGGATGGATACGCCAGAGGATATCATCGAATTGTCGACAACCTATATGGTCATCTATTTCATCGGCGTTCCGTTCAATATCATTTACAACTTCGGAGCAGCCATCATGCGAGGACTTGGCGATACGACGAAGCCCTTCCTCTTCCTGGTCATCTCAGGCATCATCAATGTGGGTCTCAACTTCCTTTTTGTCATTGCCTTCAAGATGGATGTCATGGGTGTTGGAATCACCACGGTGATTGCTGAAGCTATCTCTGCATTTCTTGTCACTTTCTTCTTGATCCGGGATAAAAACGCCTTCGCAAAGCTCACAATGAAAGGTTTCAAAATCCATAAGGACGAAATTCTTTCCATCATCAAAATCGGTGTGCCAGCCGGTATCCAGTCTGCCTTGTTCTCCCTAAGCAACGTGCTTCTCCAATCGAGCATCAATTCCTTTGGTTCAGATGCCGTGACAGGAACTGGTGCGGAATCCTCAATCGAATCCTTCCTTTCTGTCGGAGTTGACGCCTTTGCCCAAGGAGCCGTCGCCTTTGTCGGGGCCAATTATGGTGCCAAGGACAAGAAGAGAATCCATCAGAGCGTGTTCTATTCTTCTTTATATGGTCTTATCTTCTGTGTTGTCGCGGGCATTTTTGTCTTCTTCATGGCAGAGCCTCTCTTGAGAATCTATATTTCCAACCCGACGGCTATCGCCTATGGAAAAGAAAAGATGCAGATCATCGGGGCAACCTACACCATATACTGTCTCGTCTGCACAATCTCGAGTGCGATCAGAGGATTTGGCTATTCTCTGACGCCGATGATTGTTTCTCTTGTCGGTATCTGTGCTCTCAGAATCATCTATATCTACACTTTCTTCAATCTCGAAGCTTTCCATTCGATCTTCGGCCTTTATCTTTCCTATCCGATCAGCTGGGGCATCACGATGATTGCTCACTTCATCTGTTATTTCCTTCTTTCCAGAAAATCCTTCCAGAAGATGGAAAACAAAGACCAATCCGAGAAGAGTGTTCCTGAATCTATGGCAGTCAACTGATTCCTTTCAATTATGCATTCCAGGACTTACGCGTCGACAGAAAAAAAATCAAGATGACGAATATCATAGAGAACAGGGAAGAGAAAACCCTCAGCACTGCTGAGGGTTATTTTAGTATCTTGAGAATTTCCTTGAAATGATTGATCAGATAATCCGGATTCGCTTTTCTCAATTCGTCCTTGTTTCCATATCCATAGAGGCATCCGATGGTCTGATAAGAGACGTTTTTGCCTGCTAAGATATCCATGGACGTATCCCCGACCATGAAAGAAATTTCAGTCACCGGCGTTTCATTATCTGCCTTGATTATGACTTCCTGTTTGGAAGCATGGCTTCCATCGCTGTTCGCTCCGTAATAGCCTGAGAAAAAGGAATCAATTTTACAGTGTGCTACAAGTCTTCTTCCAAGGTCAAAAGCTCTTGACGTGCCGAGATAGATAAGATAGCCTCTGTTTTTCAGTTCCTCCAAGGAAGAAAAGACATCTTCATAGAGATCGATATCAAAAAGACAATTCTCCTTCTGATACGACCGATAATAAGCCATACAGGCATCAAGTTCTTCTTCTCTCACATGGCACAAACGGAAGCATTCCTTCAAAGGTGGACCGACAAAGAAGTCGAGTTCGGAATAAGGAATCTCTGCATATCCGAAGTGTTTCAGAGTCGCATTGCAGGACTTCTTGATGCTTCTTCCAGAATCATAGAGAGTTCCATCGCCATCGAAAATTACTTTTTTTGTCATTTTGTATACTCTCCACCCAAGGCCGCATCCTTCTTAGGCTGCTCGATTCTCTTCTTTCTGTCTTTGAAGTAAAAAGGAAGGAAGAAAGCAAAGAAGACACAGGGAATAATCAAAGCCAGGATGAGAAAATAGAGAATCCATTGCCACTTCTCTGTGATAACGATATTGAGGGGGATATCCATAGTGAAAAAGAGATTCGCATTGGAGATGATTTCAATCGGCTTCAGGACATCGTTTGGATCTCTTTTCACGACGGTGAACATCGAATTGACCATCAAAGAAAGACAGCCGAGAAAATACATCATCTTGATGCCATGAAGGGAATCCTTGAAGTGGAAATCGAGCCTTTTGTCCGTCATGATGAACAAGCCTGCGAAAAGAAGAAACGAGTGAATCAAAAAGAAGGAATAATAGATTGGAGAAATAAAGCATTTATCCATCCATCCGGGTTCATTCTTCAGCGTAAAGACATTGGATAGGATCAATGCGACACTCGCACCGAAGATGGCTGTCGGAAAGAAGAAGGAGAGAATCTGTTTCTGTTTCTTTTCATCCTTCGTTCGAGCGGCGATATAAAGAAAGATGAACTGAATCGAACAGAGATGCAATGGGAAATCCCTTGGATCGAAATAGGGCGCATAATGGGTGATGCCGTCGACATTGTGTTCGTTTCCCTGAGCATAGGGAAGAAAATTCATCATGCCGAACATCTGGATCATCTCCTGAAGGAAGACAAAGCCCGCGGATATATATAAGAACGTACTCAATTTGAGGTGTGTCTTGTATCGGAAAACATAAAAACAAAGCACAATAAGAATAAGGGATATGCCCAACCAAACAAAATGTTGCCAAGAAAACATAAGATACTTCCTCTCTTGGTTTCTATTATACTCTCTTGTCCAGAATTCTTCAATGAGAGAAACAGAACTTGCATACAAGTTGGTTTCTCTGTGATTTTTTCATCAAAGAAAAACCATCCCTCGATAAGGAAGGATGGTCTATAACTTATCCCTGAATAGAGTTGTTTGTCTCACCAGGCAATCTCTTTTTGAAAAGGAAATCGCTCTTACGGATGAAGATATCGATAAGGAAGAGGATGACACTGATCAAAAGGAAGATCATCATCGTAGAGAAGTAGCTCGAATAGGCAATTTCAGATTCATCGTTGGCATATTCGATGCTGTTGGACGTATTGGCACCATTGCACTGCTTGGCAAGGCGATACATGAGGTCGTTCTCCTCTTGGGAGAAGAAGTTGTATTCCTTGGAATAGTCGAAGTACAAAGGAAGCGTCGCTGTCGCCGTTTCCGTGGAAGAAACGACACCATCTGTGGATTCATAATAGGAAATCTCGACAGTGTATTTGCCTGTGGCGTTCATCGCAATGGAGCAGGAATAATCCGATCCATCATAGAGAAGTTCATAGGTTTCTTCTTTGTTGCTGGGATCCTTGACCTTGATGGTGATCTTGCCGGTATAGTCTCCGTTGTTTGGATTGACTCTCACCGTCGAGGTCGTACCATAATTGTCATAGGACATATCCAGGAAGTTCTTTGTCGAACGCTCTGGAAGTGATGTGGTCTGCATATTCTTGAAGAACTGCTTTCCGGCAGCCGAAGCCCTGAAATAGGAGATGTCATCACCAGCGAGATTGGCCGTAAAGGAAGAAATCGATCCCTTTCCATATGTCCAATAGGCATAAAGCGGCACATTATAGGTGATTGTCGTCTCATCGCCATCATCATTCGTCTGTGTCTTGACATACGTCGATGTCAGAATGGTATTGGCTTGCGGCTTGATACGGCAATAGTTGAATCCGCTGATCGTCGGGAATTCATTTCCAGTATTGGCCAAGACGGCGTCTTCGCCATTGCGGATAACAATCTGCGTATCATCCTGAAGAATATGAATCTTCGTGATTTCCTCGCTGACGGAATTGACCATGACATCGACAAGCTGCTGAGCGGAACGGACATAGTAGTAGTTTCCATTTCCATAGGTTGCCATCTTCTTCAGACGGCTTTCGCCACTCTTGTTGGAGATGTTGATGAAAGAGCAGGTGATGTTGTCAGCAGCAAGATTGCGGACAATCTTATAGAGGTCAGAATCGGTGTCAAATGGGTCACCATCTGACAGAGTGATAATCGACTTGAATTCAGCGGTCGAATTGTTGAGCTGTTTTCCACACTGCTTCAAGGCAGCACCCATGACGGTTCCACCCATGGAAGTCAGTTTGTTGACAGCAGCAGCAATTTCATCTTTGTTGCGGATGCTCGTCAAGGGCTTGATGATGTGGGTATCGCTTTCGAAAGTGGTGACACCAACCATATCCTCATCTGAGAAAGTATCCAAAGCCGCAATGCAGCCTTTCTTTGCCATGCCGATACGATTGTCGGTTTCCATAGAACCAGAGACGTCGATCAAGAAGATGACGGCTTTTCCGCCTTCGGAATGAGACTGAATCGGAAGAATATCGCCAAAGTCACTCATATAGGCATAGTCAGAATTGTTCAATCCAGTATAGGTGTCACCGAATGTGAGCAGGGACTTGCCATAGACAGAGACAGCGGCGGTCAAGTTGCTGACAAACTGTTTTGCAATGGAAGGCGTGGTCGCTGTATCGATTTCATCATCCAATTTGGAGACATTGAAATTGGAAAGAACAATTTCATCATACTGGACAAAGTCTTCCGTCTTATAGGGAACATTCATATATTCGAAGGAATAGGTAACCTGTTCACTATCGGTATAGATGCCAATTTCCTGCAAAGCAGACATTTCATCTTCCCTTGTCTCGCCCGAGAGATAGAGAACCTTGAAGTCATCATCACAGGTCTGCGTAAAGGACATCGTGTTGTTTTCAACAAAGGTATCTGAACTGGGAGTCAAGGTAATCTGATAGTCAAACGATCCCGCCTTATCGGTCGGAAGCGTATAGGTAATGACATTAAGACCCTTGGAGATGATTCTCTTTGTATTGGAATTGTCGATGAGGTTTCCATCGCTGGTCAGTTCAACGACACAATCTGTCGTTCTTGTGGAACGGACAGAAATCTTGACGGTTTCATTTCTTCCGACAAAGGCATGATCCGTATATTCAATGCCAGTGACAGCCACTTCGTACTTCGGAGTCTGCTCAACCGAGACAGTGTCCAATTGAACATCGTTTGAGAGAAGCGTCTGAATGGTGTCGATCGCGGAGCCGTCGGTTTCAAAGCCATCGGAAATCAAAACCATGCGGCGGGCGACATTGTCAGAAAAGAGATTGTTCGTATAGGTTAAGGCCGAAGCGATATCCGATGCAGAACGATCGATTGTCGCATCTTTGCTATCGAAGAGCTTCGTGATGGCATCACTTGCGATACGATCACCGGCTTTGGCCAAAGTCACCTGGTTTTTGCCATAGGCAACGACACCGACTCTGGCTTTGGCGTCTCCGCCTTGCTTATAGAGATCCTGAACAAGCGTGTTGAGTTTTTCGGCATTCGCGCTTTCGGAATCGGAACAATCAACAACGGCATAAACTTCAACATCGTGAGAAGTCTGAAGAGTCTGAATGTTGGCAAAGGCCATAGCCAATGTGATGGAAATCACAATGTGGAGACCTAAGGAAATCAAATTCTTCGGACGGGATCTTTTCTGCTTTGGGAGCATGAAGAATCCGATCAGAATAGCAATGATCAGTCCCAAAGCGATAAAAAGCAACCATGGATTTTCAATCTTAATATTGCTCATGTGCGTAAACGATCCAATCGAGGGCAAAGACAACGGCCGCAACGATGACGAACGGAAGGATGTTGTCGAACAAACCATCTCCTTTCTTCGTGTTGACATTCATTACGAGGTTATAGTTCTTGTTCTCCTCGACAAAGGGATCTTGTTCCTCCTTTGGATAACTGGCATAGACGGAAACTTCTTTCTTCGTATTGTCAGAATAGATGACTTCAATCTTATAGGATCCGACTTCATCGAACGTATACTCGACATATTCCTTGCCCGAGATGTCCAAGGGTTCTTCCTTCTTCTTCGGCGTGGTGATGCGAATATTGCTGACAAGTTCAGAAAGAGAGAAAGTCGCCTTTTCCTTGGCTTCATAGGTGAACTGTTTGAGAAGCGTCGGATTGGAATAATTGATGAAGTTTCTGACTAAGGAAACAAAGTCATATGTAAGGGCAAGGTTTGTGCAATCCAGTGGGAAAGCAAAGACAGCCTCTCTTCGACCGCTTTCGCTCTTGCCAGCGAAGACAAGAGGTATATTGTCATAGGAGAGAACAGAAGTGAAATCACCTGTAATGGAATAACGGATATACTGGGAAAGCGGGAATTCCTTGCTGGTCGTGCAGGTTTTGGTGAATTCGTTGTAGAGCGTATCGTCCTTGTTGTCGGAATATTTCATCGTGACATCGAGTCCGCTTCTTCGATCGCCGACGCGGAATCCCAAGTCATCCGACTCGATATTGGCACAATTGACAAACCATAAGGCACCTGTTGTTGGAAGAGAGGAAATCGTGGAAACGGAATCGAAGACATAGATGTCATATCCTGTCTGACCTGAATAGGACGAAGTTGTCGTGATTTCCAAGGTTCCAGTCGAAGTGATGCTCGACAAGGCAGCCTTCATATAGATCTTCGCATCGCTTCCGGCGATGTAAAGAACCTTCGTTGTCGAAAGAAGAGACGTATTGTAGTAGATCATCGTATTGTCTTCAGGCATGGAATCACTGTTTTCAATGACAGCTTTGATTTCCTTGCCGCTGGAATACTTCTTTTCAGAATCCTCCTGCTTGACAGAAAAGGCAAATTCCTGTCCTTCAGTAAATTCCTCTGTGACCTTTCCGCTTTGATCCTTCTTGGATTCGACATTGATGAAACCGGTGGACTTATCATCGACATAGAAACGAACTTTCAGGGAAACATCCTTGCTTTTATCGTTGTAGTTGATGACTTTTCCAGAATAATTCAGATAATTCTTGCCATCCTCAATGGAATAGGAATAGTTGAATTCGGTAATGGCATAATTGATGGCCTTGCTGTCAGAAACATCGATGAAATTGATATTCTGAAGTGTCTCTTTCTGATCGATGGCTGTTTTCGAAAAACTTTTATCTGTAGCAAGATAGCAGACATTGCATGTGCCATTGGAGAAAAGTTCCTGAGCCATATTCAAGCCCTGGTCGAGAGTGGAAGAACCATAACCAGCAGATAAAGTATCCAAATAAAGCTGAGCTCTGGACTTATCATTGATTGCCTTGCAGACAATTCTCGGTTCGCTTTCAGCTAAGATGATGGTGAACGTGGATCCGAGATTGGAATCCTGGATGACTTTCGAGACATCTTCCTTCGCCAAGGAGAAACGATCTTTCTTAGATTCCTGATTGACCATATTCATGCTGGCCGAAGCATCAAGAACGAAAACATAATTGTCGGCACCTTCCTTGACGGTGAATACAGGATGGGCTAAGGCAAAGGACATACCGGCGATAGCCAGAATCTGAATGATTAAGGAGAGAAGATGCTCGATCTTTCTCAATGGATTCTTTTTCTTGAGGAATTTCTCAGAAAGTTCCCAAAGATAGGTCGAAGGAGCCGTCTCATCGCGATATTTGTTTCTCAGAATGTAGATGACGATCAAGACAGGAATGGCAAGCAAGGCAAAGAGAGCAAATGGATAGGTAAAACTCATTTAATAACCCCCCTTTGAACCAACTTGTTCAGGAAAACTTCTTTCAGTGTGTCCGCTGTCGATGTGAGAATATAATCTGATTCTCTTGAATAGCAGAAGTCCTGAATCTTCTTTTCGACATATTCGACAGCTTTGCTGTAGGCTTTGAGAACATCTCTCGTGACGTTGCTCTTATAGATGTGATTATCATTTTCAGAGTCGTGGATGATGCTCTTGCCACGAATATTCGGATGCAATTCCTCATCGGCAAGAACCTGAATGCAGAGGACATCTCTTCTCTTTGAGCGAAGATAGTCGATGGCATCGGTATAGTTCTTCTCCGTTTCGAAATCGGAAATGATGATGCTTCTTCCATCACCATAACCGACCGTGGAACGGACGATTGCGTCCGAAATAAAGGATTCGCCTTCGAATTTGATCTTATTGAACTGATTCACGGAATTCATGAAGGAATCTCTGCCGACAAGATTTTCGATCAAAGGTTCGCATTGATGTCCGTGGATATAATAGACATGGACTTTGTCCATTTCCGAAACGGAAAGATAAGCCAAGGAAGTGGCCAATCGAACAACATATTCATCTTTCTTGAAGAAATTCATGGATCCAGATCCATCGATATAGATTCTGGTCTGCATCTGTCTTTCATCAAGGAAAAGTTTCAAATACATCTTCTCGAATTTGCCATAAAGATTCCAGTCAATCTTGGAGATATCGTCGCCTTCGATATAGTCTCTATAGTCGGCGAATTCACAGGAAGAACCATATTTTTTTGATTTGTGGTTTCCACCAAAAAGACCGGCGACATTATCTTTAACCGATAGGGTAAACAATTCCAATTGTTGGAGAAATGATTCGTCGATCACTTGTTTCATAGATTAAATGTTCTTTCTGTTTTCTTTGATCAATAAGCCAATAACCTTATCGATATCCAAACCTTCATTGATGGCATTGTAGTTGATTTTGATTCTGTGACGTAAAACCGGATAGGCAAGAGCGTCGATATCATCATAGGAGACATTGTAGTTTCCATGGATGAGGGCACGAATCTTGGCGCCGGTGATGAGAGCCTGGCCTGCACGAGGAGAAGCACCATAACGGATATACTTCTTTCCGGTTTCGGATGTTCCTTCCAATTCAGAATGAGTCATTTCGACAAGGTTCATGGCATAGGCAAGAACTTCGGGGATGACCGGAACACCTTCGGCAAGTTTTCTCATTTCAAGAATGGTCGGACCATCAACGACCTTGGTTGCATTTTCTTCCATATGACCCTGGGTCATGTTGACGATGTCACCCAATTCCTTTGTGGACGGGAACTTCATTGTGACCTTGAACATGAAACGGTCCATCTGGGCTTCCGGAAGAGGATAAGTACCATCCTGTTCGACCGGGTTCTGTGTCGCAAGAACGAAGAAAGGTTCAGCCATTTTATAAGTGACGCCCGAAACAGTGACTTTGTGTTCCTGCATAACTTCCAACATAGCAGCCTGGGTCTTCGGAGTCGCACGGTTGATTTCATCGGCTAAGACAATCTGAGCAAAGATTGGACCACGCTGGAAGGTTGTAACCAAGTTGCCTTTTTCATCTTTACGGATGATGTTCGTACCGGTGACATCATTTGGCATAAGGTCTGGTGTGAACTGAATACGAGAGAAAGGAAGCGAGAGAGTCTGACCCAAAGAACGGACCAAACGAGTTTTACCCGTTCCAGGAACACCTTCGAGAAGAACGTTTCCGCCTGCGATGACAGCAATGAGAACAGAATCGATAACTTCTTCCTGACCGACAATATCCTTGTGAAGCTCATTCTTCATCAAGGTGACCGATTCGGAGAAATGCTGAATCAGCAGATCTTCATTGCTATTCACAGAAGAAGCTGCAGACACGGCTGCAGCTTCCTCTGTGGTATTTTCTTCCAACACTTCTTTGTTCAAATTTTCGTTTTCCATTGTTTGATTTCCTTTTTAAAGTTTGTACGAATATACCAGATAATTGATTTTCAACAGAACAGATTAGTCGCCATTGCCATAGAGATTATCGAAATAGCCATCGACATCTCCGGAATCATCGCCATTGTTCTTGGCATCATCCTTGGCATCGGCATTGTAGTCATCGACAACATCGGAATACTTCTTGTCGCCATCATCGCCGCCAGTGTAGACATGATCATTGCTTGGGAAGTTGGTGTTTCCATTTCCGCTTCCAGATCCATCACCTGTCTGACCGCCCTGGGAAGAGCTTCCGCTCTGTGAACCAGAAGAGGAAGAGCCGCTCTGGCTTCCGCTCTGCTGACCCGACTGAGAATCACCTCCCTGCTGAGAATCATCTCCGGAATCCTGATTATCATCATTCTGATTATCGTTATTCTGATCATCATTGTTCTGATCATCATTTTCCTGCTTATCCTGATCCTCTTCATCTTTTTCGAACTGATCTTCTTCTTCTTTCGGATTCTCTAACTGATCCATCTCTTCTTTGGCCTTTTCAACAGCATCTTCATTTTCTTTTTGCTGCTGAATAGCCTGATTGATCTTCTCACCTGCCTGGTCGATGGCGCTTTCAGCACCCTGCTGTGCAGAATCGCTGGCCTGCTGATCGGCAGATTCCTGATTTTCAGAACCCTCGTTCTTCTTAAGTTCTTCTTCGAGCTTCTTGGCTTCTTCTTCGAACTGATCAGCCAACTCCTTCAAAGCATCACGGAGAGCATCGCCTTCCGGAATCTCGGATTTTTCCAAAGCGGCATTGATTTCATCCGCGATTTCCTTCATGGCATCAGCCTTTTCCTGACCGGAAAGCTTGCTGAGCTGATCCTTGAGTTTTTCGAGAGCTTCGTTGATTTTCTCTTCATCACCAGCGACAATGGCTTCGCCAAGTTCCTTCAAGGCTTCATTTTCCTGATCCTGAAGAGCATCGCCGATTTCTTCCTTGGAATTCGCTTTATCCAAAGCTGCATCCATTTCTTCTTTAGCAGCATCGATCTTGTCTTTTCTGGAATCGACATCATCGTCGCCTTCCAATTCTTTTTCCAAATCATCAAGAATCTTGTTCAGATCATCCTTGAGGGATTCATCTGCATCCGATTTGTTAATCTGGTCATGAATATCGTTGATCTTGTCTTCCGTGACCTTGTCGACATTTTCAATCGGAAGATCCGTCTTCTTGTCATTATTGATGATGCCTGTCGTTTCAGCAATCTTCGGAGCAAAGAAGCTCGAAGTGAAGATGGCAGCCGATAAGGCGAGAACCGGAATTGTGAAGGCAGCCAATTTGAATGGAACATTCTTCGTCGTCTTTGTGGAGAGGTTCTCCATTGCATCTTCTCTCTGCTTATCGATCAACAAAGAACTTTGTTCCTGGAATTCAACCATTGTGGCCATTTTCTCATGAAGTTGCATGTCGTGATCCATTCGAGCAGCAATCTTGTGATCGGTCGGCTTTTTCCAGAAGAAGAAAGCAATTCCGAAGGCAAGGAATAACACAGCTCCAATCAGCACGTGAACCCACCAAATAAATTTGGTTCCAGTGAATCCAAAGATGAACATCGAGATACCCGAGCCCAAGAATCCGGCAATCAAGCCGACCAAGGCACTCTTGACTCCATGTTCAATCATCAGTTTCTTCTTGAATTTGTTGAATTGTTCGTTCATAGATAAACCCTCCTTTAAGAAACATATCCGCATCACTAGACGCGGAACATGACTAAATGATAAAGGTTTTCTTTTTCTTTGTGAAACCGACAAAATCCTTTTTAAATGAAATTTGACCCGAAAGTTCTTCTTTTTTTCTTGATTTTTTCAAAAAAATCGCTTTTTTGTGCCTTTTTTGCGTGAAATCCATTTTTGGTAAACGCTTACATTTTTAATATCTGTTTTCCCTCTATTTTTCTTTCTTAAAACAAACCTTAAAATTTTTTAAGGAAATCTCAGTTCTTTTAGAAAAACGATTTCCTTTCCTTATTTATAGATAGGAGATGAATTTTGATTTGTTTAAGAAAAACCCATACTTTTTTCATACATTTTGTGGTTTACTCTTTTAAAGTTTTATCTTATATTGAATGGGTAGGAGGATATATGATGAAAAACAAATTTATTCTTTCAGCGGTTCTTCTCTTGACTCTTTTTTCTTGCCAATCGAACAATGATTCTTCCTTAGTCTCATCTTCGTCGAATCAATCAAGCGAAAAAACTTCTACAACTGGAAAAAACAGCACGGCAAAGATTTCGTCTACGGAAAAAGATTCTTCAAGCTCGTCTTCTTCGAAGGATGACAAACCGAGTTGGAAAGATGACATTCAGGATTTGATGAAAAAATATCTCCATGGCAACGTTCTCCCCTATACATATCTCGGTTCAGAGCGCAACCTAGAATATTCATACGCGACGACAGAATACGATTACGGAATACTGAATATTCTTGGAACAAAAGCCTATTCGGAGACGACCAATACAGAGTTGGCGACATCCTATCTTTCCGAAGGATATAGCGAAGAGGAGAGGGATGATGAATCGATTCTCTTCACAAAGAGTACAGATGAGAATCTCCATGTGAAATTCTCGAAGACAAGCGATGGATCGATTCTTCTGAACGCTTACTATGATGAGGAATATTCGCTTTCGAGCGCCCCATCGGACTATGATTCCGATCTCGTCGCCGAAATGGAAAACATCTATGGTGAAGCCTTGCCATATGTCTATCTCGGCCTTTCCTATCCGAGCATCAAGACGACGCAGGTCTCGCAAAGCTATGGGCGCTTCGAAGCCACCCTATCAGGAGGAAAATGGACCGATCAGGTTCTTCAGGATGCCAAGTCGACATTCGACAATCTCGGCTATACAACATCGATTGCCGGAAGCCAATTGACTGCCAGCGGAAAATCCAAGATTTCCAATAACACCTTCGATATCACAATCTCTCCAAGCCTGAACGGACTGGAATCCTATAATGGCCCGAAAAAGAAAATCGCCATGAAGGTCAAGATGAATGAATCCTTCGACGATACCTCCATGACGGACTGGCCAAGCCGAGTCAAGACAGATATCGACAGTTATCTCGATCAGCACGAGATTCCGTTTGTCTATCTTGGAACAAGAGCATTGCAATCCTACTATTCGAGCGTTTCGGACACGTTGGAAATTCGAGGAAAACTCTATGAAGATTCGATTCTTCAAAAAGCGAAAGCTTCGTTTGAAAGTGCGGCAAATCCATGGACTGTCACCATGAACAGCACAACTCGCTATCTAAAGGCTGAAAAAACATTCTCCGACGGATGCAAGATGACCTCTGAAATCTCCTATGACACGACCTATTCATATACAAAGATGATTCTCAGCATCGAGAGGTCCTATAACATCCCCGAAGGAAAAGACGAGTGGTCGAAATCGACCATCAAAGAAATGAATACGAATCTTGGCGAAGTTCTCCCCTATCTTTATCTCAATGAGGAAAATGACTATGCCGATTGGGATGAGGAGGAATCGACCTTGACGATCATCGGTGGCATCTTCACCTCGAAGATCTTCGACAAGGCGATGGAAATCTATCCATCTTCTTCCTATGCACAGACAAGAGATGGAAACACCTCCCTGACGCTCGTCAAGCAGAGAAGCACGGATACATTGACCATCCTGATTGACCATGCCAATGAAGAGAATACAATCTACTACAAAGTGAAGAAAACAAATCGCTGAGGCAGAGAAATCTGCCTCTTTTCTTTACCAGAAAACTTAAAAACCATTTAAGGCTTTTTGTCTAATTTTAAGGTTATTTTAAGATTCACTTTTTCATCGTAACCGCTTACAGATATGTAAGCGTATACCGAAAACCTTAATTAAAACTTAAAAAAACTTGATAACCCTTCTTTGCTTTTGCAAAAAGAAAATATTTTTCGAACCAGACAAACCTTAAATCATCCTTAAAAAACCGCAAAAGAAAAGAAGAGAAATAAGATTTTTACGTTTATAGTCAAAAAGTCTATTTCATATAGGAAAATGATAAATGAAAAAAATCAATTTGCTCATCTTACCTCTGTTGGCATTGACGATGGCTGGATGCACGAGAAACTCTTCTTCCACCAGTCAGAATTCGAGTGAAACTCCCATCACAGACAAGTTGCCCGACTCTTCCTCGAGCGCGTCTTCCTCTGTTGCAGAATCTAGTTCCCTCGTTTCCTCTTCTGAAATTTCTTCGGCAGAAGAATCCTCTTCTTCCTCTTCTTCTCTTGATCCCTATTCTGTCGGATGGAACAGAGATGTGACAGATGCCATGCTGAAATACTTAAATGGCACTGTCCTTCCATTTACGAGTCTTGGAACCAACAAATATGTCACAGCCGAATACAAAGTCTCTTATAGCGATTATGGCATATTGACCATCCTGGGCGATAAGGAATGGGATTCTACGAGCACCTCTTCGAGCGCCGAAACAGCTTATACAGCAGCCGGCTGGACAATCGAAACAAATTCCGCCAACGCCTTCAAGGCAAAAGACCCAACCGGAAAAATCAGCGTTTCCTTTGAAAAGGTTTCTTATTCCGATTCGACCATCGTTATCAAAGCAACCTACGACGAAGATTATAATCTTCTTGATTCCACCTCTGCATGGGATAGCGACCTTGCCAAGAGCATCACGGATACTTTCAGCGACAGTGTCCCCTATGTCTACCTCGGAACAAAGAACCCGACAGTCAGCACATCTTCGAGCTACACCACCTCTTTAACCATGACAATCTATGGTGGAAAATGGAATTCCGCAGTCATCACAGACGCAAAGACGACCTTGACAGCAGCCGGATATACCATCGACACTGAAAATTCGACATCGGAGAAACTCATCGCAACAGGAAAAGCAACCAACGGCAAAGACGAATTCACCATCACCATCGATAAGTCGGGATATACTGCTGAAAAAAACGAAATGGTCATAACCAAGAAAGAAGCCTATGATCCAACCGGTTTTACAGCGTGGCCACAGGATGTCTTGGATGATTTCGACTCTTATTTAGGCGGACATATACTTCCGGTCACTTACTTAGGAACAAAGACCCCGACAACTTATTATTATCAATATAGTACGGAATTGGATATCCGAGGCGGTGGATCGGCCACATGGAATGATTCGATTCTGACAAATGCAAAGACGAACTGGGTCGCTGAAGGTTGGACCATCAGCGAAGACTTATCGACATCCACCTATTCCAAAAGCGTGACCTTCACAAAGGAATTCAGCGATAACTGCAAAATCAAGGCCAAGATTTCCCAAAACACATCCTATGGTCCTCTCATCGAAGCCTACTTCACAGAAGGAATCGTCGTCCCTGAATCCTGCACGGATTGGACCACGGCGACGCAGAACTTGATGAACACGAATTTCAACGGCGTCAAAATCCCTTACGTCTATTTAAACACCACGACAGAAACTGCTGTCTGGGATGCAGCTACCTCCACGATGACTATCACCGGTGGCGATTTCAAGTCACCTTTGTTGACAATGGTCAATGAGACTTATTCTTCACAGCTTGATAGCGAAGGCAATGCAGTCTGGAAGACAAGCCTTTCCACCTATAGCAGCACTGTCACAATGAAAGGCACTCTAAACGGATCGTATTTCGATATCACCTTCAAAAAGAATTACAACGACGAAGCAGAAATGACCATCATCTATACCGCTCCTTATTCCGTTCCGGAAAATGCGACAGAGTGGTCTCAGGACGTCAAAGACCAGTTCACACAATATATGGATGGCCATCAGATTCCCTATGTCTATTTAAGAACCATGAATCCAACGGCATCCTATTCTTCGTATAACAAAGACATCACCATCCAGGGCGGCGTTTGGGATGACAAGATCATCGATGAAGCCAAGAAGGCTTTCACAGCCGACAACTGGGAAGATATCGATGTGGCTGAAGCCACCGCGAGCACTTCCAAGACGCTGACCTGCAGCAAGGATTTCGGTGATGGATGCTCTCTGAGCGTCCGCGTCGACCGCTATAGCATCTATAGCACGAATGCCCAAATTGTCGTTACATATTCCGAAGGATATGATGTCGCTCATGCCCCGACCGAATGGTCCGCGACAACAAAACAGGCGATGAGTGCAAGCAATTTCGGAATTGAGCTTCCTTATGTCTATTTGGGAACAAAGATGGACAAGGGTTCCTATTCCACTCTCAGCTATGGCGCAAGCACAGGCGTGACCGGAAAGCTTTCAATCTCAGGTTCTGCCTGGAGCGACAAGATCGTCTCCGCTGGAAAGACCGCTTTCGAAGCTGATGGATGGAATACGATCGAATCGAAGAACGACTACGGAAAACTCCTTCTTGCCTATAAGGAAGTCGCTGAGACTTCGGGTGAAACCACGACCAAGACATTCTATAGCGTTGTCATCAAGCGCAATTCCAGTGTTGGCGAACCTCAGCTTTATGCGTGGAGAAGCAACGTAAAAGACTATTCGGAAACAGCTTCCTGGGATGAGACAGCCAAGACAAGAATCCAGAAATATATCCATTCGACGAGCTATATGCTTCCGAACATCGATTTCGGAAGTAAATTGACATTCGTGACCGATAGTACGGATTATCTCCAAGTCAAGAACGATGCACCTTTGAGCCAAAATCAGGCCATCAAGATTTATGAAGCCTTAAAAGCGGATACAAGCGAAGGCGAATGGGATCTTGCCATTATGGATTCGAGCAATGACTTAAAGATCATCGGAACGAAGAAGATGGCAGACAAATCAAAGATCCGAATCGATCTGGATACCTATTCTGATTATAGCCGCATCAACATCTACTATTTTGCTCCGTTTGCACCATCCGAAGGCGTGACAGACTGGACAAGCGCCACAAAAAAGACCATGAAGAACAAATTCGATGGCTATATCATCCCTTATTTCTATATGGGAAGCGACAATCCGAGCTTGACGATCTATTCGACCTATATTGCTCTTCGCGGTGATGTCTGGGATGATGAAATCTATGAAAATATCCGCACAGCTCTTGCCACTGATGTCGATGACGAAGGACAGGAGACATGGAATGTGGCCTTTGATTATTCTTCAACCTATACGATCTATTTCGTTGCCACGAGAGAATTCAGCAACGGAAAGCACATGACATTGCGCGTCTATCAGTCCAACAACAAGCCGGTCATTGAAATCTATTATCGCTAATCATTTCTTTTATCATCCTCTTGGGCTATGGAAACATAGCCCTTTTCTATGTTTTTTTATCAAGAAAAAGAAAGATTATTTTTTATCTTTTGCCTTTATGCTATAATGAAATTAATCAAGAAAGGGGTTAGATCCTATGTCAGAAATTGATGAAAAGACCTACGATTACCAAAACCACAGATCAGCTGCCGAAATGGCATTTTCGATTCAGGACTATCCGACTGCCTATCAGAATTATATCGCCTGCCATGACATTGCCAGTGATATTGCCAATCTCACCCTTGAGAAGGAGACAAGCGAGAAATATGCCTCCCTCGCTCAAAAAGACGAAGAGAAAGCCCATGAAATCCTATCCAAGCTCCATATGAGCAAAGAGGAAGCTGACAAGCTCACCAGCAGAAAACGTCCGAAAGGCTTCGATAAATTCATCGGCGAAGATAAAATCAAGGAATATGTCACAAAGGAAGTCATCGAGCCGTGGAAGAGTCATAATATGAAGTCGAGAAAGAAATCCGCAATTCTTCTTTACGGACCGGAAGGCGTATCCAAAAAGGTCTTCATCCAATCCTTCATCCATGAACTTCATGCAACGCCATACTATATCAATCCAATCGCCAATTTCTCACCCTATAGTGAAAATACGAAGGCAAATTTCCAACGTCTCTTTAAGTTGGCAGAAGAAAAAGACAATGTCGTTTTCTATTTTACTAAACCTGTCGCCTTCTTCCCGAAGGAAGATAATGACGAAAGCAAGGCAACAGCCAAGATCTTCCTCAAGTTGCTCAAGAAGGAAATCAAGAGAATCCGAAAAAAGAATCTCAATATTCTGTTTGTTGCCTCCACGCCTGCCATGGACAAGATGACGATGAAGGCCTTCCAAAAAGGATTGTTTGATGATCTTCTCCGCGTTCATCATCCAGACAGACACACGCGTCGTGGAATGATGGAAGAAAGACTCAAAGGCATCGTCTTTGAGGATGAACATGAAGTTGACCAGCTCGTCGAATTCACACACGGCTTCGTCAGCAAGGAAATCTCCCGTCTCTGCCGAAGAATCGTCTCGACATCGAAACTCTATGCAAAAGATGGAAAAGACGCAATCATAACCAAAGACATGATGAAACGCATCATCGCCGATTTAGGTCCCGTCGACGATCTCGAATTCAAAAAGAATGTCGATTCCTTCGAAGCCTCTCTTGGCAAGGACATTTCCATTGTCAACGACAATCATGACTGATTTTTGATGAAATCCATCTCTCATGGTGATACAATGAAGTGCTATGACTAAAAGAATCAATCTCACCCTGAAAGAAGGCTATCTGGATATGGAGTCTTTCCTCAACACCTTTGGTGATGCAATCGAAGAATATGATTTTCTTCTTCTTCATTGCTATGCCCATATAAAGAACGAGGAAATCTATCTGGAAATCGACAAAGACATCTATGAGCATGTTGTCATCTACGAAGGAAGAAACTTCCTTGATGCTGTCAAACAATATTTCTTCACATTGAAGCGAGGTATTATACTCGGCTATAAAAAAGGAGAATATCCCATCGTTAGGATGAATCAATTCGTCAATTCCTATGATGACTTCAATTCATTCAAAAAGGATGTTCTTCCGCTCTTGACGAATCCAAGCCATTCACCTGTCTTTCTTCTTTCCAATGATGAAAAAGAAGCCTATCTCGAATGTTATACAGAAGAAATCTCTTCTTTCTTCTCAAAAGAAGGGAATAAATAATCCGAACCAACAAAAATACCCTTGAACAATATGGACAAGGGTATTTTTAATGGTGGACAAATTCTCTATGCGATTTGCTTTTCCTTCTTTTTTCTCAAAAGAAGAAGAACAAGAAAGACAATCAATGTGACAAGAAGAACACCTCCAAGAATGGAAAAAGTCAGAATAAGAGGAAGATTCACAGTCCCTTTCACACCTTCGACATAGACGACATACGTTCCCATCTTTTTGCTTTGAAAACGAATATATCTTCCAAAGTTTTCAGCAGAAACAACTTCCAATGTCTCATCCGACAATAATGCAACTTTGACCTTGTTTCGATCATAATTCGGATTGGTATTGATCAGACACTGAATCGGTTGTTCCAAAACAAGTTCATCCCCGTTTTGATTCATCAAGGAGATATCCGTGATTTCGTAATGATCCGAGACATTCTCCAACAAAGAAGAAATCTTTTCATATGTCGTTCCCGAGTTGATTCTCTGGCACTGGACGATCGCCCCATCAGGGAGAACATTGTTTATGTCATCGACTTTCACAAGGTCGCTTGAAACCGCATTGCTTGTCAATGTGATGGTCTCTATGGCAAAGGAATCATTTCCAAGATTCGTCTTGTATTCCTTCGTCGATGTCTTGAATTCCAATTTGTAGTCCCCGAGTTCGCGGACATGAATCTTGTTTTCGCTGATGGGAACATTCTCACCACTCGGGGAAGTCACAAGAACATCGACGGGCAATTCATGATTGTCGAAAGAACCTTTTGCCTGTGGAATCGTATAATACGAGTTCAAGGTCGTCTGAATATCTCCAAGAGAGTCAAAACAAAGCTCAGGAACAAATCGTGCGGGATATTCGATTGTCTCGTCGATTTTTTCAGATGTCATTTCAAGAGAGGAAACATCCATCTTGATAGAGAAAGAGACATCCATTCCCATCTTGTCGACACGTCCCGAGACAGAAATCTCTTTTTCGATATCCTCGCCGGAAAGAGTCATCGTATAGACTGTCTTTTTCCCTTCGACTTCTTCCTTAATGCCGCTCTTCAAAGAAGAAATCGAGAGGTCAAGATTCGTCAATGCCTGGTTGTCCAAGAGAGTCAGCGAAAGGAAATAGAGGTCGTCTTCCTTGAAGACCTTGGCAGTCGGATCAAAATATTTTCCAATCATCTGTTTCCCGATCTGATTGGTTCCATTTATCTCATAGGAAGCATGATAGATGGAATAATCAGTCAATGGTGTTTCCATGGCCTTCTTGACGGGAACATAGGGGAGAAGGAAAGAGAATACTAAAAATAGAATTTTCATTTCTATGCCTCCAAACCAACCGCCACAATGCGGATATAGCCATCGGATAGATATTCCTTTTTGGCAACAAAGTCATCCAATGAGGTGATTCTTTCCAAAGTTCCATTATGATAGACAGCCCAGTATTTGAACCCGTCCTGGCTCTCTTTTTTCTTGAGATATTTCAGGTAGGCAGAAGAAAGACCGTCCTTCAAAGTGACATCCTCATTGATTTCCTGAGCCGAAAGAGACATTTCATGCAGGTCCGTGAGGTTGACATTTCCCTCCGAAGTCGAAGTAAAGAATTTGATCTTGAGAGGCTCCTTTAGGATGGCTTCGAGCGTGATGGATTCCTCAAATTCGAAAGACATGTTGTTCGTATAGCTTGTCTCATAAGAATAGACCTTATTTTCTCCGCTTCCTTCATAGAATACAGCCTTCGAGCAGCGCCATCCGACAAAGGAACAGCCACTCGGAACGGCAAAGACAAAATCGCCCAAATTGAACATGTATCGACCGCTCGACTTGTAATAGGTCTTTGTCGAAATGACCTTTGTCACACCCGAAACGGTATATTGAGCTGTGACTGTGAGGCCTTTATCCCAGATAGCGACAAGAAGTGGCGCAGTGGAATTCAGTTTGGCACCGACATTCTTCAAAATCTGTCCTGGACGATAGAGATCCTGAAGGCTTCCGCTTTTCTTCTGATAGCCCCAAGAATAGAGATTATCCTTCGTAGAGGCAAAATAGGAACTATCCAAGGAAGGATTCTCTTCGCTCTGCTTGATGATGGTCGTGTAGACCTGATCTCCATTCGACAGGATTTCGACATTGGGAAGAGTATCCTTGAAGGGATGAAGGGAATCCGTCTTATATTGGACAGTGATCTCCTCATCAAGAGAGTGAACAACGAATTCCTCGCTCAGGGTGATGGATTTGTTTCCGATGGATAAGACAGAATCTTCATTTTCATCCTCCACAAAGGTAAGAGTATAGGTCACTTTGTATCGTCCGCTCGTCAGGAATTTGAAAGAGGCATTGTTCGCTCTATCCATATCCGAGGCAGAAACATTCGTATAGTAGCCATTGGAATATTTCGTGAAAGAAGGATAGCACGTCGAGAGATTCGTTCCGTATTGGTCCATCATGATGATGTTGTTGAAAGAATAAGTCGTATCGGTGAAAATTTCTTTGTTGTTCAATATGGAATAGGAAGAATAATTCTTGCCATTGAGCTTCAGATTATAGACCATATAGGTCGAATAGGTGTCTTCATCATGCCTATATTCGAAATAGAGGAGAGCATAATTGGCACCTTCCAATGCATCTGACAATTGTTCTTGAGTTGTCCCTTCGACAGTGTCATCTTTTGTATAGCAAGAGAATTTTTCTAAAGACAAAGGATATTCATCATTGCCAACTTTAATCGTATACGAAGTATGGATTGCATCATAGCTCGATTGAAATTCCCTTGCCGAGTTATCGCTCACGGTGATGCTTCTTCTTGTCCCATCGGCGTAATAATATTGTTTTCCCGAATAGACTTCTTCTCCGTTTCTGAAAATCTGATACGTTCCTTTTTCCTCCCCTTTATAAAGGAAGGTCAAGAATTTTGTATATCCATAGCGGTCGACAAGCTGATAGGTGACAACCATCGTTTCGCTTGTCATTTCAAAAAGAGAGTCATTCCAAACTTCATAGTTATAGCTGATTTTGGAATAGATTTGATTCGAATAATCATAGATGCTGATTTTCTCTTGATTCATATGAGAGAGATCATTGATGGAATCATACGCATCAAGAGAGGTATATTCATTCCCATAGGAAGTGTATTTCACTTCAGGAATATGGACTTTATCTCCCTTGAAATAGGATTTCGAGGAAAGATAGCATCCGCTTTCCTGATCATAAGACCATGAAATATCATAGTCCTCATCTTCATATTCATATTGGTCGACAATGTCGATCTGCTCTTCTTCTTTCTTGACGATTGTCATTAGACAGGTTTTCTTTTCGCTCTCGAATTCGCCTTCCAAGTACAAAGCCATATCAGACGTGTACTTGAACGTGTTGTCTTCACTGAGATTCAGTTCGATTTCGTTTGTGAAATCCACTTCATTTCCATTTTTCAATGAATAAGCATGGACGGAGAGCTTCCTATCAAGAAGAGTGTCATCGACCTTGCTCCGGAAAAGTGAATAGATGTCGATATTCTCATTCATCGATGCCTCATAGCCCATCTCGATTCTTCGATTGACACGTTGGGAATATGTCGAGAAAGTCTGCCATTGGATCGTATCGGCATAAAGAGGAGCCCCTGCTGTTCTCGGATCATAGCCATAGCATTCACTGACGACTTCGAAAACGAAGATATTGCCTTTGTTTTCCTGGATAGGTGTCGCAGTCACAGGCCGGATGGTCACTTTTGTCGAATACAGGTCGTTGATCTTCTTTCCATCATTCGAAGAATAGAAAACATTGACAAGTTCATTGTACGATCCATAGGCCTGTTCGGCATCATAGATGGTATTTCCCTTCAGTGATGAAAAATCCGTATACAGATAAAATGCCTGCTTGGAAGTCGAACAATAGGAATCCCCGGAAAGAGGAACATAATCGATGGAATTGAGTTTCACCATGGATGAGTAGTCGATGACAAGCCTCTTATAGGTCGGACCCATGTTGAACATTTCCGTCATGGCGCCGGTCGACGCTCCGACAAGAAGGAGATCGACATTCGCTTTGTTGCCAAGATCGAAGGTATAGTAGTATTTCCCCGTCTTTTTGTCGAATTCATAGGTCAAAGAGCCGAAATTCTGTGCATTGAGGAAACTCGCCCATTCGATATTTCCAAAATTCTCATTGACGTCTTCATCACTTGCCACGATCTTCTGATCGAAGGTAAAATAGGCGAAATCCCTTGCATAACCAGTTCGTACATGATTGTAATCGCTCTCGGACATATCGCCGATGATATCCGAATTATAGACGCTCATCGGCTTGATCAGCTTATACTGTCCATTTCTCGCATAGATATAGGAATAGACTGGATTGAAACTGTCGAGCATGCTTGCCGCTTTGTTCAGGGAAGCATAATGCGTCTTGACAAGATAGTATCCATCGTCCAGACGGTCATTCGAATCGACATACGAAGTGGTATATCCGATGAATTTCGTAATCTTGAATTCAACCGTATAGCCGACTTTCGTATAGACGCGATCGCTTTCCTTATCTAATTTTGCGTTCCAGTTATAGAACTCGACATTGAGGTATATGCTGTCTTTGACATTGCACGAAGAAAAATCGTAATAGATGGTCTCGATGGTGCCGGTTCGGTCGATGATACTCTCTGAATCGGAGATTCTCGAATGGCTGTCCGTCACCTTCAGAGTCAGCGTTCCCAAATTTCCCTCATCATCGATGGTCGGGCAATGATATTTCATATCGTATTGAATGCGAAGAAAAAGTCCGTTCTCATTCTTCTCGATATATGTTTCATCCTTCACGATGAGGTCGGGAAACTTTAAATACCCATACTGATCGGCTAATTTCCCTTTGTTGAGGGTATTTTCCAAAATCTTCGCCTCATATTCGATTTCATAGATGCCGTTATTGATGAATTCCTCTTTCTCCCATTTGGCATACAAGGTGATATTCCTCATCTTGGTATAGAGATATTCTTTGCTATAGGGGGTGATGAAGGATTCATCAAAATACCAACCCGAAAACCGATACCCGACTTTACTCGGCGATGGCAGCTTTGGGATGTTGTTGGCTGTATAGATGATATCGCTAATCGGCTCATCCAGATTATAGGAACTAAAGGAAATTTTGAATTCCTTGTCCCCATAATTCTGGATGATCAGATCAATCGGATCAGAAATCGAAGATGTGCAGGAAGTAAGTGCATAGATGCCGAATCCGAAAGAGAACAGCATCATGAATTTTTTTAAAGAAGCGAGTCTTTTCATCGTTGACTCCTTTCGAGTAGAAAAAGCAGATTAGAGAGCAGCAACCTTGACTGTTTTGATGGAATCGTAATTCTCAATCCAATCTGCTTCGAAGACATCGGGCAATGCTGAAACAAGATTATCAAGCGTCGAGACACTCGTCGTGATGCCCAAATTCGTCGCATCATATTGGATGCCTTTACGAGATACGGTCGTGTCCGTGATAGCACCAGAATGAATCTTCGAAGCCGAAATCAGGGAAAGATAAGCACTCGAAGAAAGTTCCAAGCCTGTCATAGCACCTTTCATGACTTCATAGCGGACAAGATAATTTTCATCTAAATGGTCTTCGCCAATCATGATTTCAGAAACAGAACTTGCATTGCTAAAGGCATACATCTTGACATCATACGTCGTCAGATTTTCTTCTGTATCAACAGTGGAACGGACTTTCTGATTCAAGACAAGATAGCTTGTCACAAGAGCGGTCCAGGTGTCATTCACACTCTGATAGGAAACAAAATAGAATTCGCCATCCTGAACATTGGTCACATCACGGCTTTCCTCGCCATTGACCGGGATGAATTTTTTCAAGGTCGAAATCTTGAAGGCTGAATCGCCGACAGATTTCAGAGAGGCAATGGAGAAGGAAAGAGTTGTCAATGCCGTATCCTCAAACGCACCTTCGCCGATGGAGACGAGCTTTGCATCATTGAAATCGATTTTCTTCAAAGAAATAGCGCTATTGAACGCATTCTTTCCGATGGAAGTGATGTTCTTTCCCAGGCGGACGATTTCGATATTGCCTTTTTCCTTGAAGGCTCCCTCCTTGATCGAAGTGACCTTCTTGTTATCGATTGTATCCGGAATGATGATGCCATAGGAATCCGTACCGAGCTTGATGGCACTCTCCTGATCGAAGCCGGTGATGGTCACTTCATCATTCTCGACAGTGTATGTGACACCCGCCTTCTCAAGAGAATAATCCGCCGTGATATCCAAATAGAGATTCGTCTTGACTTCCTCAGACATGTTGTAATCCTCAAGCATGTTCAGGGTTTCGTTGATTTTCATCTTGCTTGCATCAATCAAGGACTTGTAGGAAGTCGAGTTGGCAGCATCCAAGGCTGTTAGGATCTCATCATAGGTGATTGCATTCTGATTGGTTTTGTCGAACGATGCCGTATACGTCTTCTCACTATAGGCATCATGGAAATTCACTTTCACCTTGGGTGTATTTGTCTCTTTGAGGGAGATTGTCTGAATATCCTGATAGACGTCATCATTGCAGGGGGTGAAGGAGCCGTTATAATAGGCCCAGACCGAGGCATTTCCAGCAAAGGCCTTGTAAACCTCCTCAGCGACATCGCCCTGGAAGACAAGATAGGTCATCGTGTCGAGGTTGGAGACGACAAGTCGAGCGTTGTAGGCAAAATCATTCTCCGAAAGAGTCGAACTGTATAAATAACATTCATTGCAGGTGTAATTGCTCTGATACCAGCCATAGCAGTCCTGGAAATCAGTCAATGGAAGATTATAGTTGACAAAGGAGAAGGTCTTTGGAAGAACGAGTTTCTTCAAATCCGTGCGATTGACAAAAGTTCCGACCTGGATTCCCTGAATTCCTTCAGGGATGGTGATAACACCATGATTGTCGATTTCATTATAAGAGATGAGAACTTTTCCCTTCTCTGTGCTCTGTGTAATCATCTTTCCGTCGTTTGTAAAAGATGATTTCGAAGAAAAACGGAAATTCAGTGGGACGATGGAAAGGCTCTTCACGGAATCCGGAATGGCGATATCGAAGTCGTAGCTCGTTCCGGTGTAGAATGACAGAGATTCATTATTGTAATTGACACTTGCTCCTTTGAAGAAGCAGTCATAGATGGCTTCAACATGTTCAGGAATCTTCACGGAATCCTCATTGAGATTCATATTGTTGAAGCAGTTTTGCATGATTCTCAAGCTCGATGGCAAAGAGACTTCCGTCACACCCGATGTGCCGCTAGTCGAGGAGAAGCCACGGATGAATTTCACACCTTCCTGAACGACAACCTTCTTCAGGGCAGTGGAATCAAAGATTTTATTATCAAAAACATAAACACCTCGAACATCCTGGACTGTCTTATTTCCATCCTTATCCATCAATGTGACCTTCGAGGGGAAGGAAACGACAGGAACATCTTCCAATTTAGCCTTGTTGACATCCGATCCTTTTAAATTACCATATGTGCCAAGGCAGAGAAGAATCTGGTTTCCGGATTCATTATCACACATCTGATATTTTAAGAAGGGGGATTTCCAGGCAACTTTGATCGTCATATTCTTCGTGATCGCCTTCGAAAAGTCGACTTCGTTATTATTCTCGTCGAGATAGTAGATATCTTCGCTCGACATGTACGACTTGACGATCTTATTTTCTTCGACGGTCGTCTGAACGCCATCGACCTCAAGAGCATCCAGACTTGGATTGGTCAAAAGAGCATTCGGCTTGATTTTCGTGACATAGCAGTCCTCATATCCGTTATTGAAGGTGATCGTGGCGACGCTTTGAGCATAAAGAGTCTTGGCCGGATCACCTTCCTTATATTTGACTTTGCAATCTGGATCGGTATACCAGCCGTCAAAAGTCAACCCTTCGCCAGGATTGTAGGTTCCATTGACCACGTCGATCAAATCTCTTGTTCCCTGCGATTCGCCGTTGATGACGATATTGACTTCATCCGCGACGAAATAGGCATAGACGGTCACGCCTTGGGTCAGATTTTCATTTTTGAATTCCGTCACCCATCCCGTATCCAAGAACCAGCCACGGAAGGTGTAATAGGTCTTGCTCGGATTATTGGGAAGAGAGACTTTTCCATCCTTGATGAACTGCGGTTCGACATAGTTTTTCCATTCTCCATTTTCATCCTGGATTTTAAACGTGACAGTCTTCTCGGCAACCTTTTCAGTTGTCGTTGTCGAACTGCTTGCCCCAGTTCGAGAACAGGAGACGATGGCACCTGTCGAAAGAAGCGAACCGGCTAAGAAAATGACGGATAAGAGTGTTCTTTTTTTCATTTTATGTTTTCCTTTTTATTTTAGTTAGAGATCATATCGAGCAATGATTTCGCTCGGCATCTTATAGACGACGAAGAGATAGGGAAGTAGAGAGACAGCAAGCATCAAGAGCGAACCGGCAAAGAAGAGAGAAAGAGAGAAAAGTAGGAAGAGAAGAACCGACGAATTGCAGATAACAAAGTAAATGGAGCAGAGAGCTGAAGCGAGAATCATCACGGCGAACATCACGGAGACATTTTTCGAGAAAGAACGCATCATCTCCTTGAAAAGAAGATTTGATTTGTTGACTCCGATGGCACGATAGATTCCATATTCCTTGCTATTCTTCGTGCTATCCGACATTTCCATGAAATAGTAGATGAGATACAGCATAAGCCCGCCCAGAAGGAAGAAATAGACAATCTGAAGGTTCTTTTTCAGCGTTTCCTCATTTTCCTTCTGGTAGAGAGATGAGATATCAATGGTATTGACGCCTCTTTTCTTGAATCGTTCCTTGAGATTGTTCATCTGTTCGTCTGTCGATGTTGTGATTTCAAAGTAGTAAGCTGTCGATGTATCATTTCCCAACGTCTCGAGATTCGGAGTTAGATAAATGAAGAGATTTGCCAGAGCTTCTTTTGTGACATAGATGACAAGATCCGTCGAAATGCTCTCTCTGGTGATATTGAAGCTTTTGACATACATCTGACTGTTTTCGATATAGATGGCCGTGGTCAGATCGACAAGTTTCCGATTGGCTTCTTCCACAAAGTAATCTCCTTGAGAAGTGTCTTCCATCATCTTATAGAGCGAATTTCTTGAGATATCGATGATGGTCTGATCGTTTCTCAGTTCCTTTTTTCCATCATAGGCTTTGATTGTTGCGCTATAGGTCATCGAGGCATAGTTGCTTTTTAGGAAGATGTTTTCATTGTCGACAATCTTGAGATCGTTGTAGATGCCAAGATAATTCACATAATCCTGTTTCGGAAAATAGACAGAGAATCCTTCTTCCTCCACGATGCCGGAAATCGAATAGTCATCATCGAATTTCATCAGGAGAAGCGCGTCATCCTTCGATAAATCTTCATTCCTCAGGTCATGCTTGATTTGTGAAGCCAGTCCCCTAGATATCACAACTTCGTCGCTCTCAGGCAGACTTCCATAGAGGGAAGAAAACGTCGTGTTTTCCTCAATGGGCTTGGGAGCATATTTTTCATTCACCCCCTTGATTGAGGAAATATTCTCAAAGGAGAAGACGGCCTCCCTCATGTTGAGTTCGAAGAAATCGATGCTGTCATAGTCCTTCTTGTCAAGCATCGGAAGCTCGGAATACATCGAAAGATTCGTATAGATTGCGTTTTGATTCACGCTTTTATGGACGAGAGTGGTCGTATAGGCTTTATTGAGCAGAAATCCGATGCAGACAGCATAAATCGCCATGATGGAGATAAAGATTTTCTTAAGCCGATTGGATTCTTTTATCTGTGATTTCGAAAAGATGTCTCTTAAGGTGAAAAGCCTTCCCGTCCTGCCTCTTTCGCTTTGCTGAAAGTCGAAGGATTCGACTTGTTCGCTTTTGGCGAATTGGTAGCCCTGTACATCCTCAACAATCGTGTTTTCGACAAGTTTTCCATCGATGAGTTCGATGTGGTCATCGGCGTATTTATGAATCAGACTCGTCTCATGGGTGACAAGAACGACGAGCTTCGTCTTCGAAATTTCTTTTAAGATATCCATCACCTTGATGGTATTCTGGCTATCGAGATTTCCTGTCGGCTCATCGGCCAAAATAATTTCAGAGCCTTTGATAAGTGCTCGAGCAATGGCGACTCTCTGCTTTTGTCCGCCCGAGAGGGCATCCGAACTTTTCTTTTCGTATTTTTTCAGATCGACGAGGGAAAGAACGATATCGCTTCTTCTTCTGATTTCCTCTTGCGAAGTGAATCCAGCGATGCGCATCTGATGGGAAAGAATATCGCCAATGGTCGAATTGGATTCGAGGTAATAGTTCTGGAAGATGAAACCGATCTTTCTGTTGCGAATCGGATCGCGATTGGAATTCGTAATCTTTTCATCATCGATAAAGACTTCGCCTTCATCCTGCTTGTCAAGTCCGCCTAGGATATTGAGAAGAGTCGTCTTTCCAGACCCTGACTTTCCAAAGATGGCAAACAATCCTTTTTCGGGAAGCGTGAAAGAAACATCGTTCAGGATCTTCGTTTTCCTTAAGGCGGTTCCATAAGACTTCGATAGATGGGAAACTTTGATCATTTTGAACCCCTCCTGAGCAAATGGGAAATCTTAGAACGATTCATGTTCTTATAGAATCCATAGGCAACAAACAGGACAATAAGAAGAATCAGCACCTCGATGAAGAAGTAGTCTCCCACACTGATGAACGATAATGAGAATCCTTTTATCTTCGTAGAGAAATAGGAAATCAATGGAAGAAGAAAGAGAGTCGGAAGGAAGGTGAGGACCATCTGGACATATAAAGCACCTTTTGAGACAATCGAAGGAATGCCCAGAGTCTTATAGATTGCAAAATCCGATTGAAAAATTTTTATCGTCCGCATGAAGATGACAAACAAGACGGCAGCAAGTATGGCACTTGCGAGAATCAGGCAGCCGTAATAGAGAAGATCATAGATGAAGACGTTTCCGGCATTGGAGACATAGAGAGTGGAAGTCGAAAGCATGCCGATATAACCCTGAGGAAGTTTACTCAAGGCTTCCTTGGCAATCTTATCATTTTCAAAATAGAGGATGGATTGTTTTGATTGCGAGGCCGTTTCGAAGATTTCCTTATAATCATTCTCGCTCAGCTGAACAATAACGCCATCCACGCTCTGGTCTTTTTTCGTATCGTCCTTGACCGTAAAGATCTTCGAGGCAGAGATTTCTGTCGTGAGATATTTTCCTCTTACATCGTAGTAGCTCGAATTGACAAGGTTGATTTCGCCATCGATCAGTTCATCATCTTTTTCGAACGTATAGATTCTTGTCTCATTCTCTCCAATTTTGACTTTCGAATTGATGGCTTTGATCTTGTTTCCGTTTGTCTCCATATTGTCATAGGAAAGATAGAGTTTCAGATCCGTCTCATCAAGAGAAATGGAGACATCGATCTTCGCAATGCTTGGAGAAGCGCCTTGGATGACTTCGACAATTTTGTCCTTGTCAGACTCATACGCTTTCGGAAGAACAAGAAGCCCGTTCCTCTCATCGACAGAATGGTGAAGCGGATCATAGATGCAGGTCACTTCGTAGTCCTTGTACATCGTCTCCTTTTTGGGAACCTGTATAGTGAATTCCGAAAGGTCTCGGTTATACATAAAATAGGAAGCGCCCGTCGAAAAACAGATTTCATCGAGTTTTTCTTCCTCGACATATCCGCTCGTATTTGAGACAATCATCTTTCCTGCGATGCCGACATCATCAAGCGTTTTGGTAATTGGGGAGAGGAGGAAGGTATTGACCACCTGCAAGACCGCAAACAACGTCACAGCAATGCAACAGAGGGCAAGGCTCATCAACGCGGAGAATTTTGGTCTCGATTTGTAGTTCATGAAGCCGAGAGAGAAAATGTTCTTCCATTTCAGTTTTCGGCTCGTTTCTTTTATTTCTTGCCTGATTTCCTTTGTTTCAGGTTTCTGGATTCTTTCATCCTGCTTGAGTTTTCCATCCGAAATCAAGATTCTTCTTGTCGCATATTCCTTGAAGAACTCCGGATTATGGGTTACGACGATGACAAGTTTGTCTTTTGAGACATCCTTGAGAATCTTGGCCACCTCCCTCGAGGCCTTCGAATCGAGATTTCCAGTCGGTTCATCTGCCAAGATGATTGGAGAATCCTTGGCAAGGGCACGTGCGATGACGCAGCGCTGCTTTTCGCCTCCCGAGAGATGGGAACCTTTATGATGAATCTGTTTCATCAGGCCGACTTTCTCGACCAATTTGGTTGCTTTCTTTCGCCTTTCCTGGCTGTCGGATAGACGGAACAAAGCCAATTCGACATTCTCGAGGACCGTAAGGTTTTCGATAATATTGAAATCCTGGAAGATCATGGCGATGTTGTTCTCGCGGTATTTTTCCCAATCGGAGGAGGAACAATGCGACGTCTCCTCTTCTGAAAAATAGAGTTCGCCCTCTTCATAGGAGTCGTTGGCGGCAATGACGTTGAGAAGCGTGGATTTTCCGGATCCGGATTCGCCCTCAATTGTGACAAACTCGTTGTAATCGAATTCCAAGTCGATATTTCTGACACCGATTGTCAATATGTCATTCGAGTTATAGATTTTGCCAATATTCTTTAGTTTGAGTAACATAGGCCCCTCTTTAGTTAGTTAATGCTAAGTAACTAAAGAATTATATCAAGCCAAAAAGTTAGAAGTCAATAACTTATGTTAGAATATGCAAACTTTCGTCTGATTCTATCCGTCATGGCGAGTCAAGCACAAAAAAACCGACCCCAGAATCAACCAGAGCCGGTGAATTTTCTAATACATATCGATCTGATGTATGCTGCGAAGATATCTTTCCAAGATGATGCAGGCGGCCGTTCGGTCGATCGTTTTATGCTGCCTCTTGGAATTCTGACCTTTTTCATGCAAGTCTTGACTTGCCTCAAGTGTCGAATAGCGTTCATCCTGAAAGACAATTTCGATGGATGGATATTTTTCTTCCAGTTTCTTGGCGAATTCCTTGACAATCAGAGTCATTTCGCACTCATCCCCGCTTGGAAACAAGGGCAAGCCGAGGACAAAAGTCTCAACCTTTTCTTTCTTAAGCACGTCATCAAGATGGGATAGAGGCTCCTCGAACTTCATGAGATGAAAACGATAATTCTCAAGCGGCGTGATGAACATGCCGCTTCTCGAGATGGCAAGCCCTAAAGAGCCTTTTCCCAAATCAAGGCAGAGCAGATTCTTTTTCACTCGGAAAGAAGTCCTTTGAGATATTCTTTGACGTTGGAAAGATTGTCAAGCGAGGAACATCCGCCGAAAGCGACATCCGGCTTTCCACCGCCACGTCCAGAGAGCATTTGGCTGACGCTCTTCATAATCATGCCTGCCTTCAAAGAAGAAAGATTCTTTCCCCTGGCAATGACGAGGTCTTTCTTTTCTCCATTATTGACACTGAAGAAAAGAAGAAGGTCGGGATTCTTATCAATCAGTTTATTCGCCAAGGAATCTTCCTGTTCATGGGTCAAGGAAGAAAGGCATGCAATGAGAAGCTTCTTGTCCTTGATGACTTCGATTTTCGATTCAAGTTCACCCATCATCGCAGTCGTATTCTGTTCACGGAGCGATTTTATAGTATTGTTGAGAGAAACAATCGTGTCGTTGTTCGAAAGGATTTTTGTTCTAACGCCCTTGTCGGAGTTGATTTTAAGAAGTTTGGCAGCCTCATTGATCAAAGACTGTTTTTCCTTGAAGAATTCATAGGCATTCAAAGAGGTATACGCTGTGATTCTTCTGATGCCGGCCGCAACCGATTCCTCGCTTGCAATGGCAAAGAGATTGATTTCAGCTGTATTGGAAACATGGGTTCCACCACAGAATTCGACAGAATAATCACCCATGGAGACCACACGGACCTTATCGCCATATTTTTCAGAGAAGAGATGCATGGCATTCTTCTTGAGAGCTTCTTCTTTGGTGAGAACTTCTGTTTTGACATCTAAGCCCTCAAAGATCTTTTCATTGACTCTTCTTTCAACCTGATCGAGCTGTTCAGCGGTCAGTTTGCCATCATAGTTGATGTCGAAGCGAAGAAGGTTTTCATCATAATAGGCGCCTTCCTGATGAATCTCCGGAGAAATGACTTCCTGAAGTGCTTTCTGGAGAAGATGTGTTGCCGAGTGATTTTTCTTGATTTGATCTCTTCTCTTCCAGTCAACCAATTCGTCAAAACAATCTCCCATCTTGATTTCCCCATAGAGAACCTTGACGTGAAGAAGATGCTGACCATGGTTAGCAATTTTGACATCTTCGACTTCGGCTTCACAATTTTCATTTCTGATGAATCCCTTATCGGAGACCTGACCTCCGCTCAGAGCATAGAAATCCGTCTTATCAAAAGCCACGTCGCCCTCTTCGGTGATGGATTCGACAGCATTCCCCTCGTTGAAGAGTCCGATGACTTTTCCCTTGACATCTTCCTTATCCGAATAAATAAATTCACTCGGTGTGGTGAAGGCAATCATATCCTTGGACTGGCTTGCGAAGGATTCTCTTTCGCCACGGGATGTGCGGGCAAGTTCCTTGGCTTTCCTTAAAAGTTCCTGATAGCCTTCCTCATCGACTTTCTTATGCGCATCCATTGCGATTTCCTTGGTCAATTCATAGGGGAAACCATAGGTGTCGCTCAGCTTGAAGGCGTCTTCCGCTGAAAGAGTATCGCCTTCCTTGGCGAGGTATTGGCTGAGAAGCTTTTCGCCAATTTTCAGAGTATTGGCAAATTTATTTTCTTCAGAAAGAATCATCTTCATGGTTCTTTCCTCATGTTCCTTCAAATAGGGATAGAAATGTTCCATATTTTTTGTGACGACCGGAACAAGGGAAGCGAGCGTTCCAGTCGGAAGTCCGATTGTCTGAGCATATCTGGAGGCACGGCGGAGAAGTCTTTTCAAGACATAGCCTCTTCCATCGTTGGAAAAGACGGCACCGTCTGCCAAGGCAAATGTGATGCTTCGTATATGATCGGCGATGACGCGATATGCCAATTTGTGTTCCTCGTCATAGGGGAACTTCGCTTTTTCTTCTAAAGCCTTGATGTAGGGCATGAAGAGATCCGTCTCAAAATTGGTCGGAGCATCCTGCATGATGCAGCAGAGTCTTTCGAGACCGGCACCGGTATCGATGTTCTTCTGTGGAAGCGGCTTGTAGTCTTTTCTTTCCACACCAGGCATGGAATTGAACTGAGAGAAGACAATGTTCCACAATTCGATATATCGATCGTTTTCCAGATCGTCTTTGAGAAGCTTGAGTCCCAAATGTTCCGGGTCATATTTCTCGCCACGATCATAGTTGATTTCCGTATCCGGTCCGCAGGGGCCTTCGCCGATTTCCCAGAAATTGTTCTCGCTGGGAACCATGTTCTCTTCCGGAATACCGCATTTCACCCAAAGATCATGGGTTTCCTTGTCATCCGGATAATAGGTGACATAAAGCTTATGCGGATCAAGAGCATAATATTTTTCGCTGGTAAGAAGCTCATAGGCCCAGGGGATGACCTCATTGCGGAAATAGTCGCCGATGGAAAAGTTTCCCATCATCTCGAAGAAGGTATGATGACGGGCGGTATGTCCGACATTGTCGATGTCATTGGTACGGATGCATTTCTGGGCATTCGTGATTCTTCTGTGCTTTGGGGTCAAAGTGCCATCGAAATATTTTTTCAAAGCCGCAACACCGGCATTGATCCACAATAGGGTTGGGTCATTGTTCGGAACCAAGGAAGCGCTCGGTTCGATATAATGGCCATGTTCCTTGAAGAAATTAAGCCAAGTATCACGGATTTCATCACTTGTCATGTAACGCATAATCATATTCTCCTAAATAAAAACGTTTGTTGCCGAAATATTATACACTCAAAAAGAAGAAATGAGCCTATGTTTTCATTTTTCAGATGCGATAAAAAGAAGAAGAGAGTCTATTCATCTGTCAGTTCGTTTGGAAAATCTAGATAGATTTCTTCGTAATCATATTGAACAAAAATGGGTTCGTCCACCATATACATCTGGAATAGCCCAATGTCGACGAGTTCCTCTTCGTCAGAGACGAGTTCCATCAAGATTTTAGAGGCGATGTACAATTCACGGATAGAAGACTTTCCAACCTGGACATTGCAGGCCTCAAAAAAGGCATCTCTGTATTTTTCGATAGCGACTCCTGGAATGCGGAGTCCGCCATAAATGACATTGTCGAGCTGAGAAAAAATAAGATCAATGCTCGACTCGGATTTCTTTGCAAGCGAATTGAGTTCGTCAAGGTAGGTTCTTCTTTTAAATTCATGCCACGTTGGCACATCCTTTTTGATCGGATAGAAATAGAAATAGAAGTCTCCCTCCTTATTCTTTCCAATGTCCTCTTCTTTTTTCAGGTCGACATTGAGATAGTTTGATGTGACTTCGATGATTGCATTCACATCCTCAGTGGGGAGTTTCTTCATCTCGAGTTCATTTCTGACGGTATCGAGTCCTCTTCGATCGATATTTCCGTAGACTTCGAATCCGCACATCTTGAGATACATTTTCGCCTGGAGGACTGTCTTTTCATCTTTCGAGCGCAAAAGAATGCAGAAATGATCATCCAAGGAAGTCGAATGGAAAGAATATCCTTCCGAGTTCTGGCTGATTTCAGAAAGAGAGAGCATTTTCTTGCTGTTGCTCAGTTTCTTCATTTCGACTTCAATGTCATGAAAATTGATTTCCGTCAGTGTTTTTTTATCGGCCTTTTTTTCATCCATCATCCTTATTCTCCTAAAAATAAATTTCTTTCGTAAAAATTCGAATTGCAAAGCAATATTATTTATGAGGAATAGAATATGGAAAAAATAAACAAAAAGCAAGTCGAAAGCATCTATCGGCAGATTGAAGGAAATAAGAGTATCAGAGGGTGTGAAATAAAGATGCTCTCCCCTTACTATAAGAAAGCAATGGAAAATTTCGAGGAGTATCTCAGCCATTTAAGTGCCTATGAGATGGGCCAGGTGATCAATTCCATCTCGCACTATCTCGATGACAAGAACGCGCTCTGCTATGGAAAAGAGAGAATATACAAAAGAGGCGACATCGTGATTCTCGATTTCGGTTTCATGAACTTTGGCTATGAGTTCTCCTATCCACATCCTGCAGTGGTTCTCTCCCAAACGAAGAATTTTCTCTTTGTCGCTCCCTGCACAAGCAAAAAATTCGGAAAAGGCTATTCCGACGTACTCGACGGATATAAAGAAGATGGTTTTCAGGAAAACACAGGTGTTCTTTTAGATGGTGTACGCTGGGTCAGCAAAAACCGAGTGATTGAGATCATGGGTTGCTGCTCCATTCGCATCCTAAGAAAAATAGAGGAATATACGCTCAATCATATCCTGACTTATTCGTATGAAAAGAACAGGAAAAGAAAAGAGCTGATGCAGCTTCAGGAAGAAATCACGAAACTGGAGAATCAGCTCAGCGAGTTAAAGAAGAAAACGAACTAGACTTTTTTAATGACCTTTGTGGCGATGATATCCGCTCCAGTCGAAAGAACATTCTTCAAAAGAACCTGGTTCATTTCAATTGGAGCCTCAACGCGGATGTGATTGATTTCCTTCATCACATCCATCATCAATTCCTTTTTTATCGGGCAAGAAGTCTTGACGGAGCAACGCGGAAGCTCTCCATGGATGACTTGGACCGTCGAGGTCAAAGTACGCATGGGCTGGGTGATTTCAGTCTTGGCATAGGCAGCGCCGCGAGGACAGAAATTTCCAGTGACAGCAAGCGTTTCCTCATCGATTTCGAGATGACATCCTCTCGGGCATTGGATGCAGATAAGTTTCTTAATCATGGTATTCCTCCTTCACTTCGACCTTTATGGACTTTACGCCGGCAAGGTCTTTTCGATTCAGGACAAGCGTTTCCATTTCGCTTGGAGCCATGCGAATCTTCTTTATGGATTTATAAGGTTTTTCATCGAGCAGGACTTCCAATGTCGGATTGCTGGAAGGTGTTCTGACACGGAAGAAGAGCTCAACCTTCTCATCCTTGGCTTCCATACGAATCATTTGAGGGCAAAGATAGCCAATACCCGCACCGGGAAGCGTTTCGATCAGGGTCGTTTCCTTTTCCCCTTCCAAGATATAGTCTGCGGCATTTTTTCCTGCTCTTTCTCCTTCAGCAGAAACATTGTCGACAAGATCATGGACCTGGAGGACATTTCCGCAGGCAAAGATGCCTTCGACGCTCGTTTCGAGATTATCTTTGACCAAGGGTCCTTTTGTTCTTTTATCAAGAGCGATGCCGGCTTTCTTGGAAAGCTCGTTTTCTGGAATCAGACCGACAGACAATAAGAGGGTATCGCACTCAAAAGCAATCTCCGTTCCCGGAATGATATTTCTTTTCTCATCGACTTTGGAAATGACGACTTTCTCGACGCGCTTGGAATCCTTGTCGGCGATAATGTCGCTGACGGTATAGGAAAGATAGAGAGGAATGTCAAAATCATTGAGACATTGCTGTATATTTCGTGCCAAGCCATTCGAATACGGACAGAGTTCCACATCAGCCAAGACCTTGCAGCCTTCGAGCGTCATACGACGAGCCATGATGAGACCAATATCCCCGCTTCCTAAGATGACAACTCTTTTTCCGACGAGATAGCCATCGATATTGCAGTATTTCTGGGCTGCACCGGCTGTGTAGATGCCACTGACCCTGTCTCCAGGCGTCATGATGGCTCCACGGCTTCTCTCGCGGCATCCCATCGCTAGGATGATGGCTTCTGCCTGAACTTTGACAATACCCTCTTCCTTATTCATAAGAATCGCTTCCTTGGAGGCATTGAGGTCAATAACCATGGAATCAGAGAGAACCTTGACGGTTGTCGAACTGACCATATCGATATAGCGCTGAGCATATTCAGGCCCTGTCAATTCGCTTTTGAAACGATGTAGACCAAAACCATTGTGAATGCATTGATTCAAAATGCCACCGAGATGGTCATCTCTTTCGACAATAAGGATATCTTTGATTCCGGCCTGATAGGCACCATAGGCTGCCGACAATCCGGCTGGTCCACCGCCGATGATGAGCAATTGTGTCTTTAGAGTTTTCATTATGCTTCCTCCTTCGTCAATGAAACAACAACCTGGCTTCCATCCCTGTCCTGATAGATTTCGTCATAGGGGAGATGCAGTTCTCTTTTGATGATTTCGAAGACTTTCGGTCCGCAGAATCCGCCTTGACAGCGACCCATGCCGGCATTGGTTCTTCTTTTCACGCCATCAATGGTTTTCGCTGGCACTGGTGTAAATAAGGAATCGACAATCTCGCCTTCCGTGATGGTTTCACATCGACAGACCACTCTCCCATAGAGAGGATTTTCTTTGATTTTCTTTTCCTTGTCTTCCAAGGAAAGTTCCTTGAAATAGGTTGGAAGAACATAGTAATGAAAGTCTGCCTTTTCGACAAAGTCCAAGCCCGAAGAAGAAAGAATCTCTTTGGCAAGGCTTCCAAAGGGCGCCGCTGAGGAAAGGCCAGGTGATTTGATGCCTGCAAAGTTGATAAACCCTTTGTATTCTTCGCTTTCTTTGATATAGAAATCATCATATCCTGGAATTGTGGCACGATTTCCAGCGAAATTTCGAATGTTATCAAAAAGATTGATTTTTTCACTGGTCAGTTTGGATTTCTCTTTCACTGTATCGAGTCCTTTCTTGGTCACATTGACGCGGGATTTATCCACGATTTCTTGGGCATCCGGGCCGACAATGAGATTGCCGTGGACTGTCGGTGAGACTAAGACACCTTTTCCAACTTTTGATGGCGTTTGGAAAAGAACGTGCGAGAAAAGTTTTCCCTGGTCTTTATCCAAAAGATAATAGTCCCCTTTGACCGCCTGAATTTCGAATTCCTTATGACCTAAAAGACTTGCATAGACATCATCGGCATAGAGTCCCGCCGCATTGATAACATAGGAAGAGACGATTTCTCCCTTATTCGTGGAAAGATGGAATCCATCTTCCTCCTTCTTGATTTTTTCGACCTTGCAAGAGCACAGAAGCTTTGTGCCATTGATGACCGCTGTCGAGATAAAACCGAGACACATTTCCCATGGCGAAACAATGGCAGCAGAAGGGCTATAGAGAGCATAGTCGATATCCTCAGCAAGATTTTTTTCGCCTAAGGAAAGAATCTCTTCTCTCGTTGTCAAAAGGCGCATTCCTTCGACGCCATTTAAAATGCCACGCTGATAAAGCGTGTCGATGAGTTCCTTGTCCTTGTCTTTTCTTCCGATGACAAGGGAACCGATTTGGTCGTAGTGGAAATGGATTTTCTTGGCAAGTTCCTTCGTCATTAGAGAACCCATAACATTGTATTTGGCCATCAATGTTCCTGGTTTTGGATCATATCCGGCATGAATGATGGCAGAATTGGCTTTCGTTGTCTGCATCGCAACATCATTTTCTTTTTCCAAGACAATGACATTCAGATTATACTTGGACAACTCCATGGCGATGGAAGCACCGGTGATTCCGCATCCGATGATGGCTACATCATATTTCATAGAAGACCTCCGTTTTCGCTATATTATAACGCTTACATCTCTATTTTTTCACATTTTCTTAGGGAAAACCATATTTTTTTAGATGCTTAAAAAATATTGGGCTTTTCAAAGGAAAAAGCGCAAAAAATTCCGTTTCCTCAGTCACTGAAAATGTCTTGCGTTTTGTTTTCTTTTTTACCAAGCCTTTCTAGAGGACATTGTTTTTTTCTATTTAACGAGCAATCTTGATGACAGACATTGGCAATCCGAATCGATGCCATCATCATTTCTACAATCGGTCAAAGAGACATATAACAAGAAACGGATACGTTGTAGCCGAGGAAATCCACTCCTTTAAAGAAAAATTTTAGGTAACCATATTATTTTTACGCTTGCTAAATCTTTGTTTAAAAAAATATTTTTTATTCTTTTCGTATGCGTTTTTTGTTTTCTGGAAAATTCTTTCTTGATACAATAAAACAAAAAGAAAGAAATCGAGGTGCGAACATGAAGAAAAACAAAACAACCGCTTTGCTTATAGCATTGCTTACCTTATCCTGCTCTGAATCTTTAACCTCCTGTTCGAATAAAGAGTCGGAGAAATGGGCCTATACGAAAGATGACATGACCCGTTTCATATCCATGAGTGCTATCCAAAAAGACAACCAAGACAAGACCATCACATTCTCAGCCGATACGGATGTGCCAATCTTTGATGAAAAAATCGACCTGGACGACGTTATCGCCTTCGACGTCAATCACGTAAAGAAGGAACTTGAAAGTTCCGGAAAGGATTATGCGGATTATTCCGTTTTGAAAAAAGCAGCCGTCGATGTTGTAAATGTAGAGAACCTTGATGATCAGGATGGATTTCATATCACATTCAAAGGGGAATCGAGTTCTTCCTCCGAATATGCGATGCTTCTCCATTCCTCCGTCTCGACAAGTGACAACTATGTGATGGTGAACCAATTCACCGATAAGAATGAGAATGGAAACAAAGATCCTCAGGCCGAATTTGAAGAAAAATATGTCACAAAACATTGTACATGGGAGGATGGCGGAAAATTCATGTTCCAGGTTGTGACGAATGTCGCTGTCATGATTGCCGGAGCCGCCAGCGACAATCCTGCCGCCTTCATGAGCGGATTATTTGGAATCGTCAGTTCGATCGGCGAGAACTGTTCCGATAAGGATGCCACCATCAAAGGTGTCATGGACCTTCTGAAAGAGACCGACCGCAAAGTTGAAGAACTAAGCAACAAAATCGATCGAAACACACAACTCCTGCAGGATGAGATTGTGAGAGTGAATGCGAATGTCGATCAGGCAAATCTGAACACGCTCAATCTCGCCATCAATGATTTTGCCAATAATGCGCTTTCTCCCATCACCACATTCAATCGGAACCTAGCGGATGCCATGGGTGAATACTATAAGGACTTTATCACAAAGCCAGAAAAGATAAAATTAGTCCTCTCTAAGAGTGGAAGCACTTATGGATCGACGCCATTATGCGAACTGAACGATTCGAGCGTCTACAATTTCGAAATCACATTGAACGACTTTTCCAACGCAAAAAAATTCCTTTCGTCCAATGGCAATATTGTAAAGAATGGGTTTGTCGCAGAACTTTCCAAAGATATCGATTCCGCTCTTGCCACAGCCACCAATATTCCAGAGGGTCTCACCAAGGAGAGTCTGAACGACTTCATTCGATCGAGGATTATAGAGAACTTCACAAAAGAGTATTTTTCCAAGAATAAAGAGAAAGCGCAAACGTACCGAAATCTGATGATTGAATATGCGGAAAGAGTCAGTGGATTGAAAGGAAAAGTCTCCTATTTGACAACTTATCTTTCCCGTCTGCAGTTCATGTATAACTTCCAAGGTGAAATCAAAAATGAAATCCGTGCCTTCTGTACGAACCTATTGAAAACATTGGATATGAATACTGCTCTTGCAACCCAGGCCTGTTTTTATGCCGGCTATGACTATGACGAACTTTCTACAGTGTACAAATCCACAAGAGAAAAGATCCAGAATTTTTATGAGACTAATGCCAAGGAAGAAGACTCTTACTCCTTTATTGCGCAATCTGCTTTGACAGGCGGATTCTATCAGAGTAAATACAACACAAGCTTTTCCAACCTTGGAAATGAATGCAGTCTGAAGGTTACGTTCCAGACTCAAAAGGTCGAGATGAAAAATGGGGCCATCGTAAGGACAGATGAAGAGATTTCTAAGCATAGCGGAATCAGTGAATCGAACCATCTGAGGATTTCGACAAGATGGAATCTTCTCAGAAAGACAGGTTCTATCCAAGATGTGAATGACGACTATATTCATTATCTTTCCTCGAACAGCGTGATTTCATCAAATGCGATTGAAGCCTGCGAGTTCCTCTGTTCAGCAAAACAAGCCGATCAATCCAGTTATCGAATCCTCACGAGCAGCCGAAACGAACGAGATCTCAATGGAAGCGATTCCTCTCTGAAAATGAAATGCGTCGGAAGAGGAAATCCGAATGGCGACTACTTCAAGCTTGACCAGGATTATAACTATCGCAGTTCACAGGAATCCTCGTGCTGGAGCGGCAAGACATTTGAAGGAAGCTTCTTAAGTGCACTCTCTGGTTCCTCTCTCGGAACGGAGAAGATTGCTTCCTATGCAAAATATGCTGAAAGCCACTGGTATTGGAAAAATGACGAGCATTGGTCCTTTATCAACGATGAAAAGAATAATTACTACTTCATCATCGAAAGCGTTCAAAAGAAGTAAGGACTTCATTTGTCCACACATCCATAAAAAGTTATAACCCAGACATTTTCATGCATCCCATAATCAGATTCCAGTATCTGAAAAGAAATTTGCTTTCAAATCAAATCGCAGAATCCGATGTTGCTGAAAACTCAATCAGAAAACCATTCGACCTATAAATCACGAGATCTTTGCCACATAAAATAAAGAGCCATATTTTTCTTTTATATATAAGAAAATATGGCTCTATATCATAAAATCAATAAATATCAGATTCTATCGTGATTTCACGATTTCGAAAAGCGATGATCAGTCTATGAGTGCATCATCGGCTGTGAAGCCATCCAAAGAGTTCTCTTTGGTCTGAATGCAGACATAAGAAATCCCTTCCTTTTCAGATGCGAAAAACTGACGCTTTGCAGCAGGCGAAATTCTCAACCAATCACCAGCAGAGAGAGGAATTTCTTCTCCATCAATAATAACCTTTCCCTTGCCGGACAGAATACCATAGACTTCCTCATTCTTCTTATGAGAATGGACGAAGGGTACACTTGCTCCTGCAGGAAGGTTATTGATGCTGATTTCCGAACCAGTCAGAGAAAGTTTTCCATGAAGCTCGACTCGTCCCTCATTTCCGATGTTGGTTTTTGCATAATTTGGCATAACGATGACCTCCTATTTTTTCTGTTTGTTTATGCGCTTTTATGATAGGTCGTTCTGTATTCGAATAAAAGTACGCACTTTTTTGTAACTATACATACAAAAATGAATGTGATAAAATCCAAGCAACAGTTTTTGGAGGTTCCATTCATATGAAGACAAAAGACGAACTCCCATCTTGCCCTGTTGCAACGGCCGTTGCACTCGTG
Organism: bacterium; assembly: GCA_963612025.1. Lineage (GTDB taxonomy): Bacteria > Bacillota_I > Bacilli_A > RFN20 > CAG-288 > Enterosoma. The sequence goes on from CAVDUB010000013.1 coordinate 47,770, forward strand.
GGTGGCAAATGGAAGCTGATGATCATACGAAACCTGAGAGTGCGTCCGTGGAGATTCAACGAATTGCAGCGAGACCTTGAGGGCATTTCTCAGAAGATGCTGACAGACAGTCTCAGACAGCTGATTGATGATGGTCTTGTCTATCGAAACGATTATCACGAGATGCCCCCAAGAGTCGATTACGGCTTGACAGAATTAGGAAAACAGCTTTTGCCAATCCTGGATGCGATGGCTGATTTTGGGAATTACTATAAATCGGTTATAGTGGAATAATTATTTCGCATGGATTATTGCATCTTATAGCCAAATCGTCATTCTTCGCCATTTCCAATTGACAATTTCGAGCATCAAATTGTAATTGTTATTTAGAATTTGCTTCTTTTTCATTTCAGCTTTATATTCTTCGTGTTTACCTAGAATGTAGCTGTTTTTTCAATATTCTCATGAATAAGCCAAAGGAAGAACTCACAGCAAGACACATCAAAGCTGCTTTATCTTGCTGATGACATTCTTCGGATATTTCAGTTTTGAACTGGAAATCATGCTCGCTTTCGAATACAGGTTTTCAGATAAATAATAGGCCTGACCATGTTTCCTTGTTTCTTTCGTCTGGAAATGACCTTTTTGAAGGTCTTCAAGCGAAATCAAGGAATAGTCTTCTTGGTATTCCTCATTGTTTTCATCGATAAACAGAGGAAGGGATTTCGAATTCAAAGGAGAATAGTTCTCGATTGCTCGCACAAAATCATTCCCCTCTTCATCTTCTTTCTTCGAAAGGATGAGTCCTGCATCTTTTATCTTGTAGATTTCATTCAAGGAAGAAAAGACTTCCTTTGCTTCCTGCACAGATGAGGTATTCATCAAAGCCGTCGTATACATATCCGCCAAAAAAGTATCGGATAGATTCACGCTGACAGAATCAAAATAGGATGTCGAATAGCCAGTAAAAGAAGAAAGAATGTGATTTCGCAAAAGAAACTTTCCGTCCTCATATTCATAAAAATAGTTCTCATAATATCCGGATGTCGAAAGATTGAACGCATCATCCATGGAAAGCTGCACTTCGTAGTCATTATAGGAATTCTTTTCAGGGGAGACGGCTTCCTGATAGGTCGCATTGATAAACCGAACGAGATAGTTTTTGTCATCGATTCTTTTTTTCGTCGCCTTTATAGAAGAAGTGCCTCCATTGACCAAGAGGCAGATATCAGGATATTCCGATAAGAAATCCTGGCTTATCTTTTCAATCGCATACCCTTTTGCGCATCCTCCAAGGGAGATTTCCAAAGGAAGAATGTTTCCGTTCTCATCTTTCCGAGCATGAAAGATGACGCTTTTTTCTTCATCATCAAAGGAAAGAAGGGAAAGTGCTTCTTCCTTTGTTTTGGGAAGAGAAGAAAGAAAATCGGTTATCTGTTCTTTTTCCTCACCTGCAAAGGACATGAAATAGAGATTCGTGGATTCCTGAAGAGCATAATCAAGGGCAGATTTTCCTTCAATTTCGCTTTTCTTGGATAGTTTGTCTTCATAAATATCATTGATTTTTCCTAAAAAAATATTGAATCGAAGATCGCTATCCAATGTAAACTGAAAACTTCGTTTGAGAAGATCATATAAATCCTCATCCAAAAAAACTTTCTCTTCTTTTCCATATGATTCATTGATGACTTTGACGTTATTGATCCTTTCTCCCTGATATGTATAAAAGGAATGACGGTCAAAAAGAGCATGCTCATACATAATCTTTTCCTGATATTCCTTTTTCATGTTCGCAATCTGAGAGGATGTGTATTGATTCTCAAAACAATAAAGCGAAGCCGAAATGCTCGTGTTGAACGGGATGACATTGTCATCATCGAGGACCTTCACATCATCGTTTCCTTCTTTGGAAATCACAAAAAGAGAAGGAAAAGAGACGACCATCGCATTCTTTTTTCCCTGGCAGGAAGAAAGAAAAAGGAAGAAGATAACCAAAGGCACATTTTTATTCATGAAAATACAATAACGAATGAATAGAAAAGAATCAAGCCGGAATGAAAAAAGGCTGCCGATTCAGAAAAAGACAGCCTTCTCAATTTCTTATGGACGAAGTCCCATTCCGCCTTCCAGGGTGATGGTTTCACCCGTCATATATTTGAAGTCCGGTGTCGAGATCATCACACACACTCTTCCGATTTCTTTTTCGGCATCACCGAAATGTCCGATCGGCGGAACATGGACATTGGCCTTATAGGCATCCGGATAGGCTTTTTGGAAGTTTTCCAATTGGCTTGTCCAGGCAAGCGGACAGATGATATTGACATTGATATTGTCTTTTGCCCATTCGTTGGCCGCAACACGGGATAATCCGCGAATGCCTTCCTTTGCAGCAGCATAGGAACACTGTCCATAATTCCCGAAAAGTCCCGCTCCGCTTGCGAAATTGATGACGCTTCCCTGCGTTTCCTTTAAATAGGGATAGCAGGCCTTCATATAATAGAAAGCCGCATAGAGACCTGAATACATGGCCAGATTGAACTGTTCTGTGGTCTGATCGGCAAGTGCGACCCCGCTTGCACTTGCCTGGGCATTGTTGATGAGAACATCGATTCTTCCGAATTTCTCAATGATCTTTCCGACAACTTCCTTCACCATGGCTTCATTCTCATTCTTCTCGTTGACATCCGCCTGGAGAGTCAAGACAGAGACATGATATTTTTCTTCCAATTCCTTCTTGGCTGCGTCCAGTTTGCTGACATTTCTTCCAGTGATGACGATATTGGCCCCTTCTTTTGCAAATGCTGTCGCAATTCCATATCCAATGGAACCGCATCTGCCATCACTCAAAACAGCTCTTCCCGCCCCTGTGATCAAAACCGTCTTTCCTTTGAACAAATCCATTTTTGTACCTCTCAGTGAATCCATTATACCGAAGATGAAAGAGGTTACAAAAGCTTTTTTGGACATTTTCATGTTTATTTTATATTACTTGACATTTTATCTTCAATCGTGCAGAAGTTCTCCTGTTTCCCTTCGGCAAAAGAAAAAAGTACTTCTTTTCTTTTTCTTTTTCTATAATGATAAGGATGAAAACGAAAGAAAACAAAAAAAAGAAAAACTATCTTCTCTTCGATCCCGTCAGGGACATCATCCTCTATGCAGGATGTCTTATTTTGATTGTCTTCACCTTTGTTCTTGCTCTGATTTCGAAATCAACAGACAATAAGAACACCTATGTAGAAATCAAATACCAGAATACGCTTCTTTATATAAAGGACGATAAGGAAAAAAACACGAAAATCTCTTTTCCCGAAGAAGGGGAGAAAAAAATCACGTTTCAAAAAGAAGATGCCTCCATCTATATTCAGGGACTGGAGAATTTCGATTTCATGGGAGAAAACGTTACAATCACGCTCTATTCAGATAAAAGCATCCAAATCATAAAAGAAGAAATCACCTGCAACGATCATGTCTGTTCGAAAATGGGTCGGATTTATGAGGTTGATATTCCCATCGTCTGCTTGGTCAATCATATCCAGGTGATGATCAAATCGAACACTGGGCTTCCGGAGAGTGTGAACTGATATGAAAGTAAAGCGCCTCATTATTCTATCGATTTTGGTCGCACTCAGCCTTCTCCTTCACTCCGTGGAAGGAATGATTCCATCTTTTCTTCCCATTCCCGGGTTCCGGCTTGGACTTGCCAATCTTGTCCTTCTTTTTGTTCTCTTCTTTTATGACTACAAGAGTTATGTCTTTTCTCTTTTTCTGAAAGTGATGCTGGTACCGCTTGTCTCGAACGGATTTTCCATCCAGTTCTTCATGTCCTTGAGCGGCTCTCTTTTTTCTTTGACAATTACAACCATTCTCTATTTTCTTATTCGAGGTAGCATCTTTTCTATCTCGAGTTTTTCGAGTCTTGCCCACACATTCGGTCAGCTTTTCTGCTATGGCCTTTTCTTTTCAACCTTTGAAATCTTTTTCTATATCATCATTCTCGGCCCCCTTGCGATTCTAAGCGGCACGCTGATGGCATTATTGACAAAAGCCGTCATCCTTCGACTGCCTAAGAATCTACAAAATGACGAAAACAAGAGACGGAATTAGAATCCATCTCTTTTTTTCAGACCAGTTTCTAGTGGATTTTTGTTAATGCCCAATCGACTAGAAGCAGCAAGAGCCATCCGGATTGCTCCTGGCATTTTTTTGAAGGCATATTTTTATTGTAGCCAGAGTCCTGCCTTAAGAATGGAATCCAATTTATGATGACTGCATTTGAACAAATCGATGATGAATTCGCTTTCATGTGTCATTTCAGTCTGTTCTTCGTTATCCATTTTATTTTATTGAATCGCTTTTTTGGCCATAAAAAGATCATTTTCTCTAGTTTGCCAAGTTAGTCATTCTTAATTGTTAAGCAAATGAGCAGCAAACGGTCAATATCTTCGATTATCATTTCTCTTGACAAAAAAAACAAGTAGAATAAGAGGAATCATTAGAAGAATGAAGGAGAAAACGATATGCCTGAGCAGTACAAATATGTCAAGCCACCTTATCAGGGAGAGGAAAATCCCAACGAAAAGATTTTGGCTTTGGGAAGAAAAATAACCGATGTCATTCCACACAAACTCAAAGGAATCACATCCAACGATGCCGAATATTGGGGACTCAGAGAACTCATCAGCGATGAAATGGCCGATGTCGCATTGACGATGAAAGTCCGTGTCCATTATCCTTTCGAGGAAGTTCTCAAACTGAATCCAAAATACCAGGAACAGCCAGAAAAGCTGAAAGACCTCCTCGAACAGATGGCTTACATTGGATTGCTGGAATTCGATTATTCCAACCAATATGATGACAATGGTCCAATCAAGGATGCCCCAAGAATCAAGCGCTACATGCTTCCGACCTTCGTTCCAGGAAGCGCGGAATTCTTCAATATGCGTCCGGAGACCTTGAAGGATCATCCAGCCATGGCTTCTTTCTTTGAGAGAATGACCTTTGTTCCCCTCGAGAAAGTCACTAGCATGATTCCCGAAGGCGGAGATGGTGTCGGCATGCATGTCATCCCAGTCGAAAAAGCCATATCCATGGAAAGCAAATCACTTCCGATTGAACATCTTTCCTATTGGCTGAAGAAATATGATGGCCATCTTTCATGTGGACTCTGTTCATGTCGTGTCTCCCGCGCCGCACTGGATGAAGGATGCGGAGACGATCCCAATGACTGGTGCATCGGTGTCGGCGATATGGCCGACTATTGCGTCGAGACCAAGAAAGGAAGATACATCACCAAGGAGGAAGCCTTGGAAATCTTCAAGAAGAGCGAAGCCAATGGCTTTGTCCATCAGATTACGAATATCGATGGAAAAGACAAAATCATCGGTATCTGCAACTGTGATGTAAAAATCTGCAACGCTTTGAGAACCTCTCTTCTCTTCAACACGCCGAATATGTCCAGAAGCGCCTATACGGCCAAAGTCGACCCAGCAAAGTGTGTCGCTTGCGGTCTTTGTGTCGAGAACTGTCCAGCCGGTGCCGTCAAGCTCGGCCAGAAGCTCTGCAAGAAAGACGGAACTACGATTGATTATCCAAAAGCACCACTTCCGGATAATCTCCCCTGGGGAAAATATGCATGGGATGAAGAATACCGCGATACGGCAAGAAGCACGGACACCTATGAAACAGGAACTGCTCCCTGCAAAGTCGCCTGCCCTGCCCATGTTCCTGTCCAGGCCTATCTGAAAAAGGCTCATGACGGAAAATATATCGAGGCCCTTGAACTCATCAAGACGCAGAACCCCTTCCCTGCCGTCTGCGGAAGAGTTTGCAACAAGCGCTGCGAAAAAGAATGCACGCGTGGCGAATTCGACAATCCAGTCGCTATCGATGCCGTGAAGAAATATATCGCCGATCTCGATCTGAATTCCGAAACAAGATACATCCCCGAAAAGATTGTTCCGAATCTCAAAGGTCATTTTGATGACAAAATCGCCATCATCGGTGCCGGTCCGGCCGGTTTGACTGCCGCCTATTATTTAGCCCTTCTTGGCTATACCCCGACCGTCTTCGAGAAGAACGCGCAGCCTGGTGGCATGCTCGTCTATGGCATTCCATCCTACAAGTTGGAAAAGGATGTCATCGAAAAGGAAATTGATATCATCAAGAAACTTGGCGTCGAAATCAAATGCAATGTCAATGTCGGAGAAGATATCACCATCGAGGAACTCAAAAAACAGGGATATAAGGCTTTCTATATTGCCATTGGATGCCAAGGCGGAAAACGTCCAGGTGTCTTGAATGATGACAAGAAAGGCACTCTGATTGCTGTTGATTATCTCCGCGACTGCTATGAGAAAAAAGAAGACTTTACAGGCGAAACTGTCGTCATCGGCGGTGGAAACGTTGCCGTCGACTGCGCAAGAAATGCGATTCGTCTGAAAGGCAAGAAAGTCACGCTTGTCTCTCTTGAAACCCGCGAAGAGATGCCGGCAAGTGAAGAGGAAGTCAAAGAAACCCTCGAAGAAGGCATCGAAATCCTCAACAGTTATGGTCCAAAAGAGATCAAAGTCGATGAAAATGGCATCGTAAAGGGAATCATCCTGAAGAAATGCCTTTCCACCATCGATCCGGAAACCAAGAAATTCTCTCCGAAATATGATGAGAATGATACGATCGAAATTTCTGCAGACCAGATCATTTTTGCCATCGGTCAGCAGATTGAATGGGGCAAGCTTCTTGAGGGAAGCAAGGTCACTTTCTGGAGAGGAAACTACCCAATTGCAGATAAGATGACCTACCAAACAGCGGATGAGGATATCTTTGTCGGCGGCGACGTCTTCACTGGCCCGAAATTCGTCATCGATGCCATCGCAGCGGGACATGCTGTTGCCGATGCCTTGCATCGCCACGTCCGCGAACACGCCTCCATGACCATCGCCTACAACAGAAGACATTTCACTCCTCTCAACAAAAAAGACATCTCAGCACCTGGCTATGATACAACTCCAAGACAAATCGAAAAGGTCGATGATTCCTTCGACCGTAAGACATCCTTCAAGGATGGCCATATCGGCTTTGATGAAGAACAGGTGAAAAAGGAAACGGCACGCTGCCTCTCCTGCGGCGTGAGTATCGTCGATCCTCATAAATGTATCGGCTGTGGCATCTGCACCACCAAGTGCAAATTCGATGCCATCTCGCTTGTCCGAGATCATCCAAAGGCCTCAACAATGGTTCGTGCCGAGGACAAGGTTCTGCCGCTTCTTCGCTACGCTTTGAAGAGAAGAGTCAAGATCATTCTCCATTCCGGATCCAAAGAAGCCAAGATCATGAGAAAGAAAAGAAAAGAATTCAATCGTCTCTACGAGAAGAATAAGGCGACAATGCCCGATACCGGAAATTCTGCTTCCTATCATGCATGAACTGTCCATCGTCTTTGAAGTCATTGACCAAATCGAAGAAATCGCCAAAAAGAACAACGTCAAGGAAGTGACTCATCTGACTTTGGAACTCGGAGAAGTCAGCACAGTCATTCCGGATTATTTCAGGGATTGCTTCTCATGGGCTATCAAGAAATCAACCTACATGAAAAACTGTGAGTTGGAAATCGTTGTCCTTCAGGCAATGTCCTTCTGCAGGGATTGCAAAAAGACATACAAAACAACACAATACGGAAAAGAATGTCCTCATTGCAAGAACACGAACACCTATCTTATCAGCGGAGAGGAAATCAGCATCCGGGATATCAAGGTGGTCGAAGAAAAAGGAGAGGGACAACAATAAAACATTTATTCTTCCTATGAATGAAATTTGCAATCGCATTCAACTGAAGACTAAAGAAGATGTTGAAGGAATCGATTATCGGAAGAATCGAGTTCAAACAAAAACCGACTTCATTCCATTTACCACCTTAACGATTTCGTAAGACATCACGCTTCGACGCCTGGCATAAATATCATCGCCGAGCGAAATGAAAGAATCAAAGCCCCGTTTCAGAAGATCCGGGGCTTTTTTGGCGTCAAAAAAAAGCTATTCCACTCTCAATAAAACGAGAAAAGGAATAGCTTGATTTTAGTCTTTGAAGATTTTGGCTTCTTCCAATCCGTGCTTCTTCAGAAGAAGACAGGCGACAAAGAAGATTCCCTGATAGACGAGGTTGCAGCTAATCTGCATCCAGGCACCTTCATAGCCTCTTTTTGTGGAAAGATAACCCATTCCGATCATGAAGAGGAGAGCAAGAAGAAAGAGAATCCCTTCTATTTTTCTTTGCATCTTGAAGGCGATAAGAGAAAGCATGACAAGATACCCGGCCGCTCCCAAAATCATAATGGAAAGAAACGGCCAAAGATTATTGAACGCTTTCAGGCCACTTGATCCGACCTCCTCTTCCAAAACAAAGAGAACAGGAAGAAGAGAGATTGCTGCCGACTTTGAAACATGTTTCGTATTGTGGCTTGTAAACATGCCAAGCAAGGAAAGAAAAAGAAGGATGAATCCGACCGACTGTGTCGGCGTAAACTGCTTGTCGAGGATGATATAGTCCACCTGGAAGGCACCCATGACAATCTTATGGAATGCTTTCAAGACACCAGCGACAAAGACCATGATGCTTCCGCTTGCCAAGAGGCAATAGCACCCTTTGACCATTTTCGAATAGAGCGCACGAAGAAGAATGACACTCCCCATCATGAAGAGGATAACCGGAAGAAGATCGTAAATTCCCTGAATGAGGACGCCGACTCTCGGCGCATCCTTGAATGAAGTGAGAATCATATCACTTCAGCCAAGTCCAATTTTCGAGTGATTTGACGGGAATGAGATGCATCAGAATCGGAGTTTTTTTGACGTATTCCTGATATTTCGGATCCGAGCCATAATTCTTCTTCTGGCGAATTTCGAGTCTCTTGGCTCCGCTGACCATGACATAGACAATCAAGAAATAGCCTAGAATGGAAATCAGCCATGCAGCCCAATCGCCTCTGAAGATATCGACGCCGGAAATGAAGATGCCTGTCCACATGAGGATTTCACCTAAATAGTTCGGACAGCGAACAAAGGAATAAAGGCCCGTGGACACGAATGTATGCGGATTCTTCTTTTTGGCTGCATTCTTCTCCAAGTCGGCCACCGTCTCGACAAGAAGACCGATAAAGGCTATCACGCAACCGATAACAGGAGCAATCACACCTGTTCCACTGCTTGGAAATGATCCTCCGATACGGTAGATGACAGGATAGGTCTGCATGATATAGAGGATACCGACAGAAATCCAGATGACAAATTTGACAAAGACGGGCATTGCCTTTTCTTCTTTTCCGGCAACCTTGTCGAGTGTCTTGCGATAACTGGCGGATTTCGCCTCACGATAGATGAGGAAGCCAGAGAGTCTCATGCCATAAAGCATCAGGATGACAGCAAGAAGATAATTGACAAATCCATTTTGGTAAATTCCCGCAAAAGAGAATTTGCCAGCGGTGAAAATCAAGAGGGTCAATCCGATACCAAAGACAGAAAGACCGTAACCGACTGAAAGAAAATAGACGAATTTCTTGAAACCGATACAGCAGAAGAGAAGGGAAACCGCAAAGAGAATCGCAACAAAGATCCAGAAGGAACCACTGCTCTCAATCATGATTATTCTCCTTTTTTATACAAGGAAGAAATGTATTCCTTGAAAGACTTCTCACCATACTTCACATTTCCTTCCATGGCATGGGTCAGCGTCCATTTGCTGAAGCGTATGATCGCTTCCGAGCCGTCATTTTTCTTCTTTGCCTTTTTGATGATCAGATCGAAGAGGAAGACAGGTGCCCTAGAAATTTTGGCCTTCTTATTGGCCGCGGCAAAGAACATCTTTGCAATTTCTTCGTAATTGTATGTTTCTTTTCCGCCGATTTCATCGAAACAATTTTCCTTTGTCTCGACATGATCGATGATGAATGAAGCCAAATCAGAGGTCTCGATGACATTGACCGGATAGTTCTTCTTTCCAAGAAGAGTAACCTTTCCTTTTTCAATCATCGGCATGAAGACATGGGCGATATCATAGAAATAGCCTGTCGGACGGACAATGCTATAAAGAAGTCCGGATTTCTTGAGTTCTTCTTCAAACTTGAATTTGCTGTCGAGCATCGGAACATCAGGGGCTGTCTCCGCATGGATAACCGAGACATAGATGAATTTCTTTACACCGCTCTTCTTGGCTTCTTCAAGAAGATTCATATTTCCCTGATAATCGACATCATAATTCGTCACAGTGGCGCTTTTCGAAACCAATCCAACTGTCGAGATAAGAACATCGACACCTTCCAAAGTTCCTTGAAGTGTCTCCTTTTTTGTAGCATCGATGGCATGGAAGAGATAATTCCCTTTTTCTGGAACTTCTTTTTCTCTGATATCGAGTGCAACCGTCTCGTATTTCTTTTCGATGGATTGTTTCAGGATGTCATATCCCAAATGCCCGAAGGCGCCTGCAATTGCAACTTTCATAGTCAATTATTCCTTTCTGTTTATTTCATTTTTTCTTTGGAACGCTTGTCATTGATGATAGCCATTTCCTTTTCTGTGATCACCTTGACATTATTTTCCTCAGCCCATTTGACGCATCCCTTCAAGGCAGTCGGAAGAAAGATGCGCGGGACCTTGACCAATTTGGCAAGGGCATCATCCGTGAAGGTGACATCCGTCTGAAGTCTCTTGGCTGCATAGCGAACCGATTCCACGCTTGTCTGTCTCATCGGAAGCATCTCTCCGTGCGGTTTCTTGAATTTCGAGCACCAGAAGTTCTTGCTGTCACGGTATCCATAGTCGACAGGAACTCTCGGGAAATTGTTGTGATTCACGCCATTGACAATTGAATTCCAGTATTTCTCCTTCATATCGATATGATCGATTCGAAGAATGAAATGAGCGCCGAACTTCGATGTGATGCCATTGAAGTCATGATAGGGTCCTTCATAGCCGTTGAGTTCTCCGGGCTTGTCATTTTCGGCATGGTCCAGTTCCTTCATCCAAGTGCATTCAATGACTTGGAATGATTCGGACACAATCTGAGGATATTTCTCCTCTGGATGTTCCTCCTGGGATTGGCTGTCTTCCAAATGGAAGAGACAGTTCTTCATCTTCTCCTCCGGGGTATCGCCTGGCCATCCCATTCGGACAGCTTCCTTGAAGAGTTTCGAGTCATCAGGGATGAAGTTAAGAGTGCATTTTCCATTTCGAAGAAGATTCTGGCAGGTATTGGATGAATTCCGGCATTCGAGCAGCATCGCATAATAATCTTTTCCTGCGATGTAGTAAGGTGCCAACAGGGAATAAGGCCCAAGCGTCGTCTTCCCCTCAGGAGTCAAAGTTCCAATCATCACGACCGGCATCGGAAAGAAGAGGGAAGTCTGATAGAAGTTGTCTTTCGGCTCTAAATTTTTGAAATCACTTTTCATTTGCATGCCTCCTATATCAATTTTGCAATCATGTGATTCAGATTTTTGACGGATATGTTCGGATTTCGTATCTGAAGCAGAATCATCTCGACAATCATCTCATCTCTCTGTTCATTCCTTGGCATGCATAGGTTTTCCAATCCATGCTGGAACAATTTCTTAAGCTGCTGTACCAAAACCAAGTGAAGTCGGAAGAAATCATGGATTCCCTCATCCTTCTTATTCAGGGAAAAGAGGGATTCGTATTTCTTTTTGAACTGAGAAAGAAGATCTTGAATCAAAAAGAGAATTTCCTGGAAATCCTTGATGGATTTCATGGCTTCTTCTTTTTCCTTATAGACCTCGTTCCAATCTTCAAGAAGAACTTCAGCAATGAGATTCATCTTGTCAGGGTAATAGCGATATAAGGTCCCGACGGCCATATGGGTTTTCTTGGCTACTTTCCGCATAGAAAAAGAAGAAGGATTATTCACCAACTCCTCCTTGCAGGCCTGGAAGATGATTTCTTTGGCATTCTCTATGATTTTTGGCATTTTATGAACACGTTCATTTTACGCTTGTAAGGGCTTTATTGCAAGTGAAAAATGGAGAAGGCTTTTTTTGATTTCCAACATTTCTCCCCTCGTTTTGCTATTGTGGAAGAAAGCAAATTTGATAAAACCATGAAAAACTTGTATTTGGCTTGCTTCAAATTCATAAAAAACTTGTATCAAGGACATCTTTGAAGAGTTTTGCTCTCGACAAAAGATATGCTCTTATCGCGACCGGTTCTCTCCTCGGCGTCCTAAATTTCCGAAGAAAGACAAAAATCGACATTCCGACAGGATATGAAAAAATCGTTCAGATGACATCCATGGATTTCGAAGAATTCTTATGGGCAAATGGACTCAGCGAAGAAAACATCGATGTATTGAAAAAAATGTGAAAGAAGAAAGAGAACTTCCACAATCGTTTGCAAATTACTATAAAGAAATGCTCAAACGATATGTCATCATCGGCGGAATGCCCGGTTCCATCCAAAAATTCCTGAAAACAACCAACTATATCGAATCAAGAGAATATCTGAAAGGTCTCATTCAGGATTACAGAGGCGACTTCGGAAGATTCATCAATGAGAAGAACGAAGAAGAAATCGACTACCTTCTCCAAGCGAAACTGAACCGTCTTTTTGATGCCATACCGAGCGAATTGGCAAAGGAATCCTCCACGATGAAATTCAAATATTCAAATGTAAAAAAAGGAGGAAGGGCAAGTGAATTCGAAGAACCTTTCCAATGGCTTGGCAAAGCTGGGCTCGTCCTTCGCTGCTTCAACACGAAAGCCATTGAAAAACCGATTCAGGCCAATCTTGACACAACTTATTACAAGGCATTCCTTTCTGATATCGGTTTATTGATGGCCATGTTTCCGATTCAGGCTTCACAGGATTTTCTGAATGATGAACTTGACTCAAGGAAAGGTGCCATCTATGAAAATCTCTGAGCGACGATGATCAACAAATGCGATTTTCCTCTCTATTATTTTTCGAATGGACAGGACCATCTGGAAATTGACTTCCTATTGGAAGCAGAAAAGGGGATTCTTT
>CAVDUB010000014.1:0-52747 GCA_963612025.1 bacterium
GATGCCAGCAAGACCTATCAGTGGAATATGGGATTCGATAGCGAATCATACAAAAAATCCTCTGAAGGCGTCATTGTGACCAACCAGTTCGATAACTGCGATCTGAACTATTTCAAGGAAGGCGCCGGAACCTATCTTTCCAGATCCGATTGGAAGGCGACCTATCCGACAAAGAAGACAACCGTCGCCGCAAACGAAGAAATGATGTATCTTCTCAAGGGCGAATACTACACAAAACCAGAAGATGCACCATCCGCAAAAGAAATCATCAAGACCCTTGGACAGAAGAAAGGGATCTCGTTTGCCACGATGAGAGAAATCGAATTTGACAATTCACAGCAGTGGGATGATTTCCTCCATCAGTTGACCTTGGATGAACTTCTCTCCGTCTTGGAATGCTATAACGGCCGTGCCGGCATCGAATCCGTCTCACTTCCGCAGACTTTCATCGGCGATGGATGCGATGGCGTCATGAAAGGCTGGCCATTGAGCGGAAACGAATATCCATTCGACTATGAAGATACAACCGGCAAATATGGTTCCGGACTTATCAAGGGAAAGGATATCCGTGCGACTCGCTATCCAAGCAAGACAATTCTGACGGCCACCTTCAACAAGAGCCTCTATGAACGCCGCGGCTCCTTGATGGGAGAGGAAGGATTGTGGAGTTGCAATAACAAAGGCTTAGTCGAAAACTTCGGCATCGGCACGGATCTTCACAGAACTCCATTTGGAGGTCGATCCCTCGAATATTGTTCCGAAGATGCCAATATGACGTATCTGTGCACAATTCCTGAGACGATTGCCATTCAGAAGAAAGGCGTCCTTGCTTCGCCGAAGCATGTCGCCGGAAACGATCAGGAATTCGAAAGACATGGCGTTTCCCTCTTCTTCAATGAACAGGCCTGGCGTGAGGGCTCACTTCGTGCCTGCGAGGGTGCCATCCGCGTCGGAAAAGCCCATTCCCTGATGCAATCCTTCAATCGTCTTGGCTGCGTCTGGTCTTCTTCCTCGAGCGCTTTGAACCGCAAAGTCATTTTAGGCGAATGGGGATTCAAGGGCCATCTTGAAACCGACGGCACCGATGGAAAAGCCAATGATTCCTATGGTTTCATGGGACATTATGCGACATGCATCGAAGCAGGCTCCGATACGTTTTGTCTGAATAAGGATGCCGCAGCTCCGACATTGAAGAAGCAGATTGTGGAGACGGACGATGGGAATTTGTTGAATTTGGTGATTGAATCCGCCAAGAGATATTTCTATGCGATGAGCAGAAGCAATGCTGTCAATGGCTTGAGCTCTGATTCGATGATCATCACATTGACGCCCTGGTGGCAGACGACCTTGGTGACTCTACTGATTGTCTTAGGCGTCATCACAGCAGGCGGCGTCGCAATGTACGCAATCACATTCTACAAAGAAAAAAAGGCAGGTGAACAAGCATGAAATTCATACCAGATCTGAAAACAAAGTCAGTCGGATATTATCTTCTTTTTGCCACAGCCATCCTATCCCTGATCACTTTCCTGATGTACTTCATCTTCGGCCTTGTCTCTTCGACCTTCACCGTTTCGATTTTCCTTTTCTTCCTCTTTGCTCTCCTCTGTTCAGTTCTTTCTGTGTTCTATGAAGGTGTCTTCACGGATGCATTAGTCCTTCTCAGTGGCATTCTTCTGACATTCGGACTCGGATTTCTCATCAACAATTCGGTGGGCGATTTCACCGAAATGATCACTCCCGTCGGAATGTATGGAAATGCTGCGAATATGCCGATGCGAATCATCATCATGGTCGTTTCTCTTATCGGGATCGTACTTGATATCGTGAGCAGTTTCAAAAAGAGAACAAAAGAAGCTTAACAAACCCTTTAGAAAAAGACAGGTTGGTTCAACCTGTCTTTTTTATTTACCCTATCAACGGAAGAAGAATATCAACATTGAATCGACTTTCTTTTTTTGAAAACCGAACGATGCCATTATATTTCTTGACGATGTATTCGATGCTTTTTGTGCCAAATCCATGAATCGATTCATCTTGGCTTGTCTTGGGGAGGCCGTTTGAGAAGACGACATCAACCGATGAAACGTTGTCCTCATGAATATAGACCTGATTCGCCTTCTTCGTAATCGTCAGGCGGATGGTTCTTTTCTCTTTGTCAGGTTCCTTTAGGCAGGCATTGAAGGCATTTCGCAAAATGTTTCCAAACAAGGAATAGATTTCCGTATCCTGGAGAAAATCTAGAAGAGCCCCATCCGTCGAATAGGTGAAGCAGACTTGATGCGATTTGAGGGCACCTCGCATTTCCATGATGGTGATATCCAAGGCACGGCATCCTGTCTTTACGCTTTCATCATAGTGATCGACCGTCTGTTCCAATTCATGGACATAATCATTGATTTCCTGATTCTCGCCAGCCTTGAGCAGCTTAAGAGTGTGTTTCAGATCATGGCACTTGATATTCAGCAAGTCGACATTGTGCTTGGAAATCTTGAACTGCTCTTTAGACTCATTGAGCAATTTTTTATAGAGAAGATTCTCTTCGTCCATTTCCTTTTCCTTGAAGAACTGGAATTGGAGCAACAATGAAAGAATCGAACAGAGAAGTCCATAGATGGATATGATTGGATTATTGGACATCTTGAATTGATAGAGAAAGAGTCCGAGCATCTCATTGATCAAGACAACAACAAACAGAAGAGGAAAAAGACGTGTGTTGTTGATATAGAGATTCTGTTTCTTTTTGAAGCGGATGGCAAAGATAGAAAACAGAATCGCATAGCTGAACAGATAGACAAGATAATAGCGAAAATCAAATTTCTCATGGCTATATTCCGACGGGAAGAAATAGATGAGAAGGATATAGAGGTTCTGAGCAAAAACTCGGACAAAGAAAGAGGCCAGAGAACAGAATAGGACAGCCTTCACATTCTTAAAGCAAAACATGAGAATCAGAATCGAACAGGCAAAGGTCAGAATGAAACGGATGGGAATAACATTGAACAAGGCATAAAAAGGAAGATCGAAAGTCGTTCCGACAAAGAGAATGACAAGTGGGAGAAGACGCAGATAGAAATAGCTTCGTTTTTCAAGAGAGAAGCAGAACATCAGTTCGATAACGATGATCTGAAAGCTGAAACTGGAGAGAATCGATAAAAAAAGATTCATACCGTCAACCATTCTCTTCGCTTAGATATTTCAGGAAGGCGTCCATGAAGCTTTTCTGCTGACCGCGCGAAATCGGCAGATTATCTTCACCAACCAGGACCGTCGTCTTGTCTATTTTTTTGATATGGGCAAGGTTCACGAGACATCCCCTGTTGCAGCGGGCAAATCCGCTCGAAATGAAATTGTCTTCCTCATCGCTCAGTTTTTTTCGGACCTGATAGTTCCCATAGAGGGTATGGTAATTCATGGTGTGTCCGATCACCTCGAGATAAAGAATATCATTCTTCTGAATGCGGATGATGTTTCCGCCCTTCAGGGTAATTGTTTTCTGCTCAGCAATTTTCTTTTTCTGTTTTCGAAGACACCGATCCATGATTTCTTTCAGCCGTGCGTAGTTCAAAGGCTTCAGAAGATACCCCAGTGCATTGACCTGGTAACCCTGGATAGCATATTGTTCGAGGTTCGTGACGAAGATGATGGTGACCTCCTTGTCATATTCAAAAATCTTCTTGGCTGCTTCCATTCCATTGATATAAGGCATATCGATATCGAAAAAGAGAATATCATAAAGAGTCTTGCAATCATCAGCCAATTCGGTACAATTTTCTTTTCTTGTCACTTCAAAAACTTCTTTTTCGTTCAAGTCTTGCCTGTATTTCTCAATCAAGTCCATCAGAAGTCTTGCATCATTGTCATCGTCTTCGAAAATACCTATTTTCACCATAACCAAGTCCTATCGTTCGTCTGATGCCGATAAAAACGCTTGCCCAAGGTCTCAATCCGTTCTGTCCATTTCTTCTGAATAGTCAGAAAAAGCGAATTTTTAAGCAAACGGCGGGAAGTTATCCGCTTTCATCATCTGTTTTATTATAACACAGAAAATGAATCACAACGGAATAGAAATAGGATTGAAGAACAGATAGAAACAAACGGCAAGATGAAAAAAGCAGAATAGGATTGTTTTTCTTCGTTCATTGAAATTCCGGTTCTGTCAATTCCTCAGGAAAAGAGAAAATACCCACTCCATATTGAGAATGGGTATTTCCTTTTCGATAGCGTATCAGAAAGCAGAGATTGTGGCGCTCGAACTGCCTAGATAGATGACCAGGGCAGAAAGAGCACATGGCATTAATAGAGAAGCCAATTCTTCATCATTGACTTTCACGCTGACTGTCTGATTCGCAGTGAGGTTCATATTTTTCTTTGTTCCAATAGAAGAGAAATTCTGACAATTCATCGATTCATTTCCCATGCCATTGGAAGGACAAAGGGCAAGAATCTTGCCCGATTGATAGGTATAGCCGTTTTCGGTATCGATGGAAGAGTCCCCTCCGGATGTCGAGACAATCTTTGTTTCTCCGCCATTGAAGAGAATTCCCTGATACGAGGTCTTGCTGTTCGAATCGAGTCCATCACCACCGGCATAGACAAAAAGCTCGCCACCTTCGATATCGATTCCGACACCTGTTGTCGTTGTAGCATTGACTCCATCATCGCTCGAGACAACATCGATATCGCCGCCAAGAATATTGATGAATTCACCTTCCAATCCTTCATAGCTATTCGTGATTTTGATTGTCGGCGATTCCTTGATGGTCAATGTTCCATCTGCATGAATGCCATCGTCCTTGCTATAGAGAGTCATACTGCCACCCGACAAAAGAATATTTCCGGTGGATGTTTCATCATTTTCCAAGACCTCTCCGGAATTGGCATGAAGACAATCATCATAGGAATTGATATTCAATGTTCCGCCAGAAATATGGATTTCATTTCCGGCTTTGATGCCTTTGGTGGATTTATCCTGCTTCTCGCTATTTCCATCGTTCATGCCACCTTGGCCTCCAGGTCCTCCTTCTCCCGGACGATTTCCTGTCGTTGTCTGATAATTGGACCAGTTATAGGTATAAGAAGAACCGCGGTTTTCCAAGACCAAAGTATCATAGGCATCATTCCAGCTCATCTTTTCCGTCTTATAGACATAGGACGTATCCTGCCCCTGAGTCTGACTTTGGGAATAGACATAGATCTCCACGTAGGGATATGATGATTTGGTATCAAATGTATAATAATAGAACTGATTTCTTCCAAAGGAAGTCGAACTGGAATATGTCGCATTGACAAAGAAAGATTCCTGGCTTTCATTAGAATATTTGATGGAATAATTGTAGGTGTTGTTGCTAACCTTTAGATAGCGCTGGGAGGAGGTTTCCTCCGTCTCTTCCGAATAAGGTGAATAGCGATCGGTATAGATGTTCAAAATCGCCTCCGAAGAGATTTCAACATCATAGCTGGCATCCAGGCCATCACACGCAGCATAGATTGTGGTTGTTCCACCCGAGATGCTGATAGTTCCTCTCTGGTTTCCTTTTGAAGATATATCACTATTCTTAGTCTTGATGCCATCACCGGATTTGCTAATCAGTGTCAGGACTCCGCTTTGGATGCTCACGGAATCGTTTCCCTTCAGCGCATTGTCGATACAGGTGACAGACAGAGTGACATTCTTGACCTTAAGATCATCTTTTGTGTGAATTCCATTGTTGTTCGATGATATCACAATAAGTTCGCCTTTGCCGGACAATTCGAGATCACATGTTGCATAGATGGATCCTGAATAGGCCGTCTCATCCTCTTCAGACACGGCATCCCTTGTATCGTAGATATAGTTTTGTGTCCCTTTCTTGCTTGAAAGAGTCACCTTATCCCCAGAAAGAATGAGAATCGGATTCAAAGAAGAGGAATAGATTTTCACACCACACAACTCAAGTTCAAATTCATAATCATCCGTGACATCAATCAGAATCTGACCACTGAATTCACCGCTGATGGAATAGATGCTATTGGCTGTGATATTCGAAAACGTAAGGATGTTGTCTTCCACCGTATAGGCATTTTCTGTCCCTTCCGAGCAGGTGATTGTCAACGTGTTGACGTTCTCATCCAAGCCATCCGGAATCTCAGTTTTTTCGCTGTCGACACTCGAGAGGGCCGTATTATTATCCGTATTCGAAGTATCGACGTTATTTTGTGCTGTCTGAGAAGACAAGGAAGAATTTGAACACGAAGCAAAAAGACCAAGAGAGAGCAAACTTAAAGCAAAGATAGAAATTGTTTTTTTCATCATCAGAATCCTCCATTACAATTCATTTTCGTACAAATCGGCACGAAGACATTGGATCTCCAAATTTCCATTCCGCATGCGGATCTCATCCAGAAATGTTTTTTCCCTCGTCTCATCTTTCAGTGTGACGCGATAGGTCAGACGGAACATGCTTCCCATATTGACGGATTTCACTTTTTCCAATTCGTGTTTCAGAAGGAATTCAGAAAAAATGTCATCAAAGATGGTCGTATAGTCCAGTGATTCGGGAATCGTGATTTTGATGATTTTCTCCTTTGTCTTTCCAAATCCCTTCTTGCTTATGACGTGTTCAAAGACAAAAAGAAGAAAACCACAGAAGATGAGGAAGATCGCACCATAGGCAAGATAGCCCATGCCGAAAGCCAAGCCACTGACCATCGAAATGAAGATGATGGCAATTTCTCGAGCCGTTCCCGGGGCTGAGCGGAAGCGGACAAGGCCAAAGGCGCCGGCGATGGCAACCCCGATTCCCAAATTTCCGTTGACCAAGGCGATAACGGCCGCTACAGCCATCGGAAGGAGGCTTGTACAGACAAAGAAACTCGAAGAAGACTTACTCTTATAGCAGGAAAGAAAGCTGAAGAGGACTCCGCTGAATAAAGCCGTCGCTAGTGCGATAAAGAAACTGACGGCTGTGATGTTTCCTGAATTGAAAATTGTTTCAAACATGATTTATTTTCTCCTTTCTTTTTTTCATATTCCATCTGATAGGCCCTTCCATATTTCGAAAAGGATGTCTTTCTGATTCCGATCTTTTCCATCTGCCTTAGAAGAGAAATCGGAAGTGCTGTACCTGTTTTCAATTCCATCAAGACGGAATCCTTATCAAGAAGAGGATTTCCCTCAAGGGAGGTATGAAAATCAAGATGATCTGTCCGATATCTCAGATTCTGATCAAACGTGATGCGAAGATCGTCTTCTTCATCAAAGAAGGCTTCCCTGTCATAGAGAATGAGAATCTTGCCAACGAGGCCTTCCGAATAAAAAGAAAGAAAATAGTAGAGTTCTCTTCCGATCTGGCTTTGTTTCTTTCTTCCGCAAAGGACATCCTTGACTTCATTTTCCTTGCAGGCGATTCTTCTTTTATAGACAACGCCATCATATTTTCTTTTCATTTCAACATAGATATCCTTGTTGTCATCATTGAGGTTATAGCAGCGAAGTCGAAGTTTTTCCTTATAAATAGGCTTCTCAATCGATTGACGGACAAGGCGATCATTCTCTGTGTCGAGATAAAGAGACTGAATCGTCGTCTTGCCAAATTCATCCTTCTTCGAATTCTTTGAAATCACATCCTTGATGAAGCGATACTGCTCCATGGAAAGAAGATATTTTAGCTCATATCTTTTGAAGACATAGTTGATCATATAAGTACCTCCTTGTTGATTTCTGGAAGAAGTATAAAAAGAAAAACTTAAACAGACTTAAAATGCTGATAGATTTTTTTCTATCAGCAATATTGTTTCTGTTTTTTTTCTTTCATTTACAAGTTGGCAAGTTAAAGAAAATTCGCAAATCAACTACAAAGGAAGTGTTACTTCAATAATGAATTCATCTCCTGTCTTAGATAGCGCTTGAATATTTCCGTTATGTTTTTCGACAATCGCTTTGGCAATCGAGAGGCCAATTCCATGTCCGCCTGTCGAAGAATTTCTCGAAGCATCCAAGCGATAAAATCTTTCAAAGACATGCCTGAGGCTTTCCTTATCAATCTTTGTGTTGCTTGTGTTCTCTATCCTGAGCAGAATCTGTTTCTTTTCCTTAGAGAGGGAAAGAAGGACTCTTCCATTTTTGGGTGTATATTTCATGGCATTCTCAAGAAGGATTTCAAGAAGTTCTCTTATCGCATCGATAGAGAAGGTATAGGTGACCTCCTCTTCGATTTGTTTTTCGAAAACGATTTCTCTTGATTTGGCAATGCTTGAAAACGTCGATGCGGTCTCATTGACCAAGTCGGAGAGCGGCGCTTCGATTTTCATGAGGTCATGTTCCTTTTCTTCCATTTTCGAAAGGAAGACAAGATCATGGGTGAATTGTGTCATTCTTTTTGTCTGCATGCGAATTTCCTCAAGTTCCTCATTCCAATCCTCTCCTTCAAGAAGATCGAGATTCGCATTGATGATCGTCAGAGGTGTTTTCATTTCATGGCTGGCATCGGAGATGAAACGCTTCTGTTTTTCGTAACTTTCCGCAATCGGGCGGACAATTCGTCCTGAGAGGAAGACGAAAAGAACAAAGACAAGAAGACATCCCGAGAATCCCACGATCATGCTGATGATGAAGAAGCGATGGAAGGATTCGAGTTTCCTGCCGCAGTCCAAAAAGAGAATCTTTGTCTCATTGTTGATTGCCTTCTTTTCATAACGGAAGACATCGACAAAGCCTTTTTCAGATTTTCTGCTGATGGCTTTTGTCTTATACGTTTCCGCATTGTATTCATTTACGGTGAGGATTCTCGAAAAGTCAGAAGAAACAATGTTCTCGTTTTCATCAAGGACAAGAACAAAATATCTTGCCTCATAGACGACTTCAGGTGACAACCCGTTTGGCGGTTTCTTATCCGTGTCTTTCGTTTCTTCTTCGATAGCAGGAAGTTTCTCTTTCACATCCTCATTTCGAAAAAGAACGTCGATGGTCGTGTCGCATTCATTGATGACGGAGGAATAATTGAGAATATTCATGACACCAATCAAAGCAGCCATCAGCACGAACACGGAGACCGTCGCCAAGAAGGTAAATTTTTTCTTAAGCTTGCTGATCATTCTCGACAATCTCCAGATAATATCCGGCATTTCTTGAAGCTTTGATGGCGATATTGGCTTTCAGGGCAGAGAGTTTCTTTCTCAGATAGGAAAGGTAGACCCAGACGACATTCATTTCCGTTTCGCTGTCAAATCCCCAGACTCGTTCCATGATTTGATCGGAAGAGAGGACATGCTTCGGATTGGAAAGGAAATATTCCATCAGTTGGAATTCCTTTTTCGTCAGATGGAAACTGCCGAAAGGAGAGGAAAGTTCGAATGTCTTTCGATCCAGCGTGATATTTCCCATGCCGATTTTGGAGGTGTTTTCCATATTTCCTCTTGTGAGAGCACGGATTCTTGCAAGCAGTTCCCTGGAATCGAACGGCTTGCTCAGATAGTCATTCGCGCCGCAATCAAGTCCGAGAACCTTGTCTTCAACTTCGGCCTTGGCAGTCAAAAGAAGAATCGGAATCGGATTCTTTTCTTCGCGTATTTTCTTCAGGACTGTCAGTCCATCCATTTTTGGCATCATGATATCGAGTATGGCGACATCATAGTTTCCGGATTCGAGATAAAAGAGAGCATCCTCTCCGTCATATACGGCATCGATGGAAAAATTATTTTTTTCGAATATTTTCACAATCGCCTTGGCCAAGGCGACCTCATCTTCTGCAAGAAGTATTCTCATAATCATATATCTCCTTTTTCTAACAATAAAGAGAAAACCTTAAACAAACCTAAAGATTCACTTTTCATATTATTCCATTGTCCTACACAAAAGACAAACGGAACCTATATGAACGCATAAAGAATAGGCCTCAGCCCTGCCCCAAGATATTTTGACAAAAGCCTGTTTGCCTCTTCCGCTTCTCATTCATTTCGGTAAATATTCCGCATTCATCGTCTAAAAAATGAGGCGATAAAAAAGAATCCATGCACTGAAAAATCGATTCCCCATATTTTATCAATCAAAGGATGTCAGAAAATATGTCGATGACCATAATAAGAATGCCACAGGTTGATTTTCGTCAATATTTTCGATGCATTTCTCTCGAATCAGACCGATAGCAGAATTTGACGATTCAAATCCTATTTGTCTTTTGTTCCACATACAGATTCTTGCTTACGATTTTTTTCGCATGGAATGATAAATTCAGATTCATTTCTACATTTGAGAAAGTACACGTAGAGATTCGTGATAAAATATTTTTGAGAATATGGCTATTCCGGTGCTTTCCATGAATCGATATTGCCTAAATTCTTATCCATATTTCTCTATGGAAGTTTTGTTCTAAGTTCCAACTCTGTGTATCAAAGACCTGTGAGCGAGAGAAATGGTTTCTTATTTATAAATTTTTCTTAAATTCGGTCTCGTTTCATGATGTCACATAGGTGTTGATGACATCGATTCTGTTTACAGCATTTTGCATCACAACAAGAAAGAGGATTCATCCCATGAATGAAAAAATCAAAGTGTATACGATGAAGGATTGCCCTAATTGCATCGAAGCGAAAGAAAGACTCTCTTCTGATCCAGACTATGTGTTTTTAAATATCGGATCAAGCGTCAGAATCCTTAAGGAATTCCTACGTCTTAGAGATGAGAACGAGGGATTCCAGAAGATAAAAGAGAGCGGGGCCATCGGCATCCCCTGTTTTGTTTATCCCGATGGAAGAATCTCATTTGAAGTTCCCTACAAAGAAGAAAAAGAGAAAGAGAAATCTTTCTGCAGACTCGATGGAAAAGGATGCTAAAAATGAAAAAAATACTGCTTCTTGCCACAGGTGGAACCATCGCCTGCAAATTCAATCCAGACGGTCTTTCTCCGCAACTCGACTGTGATGAACTTTTATCCTATTTAGATGATATCAGCGGTTTCTGTCAGGTCGATTCACTCCAGCTCTTCAATCTCGATTCGACCGATATGACCTATGAACATTGGTCAATGATTGCTTCCGTCATCAAGGAAAAATACAATCTCTATGATGGATTCGTCATCACGCATGGAACCGATACGATGGCATACTGTGCCAGTGCACTCTCCTATATGATTCAGAATTCCGCAAAGCCGATTGTTTTGACAGGAAGCCAAAAATCTATCTTCTTAAAGGACAATGACGCAAGAAGCAATCTCTACAATGCTTTTTTGTTTGCAAGTCATGACAAAGCTTATGGCGTCAGCATTGTTTTTGACAACAAGGTCATCTTGGGTACAAGAGCAAAGAAAATCAGAAGCAAGTCCTACAATGCGTTTACGAGCGTGAATTATCCGGAAATTGCCAAGATTATCGATAAAAGAGTCATCTTCTACATTGAAAAGAAATTTCGAAATGAAGATGTCCGCTTCTATCTCGACTTCAAGAGCCATGTCTTTGTCCTCAAACTGATTCCCAGTCTTGACAGGGAAGCTTTTCTTTTCGCCTTGAAGAATTATGATGGACTCATCATCGAGGGATTCGGAGTCGGAGGCATCCCATCCTATTTTGATGACCTTTATCCTTTATTGAAAGATAAAATCATCATCATCACGACACAGGTACAATATGAAGGCAGTGATTTGGATGTCTACAAGGTCGGAAAAGTGATCAAAGAAAGATATGGGCTTTTTGAGTCCTATGATATGACCTTAGAATCACTCTTGTCCAAACTGAAATGGATTCTTTCCATCACAAAGGACAAGGAAGAAATCAAGAAACTCCTTTATACGCCGATCTATAGCGATATCCTTCGCTAATTTCGGACAAAGAGGGAAACGTTGATCATTCTTTCTTCCAAAGAGGAACCGGCATGCGTGGAAACAAGCTGGTGACCATCCGGATTATAGAAAGCCGCCTCTCCCTTGGAAACAAGAAGAAAATCTCCGAGGACTTCATCAAAGCGATCACTGGGTTTTCCTTTTCCGAAGATTTCTTTTTCTATGACCTCTTCCTTCGAGAAAATATGGAAGAAATCGGAATAATATTTCTTTGCCAAAAATAGAAAGGAATCCTTTTTTCCTTCCTGGACAAAGAAAGTAGCGGCTCTTGCCTCGATGGAATAGCATGGCAAAGAGAGCAGAGAAAAGAAATCCTCATGCTCTTGAATATCGAAATATTTGGCGTCTTTATGTCCATGGTCTGCCAAAAAGAGGAAGAGAGTATCCGGATGATTTTCGACCAAAGAAGAAAGAGAGGAATCCAACTGGCGAATAACAGGAATCAGTTTTTCGCTTTCACAGCCATATTGGTGAAGTTCCTTATCCGGTGACGTATGATAAATATAAAGAAAATCATTATAGGATAAAAGTTTCTCCGCTCTCTTGAAGAAGAACGAAATCGAATCGTCTGGATATTCGAACGAGGAGATGCGAGAGGCTTTCTTTCCTGTTTTCTCAATCTTTTTCAGAACGGATTCATAGGGACAAAGCTCATCGCTTAAAACATCAATAGGAAACTTGGAAGCATCATCATAGACATTCTGGAACATGACAATCGGCCAAGGATACATGTTGAACTTTTCTGTCCATCCGAGCCAACCCGTCTCGCAGGGAAAGAGACCACTAAGAAGACTTGTCGTGGCCGCTGCTGTCGTCGGAGGAAAAACAGACGTGATTTCAAAGGCCTTATTCCGAACAAGAAAAGGACAAAATTCCTGATATCGTTCCTGAATTGCTTTTCCAAAGCCATCCAAAAGAACAAGACAGATTTTCTTTCCTTGATTTTTCATTAGGATTCCGTCCAGTTTGGAATGGCTATCATGGAGAGGGGGAATCTGATAGTATCTTAGAATGGAATTGGATATGTTGACAAGGCAGTTTTTTTCATCATAGAAAAGAGACATCGTTTCCTCCTATAAAATTCTGATTAGAGATATTTCTTGTTGCTTTTTGCTTCGTACATGACTTTGTCAGCCAGTTTATAGATATCACTCGATTTATCCGTCCCGGGCAGGAAATTCGCTTTTCCATAGGAGATGGAAGGAAAATGAATATCCTCTTTTTTCATGGCATAAACCTTCTCTTCAAAATTCTTAAGCGTATGATCAATCCTATCCGTCTTCTTTGTCACGATAAGAGCAAACTCATCGCCTCCGATTCGATAGCATTTGGCAATCTTATGAAAAGAATTTCGGATGGCATTCCCGTATTTCTGCAAGACTTCATCACCATAGCTATGGCCGAAATCATCATTGCAAATTTTAAAGCTGTCGATATCCATGACGATGACAACCGCAACACGATTGAGATTTTCCAATGTCGCATTGAAGCTGCGCCGATTTTCCAGTCCGGTGATGGCATCGGTTCTTTCGACGATATCTGTCATGAAGATATAGATAAGCAAAGAGCAGACGGATAGAACAAAGAAATCAAGCCAGATATTCAAGATATTCTGCACAATGATGGCCGCGGCAAGAAAAAAGCATAAGAAGAGAAGGGTATACCAATTCCGGAATTGGAATTTTTTCATAAAGGCAATTCCACAAAGAATACAGTACATGAAAGAAAGGATATAGAAGATCATATAGATGAAATAGAAGGAAGAATGATAGAATTGACCATCTTCAAAGCGGAAAATGAAATGAAAGAAAACATTCAGTAAAATGACAAGCGTATTGGCACCGATGATGCCATATTGGATATAACGGTACTTATTCCGATCGAAAATCAATCCGATAAATAATCCGATAAGGGGAACCAAAATGTATTCGACGGTCTTGAAGAATATCGAAAGCCCATAATGAAACGTCCCGACATAGAGAAAATAGAAGACATGCATTTCGAAAATGGCACAGATATCGATGAGAATATAAACAATGATAAAGCATCTTCTCTTCCGTTTGCTGATATTTTCGTTTTTCCATACCAAAAAGCTGGAGGCAAACGAGAACAGGATACCAAAGCAAATCAAACTGATATACAACGCAGTGAAATTGGCAATAGACATATTCTTTCCTAAACGTGAACCATTTTATCATCTCACAGTCTTTTTATGTATAAAAGTATCTGATATGGAAACAAGAACCTCCTTTCATTTCCAAATGCAAATTTTAGAAAATGGGATGAATAAGGAAACAAATTTGGAAATGTAATATCTATTTATCGTATTCCGTATTTTTTCACCACTAATTTCCTTTCAATCGAATCATAAAAACTTTTTAATGAGAATTTCCATTTTTCTTTACCATTCCTTCATTTTGTCAATACAAAATAGTGGAATATGCCGTCTATTATTTTGACGCTTTTTCCCTTATTTTCTTACGAAACAGACAAAAATGAGAAAAAATGTATACAAGAGTATTTTCCTGTCTCAAAGAAAGTTTGGAAGTGCTTACACTTTATAGAAAAATTTAGTAAAATAATCCCGTATGTTTTTTTGTATCTATATATAGATAGAAAGGATCAACTATGGGTATCAAAATTGTTGACACTGCACTTCGAGACGGATCTCAATCCCTGATTGCCACAAGACTGACAACGGATGAAATCCTCTCTGTCGCCCCGCTTTTGGACAAAGCCGGATATTACGCCTTGGAAGTCTGGGGTGGCGCCACATTCGATAGCTGTCTGCGCTTCCTGGATGAAGATCCATGGGAAAGACTTCGCGCCATCAGAAAAGCCTGCCCGAACACGAAACTCCAAATGCTTTTCCGCGGCCAGAACATCCTCGGATATCATCATTATCCCGATGATATCGTCGATAAGTTTGTCGAAAAATCCTTGGAAAACGGAATCGACATCATCCGTGTCTTCGATGCCTTGAATGATATCCGCAACCTCAAGAGCGCTGTGGATGCGTGCAACAAATACAAGAGCAGATTCCCATCTGCCCATTGCCAGATTGCCCTCAGCTACACCACCTCCCCCGTCCACACTGTCGACTATTATGTTTCCTTAGCCAGGGAAGTCGAGAAAATGGGTGCAGATTCTCTTTGCATCAAGGATATGGCCGGTGTTCTTCTGCCACAGGATGCCTACGATCTCATTTCGAGACTGAAAAAAGAAACCAAGCTTCCCATCGAACTGCATTCCCACTGCACAGGTGGCATCTGCCAGTTGACCTATCTGAAAGCCATCGAGGCCGGTGTCGACATCATCGATACAGCTTTGTCTCCGCTCTCGGGAGGCACTTCTCAGCCGTGCACGGAATCCTTCAACTACGCCCTAAAGGGAACCGAATATGATCCGAATCTCGATAGCGAACTTCTCAATGAAGCCGCTGCAAAATTAGACAAGATCAAGCAGAAATACCTCAAAAACGGAACCTTGAAAGTCAAAGCTTTATGCGTCAACCCGAACATTCTGAAATATCAGGTCCCAGGCGGAATGCTTTCCAACCTGATGAGCCAGCTCGAAAAGCAGGGTGCCATGGACAAATACGATGAAGTCTTGAAGGAAGTCCCTCTTGTCCGCAAAGATTTAGGCTATCCGCCTCTTGTCACGCCTCTTTCCCAAATGGTCGGAACACAGGCTGTCATGAATGTCATCACTGGAGAAAGATATAAGATGGTTCCAAAGGAAATCAAAGACTATCTCCATGGTCTTTATGGAAAAGCTCCATCCGAGGTCAATAGCGAAGTTCAGCACAAGATCATCGGTGATGATGAAGTCATCACCTATCGTCCAGCTGACAAACTCGAGCCGGAATTCGAGAAACTCAAGGAACAGTACAAGAAGATTGCCAAATGCGATGAGGATGTCCTCTCCATTGCCCTGTTTGATCAGGTTGCCATCAAGTTCCTCAAACTGAAATATGGCTTGGAAGCAGAGGAGTACAACGTCGAATTATGATCAATCCAATCTATTCCCTGGCGATGTGGGAAATCAAGGATGGGGATTTCGCCCAAGCACTCCTGATGTCCTTATTCTGCATCGTTGTCGTCTTCCTCATTTTGGCTATCATCACAGTCATTCTAATCGGTGTCAACAAAATCAAAGCCTTGGACGTCCATGAAAAAGTGAAAATGAAGGATGGAACCGAGCTGGATGATGATGCCATGGCGGCCGTCCTCGTTGCCACTCTCGACTACAGAAAAGAGAAAAAAGAGGATGTCAAAGTCATCAGCTGCAAACTGATCAGCGATGAAAAAGCCGATAAGAAGAAAAAGAAATGAAAAGAATCGAGGTAATCTATGAGAATCTATAATATCAAAGTGAATGGCAAGACTTATGAAGTCAAGGTCATGGGTATCACAGAAGTCGAGCCTGTCGAAGTCAAGACGGTCAAAGGAAGCGTTCCTGCTGCGGCAAATACACCAGCTCCTGCCTCTGCTGCCCCAGCCACTTCTACACCTGCCAATGGAAATGCCGTCCTTGCACCAATGCAGGGAAGTATTCTTGATATCAAGGTGAAGGTCGGCGATGCTGTCAAGCAGGGACAGACTCTTTGTATCCTGGAGGCCATGAAACTCGAAAACGAAATCAAGGCCAACAGTGATGGAACGGTCTTGGAAATCAAGGTCAACAAAGGTCAGAGCGTTTCCGCAAAGGATCCACTTCTCATCCTGGGGTAAAGTATGGGCCTCGTATTAACAGATTTCGGTGAGGTCTTGAAGGGAGTCTGGGAAAGCACAGGCTTCTATGGATTTGGCGCAACCAGCTTCGGCTGGCAGAATGCCATCATGATCCTCATCGCCTTATTATTACTCTATTTGGCTATTTTCAAAGAAGCAGAACCATATCTTCTTGTCCCTATGGCAATCGGCATGCTTTTATCCAATCTGCCATTTTCAGGAATCATGGACGCAAGCAAGACATCCGCATCAGGCTATAGCGGACTTCTTGGCGTCCTCTATCTCGGCGTCAAATATGAAATCTATCCGTGCCTCATCTTCATGGGTATCGGCGCAACAACGGATTTCGGTCCACTGATTTCCAATCCGAAGACACTCATCTTAGGTGCAGCTGCGCAAATCGGCATCTTCTTGACCTTCCTTCTTGCAATTCTCATTCCATTCCCGTCTGAAGCCGGATGGGCTCATTTCACCGCTCAGCAGGCAGCGAGTATCGGCATCATCGGCGGCGCGGATGGTCCGACAGCTATTCTCACAACAACGAAACTCGCCCCGGAATTGCTGGCAAACATTGCCATTGCCGCCTATTCCTATATGGCACTTGTTCCCTTTATCCAACCTCCTGTCATCCGAGCCCTGACCACAAAGAAGGAAAGATTGATCCATATGGATGATCTCAAGCCTGTCAGCAAGACGAAGAAGATTCTCTTCCCAATTCTTGTCACACTCATCACTGTCCTTCTTGTCCCAAGCTGTGCTCCTTTGATCGGTTGCTTCATGTTTGGCAACCTTGTCAAGGAATGCGGTGTCGTCAAAAAACTCACCGAAACAATCTCCAACTCACTCTTATATACGATTACGATTCTTCTTGGCCTCACCGTCGGTGCCACAGCCAAGGGTGAAACCTTCCTCACTGTCCAGACATTGTGGATTTTCATGCTGGGCATCATTGCATTCGTCTCAGCGACCGCTGGTGGCGTATTGATCGGAAAGCTCATGTGCTATCTCTCCCATGGCAAGATCAATCCGATGATCGGTGCAGCTGGTGTCTCTGCTGTTCCGATGGCTGCCCGTGTCGTCCAGAAAGAGGCACAGAGGGAAGATCCTTCCAACTTCCTTCTCATGCAGGCCATGGGTCCGAATGTCGCCGGTGTCATCGGAAGCGCAGTTGCTGCCGGTCTTCTCATTCAGCTCTTAGGCTAGTCCATCCATGAAATTTCTCTATTTTGAGGAAATCGACTCCACGAACTCCTTTCTCAAGAGAGAATACGAACATCTCGATGATATGACGATCGTTTCTGCCGGCCATCAATACGCCGGCAAGGGGCGACTTGGACGAAAATGGGAAGATGATTCCCATTCACTCGTCTTCTCTCTTCTTCTCAAGAACAATCTTGAAGAAGACCGCATCCATCTCCTTCCCCTCGTTTGCGGAGTTTCTCTTCTCAAGACCTTAAAAGATTATTCCATTCCCTCCCTCATCAAATGGCCTAACGATGTCCTGATTGAAGGAAAAAAGTGTGCAGGAATCCTTCTCGAGTCCGTCTACGAGAAAGAGTTAAAAGCCCTCGTCATCGGAATTGGAATCAATGTCAATACGAAGGAATTTCCACCCGAACTGAAAAACAAAGCGGTTTCTCTCTGCCAATATTCCAAAAAGGAATATGATAAAGAAGAAGTCCTTCATCGATTCATTCGTCATTTTGGAAATCTCTATCTTGATTACCAAAAGAAAGATGATGCCTTCTTGGAAATCCTAAAAAAGAATTCCTATCTCGATCAGAAAGAAATTACACTCAACTATTATGGGGAAAACAAGCACGTAAAGGTCCTTGGAATCCTCGATGATGGAAGTCTTCAGGTCAAAGAAGGAGAGAAAGTCTATTCTGTCTCCTCTGGCGAAGCAACGCTGGAAAAAAATTATGAAGAATATCCCAACCGAAAGTTGTGATATAGTCGACAAATGAAAGGATACACTATGAAAAAACAAATCGACTTAAGTCAATATGGCATCAGTGACGTGAAGGAAGTTGTTTACAATCCGTCCTATGAAGAACTCTTCAATGCCGAGACCGATCCGACATTGGAAGGCTATGAAAAAGGTCAGGTCACCGAGCTTGGCGCTGTCAATGTCATGACCGGCATCTACACAGGTCGTTCTCCAAAGGACAAATTCATTGTCGAAGACGAAAACAGCAAAGACACCGTCTGGTGGAATACTCCTGAATATCCAAATGACAACCACAAAGCCTCCAAGGAAGCCTGGGCTGCCTGCAAGGATATCGCCAAAAAGGAACTTTCCGGAAAGAAACTCTATGTCGTCGATGGATTCTGCGGTGCCAACAAGGATACAAGAATGGCTGTCCGCTTCATCATGGAAGTCGCATGGCAGGCGCATTTTGTTCGCAATATGTTCATCCGTCCAACGGAAGAAGAGGAAGCCAATTTCAAGCCGGATTTCATTGTCTACAATGCCTCCAAGGCCAAAGTCGAGAACTATAAGGAATTGGGTCTCAATTCCGAAACCGCCGTCATCTTCAACATCACTTCCCATGAACAGGTCATCATCAACACCTGGTATGGCGGTGAAATGAAGAAGGGCATGTTCTCCATGATGAACTACTATCTCCCTCTCAAGGGTATCGCAAGCATGCATTCGAGTGCCAACACCGATATGAACGGTGAGAATACTGCCGTCTTCTTCGGTCTTTCCGGAACCGGAAAAACCACATTGTCCACAGATCCGAAGAGACTTCTCATCGGCGATGATGAACACGGCTGGGATGACAATGGCGTCTTCAACCTTGAAGGCGGCTGCTATGCCAAGGTCATCGATCTTGACAAAGATGCCGAACCGGATATCTATGGTGCCATCAAGAGAGATGCCTTGCTTGAAAACGTCACGGTCGACAAGGACGGAAAGATTGATTTCCACGACAAGAGCGTCACGGAAAATACCCGTGTTTCCTATCCGATTTATCACATCCACAACATCGTCAAGCCAATCAGCCATGCTCCGGCTGCCAAAAATGTCATCTTCCTTTCTGCGGATGCATTTGGTGTCCTTCCGCCTGTCTCCATCCTCACTCCCGAACAGACGCAGTATTATTTCTTGAGCGGCTTTACTGCAAAATTGGCAGGAACAGAAAGAGGAATCACCCAGCCGACGCCAACTTTCTCCGCTTGCTTCGGTCAGGCCTTCTTGGAACTCCATCCAACCAAATATGCCGAAGAACTTGTTCGCCATATGGAAAAATCCGGCGCCAAGGCCTATTTAGTCAACACAGGATGGAATGGTACCGGAAAGCGCATTTCCATCAAGGATACCCGTGGCATTATCGATGCCATCTTGGATGGCGCCATCTTAAAGGCCCCAACCAAGAAGATTCCATACTTCGATTTCGAGGTTCCGACTTCGCTTGAAGGCGTTGCCACCAACATCCTCGATCCAAGAGATACCTACGCCGACAAGGAAGCCTGGGAAACCAAAGCCAAGGATCTTGCTTCCCGCTTCATCAAGAACTTCCATAAATATGAGACAAATGAAGCCGGCAAAGCTTTAGTCAAGGCTGGACCGCATCTCGACTAATCCAATAAAAGAGGCTGTCAAAGAATTCGGATAAATTTCAGAAAGTTTCCGAAGGCTTGACAGCCTTTTTGATTGCCTATTTATTTCTTTGTTCATTGCCTTCTACATTCCACACTTCCAGCTGACCAAAGAGATCTTCTTTGGCCCTTTTTAAAACCTCTAAAGCCTTCGACTCTACTCGCATTCTTTTCACGTGATCTCCAGATTCCTTCTTTGCTTTCATACCCTCAAACATGGATTTGTTTCACTTCGAAGAGAGACAACATTTTTTACTAAAATATTTTCCATTTCACAATTCAGTTTTAAGATGAATTTACTCCTCTTAAAATTCTCCTCCATCTTCATCCAATTAATGAAAACTTACTTTCACAAAAATGAATCGAATTCAGCCAAAATGTATGCTGTGTCCTTCATAAAGATGGAATCTGCATTCTAAAGAATGCACTGATTCAGGTTCTCTGCTCCCATGATATAAGCAAGCAAAGATGCTATCGGCCGTCATCAAAACTGCTTCCAAGCCTTAAACCCTTGTTGGAACGATTCTTTTCGATTCCATGATTTTTTATATAAGTAAAAAAAGACTGTCAAAGCCTCCGGAATCCCGCTAGGATTTATCCGAGGACTTTGACAGTGCATCTTTATGCCGACTTTATTTAATTCTTGAAAGAATGAATGGGTGCTGGAATTCTTCCTTTCCTGGATACGAATTCCTTGCAGGAGTACGAATTCACTCTCATGACCGGAGCCGAGCCCAATAATCCGCCAAAGGAAATTTCCTCTCCGACTTTCTTTCCATAGGCTGGAATAAGTCGGCAGGCTGTTGTCTTATTGTTGATCATTCCTAAGGCCATTTCATCCGCAATCATGCCGCTGATGGTCTCTTCTGAAGTATCGCCAGGTATGGCTATCATATCCAATCCCACAGAGCAGACACAGGTCATGGCTTCGAGTTTTTCGATTGTGATGCTTCCTTCTTTTGCAGCCTGAATCATGACATGATCCTCACTGACAGGGATGAATGCACCCGAAAGTCCACCAACAGAGGAAGCAGCCATGATGCCGCCTTTCTTCACCGAATCATTAAGAAGCGCCAAAGCACAGGTCGTCCCTGGCGCGCCAGGCATCTCAAGTCCGATTTCCTGAAGAATCTCGCCGATAGAATCGCCGATTGCCGGCGTCGGTGCCAAGGATAAATCGATGATGCCGAAGGGAATATGAAGCCTTTTGCTTGCCTCATTGGCGACAAGCTGTCCAGCCCTTGTAATCTTGAAGGCAACTTTCTTGATTTCCTCACAGAGGGTCGGGAAATCTTCGCCACGGACATTCTCCAATGCTTTTTTGACGACCCCAGGTCCGGAGATACCGACATTGAGAACACAATCTCCTTCAGAAATTCCATGGAAAGCGCCAGCCATGAATGGATTGTCATCCGGTGCATTGCAGAAAACGACGAGTTTGGCCGCACCGATGGAATTTTCATCTTTGGTCAGAGAGCTGAGTTCTTTGATGATTTTTCCAGAAAGCCGGACAGCATCCATATTGATGCCCGTCTTGGAGGAAGCGAGATTGATGCTCGCACAGACTCTTTTTGTCTGGCTGAGGCAAAGAGGAATGGAGGAAATCATCAGTTCCTCATTCCTGCTCATCGATTTGTTGACGATGGCTGAAAATCCGCCGATGAAATTGACCGAGAGATTCTCTGCGACTTCATCGAGTGTCTTTGCCAGAACAAGGTAGTCTTCTTTCGTCTTGCAGCAGCTATCCCCGATTAAGGAAATCGGAGTGATGGAGATTCTCTTGTTGACAATCGGAATTCCGAATTCGTTTTGGATATCGTTTCCGACTTTGACAAGATCCTTGCCGAGCTTTTCGATTTTTTCTCTTATCTTCTTGGCTGTGATATTCACATCGGAATCGATACAGTCCAGAAGAGAAATGCCCAAGGTAATTGTACGGACATCGAGTTTCTCTTCCTGAATCATACGATTGGTCTCATAGACCTCATTTAAATTGATCATAATTAGATACGGTGCATGAAATCAAAGATTTCTTCCTTTTGCATAAGAGCCTTCAGGCCGATATCCGAAGCTGTTTTACCGAATTCCTCTTCCAGCTTTTGGAAATCTTTCGTCGACTTGGAGATATCGACAACCATCATCATATTGAAAAAACCATCGACAATTGTCTGAGAGACATCGAGAATGTTGATGTTGTTTTCATTCAAGAATCGACATATTTGATAGAGAATTCCGACTTTGTCTTTGCCAACGACCGTAATGATTGTTTTTTTCATTGTAAGGCTCCTATATTCTTTTAAATTATAATCGGAAATAAAAGAAAAGCAAATTGACGAAAAAAAAGGTATAATGAAACAAAGAAAAACAAGGAGGCTTTGACTATGGGATTATTCGGTGCAAAATATGAAGTCGTCTATGGCCATGCGGATCGGGAATTTGATAATTATATCGAGAATTCATTGACTCTTCGCGCTTCCGATGAAAAAGATGCTGAAGAACAGGTTCGCATTCTGCTTCATGAGAAATATCGTTTCTACAAAATCATTTCGGTGAAAAAGAAGCAGATCATCAAGGAAAAGAAATAAGGCTGTCGAAAAAGAAAAATTGTTTTTTACATTTTTTTGAGTTTGTAACAAAATATACGTATTGGTCTTGAAAAAGACTGTCAAATCTGAGATAATGTCATTGTCGAAGTTTTGTGCTTTTAAATTTTGATAATAAATTCCAACATAAAATTCCTTTTGCTCTCTCCACTTAGGGATTCCTAGGTGGAGTTTTTTTGTGCTAAAAAAACAAAAAATATATATCTGTATATTTTCTCGATGAAGCGGGTCAAAAGAATGAGATAATATCCATAGGAGAAAAACATCATGGACGTTTTTTCTTTGGACTCGATATTCTTTCTATGTTCCGGTCTTGTTTTCTTTGTTCTGTTTTTGCTTGTTCTCATAAAATTCAATCTTCATGATAAGAAAACGATTTTTCTTCTTTTCTTTTTGGGACTCGGCTTTTTGACAGGCTATGTCGGCTTCTTTTTCTTCAATCAATCCTACTTCCAATTCAAAGAGACTCTGGGAGATATCATCCGCACGCTCTATTTCATGGGCCATATTTCCATTCCGGTTTTCCTGAATTCCTATATCTATTTTTCCACCGGCCAGCATTATAGAAAAAAGACAAGATATTTTTGGATTTTCTATTGTCTTTGGCTCATTCCGATTCTAACCTCTGACATACTCTTGATTCTCAACTCCATCACGCCAACCGTCTTTATCTATGAAGAAAAAGAAAACGCCTACAAATTGCTTTGGGGGTTCTATTGGCTGATGGCCTCAGGCCTCTTCTATCTTGTAGTTTCTCTTTATTATCTTATCCGCTATCATCAAAGTCTCAAAAGAGGCGAATTCTTCATGCTCTGCGGATTCTTTTTCTGCTTCTTTACTTTCTATATTTTCGACTACTTTTCGCTTCTCCCCTTTGATTGTCACCTTTTTGTCGAATCTTTATTAAGCATCGGCATTGTCATCTCCTCACAGGACCCAACAGGAGAAATCGATTCTCTGACCGAATTTGGAAACCAAGCCCGATTCAATGAAGTCACAAAAAAATCGTTGAAGGCAAAAGCTCACTATCGTCTCATCCTTCTAAGGATCACAAACGCAAAAAGTATCAACACCATCATCCTTGAA
Source organism: bacterium (assembly GCA_963612025.1). Classification (GTDB taxonomy): domain Bacteria; phylum Bacillota_I; class Bacilli_A; order RFN20; family CAG-288; genus Enterosoma. Next base: position 23,842 of record CAVDUB010000014.1, read on the forward strand.
AAGCAATCAGAGAAAATATCCAAGGAAATTGCGCTGCGCTTGAAGAATCTGCATCTGAAGAACTGCGAATTTTTCCATCTTGCCAAAAGCACCTATGCGATCAACTCCTATGAGAAAAACAAAGATTCCCTAAAATCGAGAAATGACCTCAACGCCATCTTAGGCTGTCTATCAAAAGACATTCTTCTTTGTGACATGGCAATCTCGATGAACATCGAAGCCATCTACCTGCATGTACCGACAGATGTCGACTCCCTAGAAAAGATCGAAAAAATCATCCAGAGTCCCTATTCCTCCCCCTATCAGAGAGTGACTCTCTTGGAAAACGATGCCGCATTGAGGATGCTTCGCAAAGGAAAGATTGCCAAGTCGATTCATAACGGCCTCAAGGAAAATCGATTCTATGTCGTCTATCAGCCAATCTACGATACCGAGGAACAGAAAATCACGACGGCAGAGGCTCTTTTGCGGCTGAGGGATGACGAACTTGGTGAAATCTCGCCAGGGGAATTCATTCCGATTGCTGAAGAAAGCGGCGATATCCTTTCTCTCGGACTTTTTGTGTTTTCGACCGTCTGCAAGGACATCAAGGAACGCCACCTTCTCGACTATGGCTTGAATTCCATCTCCCTAAATCTCTCAAAAAGGCAATTTGTCCAGGCAGATTTAGCCGAATGCTTTGCTGCCATTCTGAAGAAATATGAGATTTGTGCGAAGAACATCATCCTGGAAATCACCGAAAGCATATCGACTCTTCAAGATGTCAATCTGCTCAACACCCTCCATGACTTAGAGGACCTCGGTTTCATTTTCTCGATGGATGATTACGGAACAGGGTATTCGAATTTCGAAGCGATTGTCGGACCGGTCGAATTCTCGACTATCAAAATAGACAAATCCATTCTCTACGCCGGAGAAAAAAGCGAGAGTGGAAATGCCATCCTTGAGACAAATATCCATCTGATCAACCAACTGAATATGCATTCCCTGGTCGAAGGCGTCGAAACGAAGGATCAGAAGACTAGACTCGAGGATCTCGGATGTCATTACCTGCAGGGATTTTATTTTTCCAGACCGATTGAAGTCGATTCCTTCATCAACTATATTGCTTCTTTCAATCAAGTCATCCATAATAATTAGGTTATGAAAAAAGACCCATTGAATCATCTTCTCCTCCAAGAATTTCCCTATCTTGAAGAACATTATCAGGAAGTCAAAGGCGGCATCTTCGATTTGGATACCCCAAGTCACGCTTTTTACGAAGAAATCTTTCTTCCCTACCTCCTTTTGATGTACAAAGAAGGAAATAAGAAGGAAGTGGAGCATTGCTGCCAGTTTATCGAAGATCTTCTCGTCTCCGACGAGGAAGAGAAAAGCAGTCTGGCCATCAATGGGATTCTCTGTCCGCTCTATGACGAGAACAAAGTGGATATGTCTTTTCTTCCGCTGAAGGAAAAGACAAAGGAATATTATCTCGATTGGCTAAAAGAAGGAGAAAATCTATGGACCAAATCAGAACCATCAAGGTAAAGCAGTCAGTCTTTGCCAATAACGACAAAAGAGCCCAACAGCTTCGGACGAAGCTCAAGGAAAAGAAGATTTTCCTTGTCAATGTCATGGCCTCTCCAGGCGCCGGAAAGACAACATTGCTCACACAGCTGATCAATGAAATGAAAAAGGATGTCCGCATCGGCGTCATCGAAGCCGACATGGACGCTGTTGTCGACAGCAACACCATCAAAGAAAAGACCGGTGTCCTCACCATCCAGCTTCACACGTCTGGCGAGTGCCATCTCGATAGCAAGATGGTCGATGAAGCGATGGATTTCCTCGGTGCGGATGAACTTGATCTTGTCTTCCTGGAAAATATCGGAAATCTTGTCTGTCCAGCCGAATTCGATACCGGTGCCAACTTGAAGCTCGTCATCCTTTCTGTTCCGGAAGGCGATGACAAGCCGCTGAAATATCCTTTGATGTTCCAAAAAGGCGACATCTTCATTTTCAGCAAGATGGATACGCTTTGCGTCTTTGATTTCGATTGCGAAAAAGCCAAGAAGGAAATTCTTTCCCTGAATCCAGACGCCCTCTTCTTCCCTCTTTCCGCCAAGACAAAGGAAGGTCTCGAGCCATTGAAGCAATATCTTCTGAAGCAGATCAAGGAATACCAGAAATAATATGAATAATCTCCAGATATCCTATGTCCAAGAGGATGAAAAAGAAGTTCTTGAAGTCCTCGAGGCTCTAAGAAAGAAAGGCTATTCCTTTTTTTGCGACAACACAACCTTACATGAAGATGTCATTCTTTTTCTGTTCACGAAGAAGACGAAGATCGAGGATGTCTTCTCTGAAATTCCTTTTTTGAAGAAAGAGAATGACAAGTCCTCTTTTCATTATCTGAAAATCATGCCATTCTATCTTTACCACTCTTCCAAGGAGGATCCAGAAGCGACTTTGAGCGAGGAAGAATGTCTCTATATGGAACTCTTTTCTGGCGAATTCAAGCCTTTTGGCGCTGATTTGGATAGCATCGATCCGCTTTTTGAGTTCGATAGAATCCTTGAATCCTATTCAGAATGAAATCTCAGGGTTTGTCAAACAGACCCTAAATGAAGTATAATGAAGATGTGTTCGAACCCAAAACACAGAAAAGAGAAAATCAATGGTCACTTTGAAAAACAAAGAAGACATCTATGATCTTCTCAAGCTCGGGTTCAAGGAAGAAGAGAAAATTTCCCTTGCGGGTCTGGCTGCTTACCTGAACAGCAAGAAATTTTCCTATCAGGAATATGGTTATAAAAAATTAAAGTCTCTGCTCAAAGACTTGTCGTTCCTGACCTTCGAAGCCGATGAGAAGAATCACAAAGATGCCTATGTCGTGCTTCATCCTTTTTCATGTGAAAATGAAACGAAAAAGGATGATGTCAAGCCTGTTCTGACGGAAAAAGAAAAGAAGAGAATCGAATCGCTTTTGAATGCAAACTTCACACCTGGGAAAGAATATTCCCTTTCGGAAGTCAGTGCTTTCTGCCAAAAAGAGAAGATCGACTATAAAAAATATGGCTTTACGAGGATGAAGAAATTCCTCGAAGGCTTCCACGATCTCCTCATCATGAAGAATGATCCAAATGATCATTCCAAGATCATCGTCACATTCCTGGGCAAGAAAAAAGAAGAAAAGATGCCGAAGACGGAAAAGAAGAAAGCCAATACCTGTCTTCCCGAGCCAAAGAAGGACTGCTTTTTTGTTCCCAATGCCCTTCTTCTTTCCATCAAGGAATTCTCGAGCGTGCCCTATGAGAACGATTCTATTCTCAAGACGCTTCTGATGGATTACAAAAAAGCCTATCAGCAGCATAATTTCAGGGAAAAAGACGATGCTTTCATCTTCCCGATTTCCTATAAGACAAAAGAGGGAGAAAAAACCATCGCCTCCATCAAGAAGGCCGCAAAGAATTCTCCCTATCGCTTCTATCTGAATTTTGTCGGAACCGATAAGGAAAAGGCCGGAGATGTTTTTTTGGACAAGATTCATTTCGAGGATATCGAAAAAAGCATGGAGGAACTTTCCTCGATTGCACGAAAAGAAAAATGGTGCTATCACAATTCCAAGGACAAGCACATCATCTTGAAAATCTATCTTCAGTATACGTTCTATCAGATTTATAGCCAAAAGAAGATTGCCGTGGATGAGAAAACCGGATATTGTTGTTTCAACACCGGACTGAAAAGTCCAGAATATGAAGATATCTATGCCGTCTTGCGCAAGAACAAGTCCAAGGAAATCAGGCAGGACTACCTTTTCGAAGGTTTCTCTCTCTCGGGAAGCCAAGGACTTGGGAAAATCATCGTCGAGCATTTCAATCCCCTTCCACAGAAAGCAACGTTCATCAAGAGCAATGACGATCTCATCTTCAACACTTCGGCCGATATCCATACAGACATCCATCATATCCTCATCGATAATCTCGATCGCTTCCCTTTGTCCTTCCTTGAGAATATGACGCTTCCTTTTGCCGAAGAGAGAAAAATCCTTCTGAAAATCGAAAAGGAAAGAAATCCCTTCGTCAAAGATAAGCTTTTTTCCAAATTGGAAAGCATGATTGAGAAAAACGAAGTTCTCTTTTCGCTTCTCCGCGTCTCCTTGACTTCGAGCATCCAAAAGGCGGTTCGCATGGTCCAGTACGACTATCGAAACGCCCTGCCGAGTTTTTTTCCGACAAGAAATGTCATGTCTATGATGCTCCCATTGAAGTTTACCAACCAAGATGAAGTCCAAGCGGTCCTGCTCATTGAGAAGACACCCTCTGGAAACTATCAGGGCCAGACAATCCTCACCCTCAAGCAGTGCTACGTCAATGCTCGTCTCATCTCACCGTTGGAAAACACCTTCCTCGATCCAGGAAAAATCGAAGACTGATCTCTCTCCTGCCAATCGGCAGGAGATTTTCTTTTATCTAAAATTCATTTGTGAGAGGTTACATTCTCTATTTTTCGAAGAAACTCCGCTTTTTTTGGTTTTCTTCTCCTTTTTAGTTGTCTTTCAGAGAAAAAGGAATTATAATTTTTTAAGTAACTTAAATAAAGGAGGAGCACATGGATAAGAAAGAGATGGAAAAGTATTTCCTCGATCAGCTTGTCAACGGGGAAGCCTATCTCGTCATAGGGAAAGGCAAAGCCAGATACAAGATGAAACGCGGTTCCTTCAAAACGAAAGACAAGATTATCGATCGAAGAAAGCTCACCTTTTCCTTTCAGGATGGAAATAGGTATATCTTCAGCGACGGAAAGGTACAGGCAGAGATTATTGTCGATCATGACCCATGGATCAAATTCCATTTTCATGTCGATAACGGATACAATCGCTTCACCTTAAGATTCAAGACATTCAAGGATGAACATATCTATGGATGCGGAGAACAATATTCGACTTTGGATTTGAAAGGAAAGGATGTTCCAATTTGGGTGAGCGAACACCAACAGGTCAGCAAAATCGTCAAAAAACAGATTCGGGAAAGACTCCACGGTCCCAATCCTTCCTACCAAGCACCCTATAAGGACCATCAGACCTATTGTTCCACCCCATCCTTCCTTTCCTCAAAAGGCTATGCCTTCTATTGTCATGAAGACACCTATGGATTTCTTTCCTTCAAGAAAGAGGAACTCTTGATTAAGTTCCGCCAGATTCCTCAATCCATCTCCCTTCTCTGCGAGAATTCACTTCTCGAACTGTCGCAGAGCATTTCCCGGCTTGTCGGTCTCCAGCCAAAAGTGCCTTCTTGGGTCAACGATGGCGTCATTCTCTCTATCCAGGGCGGAAGCGAAGTGCTTTTGAAGAAATACGAGGAAGCAAAGAAGAAGGGCTTGAAAATCGCCGGCATCTGGTGTCAGGACTGGTGCGGAAATGTGGTGACAAGTTTTGGATACCAGGTCTACTGGAATTGGAAAGCCGATGAAAAACTCTATCCAAACCTCAAGGAAATCATCCAGAGGCTGAATAAGGAAGGCGTTCGCTTCCTCGGATATATCAACACTTTTCTCAAGGAAGGCGCCCCGATGTATCTTGAAGCCAAGAAGAAAGGTTTCCTCATCCGACACAAAAGCGGTTCGGTCTATCACATCAAATCCACGACATTCAATGCCGGCATTGTCGATCTGACCAATCCAAGCGCACGAAAATGGTACACAGAGATCATCAAGGAAAACATGATCGAATATGGTCTTTCTGGATGGATGGCCGACTTCGGGGAATATCTCCCGACCGATTCTGTGTGCTATGGGGGAGAAAGTGAGAAACTTCATAACCGCTGGCCGACCATGTGGGCAAAATGCAGCTATGACGCCACAAAGGAATGTCACAAGGAAGACGAGATTTTCTTCTTCTCGAGAGCGGCCTATGGCCACACATTCCAATTCACCCATTCGATGTGGAACGGTGATCAGCATGTCGACTATTCCGATGAATATGGTCTTGGCTCCGTCATTCCCGCCACATTATCTTTGGCCTGCTCTGGAGCGGGCGTCATCCATTCGGATATCGGGGGATATACAACCATTACCGCTCTCTATCCAATGAAAAGAGATGCCGAACTCTTCCTCAGATGGTCCGAGATGAATATCTTTACACCGATTTATCGAACCCATGAAGGAAATCAGCCAAAAAACAATGTTCAGTTCGACAATGAGGAAACCTATTCAGAATTCATCAAGAACACCTCCTTCTTTGTCGCCCTCAAGGACTATCGAAAGAATCTCTACGAAAACTACTACAAGAACAACACTCCCATGATCCAGCCTCTCTTTTTCCATTATGATGAAGAAGAAGCCTACCTCAACAAGAAGGAATATCTTTTTGGAGAGGATATTCTTGTCTCTCCGGTGCTCCGACCGAATGAAAAGGAACATGAATACTATCTTCCAAAGGATGAATGGGTGCAGTTCTTCACCAATAAGGAAGTTCCATCAGGAAAAGGAAAAGTCGCCTCTCCTCTCGGTCTTCCCATCGCCTTCTATCGAAAGAAGTCTCCCTATAAGGAATTGTTTGAAAGTCTAAAGCAAGAAAAGGAGGATAACTAAATGAAATTTTTTCTTGATTCAGCAAAAATAAACGAAATCGATTATGCCTATAAGAATTATCGCATCGATGGCGTGACCACGAACCCGAAGCATATCATGGCCTCTGGGAAGCCATTTTTGCAGGCCATACAGGATATTGCCAATTGGATAAAGGAAAATCATCTCGAGGGAAAGGAAGTCTTCCCCGTCTCGGTCGAAATCAATCCGCATTTGGATAAGAGCGAGGATATGATCAGAGAAGCCAGAAAGATTTCCTCAATGAGCGAGAATTTCGTCATCAAGATTCCCTGCACCATCGAAGGACTCAAAGCCGCCAACCAGCTTGAAAAAGAAGGGGTGAGGACCAATGTCACACTCGTCTTTTCTCCCTCACAGGCCCTTCAGGCCGGACGAATCAAGGCCAAATTCGTCTCCCCATTTATCGGATGGAAGGAAAACAGCGGAGAAGATGCTATTTCCTATCTCACCCAGCTTGTCAAGATCTATAAGGAATTTGATTTCGAAACCGAAATCATCGCTGCGGCCGTGCGAAACGGAAAGCAGATTGCCGATTGTGCCAGCATGGGTGCGGACATCGTCACCGCCGGCTTGAGCGTCTATGAAGAAAGCTTTAGCCATCCCTTCACAGCCTATGGGCTTTCCGTCTTCCAGGATGCCTGGGATCACACGAAAGGAAATGAATGATATGAAAGTCAGCTTCATCGGACTTGGCATCATGGGTTTGCCTATGGCAAAGAATGTCGCCATGAAATATGATGTCGTCGGCTATGATCTTGTCAAGAAAGAAACGCCTTTCCCCTTCGCATCTTCGTATGAAGAATGTGTAAAAGATGCTTCGATCATCATCTCCATGGTCCCTAAAAACGAACATATGCTGTCCTTGTTTCGGGAAATCAAGCCATACCTAAGAAAAGGCCAGGTTTGGATTGATATGTCAACGATTTCACCGGAGACAAATCGCCTCGTTGCCAAACAGGTCGAAGAACTCGGAGTCGACCTTCTCGACTGTCCGGTCGTCAAGTCCCAGCCTGCTGCCATCAAGGGAGAACTTGGAATCTATGTCGGCGGAGAGAAGTCCGTGTATGAAAAAATAAAGCCCATTCTTTCCTGCATGGGAAAGAATATCATCTATATGGGAGGACATGGCGCTGGACTGGAAATGAAGATTCTCCATAACGCCTTGGTGGGCGAAATCCAAAACGGTGTCAATGAAATCTTGGGTCTGGCCAAGACGCTCGGACTCGATCTAAGCGAAGTGGTCACGGCCTTAGGCTATGGCGGTGCCCAGTGCTTCTATCTCGACACGAAAGCGAAAAACATCATCTCGAATGAATATCCGACAGCCTTCTCTGTCGGGAATATGAATAAAGATGTCCATTTTGCCTGGGAGATGGCCAAGAAAGCCAATAAGGATTGCACGGCCCTGCACCGTGTTGTCGAAGTCTATGAGGAAGCCATGAAGGAAGGCTTGGAAAGAGAAGATTTTTCAGCATCCTTCAAAATCGTCAATAAGGAGGCCTTATGAGAAAACCCATCATCGGTATCGTCTGCCTTGTGAGAAAGACCTTCGATTACAAGACAGCCTTCTCCCTCTATCAGGAAAGAACAAAGAAACTGATGGAAGATACTTCCATCGATTGGGTGTATTACCCTGATATGGTCATCGAACCCGAGGAAGCCAAAAAAGCCGGCGAATATTTTGTCGAAAAACATGTCGATGCCCTTATTGTCGTCTCGGCGACCTTCCATTTGGGTGGACTTGCCCTCATTTTGCATAATCTCGTCAAGAAGCCATTCCTGCTTCAGGGCTATAACGAACTGCCCTACGACGGAGGAAAAATCCGACTCAACGCCGTGTGCGGCGTGAATCTGAACGCCTCGAATCTCTACAAGGGCGGCGTGGATGATTTCATCGTCTATGTCGGAGATGAAATCGATCCGGATTGGCTAAAGGCCATCAAGATGAAAACAGCCCTCGAACATGCCAATGTCGGCTTAGTGGGGTATCATGCCCAAGGATTCTATAATGTGGGCGTAGATGAACTCCACCTGTACCAGGAATTGGGTGTCCTGATTTCCCATTTTGAACTTTCCGATTTCTTCACAGGGGAGGCAAACGAAGAGGAAATCGCCAATCAGGAGAAAGAACTGCGCTCGATTTTCGATTGTTCGAAGCTCAACGAGACCCAAGTTCGGCAGGTTTCGCGTCTCATCGTCGTCGCTGAAAAGTTCATGAAAGAAAAGAACTTGGATGTTCTAGCCATCCGCTGCTGGCCTGAATTTGCCAAGAATTATGGTGTCTCGCCCTGTGCGATGATGTCTGTCCTGCAATCGCGCGGAATCCTTCTTGCCTGCGAGGGCGATATCGAAGCGGCCCTAAGCATGGTCGCCGTTCGGGCAGCTGGGGAGGAAACACCCTTCATGGCCGATCTTTCGCAAGTCAACTATAAGGAAAACTATGCCCTTTTATGGCATGATGGCGTTGCCCCTTGCAATCTTTGGGATAGAAAATGCAACCGCTCATTGGAAACCTATTTTGCCGGCGGAAAAGGCGTCACAGCCGATTTCGTGCTGAAATCTGGAAAGATGTCGATTTTAAGAATCGATACAGCCAGAGGTAAGACAAGAATCTACTATGAAGAAGGAACGGCTGTCGAGATGAAGAAGGAACTTTCAGGAACCTATGCAAAAGTCATCTTTAACAGAAAAATCGAGGATGTTGTATCGACAGTCGCCTATACCGGCATCGCGCATCATGTAATCATGGGCTATTGCCAGTATCAGAAAGCAATCTTGTATCTATCAAGAATCATGTCTTGGGAGGTCATCGATGGAAATACGAAGTGTCTCTGATAAAGAATTTCAGAAATACGGAAAACTCCTTTCCTTAAATACGACGGATATCGTTTCCTATCTTAGAAACGATTCCATCATGCCGAAAGAAAAAAATATTTATGTTCGGGATGAGACGAAGATGCACTCCCTCAATGGGATTAATGAAATCAAAGAGGACGTCTTTGGCAATGGGCCGATGGAAGTCGGATATTGCAACGGATACAATTCCCTTCTCAACTGTCTGGAATACCATGCCTGTCCGGAGGTCGATATTGCCGGAGATGACCTTATTCTCCTCCTTGCAAGACAAGAAGATATCAAGGAAGGAAAAATCCATTCCAGCGATATCCAGGCCTTTCTTCTCAAAAAAGGACAGGCCGTCATGCTTTTTCCTTATATTTTCCATTTTTCTCCATGCAAGGTTTCAAAAAATGGTTTCCGTTGTGCCATTCTGCTAAGCGATGGGACAAACAAGGATCTCGAAACAAAGCCGAAGGATCTAAAACTTTGGAAAGAAAACAAATGGCTTTTCTGCCATAAGGATTCTCTCCAGGCAAAAATGGGAGCGTATATCGGCATCGAAGGCGATAACCTTTTTGTCGATTTCTAGATATGGTCTCTGATATCTTATTCATACTGATTATCTTTCTCAGCAACATCATTCAGACCATCACCGGTTTTGCCGGAACTGCCCTTGCCATGCCGCTTTCTCTTCTTTTGGAGGGAAACGATATAGCCAAACCCGTCCTAAACCTTGTCGCACTGCTTGTCTCCCTGTTTGTCGTCATCCTTCATTACAAGGAAATCGCATGGAAACATTTCTTCATCATTCTTCTTGTGGTCGGGCTTGGGTTTGGCCTAGGTTATCTTGTCGAACGGATCCCGATGGAAGGAAAGATTCTCCTCTATGTCTATGGAAGCATTGTCATTTTGATCAGCCTTCTTTTCTTCTTTCTTGATTTCGAGAAGATTTCTCTTCCTTATTGGCTGATGCTTCTCTTTCTTTTCCTGGGAGGAATCATGCATAAGCTTTACGTATCCGGAGGTCCATTTGTCGTCATCTATGCCCTTCATGAATTGAAAGACAAGAACCAGTTCCGCTCGACGCTCTCGCTCTTGTGGATCATCCTCAATTCCGTGCTCTTCATTACGCATCTGACAAAAGGCATCCTGCTTCCCCATACCTGGCTTCTTTTTGCAATCGGTGCTCTTGCGAGTATCCTTTCCATTCTTCTTGGAACCTTTATTGCACCGAAACTTTCCAAAAAAATCTTTTTGAAGATAACCTGTGTTCTTCTGTTCGTATCTGGTGTTACACTATTCTTATGACAAAAAACCTTTCCGAAACTCAAAAAAGCATCATCCGAATCCTCTTTGCGGAAAAAGAAAGTACAAGAACTCTTCTCTCAAGCCGTCTTTCTTTGACCAATGCAGCTTTGACGTTGTCTTTAAAACCTCTCTTGGAAGAGAGAATCATTCTTGAAAAGAAGAATGAAGCCCAGAAAATCGGAAGAAAGCAGATCACCCTCTATCTCAATGGAGAATATGGATGCTTTCTTGGCATCGATGTCAAAAGGAATCATTCCACCTACTCCTTGATGGATTTTGCTGGAAATCTCCTTCTGAGTGAGAGCGATGATGAGATTTCTCTCTCCGATTTCATGAAGAAATCACCTTATGAAATCCTCTCCCTTGGCGTGACGCTGAGAGGAGATGCCTCGATTTCGCATTTCGAAAAGCAGGAAGAGAAAATCTCTCGGGAAATCCAATCCCTGAAAAAGCCCTATTATTTAGCCAACAACGTCGATTGCCTGGCTGAAATCTATTCGCTTTACCATCCAGATGAAAGAAACTTCCTTCTTGTCAAATATGGACCCGGTGTCGGATCCTCTATCCATGCCAACGGCTATCCCTTGGGCAATCTATCCGAACTTGGTCATATGTATTATCAAGAGAAGACGATCGAAGAGACAATCTCCTATTCTTCTCTCCTTGAGGGCATGAATGAAAAAGAGGCAACTGAATACCTTCTTGCCCACGAAGAGACGCAGAGAAAAATCCTTCATGTGCTGGCTTTCTCTCTGATCAATGCCGATGCCCTGCTCGCCCTAGACAAAATCATCTTGTCCGGCGCGATTCTCTCAGACAGGAATGTTCTTTCCCGCCTCATAGAGGAGACAAAGAAAATCAACCCTTCCTTCAAAGAAGAAAAGCTCTCGCTTTATCCAGACTATAACCGACTCAACGAAAAGAAGAGCGCGATTCTTGCCTTCCTTTCCTTGTTGTAGTCGATATTCATTCATCAAAAAAGGACTGCTGAAATATTCACCTGAATAGAAAAAGCAGTCCTTTTATTTCTCTGTTTTATATTATTTCCTTACCAACCTTCGGTTCTTCTTATCATGCAAGAAAACCATCTCATTTTCCTTGAGGCCCGAAACAAGAATCTGATCTTCCATAGAGATGACCTTGAGAAGACGATACGGATTCTCCAAAGTCGAGTCATCCTCATAGAAACGGGTTTCGAATTCACCTTTTTCTAGAGGATAGATTTCAAAAAGAGTCTCTCCTTTCTCAGAAAGAGGAATCACGCTTCCCGCCTTAATGAAATAAATTGGCAAATCGCCGGGATGATTTTCAATCCTTCCACCCTTGGCAATCCGATTCGTTCCCGGAATGTAGAATTCGCCATTGGGAAGAAGAACATCGATTTCATTTTTTCCTTCGTCAAAGATGGGACAGACAAGAATGGATTCACCAAAGAAATAGAAGTCACTTTCTTCATCATAGTTTTCATCGAAAAGGAAAACAGGCAAAAGGAGGGGATGATACTTCTCAATGGCATCCATCGCACTCGAATAGATATAGGGAAGAAGTTTTTTTCTCAGTGCAAAAATCTCCATCACCTTGTCTTTTGCATCCTCATAGAGCCATGGCATGGTTGAAGAGCCATCCGGATTCCACGAATGCAGGGTGAAGCGTGGGGTCATGACCCCATATGAAATCCACCGGAGAAAGAGCTCTTTGGAAGGCTTATCGCCAGCAAATCCGCCGATATCCTGCCCGATGAAGGTCAAGCCCGTCAAGGAAGCCGTCATGGCCATCTTATGGTTTCCTCTAAAGTCGGAAAATGAGGTCTTATTATCCCCAGTCCATGTTTCACCGATTCTTTGGAAGCCGATGGGTGCGCTTCTTGTCACAGCCATGTGTCTTTTTGTCTGATCGACAGCCGCATTGGAAGCCATCATCATGAGAAGAGAAAACAAAGGTCGGATTCTTTTTGCCGGAAGAGGGTTACCAAACCCATTGCAATAGACATCCTCATCCTGAATATCATATTCGTTGTTGTCATTCCAGATGGAAGAATAGCCAAGATCAACGAGATTCTTTTTCACGCAATCTGTCCAGAAGTCATAGGCTTCCTTATTTGTGAAATCAAGATAGCTTCCCATCCCTCCCCAGAAAGGAAAAACATAGGGTGTGCCATCTCGATAATGAAGAAACCATCCCTTCTTCTTGATTTCCTCATAGAAGGGATGACTCGTCAGAAAGGCCGGCTTGATGTTCGGAAGAAAATGAATGCCGCGGGAAAGAAATTCGTCAGCAAATCCTTTTGGGTCGGGGAATTTCTCTTTGTTCCAATGAAAAACACAGCGTTTGTCACCAATCTGCGTATATCCGCTTGAAAGATAAAATCCACCGCAGTCGATTTCATATTCATCTAATTTCTTCTCGAATTCATGAAAAGAATCCAAGGGATGGTCCGAATCGGTATAGGCCATGGTCGACCCACAGTATCGAAAACTCCATTTGGGAGGAAGGAAGGACTTTCCCGTCAGATAAGTGAATCGCTCTATGATTTCCTCAACACTTCCAAAAAGAACATAGTAGACGAGATTTTCTTCTTCGAAATGGACATATTTATAGGGCGGATAATAGTTGTTATGCTCTCTTCCGAAATCGACATACCCATTGGAATACGTGTCGTAGAAGAGACCATAGGAGCCGACTTTGTTTTTGCAGATATAGAAAGGAATCTGCTTGTATAATGGATCGCTTGCAAGGGAATCAAAGCCCATCGCATCGAAGGTTTCGAATCGGAAATGCATTCCATTCTTGTTGATGTTTCCTGTCTTATCTCCGAGCCCATAGATATGTTCATCCTTATCACGGCTGAGATAATGGAAACTCCCCTTTCCCATCTCTCCCTCCAGATTGTAGGAAAGAAGGTCTCGATCCTTGAAAAAAGGCAACCCATCTTTTGAATACTCAAGTTGGAAGTTCTTCAAATTCGCTTTTATCCTTACATCATCGATAGAAAAGACATTATCGTCTTCTTGGCTGATTTCCCTTAGCCCATCCACGCTGAGTCGGTCTCTTCCAGTTTCCTTCATGAGAGAGGTTCCAGGGCAGATGGAAAAAGTCGGAAACATCTTTTCATCCGAATAGATGGCGACTCGCATCATGTGTGAAAAGAAATCCAAGCGTATATATTTTCCATCAGCAAAATAAAGACGCATCGAGGGCGTCTTCCTGATTAAAGAAAAGGAATGGCTGTATTTCATTTTGGATCTCCTAAGAAGGTATTTCTCAAAAGGGATGGATAATTCGGTCTCGACATTTTTGTCTTTTCAAATCGGATACGCAAGGCTTTTCCTTTTTTCTTTTCCCATCGGACAAGACCATCCTGGTTTGGATTTCCTGTTTTGATAAAAGAAGAAAAATAGGAAACCATCTCCAAAGAGATTTTTTCATCCTTTTCGTCATAAGGTCTCCAGGAACTCTTCAATGTATGGAAGACATAGCGCAGATCGCACGAATGGAAGGCCTTATTTTCATCCCCTTTGGCATCGACATCGAAATATAGACAGTAGCAGTCGTTCTTCTTTGCATATTTTATTGCCATACGTGCAAGAAGGATTGTATACATATCATTGTTGGTAAATGAGATGATTGTTGGAATCGGATTTTTCTTTCTGAATGCGACTTTCTGATCTTCGACTAGATAATAGTGATCGATCATCGTCATAGTGGAAATCGTATTGTCCTTATGCTTTGGCTTGATGACTTCGAGTGCATCAAAAATCTTTTTCGGTTGGATTTTCCTGAAATCTTCCAAGGACTTGCAATGGCATTCCTCCATGACCTCGAGCCAATATCCTCTTCTTTCCTCCACAGGCTTCGGACGGGCAATGGAAGGGAATTTTCCGCCTCCGGAGAGAAGAATTGCCTGAGAGAAAAGACCTTTGCATCTTTCAGAAAGAAGCATCGTCTGGATGGACATTGCGCCTGCGCTTTGCCCCATGAGGGTAATCTTGGTGCTATCGCCTGAGAATTCAGCGATATGTTTTTTTACCCATAGGAGTCCTTTAACCTGGTCATCCAGACCGAAATTCCCATCATGAGAAAATTCCTTTTCGATTTCCTCATGGCAGAAATAGCCAAAGACGCCGACACGATACTGCAAAAAGACGGTGACGATGCCATTTTTTGCAAACTGATCACCTGAAAACCCACTTTCAGAATTTGCGCCGCTATCGAATCCGCCGCCATGGATGAAGACCAGGACAGGACACAAGCCTTTTTCCTTTGGGGTATAGATATTCAGATTGAGGCAATCTTCGGAATAATGAAACGTGAGACCATCGCGAAATTCGCGATGGTAGAACATCCTTTCCGCGACCTCGAGATGCGGATAATAGCATCGCTTCTGAATACAGGCATCCCCAGGCTTTGTCGCATCAAATTCATCAGAGAGATGATCAACCAAAGTCGCATAGGCAAATCGTTTTGCACGGGCAAATGGGATTCCTTGATAGACATAGGAATTCTCTTCTTCCTTTCCGATGATTCGGCCCAGAGATGTCTGAAGTGCAATCATATTTATTCTCCAATGATGATTTCTTTGTTTTCTGCCTGTTTCTTCAGCAAGGCTTCCTTTTCGACCTGCAGAGAATCCGTTTTCTTCTTATCGAGGCCATAGACAAGGAAAAGAACAAGCCCCATCAAAAGGAAGAGACCGGCAGGAATGGCTGTCGCCATATAATACATGACCGAAAGCGTCTCTTTGGTCTGCACGGCACCATTTCCGGATTTGTAGTTCATACCAAGGAGAGCGCCATTGACAGCAACAGCTGCGACAACCTGACCCAACTTTCTGAAGAACATAAAGACAGAATAGGAGGTTCCGTCGTTCCTCAAGCCCGTTCGGACTTCAACATCATCGATGGCATCCGTTGCCAAAGCCCAGATTTCCAAAGTGATGATGGATAAGCCAATTCCACTGATGAGGCAAAAGACGAGGAAGAGAACAGGGATTTGGATGATAACATCCTTCATGAAGATAAGGATGATATTCGGAATTGCCGCAACAATGCCGCCTAAGGCACAAAGTTCTTTCTTTCCGTATTTGCGGACAAGTTTTCCGGCAAAGAGCATCAAAACGACCATCGGACCATAGGTGCAGGCCTGGGATGCCAAATTCATCCAGTTGGCGACGAAGAGATCATTGAAGAGATAGGTATAGAAGGATTGGGTGAACATCTGTCCGGCGAGAAGAAGAAGGCCTGTGAGACAGACAGCGACGAAGTTGCGATTTTTCAATAGGACCTTGGCAATCGTCCAGGTCTCACCCTTCTTATGCTCCTTTTGAACGGCGACGACTCTTTCTTTGTTGTTCTTATAGGCAACAAAGAGAAGAATGCAGGCAACAAGAGCCATGAGGGAGACGCCAATCAGGATCGGAAGGTACTGAACCTGAGTGAGATTCTTTCCGTTTTCACCGATGACCGGATTTCCCGATTCATCGAGGATGACCTTGGAATAGAACATGGTGATGATCAAAACCGGTATGGATCCTAAGGCAGCACCCGCCGAACGGAAGACAGAGAGCTTGTTTCTTTCCTTCGAATCCGTCGTGACGACACTCGCCAAGGATCCATAGGGAATCTGATGGACTGTATAGATCATGCCAAAGGCAACATAGGTGATGGCAGCATAGACGCAGACTCCGACATAGCCCATCTTGTCAGCAAGTCCAGGCCAGGGAACAAACATCAGGACAGTGGACAATGCCAAAGGAATGGCAACCCACTTCATCCAGACGCGATATCTTCCATCCTTTCCTGGTTTTCTGATATCGACGATTCTTCCCATGATTGGGTCATTGAAAGCATCCCAGACACGGGCAAAGATGAACATCAGCATGATGAAAAGAGGGGAAAGGCCTAAAATATCGGTATAGTACTTCTGCAAGATGGTCGTCACTGTCGAGAAACAAAGACAGCCCGCAAAGTCGCCTAAGGCATAGCCAATGTAGTCTTTGCTTTCCAAACCAGACGTTTTGGAAATGTACGTTGGATTCAGCCCGACTTCCTGTTTTTCTTTATCTTCCATAATTGAAATGCAATTTCCACAGGGAAATTCTCCTTATTTAAGATAATATCCTATTTGAAAGCGGTTTACCATAACAAAT
The DNA here is from genome assembly GCA_963612025.1 of bacterium. Taxonomy (GTDB): domain Bacteria; phylum Bacillota_I; class Bacilli_A; order RFN20; family CAG-288; genus Enterosoma. The sequence continues at coordinate 40,724 of CAVDUB010000014.1, forward strand.
TGATTATTTTTTAAGTTAGTTAAAAAAATAAGTTTCCGAAGTCTCTTTTCTCCCTTAATGGAAGCATCTCATTTCTCTTCCATGTGTCCTTTTTGAAGGTTTCAAGACTTCTTTCTATGAATCGCGTCAAAAAAATATCTTTTTATACAAATGTTTATGATAAAATAGTCATGAAAGGAACGAAATTCATATCCAATGATTTTCGAACTGTACCCTAAATGAGCAACAATGATACACTGGATTTTTCTGGCAGCCATCTGAACTACGCCAACATTTTCGAAGCCTTAGCTCTGAATTATCTGAATGTCTATATCATCGACCCAGTACAGAACAAGGCTCAGATCCTGAAACTCGAGGGATATGTAACCCAAGGCATCGAAAAAGAACCAAAAGTTTTCGATTACACGAAAATCCTTTCGCTTTACAGTCAGAACCGAGTCTATCCAGAGGATCAGAAAGCCTTCATGGAGAAGTTCAATTCCAAGAACTTAAAGGAATATTTCTCTGACGATTCGAAAAATCAGCTGGAATTCTCCTATCGCATCCTTTCGAAGGATGCGATCGAATATTATTCCGGGATTTACACTCGCTTATCCAAAAAAGGAGAGCCGCTTGTCCTTGTCGCCGGCTTCAGAAACATCGAATCCTTGATTCTGAAGGAAAAGAAACAGAGAGATGAAGGCCTCTTGAAGGCCTATGATTCCATTTCGAGTGTCTATCTGTCGATGTATCGCATCAATCTAGGCGAGGATACGTTCCAGGAAATCAAAAGCAATGACAAAATCAGGAATTTCCAGCTTTCGGTTCCTTCCGCAAGAGAAAATCTACGCCATATCATCCAAGTCTCCCTGGCCAACGTCTATATCGATGAATTTCTCGCATTTGCTGATCTCGATACGCTGGACGAAAGAATGAAGCTGAAGAAATATATCTCCATGGAATTCGTTTCCATCTTCGAAGGATGGTGCAAGGCCACCATTATCAAAGAAGAAAAGGAAAACGAAAAGATTCAGCACGTTCTATTTACCATCGAGGTAATCAACGAAGAGAAAGTCAAAGAGGATTCTCTCCGACATCTTGCGGATACCGATTTCCTCACAGGCCTGCTCAATCGAAGAAGCGGCACCATCAAAGTCGAACAGGTCCTGAAGGAATCGATGGATGGCGTCTTCTATATTTTCGATTGTGATCACTTCAAGTCCATCAATGATACTTATGGGCATACGATTGGGGATTTAGTCATCGCAGCCATTGCCGAATGCTTCAAGAAGATTGCAAAAGTCGATGATACTGCGCTCCGACTTGGCGGGGATGAATTCGCTCTCTACGTTCCGTATGTCACCTCGAAACAGGAGGCCTATTCCATTTTCGAGAAATTCATTAGCCATATCCGAAAGATACAGATTCCAAAATATCCGGAAATCAAGATATCCATGAGCGCCGGAGCCTGCTTCAGAAAGGGTAACGGCAATGATGATTTCAACAACCTCTACAAGAAGGCAGATCAGGCATTATATAGAAGCAAGAGAATCGAAGGTCCAATGATCGAATTCGAAGACTGAGAATCATCAACAGTGATTTCTTCGTATCCGAAGAAAAACCATAATACCCCTATCTGTCAAAGTAAAAAAGAGGCACTCAGTCTTTCCTGGGGGCCTTTCTTTATTTCAAAAAAATCGACTGTACTGAAACGATTGGTAGCGACAATGACAGAATATCATTCAGTGAAGAAGATACTCAAATGTAAGGATATCTCTCACCTCCTAAGACGATTTACTCTTCTTTCCTTCGATAACTAGAGCAATTCGCGCCTCTAAAGTTTTTGAAGGAATATCGGAATGTCTCATATTCAGATATTGCCATTGCTTTCTTTATCTCATGAACATGAAGAAGAAAGTCAACTGCAAAACCGATTAAGTCAATGAATAATCAGATGTAAATCATAAGAATTCATATAATATACAATCCTTTTTCTTTTCGATGAAATGGAGAACAATGCGCCCTTTTTAGAAAAAAAAACAAAGAAGTTCGACTTCTCTGTCTGATTCGATGGATTCAGTCTATTTTGAAAATGAAAACAATTCGGCTTTATTTAAACTCTCCCTTCAATTTTCTTAAAGTTTTTGAAAAAGGATATGGATATGCCTTTATGAAACACAAAGAAGAAAGAAAAGCGTATAATATCGTTCTAGGAGTTCAATAAATATGTCACAAGTCAAAAAAAGCCGAAAAAAACGTGTCATCATCAGCATTTCGTTCGTTCTCAGCCTGATTGTCATTCTCGTTGCCGCCTTTTTCATCTATGTTTCGATTTACAATCATGCAACCGACAATGCCTTATCCTATATGCAGGATTCAACATTGAGCGAGGTCAAGGACGAGGATGACTATGTCACATTCTCACCCAAGGCAAACAAAGTCGTCAGCATTACCAAGCAGGGATTCATCTTCTATCCAGGAGGTAAAGTTGAATACAAAAGCTACGCTCCCTTATTGAGAAATCTCTCCGATTTGGGAATCACCTCCATCCTTGTCAAGATGCCTTTCAACCTAGCAGTCTTCAACAAGAACGGAGCCGATAACAAGCAAAGTCTCTTCAAGAACGTCACCTCATGGTATATCGGAGGACATTCCCTTGGAGGTGTGATGGCATCAAGTTATCTGAAAGACCACACCTCCGAATATAAAGGGCTCATTCTGATGGGAAGCTATTCCACTGTCGATCTTTCATCCTACACGAATCTTTCGACCTTATCCCTGTTGGCAGAGAATGACAAAGTCCTCAATCATGAAAAATATGAAGCCAATAAAAAATATCTTCCGTCCCTCACCGAGACGACAATCAAAGGAGGAATCCATTCCTACTTTGGAGACTATTCGATCCAATCCGGGGATGGAACTCCTTCCATCACAGTGGATGAACAGAATCAGATCATGGTGAAAAGCATTTCGACTTTCATCTATGCCGATTCGATTCTCAAATAAAAAAATTCCAAAAAAACAGGCTGTCCGTCCCATCAAGAGTCTCTTGCTGGAGGACAGCCTTTTGTTATGCCCTATTCTTTTGTGATGTTTTCCAATAATGATATTTTTTATTCTTCCTGATAAAGAAAAAGATGCCGACCAAAAGCGCACAGAATTCGGAGAAGAGGACCGAGAGCCACAGTCCGTTCTCTCCCATGATCAAAGGCAGAACAAAGATGAAGATGATATGGAAGAAGAAGGTTCGCACAAAAGAAAGAAGTCCGGAGACAAATCCATCATTGAGATCGGTGAAGAACGAGGAAGCGAAGATATTGAATCCCGAGAGATAATAGGAAATGGAATACAGACGGATGGCATGTCCGCATAGGCTTTCCAGTTCCGAATTGTTTCTTATGAAGGCTTTAGATAAAGGAGCCGCAAGAAGAATCGAAAGACTTGCCAAGACAATGGCAAAACAGGAATAGAGAAGAAGGCATTTCCTCAAGAGGCTTTGCAGTTCCTCCTCATTCTTCGCTCCATAATGATAGGCTATGATGGGTGCAACACCGATGGCATAGCCAAAATAGACGCCCGTGAAGATGAAGCCGATATACATGATGATGCCAAAGGCGGTGACGCCATCCTGACCGATATATTTCATCAGTTGGGCATTGAAGAGCATATTGACCAAGGACATCGAAACATTGCTGACCATCTCGGATAATCCGTTTCCGGCTGCCTGCAAGACCGGTTTCAGTTCAAAACAGGGGGCAGAGAAGTTCAAAGGCGTTTTCTTCTTGAAGAGAAAAAGATAAAGAATCGGAAAAACAGCGCCGACAACCTGTGAGGCACCCGTTGCAATGGCGGCGCCACGGACACCCATATGGAAAACGACGATCAGAAGATAATCGCCGACGATGTTGACGACACCGGCCAAAACGCAGAAAAGAAAGCCGAGATGCGGCTTTTCCGCCACCGACATGAAAGCCTGGAAGGCATTCTGGATCATAAAGAAACCGACAAAGGAAACAAGAATCTGGCCATATTCCTCACAATAGCCGATCATGGCTTCGCTCGCTCCAAGAAGAGAAGCGACGCTCTTGATGGTAAAAAAGCCGATGAGGGTGCAGATGATTCCAATCACCACGAGAGTCTCGAAGACCATCGTGAAATAGCGATTTCCTCGCTCCTTATCCCCTTCTCCATATGTCTTGGCAACCAGGGCGGTTCCACCGGTTCCAAACATGAAGCCGAATGTTCCTAACAACATCACATAGGGAAGGATAAGATTGACCGCTGAAAAGGCAGTATCGCCTTCGACGTTGCTGATAAATAGACCATCAAAAACACCATAGATGCTTGAGAAGATCATCATGATGATGGATGGAAAAGTGAACTTCAATAAGAGTTTCACAGAAAAATGAGAATTCGTAGAGACCATAAAAAAACCTCCAAATGACATTGAATATGGTAAACTATCCCCTAATGGGAGAGTCAATATGAAAAAAGAACATTTATCCATCGGCGAATTTTCATACTTATCGGGGTTGAGCATCAAAGCATTGCGTTATTATGACAAAATCGGAATTCTCAAGCCGGAATACATCGATGAGGAAACATCCTATCGCTACTACTCACGAAAACAACTGAATTATTCCGATATCATCATGACATCCATCATGCTTGATATCCCACTATCTCATGTAAAAGACAATTTCATCAAGGAGAACAAACTTGATTATGAGAACTATCTGACTTATGCCTCTTCGCTTCTAAAAGAAAGAATCAAGACACTCAAAGAAAAGATCGATTTTGTTGAAGAACGTTCCCTGATTCTTGCCCGTCAGAAAAAAGAATCCTTCTCGTCTTATCTTCCATTCATGATGAAAAAAATGACTCTTCTACTCCTTCCTTTTTCCTACGGAATCGATACCTATGAATATGAAAAGAAAGTGGCCGATTTCTTCACAGCGAACAAAGCACATGAAAGTTCATTCGCCTCAAGCTATGGTCGTCTGATTTATCAGGAAAACAGTTATTTCTTTATCGAACTGAAGAATCCAAGATTCAAGCCGAAGGAAAAAGAGGCTGTTCTTCTTTCGCTTGAAGAAGGAATGTATAAGGGAAAACTTTCCCACGAACCAAAAAAAGAGGAATTTTCATCCTCTTTTATGCTCATCATGGAATCGCTTCTCCCTGGGAGGACATCCTATGAAATCATCACCAAAGAAAAGCTTACCAGATGAAATTCGATTTGGCAGCTTCGCCATTGTCGATCAGAAGATCCTGGGCGGTCATGGATTTGTTGACGATGGTCATGAAATAGGCCCATTTTGCGATTTCTTCGACACTTGACCACTGATGAAGAAGAGTCTCATTCAAGACCGCCTCATAGAGCTTTTCATCCTTCAGGATATGGTCATTGAGCGACGTGATGACGCCACCCGGCGAGATGGAATTGCTTGTCGCATGATATTTGGCAATGCGAAGAGCGACATTCTTCATATAGGCGATGACACCGCCTTTGCTCGCGACATATTCTGGGAATTCGGCCCCGGTCGATCCGCTTGCGCTAGCGATGAAAAGAACGGATTCGATTTTCTCCTGGAACGCATATTTTTCCGTGACCTTGATGGTCGATTTTAGATTGTTGTCGATATCATTCTCATTCTGTCCGCCGGCATTGTTGATTAAAATCTCCACATCCTTTATTTCAGGAAGTTCATCCAAAAAGACATCTTTCTGGATATGGGTATAGTTTTCATGCTGTATTGTGGAGGGAAGCCTATCCATTCCGATGACGATTTCTCCATTTTTCATGAATTCTTCTGCGATCGCCTTTCCGATTCCTCTAGAAGTTCCTGTGATGATTGTTTTTTTATTCATGTTCTACCTTCTTTGCCAAGGTATTCTAACGAAAAAGGAAAGGGAAATCCAGTCATCTTCTCTTGAATGGGAACCTATTAACTCAGGTCTTATCATTTTCCTTTCTTATTTAAGCAAGAAACGAACTTCAATTGTCTTCTATTCGAAAGTGAAAACAATGCAGAATATTTCAATAGCCATTCATACAAAATCAAGTGAAAATGGATTTATTTCGTTTCCTTTCTCGATGAATTTTTGAAGGCAAGGATGCCACTGATCAAAAAGAAAATACCCGTCAAGATCAAAAGGACGATTCGATAAATGGCTTCGAATCGAAATTGGCCCACACCACAGAAAGCCGTCTCCAAGCCTAAAATCATGAATAGAATACCGAAGAGAAGATTGATTTTCCCTTTCTTTGCAAACAGACAGGAAAGAATAGGAACAAGAATGCTCGCAAATAAGGCAACAATAAAAAGAGGAACCCAAACAGAAGTAATGTCAATCTCTCTGTTAAAAAGTGTAGAGAGGCTATAATTCGGATAGACATTGCAAAAAATATCCACGACAACCAGAAGAAGATTGAAAGCAAAGAAGCCTCTATGTACTTTTTTCGCACTTCGACTTGTCGAAGCCGAATCGAGCGCAAGGTCCATGGCTTTATAACGATAAAAAGGATCTTTCTTATTAAGATAATAATCCGCCAAGAATTGTTTGTTGATTTTCTCTAAGTCTCTTGCATACCGAGTCTCGCCTTTGAAAAGAAGCACAGGATAGATTTTCTTGAGTTCTTCGGGATCTTTTTTGTATTGTTTCACCAATGCGACAAGTTGTTCTTTTTCCATGGAAAGATAAGGAGATGGGATTCCAACAAGAGCGAGTTCTTCTTCGGAGAGTTCATTTCCAAAACTGAAATATTCAAGCAATCGTTCCTTGAAGATTTCCATGTTCAAGGTATCGTTTTCATCCTCGGGCTTTTCAAGATAGGCTTTGGCTTTCAAATGTCTCCCATCATTGGACATATTTCCATATTCATTGAGAGTTTCCATGGCCATCTCTTTATAGCTCGGGTCGATTTCCCTTGCATATTCAGCGAGGAATTCACCTTTGTGGAGAAGAAATTCCATCTGATCAGAGAAATCGAGGTCGAGAACTTTCGTCGGCCCCGCCTGGTAGATAGCCAAGGAAAGTTTATAGTAGGAATCGTCTTTGAGTTTTTCCGCCATCAGTTTTGCGCAATTGCCAATCAGGTTGATGACAAGAAAGTTTCCATTCTTGTAGAGATTATAGACTTTATCGAGATATTCGACAATGTCGAAATGATCGCTTTCCGTATAAGCCTGCACATCTTTCAATTCCTTTACATAGGTATCATAGATACTCATATTCACTCCCTCCCCTTTAATAATTCCGATCCAGTTCGTCTTTGATTTCCCTGGCGGTCTTTATCATTTCTCTTTGGTTATCGACCATGCGATTGTGATCATCGACCAATTCATTGTGTTCATGAATCAGATTATTGTGTGCTTGTCTTAAGGATTCATAGGCTTCTTCCATCTCAGCTGTTCTTGTGTCGAGTTCTTTTTTGGTCTTGTTGAGCTCATTTGTCAAAGAAGAAACCTTTTGGTTCATCTCATTGACAACCTGGTTGTATCTTTCTTCTTCTCTTGTCTCATTAAAGTAGAGATTGATGGCTTCCTTCATGTCCGAGACACGCATATCCTGGAAATAGGAACAGATCTTCAAGACAGCATTTGCATTGAGCAGCTTCTCAGGAAGAAGTTTCTGTTCCTCGATGATCTTTATTGCATCCATGGAGACGCCCTTGAAATAATTGCATTCGATCTGGTTGTAGGCCATATAGATGAGATTCAGATAATAGAAGTTATCCTCCCTGACCTGAAGGAATTCCTTTTTGAATTCCTCTTCGCTCTTGCCATCGAAAAGGTTTGCCCGACTCTGCTTAGTCAAATCACCATAGAGATCCATGAAATAGCAATGCAGTTCCATAATGCGATACATCATGGACTTCTTTTGATTCTTATAGGAACAAAAGTCAGAAAGCAGGTCAATAACCTGACAGGCTGCAGCGATCACAGAAAGTTCAGAAAGAAGATCATCCTTGGCGATTCTCTTTGCGTTATAGAAAAGAATAGAAGAATTCACGAGTTTGAGCAGATTGGCAAGGACATCCGTCCAAGGTTCATTGTTCTCATCGGAAAAATGAGAGGCATAGCCGGCTAGGTTGTTCAGATAGGATTCGATATTTGATTTTTTCTTTCGAATCCATTCTGGGTTCGAAACAGCTTTCCGATAGTTTTCAAAGAATCCAATCAGATATTCTTCGACTTTCTTCAAGCCATCCACTACATGGCCTTCCTGAAAAAAAGAATCGATGAGATCCCGCACATTCTTCTCGGTTACTTTATCCATGCCGAAGTGGATATCCCATTTCTTGCTAAAGATATCTTCCTTGACTTTCTCTGCGAGAATCTTTTTATAGAGTGGATGAATGTTCGAAGGATGATTCTCTACAACTTTGTTTCCGATCGCCTGCGTCGTCTTTTGGTAATTTCTAAGTTCGTCTTCCATGTTGATTTTTTCATCCATGTTGATTTCTCCTTCCTTTTATTCAAAGATGATTTTTTCTGTCGTCTCTTCTTCTCCATTTGTTGTCGAGAGTTTCTCCCTTCCTTTTTTCTTCTATTCCAGAATTCTCAAAGCTGCTTTTTTCCCTTTTCCCATCCTGAATCACTGCTGTTCAGCGCGAAGTTCCCTATAAATTCATATGAATGGGCCGCTCCGTTGATCAAAAAACGTTCGAAAAGTAAATGGAAGAGTCAGTATTCTTGTAAGCTTCGCAATACAAAAAAGGATCAATGCAAAGCATTTTCCATGCAAGAAACCTCTCTCTTTTCTCACCGCAAACGTGAAGAGACGAATGGCAGCAATTTCGATAATCAAAAATAGAATGACATACAAAATCGTGGCGAACAAAGCGGACGCCCTGTCCGACATGCCAAAGAGAAAATCTAGATAGCCGAGAGCCACAACTAAAATCGGCAACCCCGTCAAGCATGCAAAAATCCAGATAGAGAGAATTCTTTTGTTCATCATCCCCTTTGCTTTCGTCTTGGATTTTTCCGTGGCATTGTTTCCCATGAGTGATTCCTCATCTATGAATCATTATAGAAAACGATGTGCCAACAAAGTGCCAATTTTAAGCCTATCAGACAGAAATCAGGAATTTTTTATTTGGCTATTCAGAAAAAAGTTCTCTTTTTCGACTGCCCACTCATAGGGTCTCATATATTCCCCACAGAAGAGTGTTTCTTTACAATCGAGATGATTCCAGCTGTCGCATTCGATATCCTTGACATTCAGAGACATTCTTGCACGGCTGAAATTCACAATATCCTCGATACCATACTGTTTCAGTTTCATCCTGAGGCGGCAGACCGCATCGCGATAGAGTCTTTTTGCCAATACGACGTTCTTATCAATCCAAAGCTTCGTGATTGCTTCCTCCATCGTCACCTCACCGCCACGATGATCGACCAATAGGGCCAACAGTTCCTTTGCTTTGGCTCTTTTGAAATCCACAAGCACGTCATTGACATACAGATCGAAATGGGGAAAAGTCTTGAAGACGATCTTCGCTTTCGAATCATTCATGGCTCGAACGATAATTCCTTTGATTGTTTCCTCATCATAGGGCTTATAGCAGAATGCGAAGAAATTGCTTCCGATTCTCTCTTTTATCTTCTCGACATCCTGACTGAATCCGGTGATGAAGACAATCCTGATTCTTGGATTCAGTGCAATCATTCTCTCTGCCAGATCGATGCCGTTGATCTCCGGCATGACGATATCGAGAAAAGCGATGTCGACAGGGTGGGCATTCATGAACGTCAAAGCATCTTCCCACTTCTTGGAGAAGACCGTGATGCTGATTCCTTTCATGTCGATCACATGGGATGTGAATAAAAGCAGGGATTCCTTCTCATCATCCAAAACAATTGCGTTCATGATTGTTCCTCCATTTTCGATACGGGTATTCGGATACTGATCTTCGTTCCTTCTTCTCTTTTTGATTTGATCTCCGTTATTGCATGCAAGGTCAAAGAGAGTCTTTCTTTCGCATTCCTCAAGCCGATGGCGGAATCTTTGATCTTCTCGATGTCGAATCCGATGCCATTGTCTTCGATCTCAATGAGGATCGACTCCTTTTCCTGTCTTGTTGTAAGAGAAATGAATCCATCTTCTTTCTCTTCGATTTTCGAATACTGGATGGCATTCTCAACAAACGGTTCGATTGTCAGAGGCGGGAGAGTGAAATCGACTGTTTCCAAATCAAGAAGAAGATCGCATTCCTTTGTCTTTCTCATATTTTCCAGGGAAACATAATTGAGAATGTTGTTCAATTCCACCTCGAAAGGAACCAAGTCCGAGGAAGAAGCCTCCAGGTTGTTTCGAAGATGATTCGAGAAAGCAGTGATCATCTCTTCCCCTTTTTTCATGTCTTCCTGATATGCACCCTGAATGGAGGTCAGGCAATTGAAGATGAAGTGGGGTTGAATCTGTTCTTTCAGGACATCGATCTTGATGCTTTCGAGCTTCTTTTCTTCTTCAAGAACGTGAATGTATCTTTTCGTATTCGAAACCGTCGAGATACGATAAAGAATGATCACAATGATGATTAGAGGAAGCATAATATAGGAGATAGACTGTTCAAGTCCGGCAATCATGATGTTTTCCAAATCAAAAAAGGTTAAAGAGAAATAGAGCATCAGGGAAAAGAGAATGAGAATGAAGGGCAGACAGAGTTTCTTCCCATCGACAAAAGAGCAGGATAATAACGGCAAGAGGATCATAAAATTTGCAAGCGATAGCATGAGAGGAATAACCTGATAGAAACTTCCCATTGTCATGAAATAGAAGAGGATGGAGAGACATGAGATGATCGACATCAGGATCAAATGTTCTTTTCTTCCTTTTATCTTCTTTGATTGGACAAAGTGAAAATAAAGCGAAAAGGAGAGCAGGATCGAGAGTAGCAGGTTTACAAAGAGAATCGAGTTATATGTGTACCACTTGAAGATGGATAAGATTCTCCAATAGACGTCAATTGAAAAAAACGTCATGGCGGTCAGCATGATCATAAAAAGGGAGAAGGAGAAGTCTCTCTTTGTCACATTGATGTTGATGACAAAGGAGACAATCAAAAGCGCAATGACGATTCCAAAGACCACGAATCCAATGTTGTTTGTCAGATATTGAGATGTCGGATTTCGTCCCAAGGTATTGATGACGAGCCGACAGGGAGAGGTCAGTCCTCCCTGATAAGAAGAAGAGACTTCAAAGACCACTTCAAGAGGGGAATCATTCTCGACAACATATTCCCTTGTCATATCATCTCCGCCATTGCTCTTGCAATGACCAGTCTTTGCTCTTGTTCCATAACGGACGACAAGTTCTTTATTGATATAGGCGTAGAACCCACCGACAAAGTTGTTGTTGATAAACCAAATCTTGGTGCCAAGAGGCAGACCTTTCACATAGACACGATAAGAAGAATAGCCCTCATTGGACAATCTTTTTCCATCGATCATCGTCTCCTTATAATGATGGGGAACCTGGACTTTCGCATCACAGAACGAAGAATCATTATCTTCGATGATCCAGCGATTATAGAAAAATTCATATTCACCTTTCATATGCTGTTTGACATAGGTTTCTTTCATATCATAGCCAGTGAAGTCGATGACACCATTCACGAGATCCGGAAGTCCCTGTTTGGAATTCATATCGATATCGCTTCTGACAAGACAAAAACAGGCAATGAAAAGACTGACCACCGCAAAAAGAACAGTGGACAGCGAGAGGATGACTTTCTTCCATTTGTGTTTCATATCTTATTCAATATATCATTCCTTGCCGATAAGTATCAAGATTCTACATATTCTTGATGATTTATGAAATAGATCCGAAATATCTAAGAAGAGACATCAAAAAGAGGCTGACTTTGTTCTGCATGACATCCTTTTCATTGCTCATCATCCAAGAAAATGAAGATATTTTTCTTAAAATCTTTCAAGATACAAAGGCTTTCATCCGATTTTCAGGAAAAGAAATTCGTTCCTTTTCTGACCAAACAAGAGAATCGACAACGAAAAAGAAATAATTTAGATTCGA
>CAVDUB010000014.1:52757-56786 GCA_963612025.1 bacterium
GAAAAAAGAAAAATGAAATGAATGAAATAAAAATTCAAAGAGTATTTTTAATCCTAAAAAATATCTCCATGTCATGAAAGAAAGAATATACCAACTTATTGCCAAGATAGAAAGTATGATAATTTCATTTCCTAAAAAATCCTTTATCATCCCAGAAAAGAAAAACCAAAAAGAAGAGAAACAGCACTTTGAACGAATCGGATTCCCATCGATCGAACAAAAAGAAAGTCTTGCATTTCACCTTTTTTCATATTATTCTTTTTCACGTGCCAATGGCACATGTTTGTCAAAACTTAGAGGTGCGATAAATAAAGACTACTTCCTTTGAGCAGATAATCCTGCTAGGAGAAGGAAGGAAAGGTATTCATCGCCGAAGGATTGGAATGGATTATTCTCCAAGTCCTGGTCACTCTCATAACATGAGTTTGACTGTCACCTGCATTAACGCAGGTGGAGCGCTAACGTTTGTTGTCCTTTTTTTGAACGAAAAAAAGATCAATGATGCGGTAGCGTTTTGCTACCGCTTTTTTTACCTCATTTGACAAATATCGGATTCTTGTCATAGGAGGAAAAGAAAATGAAGAATCGAAATCTGTTTTTTGCCGTCTTGTCTTTGGGAAGTCTTTTTTTGCCATCCTGTTCGAACAGCAGAGATGAAAATGTCCTTCGCATCGGAATGGAGTGCAATTATGCTCCGTTCAACTGGACAGCCCCGACAGAAAGCGACTTTACGCTTCCTGTCTACAATGAAGCCGGAAAATATGCCGATGGCTATGATATCCAGCTTGCCAAGCGTTTTGCAAGGGAAACAGGAAAGACAATACAGATCTATAAGCTTGAATGGGATTCCTTGATTATCCAATTGAACAACAATCAGATCGATGCCGTCGTGGCCGGCATGACGGATACTCAAGAAAGAAGGAAACAGATTTCCTTTACCGACGAATATTATCGTTCAGAGCTCGTCATGATCACATCCAAGACGGTTGCTGAGAAATACGCTTCCCAGGAGCTTGGAAAGGAAGAACTGGCCTCGTTATTGAAAAATCAGATTATCGAGTCCCAGAGAGGAACGGTGACCGATGATGTGATCGAAACCTTCAAGACGGACTATTCGGCCATCCATGCCACTGCCGTCGATACCTTCTCGAAGGCAGCTATGGACGTCCATGAGAAAATTGCCTTTGCCATGACAGCCGAGCTTCCGGTTGCCCAGTCGATTGTCACGAATTATGCGGATTTGGGAATCATCCATATGAATCAGGATATCCTGGGTGTCGATTTGAGCGATCTTGGTGTCTCAATCGGCATCCGAAAAGACGACACCTCCTTACAGGAGACACTCAACACCTTCCTTTCTTCCTACACGAAAGAAGAAAGAAATGCGGATATGGCATCGGCCATCGAAAGAAGCGGCGAATAAAATGAATTTTGTTCTATCTGGCATTTTTTCGAATGTGTTTTCCAAGCCACAATATGTCCAATGGCTCCTTTCCGGATTGGCTGGAACGGTGGTCATTTCTCTTTTCGGCACATTCTTTGGCCTCTTCTTGGGTGTCTTCCTTGCCTTTGGAAAGAACATCGAAATCAAGAAGAATGATCTTCTTCCCGTGAAATTGTATAAATATCCCCTGAAATATCTCTGTGTGCTCTATTCTGTTGTCATCCGCGGCACGCCGATGATGGTTCAGGCCATCATCTTCCAATACGCCTTCATGAATATGGGAATCAACTGGCTGAACATTCTTCATGATGTCCCGGTTTTCAATGGTTCTTTCATTGCGGGCTGCATCATCATCACGTTCAATACGGCCGCCTATATGGGTGAGATTGTCCAATCCGGTCTCAATGGGGTTGGAAAAGATCAGACAGAAGGGGGAAGATCTCTCGGTTTAAATAAAATCCAGACTCTCTTCTCAATCGAACTTCCCCAGGCCTTAAGGAATGCGATTCCGACCATCGGAAATGAATGGATTGTCAACATCAAGGATTCCTCTGTCCTAAATGTCATCTCCGTGACAGAACTCTATCTGGAAGCCAAGAATATCGCAAGCAGCACTTATGATTATTTAAGCACCTATCTCGTTATCGCTCTGATTTACCTTATCCTGACTCTCTTTGTCACGCTCTTGCTCAAATTCATCACGTTCAAGATGGACAAAAAGAAATTCTCCTTCCATTTCCTTCACTATAAGCAGTTTTTCGTTCGAGGAGACTGATCATGCAAAAAAAATATATTTTTGATAAACAAGAGATTGAAAACCCAATCCTGGAAGTCGAACATATCTGTAAGACATTCGAATCGACGAGTGTCCTAAAAGATATCTCCATGAAGGTGAATAAGGGAGAATGCGTCGTCATCATCGGTCCATCGGGAAGCGGGAAATCGACTTTCCTAAGATGTCTTAACCGCCTTGAAGAACCCGACAAGGGAAGAATTCTCTTCAAAGGAGAACCCACCTTGGACAAGAACAGCGATGTCAATGCCTTAAGAAGACATATGTCGATGGTTTTTCAGTCGTTTGACCTCTTCAACAACATGGATGTCCTAGCGAATTGCACGCTTGGGCAGATTAAGGTCCTCAAAAGAAAGAAAGAAGAAGCAATCGAGATTGCAAAAAAAAATCTAAGGAAAGTCGGAATGCTTGACCGACTCCACTATCGAATCAGCGAGATTTCCGGTGGACAGAAGCAGAGAGTCGCCATCGCAAGATCCCTCTGTATGAATCCAGATATCATCCTCTTTGACGAGCCGACATCCGCACTGGATCCAGAGATGGTCAATGAAGTCTTGGAAGTCATGCGCAGTGTAGCCAAATCCGGAATCACAACCATCGTTGTCACACATGAGATGTCTTTTGCCAAGAATGTCGCTGATAAAGTCATCTTCATGGCCGATGGCATCATCCAGGAAGAAGGAACAAGTCCATACATCTTTGAGGAATCCAAGAACGAAAGGCTCCTCAAATTCCTCAAAAAGAATGAGCGTTAATTCCCGAAATAATTCTATCGACATCACTTCTTTTTCGCCGTTTTGATGGTCTCTGGACAGGTAATCTTCATCTTCTTATAGGCCAGCGTAGCGATTCTCTTTGTCTCGAGCGGAAGCACCTCGGATGAGATGTCAGATCGAATACTGCTTCAGGACGATGAAGACCTGCCTCGACAGCAGGCCGATCTACCTGACGACGGAGGAACACATCCGTGGCCATTTCACCGTCGTGTGCCTGGCCCTTCAGACGCTCAGGCTCATGATGTACAGGCTGTACAGGGAGGAGGGCCATGCGACCGAGAAGCTCGGAAGGGCGGACAGCAGCATGGTCAACGCGGAGGCCGTCCTCGAGGAACTGAGGAGCATGCGAGGAAGAAGGTTCCACGCGCAGGAAGGATACGACTTCATCAACGGGGCGAGGAAGAACGACATGAACATACTCATGACGAAGGCATTCGGCATGAGCCTGACCAAGCAGGTCCTGAAGATAGAAAAATTGGAGGAATTCTCAGGCATGAAGATTTAAGCAAAGCGATAAAAAAGGAATTTGAAAAGAGGCCGGGATTTCGGGAAATATACCACAAAAAACTGATGGCAAATTCCGAAAACCCGGCTTTTCTAAGCGTTTTTCGTCAAAATCTTGTAAAAGGAATGGTGATAATCTTTAATTGTCTCGTATTGCAAGAAAATGCTTATTTTGCACTTGTATAACAATTTCACCTAATGAAACCAGAAACGTAAATAAAAAATATGGAAATAATAATGGATTTCTTACAAGAATAATTATGTATAAGAAAAATTAAAATCGATAAAAATGTAGAATTCTACAAAAAATAAGAGCTACCATTGAAATAAATTAAGTTAAATGATATTATTAAATCGGTAAAAATGTAGAATTCTACAGGAAGGAAGATTTGCATGATTAAAAGAGATGTTTATTTAAATAAGCTTATTCAATCAAAAAATAATGGTTTTCCAAAGGTTATAACAGGAATTCGTAGATGTGGCAAGTCTTATCTTTTAACAAATATTTTCAT
>CAVDUB010000015.1:0-51001 GCA_963612025.1 bacterium
CATTTACATATCACATTTAATCAAAAAAGGATTTTGTTTCTTTCGGTCG
This sequence comes from bacterium, assembly GCA_963612025.1. Taxonomy (GTDB): domain Bacteria; phylum Bacillota_I; class Bacilli_A; order RFN20; family CAG-288; genus Enterosoma. Next base: position 50 of record CAVDUB010000015.1, read on the forward strand.
GCTTTCTTTAAATATTATAGTCAATATTATAGAAATTAGGGATGCGATATTTCTAAAATAGAAACATTCTTGTTTTTTCAAGCCGATGAGCAGCGGTTGCCGCTTTGGCGGATCTGATTTCATCGACATCTATAATCAAAACATAGGAACAGGCTATCCAATCGGTTTATGATAAAGAATCCATGCTGCAGTCTATATTTAAAGTCCGTTTAAGGATAATAGAGGAAAATAAAAGAAAGTAAAATGAACTTCAATCCAAAAGATGAAAAGACCTATGTCACCAAGACGGAAATGGATTCACTTGTTGAATCCAAGATTTTTGGTGCTTTCTATGATATTGGAGAGCCTTGCTATTCAAAATGTATCAGCCAGATACAGGAACTCATAAAAAAAGAATATATCAGAAATTTCACATACCATGTCAAAAAAGAAGAAAAAGGATATGAAGTCTCTCTCTCGAATAAAGAATATGACTTCTCTTTTTCCGTTGTCCGGCCAACCAAGATGGAGGCATTGAGGGAGGTCTGCTATTCTTTTCTTGTTTATTTAAGAAAAATCGATTTGAAGCAGCATGAAATCATGAAGCGTTTTGCACAGGAGGTTCAATATTATCAAATCGACCCCTATAAATAGTGCTTATAGGATTGAAATCCCTTTCTTCTCATTTTTTTGATATAATTGAACCATGATCAACATAGCCATAATCGAAAACGAGGAAGAACAGATCAAAATCACTTCCGATATGATTCAGAAATATTTGTCTCTACAAGGTCTTCTTTATGAAATTCATTCCTTTTCGAATGGATATGATTTTCTAGAAGGGGATATCACCTCCTTCGATTTGATTTTCATGGATATCGATATGCCGGGTATCAACGGAATGGAAACATCTTTGAAAATACGTGAAAAAGGCATATCGACGCCGCTCATCTTTGTCACCAATCTTCCCCAATACGCAATCAGCGGATACAAAGTCCAAGCATTGGATTTCATCCTCAAGCCAATGACTTATGCCGATTTTTCTTTGGCCATGAAAAGGGTGCTGTCCCTTCTTGAAAAAGAAAGAATCGGTGATTTCGTCTTGACGATTCATGGATCCATCATAAAATTCAAGGCAGACGAAGTCTATTATATCGATATGAATCATCATGATGTCAATCTGCATCTTGCGGATGGCAGAATCGAGACCTTCAGATCCTCCTTGAATAAGATCGAACCGCTTCTCGACAAGAGAATCTATCACAAATGCAATTCGGGCTGTATCGTCAATCTCAACAAAGTCAAGGCCCTCGAGGAAGATACATTGATACTTGAAAACAGGATCCGTCTTCCTATATCCCGTTCCAAAAAGAAAGAGACGCTTTCCAGGCTGAATCAGCTCTACTCACTGAATATGGACAAGGAGTGAGTCCATGAATGAAAACAACCTGATAGGCCGAATCCTTTTCCTAGGAAATTATTCTTTCTTTCTAGAGATCTTCTTTGCTTTGATTATCCTTCTCATCCACGGAAAGAAAAGAAAATACTTTCCACTTTTCCTATTTATAGTCCTCATAGGCGGCTTCCCTTTTTATTTCCTTCCAGAAATGAATTTTCTTTCTTTTGATTATTCCTATCTTTTGATTTTTCTATTTGTCTTTCTTTGCGGTCTTCTTCTCTACAAAGAGAAAATATTCACTCTCTTCTTTTCCTGCATGGCTGCTTGGGGTGTCCAGCATATTTCTTGGAATCTGCTTGGCATCCTTTATGATCTTTTGCCAAATGTTTCATCTTATTCCGATTCACTTCTTCGACTGATCTATTTTCTTTGTTTCCTTTCTGTTTATGCATTTTCTCTCATCCTGTTTCTAAAACTGAATCTGAAGATTTCCTATAATAAACACGATAAATTTTCATTTCTTCTCTCCCTGATCATCCTTATTTCCACAATCTACCTTTCTCAGTCCATTACGACTTGGTCTATTCCGATCCGAATCTATACGATGCTCGTTGCCTTTCTTTCTTTGATCATCATGATCATCTATCCGTATCTTTCTTCATTGAGAGTCAAAGAAAAGGAACTCTCTGACGAAAAAGAGAACTTGGAAAGAATGGTTTCGTTGCAGGCAAAACAGCAGGCTCTTTCCAAAGAGGCAACAGATCTCCTCAACATGAAATTCCATGATATGAAGCATCAGCTTCTATTGATGAGAAGCATGGATGAGAACAAAAGGGATGAAACAACCAAGGAGATCGAAAAAAGCATCGATCTCTATACGGATATCGCACGGACCGGAAATGATGCCCTCGATATCGTCATCACCCAGAAGTCGCTGCTTTGCACATCAAAAGATATCCGCTTTACTTATATTCTCTCTGGAGAATGCCTTTTCTTCATGAACAAAAGCGATCTGACTTCTCTTTTCGGGAACATTTTGGACAATGCCATCGAGGCAGCAAGCAAAGAAGAGGGGGAATACCGCATCATCAAGCTCAAAGCCTATCAGCAAAACGCAATGGTTCTCATCCAGGAAGAAAATTATGCACATCAGAAAGTCTCCTTTGACAAAAGCGGACTTCCCGTTTCAACGAAAGGCGACCCGAACTATCATGGCTTCGGAAGCAAATCGATATCCTATATTACAGAAAAATATCATGGCCACATCCATTTCACTCAACAGGACGATGTCTTTTCTCTTTCCATTATGCTCCCAATCCAGGAGAAAGCACCGAATGTGTCAGAATAAAATACAGATTATGTCAGATTGAAACCGCATACAAGTTAAAAGAATTATTCTTTCCATAGAAAAAACCGCTTTCAGGTTTGGAAAGGACAAATTCTATGAATCCAAAAATTTTTCGAGGATTGACGATTGTCAGCGGATTTTTGCTTGCCACGAGCATCACGGTCTCTTCCATGCTGGAAAAATATTCCAGCCAGATGGACCAGGTATTTGGCACAAAATCCAGCGAAATCCGATACGAGAAGCTCTCAGACGATGATCAAGAGGACCCCTGGAACTACAAAAGCCAGTTCAAGTCTGCCAAGGAAGCCATCGAAGGATATAAAGAATATTCGATCCGGGAAGCAGAAGAAACCTTTGTTCTTCTCAAGAACCAGGAGAATGCCCTTCCGCTTGCCAAGACAAGCAAGATTACCCTCATGGGACTCCGCTCCTATGCTGCCATCTATGGAAATTCCGCTGGATCCATCGCCGATAAGGCCACTGTCGACAATGGGAATCGCATTTATGAAGCCTTGAAAAACAGCGGATTCGAACTGAATCCGAGCATGCTCAGCACCTATGAGACCTACTTCAAGGATAAAACATGGGGACCCGCCAGTTATGGCGCCATTCCTCCGGAATACACTGAGGTGACAATCACCGATTCCGTTCCGGAGCTTTCACCAAGCGATCTGGCGAAAATAAACCCCGACTACAAGAAGGATTATTCTTCCTATCACGATGCAGCCATCGTCGTTCTTGGAAGACCCGGCGGAGAATCCAAGGAATACGAGCTTGCCAACAATCCAGAATGCACAACTGGAAACATCATGTCCCTCTCCGATAAGGAAAGAGCCATCATCAAGGAAGCTGAAGACAATTTCGACAAAGTCATCGTCTTAATCAATTCTGTCACCCAGATGGAGATTGAAGAGCTCAAGAACGATGAGAAGATTTCTGCCATCATGTGGATTGGCTACCCCGGAGCCTATGGTTTCACAGCTCTTGCCAATGTCCTAAACGGAACCACCTCGCCCAGCGCAAGTCTTGGCGATGTCTATATTGCAAACAATCAGGCAAATCCAGCCATGCAGAGCTATGGAGACATTCCTTGGGCAAACAAGGGTGATTTTGCGGATGCCGAAAACGTCAATTCCTACCTCGTCGAAGCTGAGGGAATCTATCAGGGATACCGCTATTACGAGACAAGATACAATGACATCATCAACGGTGTCCATAACGCCTCCACAGCCAAGGCCGGGCAATACACAAATGCCGATTCCACGATTTCGAAGGTGGATGGCACATGGTCCTATGAAAACGAGGTGACCTATCCATTCGGCTATGGACTTAGCTATACCACTTTTGAAGAAAAACTCGAAGAAGTGAAAATCAGCGGCGACAAGAAAAAAGCGACAGTCAGAGTCAGCGTCACCAACACAGGAAACGTCAAGGGAAAGAAATCCGTTCAGGTCTATGCCCAGTCTCCCTATACAGAATACGACAAACAGAACAACGTCGAAAAATCATCAATCCAGTTGATTGATTTCGAAAAGACGAAAGAACTTGCTCCAAATGAGACGGAGACGATCGAGATGAATATCGATCTGATGAATCTTGCTTCCTATGACTACACCAATGCAAAGACCTGGATCTTGGACAATGGAACCTACACGATTGCCCTCGGCGATGATGTCCACTCGGCGATGAACAACATCCTTGCCAAGCAGAACAAGACAACACAGGACGGCCTTGATGAAAACGGAAACAAAGAACTTGCCTATACATGGGAATGGTCAGATTTCGATCGTGAGACCTTCCGTTATTCAGAAACAGGAAAAGAAATCACCAACCAGCTTTCCGATGGTGATTATTCCATGGATCTCAATAGTTTCATGAAAGATACCGTCACCTATTTTTCCAGAAACGATTGGCTGAATACCTTCCCAAAGAAATATGAAGGCCTGTCGGCAGAAGGAAGACTCAAGACTCTTCTCAAGAATGATTTCATCGAACTGAAGACCGACGAAGATACCTCGGAAGTGAAATTCGGAGACACCACCTCAACTCTCACCCTTACGGATCTCAAAGGCTGTTCCTTTGATGATGAAAGACTTGAGGAATTGGCAAACAAAGTCACGGTCGACGAATTCCTCGATTTTGCCAGCAATGCCTTCCATCACATCCAAAAAATCGACTCGGTCGGCTATAGCGGAAACAATGCCGATGACGGCCCTGGAGGATCGGATACACACTACTTCAACGAAGGAACCTATCAAGGACAGAAATACGAAGATGCTGAATCGGCTTCCAAAGTCAATGACAGCTATTTAGGCACCAGAACTGCCCCATCTCCACAGAACCTTGCCTATTCGTTCAACAAGGAATTAGCCTATGAGAATGGTGAAATCATCATCGGAGAAACCTCTTTGATTCTTAACCTTCCCATTATCATCGGCCCTGGAGCCAACCTCCATCGACATGGATACAATGGAAGAGGAGGAGAATATTATTCAGAAGATCCGATTCTTTCCGGTTACATCGGTTCTGCCGTTGTACAGGGAGCACAGGAGAAAGGCTGTCTTGTCAACATCAAGCATCCGGCCTTCAACGATCAGGAAACCAATCGTTCTGGAATCGCCGTATTCGAAAACGAACAGAAAGCGAGAGAACTCGAATTAAGAAATCTCAACTGCATGATCACTGCCAAGGGAAAACCTGCCAGCTTTACAAAAGACGAAACCAAGAAAGACACGTATACGAAGGGTGCATTAGGCATCATGACGTCCTACAATCGAATCGGTGCCGTTGCCAGCAGTGCCAACTACGCTGTCCAGCAGACGATCATAAGAGATGAGTGGGGATTCACCGGCTATTCGGTGACCGATTTCACCGGCGTGAATCTCAAAGCCGCACCAAAAGAATCCATCCTTGCCGGCACGGTCGCCTTCTGCGGATTCGGCGCGCCTTCCGTCAGCTATTGGAACGCAGAGACTCTCACCAAAGATCTTTCCATGGCCAAAGCCATCCATCAGAATATCAAGTATATCCTCTATTCCTTGGCCAATTCCAATGCATTGAATGGTGTCAATTCCAACTATCGCGCCTATGTTGTCAGACTCAATACCCCATGGAGAACAGCCTATACCGTGGCCATCATCGCCTCGAGCGTCTTGACAGGCGGATTTGCTCTCGCCACCGGCTTCTTCACGTTCTACAAAAAGAAGGAGATCTAAAAAATGAAAGAAAAAATCATGCAAAAACTGACTCTACGAAACATCCTTCTTCTCGCCTCAGATATTTTCGCCATTGTCGGACTCATCATCTATCTTGTTGTGGCAACCACCGGCTATTTTGTCGGCAACGCACCACATATCGGAATCCTTCTTCTTTCCATTTTCTATATCATCGGTACGATCCTGCTTGTCCTCTTCGAGGAGAAAATCGAAAAATACGAGACGATTCTCTTCTTTGCCCTTGCCGCGATGATCATTCTCTCGTTTGTCTTCTTTGTCTTAGACAAGGAGGAGGTTGTCGGAGAGATGATGATTCCGGTCAATCATCCGCAGAAGCAGATCGAGGCTGCAGGAGCAACCATTGTCGGTGTCAGTTTCTATTTTGTCAGCTTCGTCCTCTTTGCCATCGCTTCATTCTTCGCCAGAAAGAAAAAGGAAAACGTCAAAAAAGTCGAAGCATAATCACATCCAAAAGAAAGGAGGGCTTAAAGCCCTCTTTTTTCTATGAAAATATAAGAAAATCAAAGTGAAAACTTATTTATCTACTCTTCCACCTCATCGTAGGGAAAACATTCAGCCTGTCCCACATGACAAAGAAGGTATTGTATGATTTTCTCAGCCAACTCTTTTGCATGCTTGCTATGTGTATTCTTGGTTTTGTTTTCGATATTTTCTTTTTCAATCCATGCATGATCAACTCAGAATTCAGATCGAGCGGAACATAGATTCGAATATTGTCATCTGAAAGTACGTCTCCTTCCTTCTTCTTTTTTCCAGTCAAGACCCTTTTTGTTCTTAAGGAAGCATAACTGTTGTAAGTTCAAAGTCGTTGACATAAAAGAAATCATCCGAAATCGGATTCTTTTCGATTTTCAGACTCATCATCATTCTTCTTGTCATTTCTTTTTTTCGACTTAAAATACAAAATGAAAAAGGGATTTTCAAGACAGAATGCCTAAACGGATGAATCATCAGAAGGCCTGATTCAGATCCGAGAGGATTTTCAGTTTGACGACTTCTTTTCCGATATAGTTTCGAATCAAGGATAAGGACTTTTTTTCCGCATTATAGAAAGTCAGATTGAATCCGTTATAAGCTCCGGGACGGTAATCCAATTCATAGGAAAATAAATAATCGTTTCCAACTTCATAGACAACAAAATTGAATTTGCCTTTAAATTCTTCTGCCTTCTGAAGGAAATAAGAATGCATTTCATCATCCTTGATGGCATTTTCTTCATCATCCAAGAATTTGTTTCCAGAATTGAGGTATCGCAATTTATAGGCAGTAAAGGCATCGCTTTCAAAGTCATCGACCGTCATCATTTTATTCTTATCCTTGTTGAGGCAGGAATAACGGATCGTTTTATTCACAGGATCATCAGCCCCAATCATCAGCAATCCATCCTTCTCGACATCGAATGTATTCGAATCATTATTTTGTTTTTCTGCTATATGGCTAATCAATATCCCCGTTCCGACAAGCCCACCGATGATGAGGGCTGCAATTCCGACGATTGCACCATTGATCAATATCTTTTTTAATCTGTCTTTCATTCTCACACAAATCGAGTCATAGCCTCAATTTTCCTTTCATATCCTTTCTTTCAGGAAAAGATTCATCGATCCCCTCATGAAATTACACATAAAATTTTTGTATACGATCTTATAAGATTGATCATTTCGATATCCTGATCGTCATAGCAGGACGAACACAAATCGAATGATCCACATCGCAAGGATAACCATTCCCATCATAATATTTGATCGTCGCAGAGCCATCCCCAGTAATCGGGGAACGTGTCCAATAACTGACGTTTCCATAATAGCATCGGGAAGCATCCTCATTGTAGAAACGGGCACCATTCGCCTTTGCACAATCTGTTGGCTTGCAATAACTTGAAAGATAGAAATCAGGGAAATAGGATGTGTTTCTCAAGTCCTGCTCACTGAGAAGATAAATCTTGTCATATGTATTCTCACAGACATAAGTGCCATCATTGGATGAAGGCGTTACCGCAGCACTGTTATCGACTTCCGTTGTCTGGATATAGGAAGAATCAAGAAAGAATGCTGTATTATAGAAATCATTGTTCAGCCAGAAACGGATTTCCGAATTCTTGTCGTTGTTGGCATAATACCCTTCAGCGTTCTTTCCACTATAATTCTCATTAAATCGATGCGCATCCAATAGGACTGTCGAGACAAGAAAATAGGTTCCATTGTCAGAAGAGAGAATCTTCCATTGAATCGGTTCACACTTGAACCAATCGTTTGCTCCACTAATGATTGCAGTTCCATCACGAAAGGTATAATTCGTCCCAAGAGGAGAAGATATCTTCTTAAAGTAATAGGAACCTTCATAAAGAAGCCAGCCATTCTTTTCATCTGCCGTTCGGGTATCAAGAACTGATAGAAGAGATGCATCTGAAACATGTGTTTGTGGATAAAGACCATAAGTGACCGTTGCATATTCCGAAGAATAATGGGCAAAGAGCGTTCCATCTTTGTTCGAATATATCCATTTTTCTCCAGATTGGGGTATCAACGTGTTCCCTAAATACCATCCTTCAAAACCATAATTGAGAATGCCATTATCCGTGAATGTCGGCGTCGGGAGAGTATAAGGATTTCCATATCGAAGCTGTATAGATTCGATATCACATTTTCCTTGTCCAGGATCAAGGCGATACGTATAACTCTCTTTTGATGAAGTTGTCTTTTCATTCTCAGTCGTCATAACGTTATCTTGACTCGTCTTTTCTGATGCAGCTAAAGTTCCTCGTCTTCGACAACCGGTAAGGCTAAGACAAAGTATCATCATAATCATCAAACTTCTTTTTTTTCATAAAATGCTCCTTTTATTTATCTAAACTTATTAAATCCAATATTCTGTAGTGTTTTTGTTCACGCTTCAAAAAGGAAAGTCGTCCTGTCCACTCCTCCTTAATCGGTCCTAACCATTCAGCCTATTTAATTTGAGGTTCTTCTTACAAGATCTTCTGTTCATAAGGAAGCAGAATCGTTAGAAGTTCCAAGTCATTGACATTAGCTATTTCCTTTGGAATCGGATTCTTTTCGATTATCAGATTCATCACAATTCTCTTTGTCTTTTTTTCTCATCGATTAAGAATACAAAATAAGCCATCAACAAAATCAGAAAGCCTGATTCAGATCCGAGAGTATTTTCAGTTTGATCACTTTTGATCCGGTATAACGACCAATCCAGGATATGGATTTCATTTCGTCATTATAGAAACCAAGATGAAATATGGATGAAAACCCATGCCCATCTGATTCATAGGAAAACAAATAGCCATTCCGAGTCTCATAAACAATCAAATTGAATTTGTACTTCAACTCCTCTGCCTTCTGAAGGAAAAAGGAATTGATCTCATCGTTCTTTATTTCATTGCCATCATCATCTAAGAACCTTCTTTCCGAAAAGAAGGACTCAATTTTATAGGCAGTAAAAGGATCGCTTTCAAAGTCAGCAATCGTCATTTGTTTATTCATTTCTTTGTTGATACAGAAAGAACGCGTTTCTTTACTACCATTATCATACGCTGCAATCATCAGCAAGCCATTCTTCTCAATATCGAATGTATTAAACTCACGATATTGTTTATTTGCCACATAGTTAACCAAAATCACAGATCCGACACGTCCACCGACAATGGCAGCTGCAGTTACGAGAATCACTCCAGCAATCAATATCTTTTTTAATATGCGATTCATATCAAGTTTTATCCTATAACATTATACATCACCTTCATGCCGCCCGATGTCGTTAATTCGTTTGCATAGCTGATGATTCGTTTCCCTTCAGAACAATAGCTGAGAGCGATTGTTGTCGCAAAGAAATTCGTTGATATCAATACATTTGTCCAAGATTTTGGTGCACAAGAAACAGAAGCAACGTCATTTAATTTCGTCCAGTTTTTCGCATCCGCTTCAAAACACATTTTTGTATTATATTCGACTTCGATCGAAGTATCATATGGATTATAGATATCGATCGACCATTTTCCATCCTTCTTATTTTTATTGCTTAAACTCAAATATGTATAGACGGGTGTTTCCTTCTTGCAATAAACATCCAATTCTGTTTCACCATTCGTTTTCGAAACAAACACTTCGAAATGCTTTTCTGTTTTTAAATCCGCAACCTTCAGTTGAATATATTTATTCGCCCCATTTCTTTCGATTTCAAGATAGCATTCTCCATTCGAATTCAATGATGTCTGCAAGGAAGATAAGGAATCCACACAATCATTTTTTGCTGCCATCATTTCAGAATAGGTGATAGTTTTCGCTATGGATGAACCATTTTTCACTTTCAAGATATATTTCGAGTCATTCACCCCAAGAAAAGAAAAGCTAAGATTTTCACATTCATAGGTGTTATATTCCATTTCATGAAATCTGATTTGCTTGTGGTCTTGCTTATCCAATTCATTGATATAGGTAACATATCTTTTCTCTCTTGTCACATAAGACAGAGCCAGCGTCGTTGCTAGAAGATTCTTAGAAATCACAATCTTGCAAGATTCACGTGGAGATAAAGCATAAGGAATGTATTTTATATTGTTCAAATTCTTCCATAGCATTGCATCGGACTCGAAGCTCATTTTAGAATTATAAATCAGCTGAATCGTTTCCTCGGAAATGTTCGTGACGGTCAATACATAAGAATCTTTTTCATTTTGAATGTCTGTTTTAAGGCATTTTGATAAATCGATATCAAAACGAATAGGATAATTCTTGATGATTCCGAGTTCTTGAGCTGTGTATATTACGTTCACACAGGAAGTGAAAAGTTTATTCAACAGGCTATCACTCGGAGATTTCATATCGAAATCATACGTGTCACTGAAAGAATAAAGATTTCCTTTTCTTGAGAACGAGACGTTACCCAAAGAGAAAGCGAGATCTTTTTCATTTGAATTCAATGATCCAAACGGAGTTTCTTCGTGTAAATTGAAATCTAAACTGCCACCTCCCAATCCGCTTTCATAACAATCCCATAGAATCTTCGATGAATAGATAATATCCGAATGCAGAGGAGTATATTCTTCCGCACTATCAGTCGTCGGCCAAAAAGCCTTTGCCAGCAATTCACAGGAAAGCCTGTAGCCAGAAAAAGCAAAAAAGCCTATGGCAGCAATAACGTCATATGCATATCCGTTGAGGTAATCATATTCACTGACTGTCTGTACTTCATTCGAGGTGGCTGCCCCATATAATGTCGTCAGATATCCACGATATGTTTCAATGTCTTTCGAAAGGGCATCAATCAAACATGCAATCTGTTCTCTTCTTTCAGGTTCACTTTCCCATCGCTCTTTGTAATACTCAAGTTCCTTATTCAATTCATCTACCACATTGAAGGTGATTTCTTCTCCATCATCGTCAATAATCGTAACATTGCCGTTTTCATCCGGTTGAAAATAGGGTGTATCGTCAGATGAGTTTTGGGCATATCTTTTGTTTATTATACAAACAGATGATACAGATTGAGTGCCATTGTAAAAATTCGACGTTTTTACAACGGGAAACATAGACAAAACAATCAAAGATAATAGAAATTTCTTCATATAACATAAATCTCCTTGTGTTATTGAATTATAAAGATTAACATATTCACATTAAAGTACAATATATAAGGAAAATGTCCATTTATGAAGGAAAGCAAAGCCAAGGAAAAAATTCTCGATGCATATCTAAACTATATCTTGCTGAAGAAAAAGAATGAATCTTCTATCTCCGATTTCTGCAATACAATGAAAATCAGCCGCTCGACTTTCTATTCGAATTTCGAAGGCTTATGGCAAGTCAGAGAAAAAACAATCGAAAGATATGAATCTAGATTTCATACTTTTTATTCAAGTGTTCCTATGGAAAAATACGACTTCGAATCTTTCTTTCCACTCTTTTTGGATTTCGTAAAAGAAAATGATATCTACTACAAAGCCATGTTTAAAACACAGATAATCAATAGTTCAGACATTCTCTTCCTACAATTAAAAAAAGACAGCTACAAGCTGATGGACCTGGCAAATATAAAAGCAGATGATGAAGATTATGTCTTCCAATTCTATACTTATGGGCTGATAAGTATCATTGCCAAATGGATTCAGGATGGTTATACGAAAAGCAACGACGAAATCACTGAAATCGTCATGAATTGTCTTTTTAGAAAATTCGAATGAGTCTAAGGATTCTATAAGAAGAAATCATTTTTCAAAAAGAGACATACGCAAGGAAACAAGACGGATAAACCGACTCTTTACGTCTTCCTTCAGAAATGATTCATTCAAGATGTGAATAAATTTAGAGATTTCTATAGTAGCAAGAGAAAATATACCTTTTGAGGTATAATTTGCAGATTTTTCATGCACTTTATACCCCATAGGGTATATTCCCTTCAATTATTCACCAGAAGTGATGATTTTTCGACAAAAATTAGGATGAAAAAAAAGAATGGATAACTTTTATCAGTATACCCATTCTATTTATCAGTTTCTATTTAGACCAAGGCAATGTTATCGTGATTGCAGGCCTCACACCGAAGCCTTCATAATCCACAAAATAATAATAATCTAACAATCCATCACTCGAAACAAAATCGACAAAATAGGATAAATCCAGATAGAGATCATTTGGTGAGCGGGTCAAATACCATCCGTTTTCCTCATAGATTCCACTTCTATCGCAATTTGAATAATTCCCCTTTGCCCAATCCGTGACTTTACAATATCTTTTTGCCTTATTTGGATAATCGACTATATTTTCTGTATAGTCCTTATAACTTGGTAAATAAATATTATCATGGGTGTCGGCACATGCATATCGATTTGTACTCGAAGATGTAGTCCAAGCGCCATTTTCAACGCGTGTGTTTAGAATAAAAGATCTATCAGACAATCCAAAGGACTTCTTATAAAATACATCATTCAACCAGGAACGAATCTCAGAATTAGAATAGTTATTGGCAAAGAATCCTTTTTGATTTTTTCCATCATATCTTTCGTTAAATCGATGTGCATCCATGATCATTGTAGAAACTAAATATCGTGGTTCGTCCATCAAACGCATTGATCCATTCTTGGAGACAAAATGTAATTTATCTTCAAGAACATTCCACCGAATCGGTTCGCATTTAAACCAACAATCTGTCTTTGATGCAATTTTAGTTCCATCACTGAATATAAAGGAATATTCACGAGGATCCACTACTTTTATATTCTTGTTCGCAGATAAAACAGAAGCCAATTCATTTGGATCAACTATTTTCTTTGCATAATATTCGCCGTCCAGGAAGTACCATCCTGTGTCGTCAATAAAAGCATACTTCTCGAGACGTTTAATCAAATCCAAATCATTCACATGTGTTGTAGGATACATTCCATATGTGACGATGACAGGAATCGCCACTTGCGTTTTCTGCACAAGATTTTTTTCCACACCAAAACAAAGGGAACCTTACCCATTTTTTCTTCAAGTGTAAATGGCTCTTCCACAAATTCATTTTCCTTCATAAATTCGTTGTCCTTTCTCAAGGCCAAAAAAGGCCTCGGCTGATAAACCAAGACCTAGAAAAGGTGTAACAAATTATTACCCCCCCCGACTTTTTATCAGTGTCAGGGAGGAGAAAGGTTAGGAATCGTTTAATACGACGCAGACACCATTTAAACAAAAATCAATCTCGATCGAATCGATCAGATATGGAAATCCTCCTTGATTTCCCCGTCGAAGATCTGAATCTTGCATGTCGAAGTGCCATATTTCGTCTTCGCCGTGATGACCATCTCGCCTTCCTTGATGGTCGGCTTGATGATGGCAAGAGCTTTTCCATAATAGGCTTTCGTCTTGGAATCAAGATAGCTTCCTTTGTAATAGGGACAGGCATTACCTAAGCCAAGAAGTTTTCCATTCTCAATGGAGACGATTTCGATTTCATCATTGGCAAGACGTTTGGCAACGCCATTGCTATCGGTGAACCAAAGACGAACATAGGCAAGATCACGATTCGAATTGAGCTTTGCATTCTCCGGAAGAAGTCGGAAGCAGGTCTCATCCTTCGAGGAGGAAAGGAAGCAGCGGCCAAGTTCCTTGCCATCCTTTTGCTTCGCAATGGCCATCAGTTGACCTGGCTGATATTTGATCTTGAAGATATAAAGGCCATCGGCATTCTTCTTTTTTCGTTTTCCAATCAGTTTGTCATTCAAATAGAGTTCGACAAGATCCGCCTGGGAATAGACTTCCACGAGCGTCTTCTGGCCTTCGCATCCTGGATAGTCATAGGTATAGTGGGCCCAGGAGAGTTTCCAACTGGACGGAGAATGGCCAAGTGCGTGATCTTTTGGAGATACGCAAGCCATCGAGATGATTTCCTTGCGGAAGGCAGTCCTGGTATATTTCATCTCGGCACATTCATTGCCCAAGATATCGATACGCCCGCTTCCTGCAAGAAGCCATCCAGCCTTGTCATCATAGATTTCAGGGCTTTCACAGGCAACCCAACTTCCGATTCCAGCTTCCCCGATATAGTCCCATCCGGCCCAAACGAAATCACCGATGATGCGAGGATATTTCTTGGAAAGCTCATAAAACTTTCCGCTGTCGGCACAGAATGTCTCACTTCCCAAGATGAAGCGATTTGGATATTTTTTGATATCGTGCTTGTAGCGTTTGATGCCATAGTTGTATCCTGCGACATCGAGTTTGGCAAAAGCATCTCTCGTCTTTCGATCTGACTGCGGAAGTGTGGCACCGGTTTTCATGAAACCTGCACCAAGGACACCGGCCAACTTATTGAAGAATTCAGAGCCGACCGTCTTCTTTTTCTGTGTCGGCTTCTTCTTAGAGTCCTTTTCCGCTTTCTTATCCGAATAGACACCAAAACCCCAGCTGAAGAGTGCATTGAAGAAGATATTCACGCCACAGCTCACCGGACGAGTGTCATCGAGAGAATGAAGATATTTCGTCATCGTTTCGACAAAGTCGATTCCCTTCTGCTGGCTTGTCTCCGCCACCTCGTTTCCTTCCGAATAAAGGACGACACAAGGATGATTGTAATCCTTGTCGACCATATCTTTGAGGTCTTTCTCATACCAATTCAGGGCAAAGGAAGCATAATCATATTTTGTCTTATGGATATACCAGCAATCGGCGTATTCATCCATGACGAGCATGCCGATTCGATCACACGCCGAGAGAAGGGATCTCGACATCGGATTATGGGCAGAACGGATAGCATTGTATCCCGCCTCTTTCATGATGCGGACTTTTCTTTCATTGGAGAAATCATCGTCCACAGCGCCTAAAAGACCGTTGTCATGATGAATGCACGCACCATAGAGAATCTCTCTTTTCCCATTGATGAGGAAACCTTTCTCCTTATCGAGAGCGATTGTACGGATACCGAAGCTTTCTTCCGCCTTATCTTCGTCCAAAGTGATCCGCGCCTTATAAAGATAGGGTGTTTCCACATCCCAAAGATGGAAATCTTTAATTGTGATTTCCATGCTTAGAGAGGAGGTCTTTTCGAATGAATTCGAATAGATAATGTCACCCTTTGCATCGAGGATTTCGATTTTTCCATTCGTCGGATAAGAAAAATCCGAACGGACAAGAATTGTTCCTGTCTCATGGGATAAAGTCTTGATCTTAAAGGAACGGGGAAGAATATGGACTCTTGGAAGAACAAAAAGATGAACTGGACGATAGATACCCGATCCGGTATACCATCGCGAATTCGGTTGGCTGGAATTATCCGCAACAACTTTGATGTGATTTTTTCCATCGACAACGAAATCGGTGGCATCGAAAATGAAATCGGAATAGCCATACGGACGATAGGCTGCCTCTTTTCCATTGATATAGATTCTCGCCCACATATAAACACCTTCGAATTCGAAATAGATTTTTTCTCCTTCCTTGAGAGAAACATCGAAATCTTTTTCGAAAATATAGGTTCCACCCTCAAAATAGGAAATATTGGCTCCGCCCGGATTTGCAATATCCCTTTTTTCGGAGAGCATGGCATCATAGGGAAGAGAAATGATTTTTTTCTCTTCTTCTTTTCCCTGCTTATAGAAAGTCCAGTCGTTGTTAAATAACATAAAAAAACCTCCCAAATTTTCGTTCGAAAGAATTATAGAAGAAAAGAAAGGGGTTTCCTAGAGAATGGCTTGAATTGCTCTATTTTTGACATTTTCTGATAAAACAGTTCTTTTTCACTATCATAGGGCTTACAATCATAAAAGATAACAACGAGAAGGAGAAAACATGTTTGAAATCAAGACTTCGGACTTACATATCTATCATCGCGAGAACAGCTTTTCTGAAGAAGATTTTCCTATGAATCATCGTCATGAATTCTATGAGATTTTTCTTTTCGTGAAAGGAGAATGCAGCATTTCTGTCGAAAACGAAAAAAAAACTCTTTCCCCTGGTGAAATCGTCTTCATCAAGCCAAATCAATTTCACACCCTTTCAGCAAAAGACAAAGAGGCGAACTATGAACGCTATGTCCTCAAATTTTCCAAATCGGTGCTCTCCGAGCGATTTGTTTCCTCGCTTGATGATTGTCTGACTTTCTATACAAAAAACGATTATTTTGTCTCTATCATCAAGCAGTTGGACTATGATTCCCGTTCGTTTGATGAAATGGATATGTATTACATGTGCAAATGCAAGATCTGGGAACTTCTTCTCTATTTAAAAAAGGCAAGTCAGCTTGGCAAAAACGAAATCTCTTCCTCCAATCAGGTCGTCGGGCATATCATTCGCTATATAAAATTCCATCTGACAGAAGACATCACTTTCGAGGCCATCGAAAAAGAAGTCGGATTGTCGATTCCCTATATCCGAGCCCTGTTCAAAAGAAAAATGCATGTTCCATTGATGAAATATATCCGCTCAAAAAAAATACTTGCTGCACGGGAGGAAATACTATCCGGAAAGAACCCTGTCGATATCTGCAAGAAATATCATTTTGGAAATTATTCGACCTTCTACCGGGATTATCTCTCTGTGATTGGGAAAACACCCTCCCAGGATAGGGAAGACAACTTGAAATAAAAAAGAATTGCAATCGATGATAGTTATATTTGCAATTTTAAGCGCTTTCTCAATCTCTTAAAATATGGAGGACTCTTGAATTCTTCCACATTGGAAGACGGAATGAAAGCCATATCAAAAAGGAAAAGAGGAAAACAAGAATGAGAAAACAAGTATTGCTCAATCAGGACTGGGATTTTTCCATCAAGGAAGGATCTCATGAAAACATCCATCTCCCCCATTCCTGGAACGGAAAAGACGGACAGGACGGCGGGAACGACTATCTGAGAACCATCACGACCTATACGAAACATTTCACAAGGCCTGACATGAAGGAAGACGAGGTCTGTTTCCTTCAGTTTGACGGCGTCAATTCGCTCTGCGATGTCTTCATCAACGGTGAAAAAGCCTATCATCATGAAGGCGGCTATTCCCGTTTTCTCTTTGAAATCACCTCTTTCTTGAAAGAAGAAAACGAACTCATCGTCAAAGTGGACAACAAGGCCTATCCGAACATCTATCCGGATGCTGCGGATTTCACTTTCTATGGCGGCATCTATCGCGATGTCTCGCTTCTTCTTCTCAACAAGAATCACTTCTGTTTCCATGAGGATTGCTCGCCAGCGCTGAAATGCACACCAAAGACCGATGGCACAAATTCCACCCTTCTTGTGGAATGCTCCGCCACCTCCAATGACAGAATTCAACTTTCCTTGCTCGACAAGGAAGGAAAGAAAGTTGCGGACCTTGTTCCAAACAAAGAAAACAAATTGGAGAACATCCATCTCTGGAACGGCTTGGATGATCCCTATCTCTATACAGTCAAAGGCGAACTTATTCAGGAGGACGGAACTCTTCTTGACGAAGTAAGCCAGAAGATCGGATTCCGTTTCTTCCGTGTCGATAGCAAGAATGGTTTCTATCTTAATGGAAAGAAATATCCTCTTCGCGGTGTGGCACGACATCAGGATCGTCCCCAGGTCGGAAATGCCATCACAAAGAAGGATATGGATGAGGATATGGCCCTCATAAAAGAAATCGGAGCCACGACAGTCCGTCTATCCCATTATCAGCACGATCAATATTTCTACGACCTCTGTGACGAGAATGGCCTTGTCGTTTGGACAGAGATTCCCTATATCTCCAAATATCTCAAGGAAGGAAACGCAAATGCCAAATCCCAGCTTTCCGAATTGATCCATCAGTGCTATAACCACCCAAGCATCATCTGCTATGGCATCTCGAATGAAATCACGATGTTCAGGAAGGAATTTGGAAAAGCCTGCCGGGACGATCATCATGTCCTGAATGATTTCGCCCACAAGGAAGATCCGACAAGACTGACGACCATCGCCTGCTTCTCCATGATGAATGTCTTCAACAGGGTTGCCCACATCACGGACCTTGCCAGCTACAATCTCTATTGGGGATGGTATGTCCCCTTCACTCCGATGACGTGCTGGATTCTCGATTTCTGGCATCTCTTCTATAGAAAGCACCCGATCGGCTTAAGCGAATACGGTGCGGAAGGCATGCCGAATCTTCATTCATCCAAACCAAAGAGATTCGACAATACCGAAGAATATCAGGCTTTATATCATGAAAGAATGCTCCATGACTTCGAAAAGAGAGACTATATCTGGGCAACCCATGTCTGGAACATGTTCGATTTCGGAAGCGATGGAAGAAACCAAGGCGGCGAAAAAGGAATCAACCACAAAGGCCTTGTCACATTCGACAGAAAGACCAAAAAGGATGCTTTCTATATCTATAAGGCATACTGGAGCAAGGAACCCTTTGTCCACATCTGTTCAAAGAGATATGTAAACAGAACGGAGAATTCGACCACCATCAAAGTCTATTCCAACCAGAAAGAAGTCACTCTGTATGTCAATGACAAGAAGGTGAAGACACTTTCAGGCGATAAGATTTTCCGCTTCAAGATCAATCTCGAAAATGAAAACAACATCAAAGTCGTCTCTGGCGATTTAGAAGATACGGCCTTCATCAAGAAAGTCAGCGAAAAAGACCCAAGCTACATCCTGCCCAAAGGCGGAAACAATATGTCTTGGCAGAAGTAATTCATCCAAAAAAAGGACTGCAATGATTGCAGTCCTTTTTCTTTTCACTTTTGTTAGAAAAATAAACCAAACAGAACAGAAAGCATCGAAACATTCTGCCTTGCATTCTGAAGAACAATGCAGAAATTCAGAATCAGGATTCCCGTCGTCAGGACAAGGCCGATGATAGAGAAAAAGAAAGCATCCTTCTTGTACCTTCCCTGCGATTTATCCAGACTGGAAAAGACACAGGAGAGAATCAAAAACAAAAGGGAAACAAATGGAATGAGACAGAACGCCATGCCAAGACCGGCAAGAAGAAGTTCGTTCAATCCGTTTTTCTCATCCTTGTTCATCTTATCCGAAAACTTCAATTTCTTCTCGCAACGCGGGCACCTCACATCTTCTTTATGTATGATTTCATGGCAATAGGGACAGCGGAGAGACTGATCCATCTCCGTCTTCTTGTTTTGCATGTCAGTTCCGCAATAGGGACAGAAAGAGCAGGAATCCTCCATGTCCTTCTTGCAATTTGGGCACTTCTTCATAGGCTAGAAAAGAAAGGGGAGAAAGCAGGCCGTACTCGGGGTAGAAGCAGCGACGATGAGGATGAAGATCCAAACCAAGAAAACGACAACCCAGAAAGCAATGCCGATGATGGAAAGGACTTTTCCGACTTTGGTCTTGGAATCATTCTTATCGGCCTTCGAGGAAAAGACGATGCCCAGTATGCCAAAAAGAAGTCCGCCTAAAACAACAGCAAGAATACCCATGACGAGCGTCAATGTATTGAATTCATTCGTGCTCGAGGACTGAGTTGGTGTGGCATGCTGCTCATAGGGCCTAGAAGAAGCGCTTGACTGGTATTCTCCCTCATAGGACGTATTCTCTTTATAGCCATCAACACGACTTCCGCATTTTGGGCAGAATGAACTGTCGACATCGATTTCGGCGCCGCAATGCGAACAAAACTTTTTTTCTTCCATAATATTAAAACCTCCTTGAAACTTTATTATTGTACAACAAAGAAAGATGACAGAAAACAAATTTGCCAAAATTTTATTTATAACGAAAAAAAACATATATCCTTCAAACACAAGGGTTCGAAACGATATATGTTTTCATGGTTATGCGTGTGCGCTCGTCGCCTGGGATATTGTCGAGCAGGAACGTTCGCAGATGAAGTTGAAATGGTCACCGCAACGTTCGAGATTTCCAACCAGATTGACAAAGATATTCGAATTCTGAGGCTGGCATTCTCCCTTGGAAAGTCTTTCCATATGTGAATGGACCATGCTCGTTCTCAGATTGTCGATTTCGTCCTCAACCTTGCTTGTCTTCTCGAGAAGTTCCAAGGAAGGATTCTCCACAATAATCTCTGTATTGGCAAACTGCTCATTGAGAAGTTTCTTCATGGTGGCGAGCTGTTCATAGACAATTTTGGAGAAATTGAGATTCTCATTCACCTCATGGGCCGTATAGCCTGTGATGTTGTCGGCGACTTCCGTAAGACGGACAATGTCGGCTATATCCAACTGCATCTTCGAAAGCCTCGAATAGGCTTCCTCCGTGACACCAAGAGACTGAATCTTGACGATAAAGCTCGTAAGATTTCTTGTCATACGAAGAACTTCATCCTGAATCCGATCGATTTCCTCTTTCTTGGAAAGATCTCGATCGACAAATGCATCAATAGATAGATTCAAGTCACCCAAGGCCTTGTTGGCGATGAGATGATAATATTTGATGGCCTGAGCATAGGCAATGCCCGTATTCTTGAGGAAGCGTTCGTCGATAAGTTCGTCATCGCCTTCAGTATTTTTATCGATTTTTTCAGGAATGATGAGTGTCGCAAGCTTAACGAAGAATTTGGTCAGCGGAAGGAAGATCACTGTACAGCAGACATTGAAGAATGTATGGAACATGGCAATGCTCGTCTGCGGAGAGTCTTTAAACCACGCGTTGAATGTCACATCGTTGAATTCTGGGACCAGGACAAGAAGAATAAAGAAGAGAATAGAGCCAAACACATTGAAGAGGAAGTGGATGACAGCGGCTCGTTTTCCGTTTGTGGTCGATCCGATGGCAGAAAGAAGGGCAGTCGCGGTCGAACCGATATTCGTACCGAGAATAAGGAAGAGCGGTGCATTGCCTCCCGATCCGATGGTCGCTCCAGCCAAGGCCATAGCGATGATAATCGATGTGATGGCACTCGAGGACTGCACAGCGGCCGTCGCGATAATGCCAATAAATAACAACAGGAATGGATTGTTCAATTCCGAAAGGAATGTCGAGAAAGAGGAATTCTGAATGATTTCCTTCATATTTCCCGTCATGACTTCCAACCCGAGGAAAAGAAGGCCTAAACCGACGATAAGAAGACCTATATCCGCAACCTTCGGCTTTTTCTTGCTGAAAATCATCTTCATGGCCACGCCAACAAGAGTCAGGGCAATCATGACCTGGGATATGGGAAGATTTCCCAAAGCGACAATCTGGGCGGTAATCGTGGTACCGATATTCGCACCCATGATATAGGCGGTTGCCTGGGCAAGACTCATGACACCGGCATTCACAAAGCCGACTACCATGACAGTGGTGGCACCTGAAGATTGCATGATCATCGTGGCCAAGGTTCCGATGCCTAAACCGACAAGTGGATTCTTGCTCGTCTTGGCGAAAAGTTTCTTCAGGCCAGTCGTCGCAAGTTTTTCTGTTGCCGACTGAAGAAGTTCCATGCCGACGAGAAATGCTCCCAAGGCACCGAGAATCAACAGAACGGCTTTTATTAGTTCGCTTGTTTCCATAACGCTTTCTATTTTATCGAGTCCCCTTTCTATTTTCAACTCAATCGTAAAGAGAATGCTTTCAAAATCTTAAAAATGTCTAAGAATTGCAAAGATTCTATAAAGGAAAAATTTTCCTTTTCATAAGAATTTCTTTTTTTTACAATAACACAAAGGAGAGAATCCGAAATGAAAAAAGAAATCGATTTGAAGACGTATCCAAAAAGAAACCAATACTACTTTTTTAGGACTTTCGAGGACCCTACCTATGGCTTCGATGTCGATATCGACGTAGACAAGATTGTTTCCATCTCTAAAAGAAGACATCATTCCTTCTTCGAATATTTCTATTTTGTCATTCTCAAGGCTGTCGATCAGGTCGATGAGATGAGAATGAGAGAAGTCGATGGAAAAATCTATCTTTACGATACGATACATCCGACGTTTACCATCATGACAGATCAAGGAATCTATCAGAATGCTGGAATCGAGATGGATTATGATTTTCCATCCTTCTACAAGAAGATGAAGAATGTCATCGAGGAAGTCAAGCATCTTTCACCGAGTGATGAACTCGACCGGTTTCCGATCTGCAAGATTCCAAACACGCTTTATACAACCTGCATTCCGATTCTCTCGCTCAAGGGAATGACTCATCCCACGCCTTCGAAGAATTACAATTCTTTGAGCGTGCCAAGAATCTGTTGGGATAAATATCGTCAAGAGAATGACAATCGCTATCATGTCACACTGAACATCACTGTATCCCATACTCTCGTCGATGGGTTTCCTTTGGCGAAAACCTTCAATCTGATCAAAGAATATTGCCAGAAAGCCGAAGAAATCTTCGATATCGAATTCTAGATGAAAAGAAGGGATTTGTCTTCACTGTCGGACAAATCCCTTCTTTTTTTATTTCTTTTTTTACTTAATGAGTGAATTCTTGCATTTTCCAGTGGCAAGATATTCATCCATATTCTTCAAAGTGACTTCGATCATATCGATTAGAGCCATATCCGTAGCCGAACCGATATGCGGAGTAATCAAGACCTTTGGATAGAGGTCGACGATTTCCTGATGGATTGGAGTATCCATATGTTTCGGATCAAATTCATGATTGAAGAGCTTCGCTTCATCCGGAAGAACATCCAATCCAAGACCAGCCAACTTTCCTTCCTTGATGGCATCCAAGGCAGCCTGAGTGTCGAGGACCTGGCCACGGGCCACATTGACGATGATGGCATCCTTCTTCATCTTGGAAATCATCTCTCTGGAAATGAAATTGTCATTCTTTCCCTTGATGTAAGCCATATGGCAGATGATGATATCGGCCTCTTTTACGAATTCATCGATGGTCTTGAATTCCAGAATGCTTTTTGCATAGTCCGATTCATAGACATCATATCCGATGACCTTGCTTCCAAGGCCGGCAAAGAGTTTGGCTGTCGTGCAGCCGATTCTTCCGCATCCCATAATGCCGACTGTACAGCCTCTGACTTCACGGGAGAACATCTGATTGGTAACCTTGAATTTTCCATTGTGTGTCAGATCCGTAGTATAGACAACATTTCTCAGAAGGGCCATCGCCAAGGAGAGCGCCAATTCAGAAATTGCATTCGGGCTATAGCATGGAACATAGGCGGTTTCAATGCCAAGCTCCTTACAGGCAGCGACATCGACATGGTTATATCCAGCCGTTCTTGTCAGATAATACTTGAGGCCATTCTCCTTGAGAAGCTTGAGATGGGCTGCATCGAGATTGCAGTTGCCTCTCACCATGACCATTTCATAGCCTTTGGCCAATTCCCAGGTCTCATTGCTGATATAGACGGAACTGAGAACCAAATCGTAGTCATATTTCTTGCCTAATTCCTCGAAATACGGCTTTTCGTAGTCACGGACACCAAAACAGATCATTTTACCTTTCATAAACAAATATTCTCCTTATTATTAAGCGACGAACCAGCTTGGATCATAGAAGAGCCCTGTATTGTTCAATACGGTGATAATCAAGACCCAAATGACAATGCCAATGACTGACACGAAGGTACCGATCAAGGAAATATGTGAAGCCATCTCTTTTTCCTGATCGAAGTTGATGCAATAGCCAACGGCGACGGTTGCCGGGGGAACCATCCATGTGATGATACAAGAGGCAAGCGTATTCACGCTGACAAGCTGCGAAACATTTCTCGCGCTTTCAGAAACACCTTCAGCCAAATTACCCGTCGTATTGACAAGCCAGCCAGAAGCGTTGGCAATCAATTGCATGCAGACTAAGAAGACAAGGACGATGCTCGGGGCGACAAGAACCTTGATAATGGCCCAGGCCCAGGCATATTTGTCTCTGGCAGCATCCTTGATGTTCGTTCCACCCAGTGTGCAGCCGATGGCAAAAAGAATGACCGTCGAAGAGAGATTGCCAAGCGTCTTGAATGTCTGATGAATCCACGGCAATGTGACATCGAATCTCCAGAAGGCAACCTTCTTGGCCGCTTCATAGGAGACACCAGCCTTCGGACTGAGCCAATCCGTACGGACAATCTGGAAAGCTTCAATGCCGCCTAATGCCCAGAGAATCAAACCGGCAAAGGTTGCAATAACAATCGGATTGAGGAAGATCTTCTTGAGCATATCCACTGTCGAAGTTTTCGACTTCTTTTCCTTTGGCGTCGCATCCAAGGTTTCCGCAGCCTGATCTTCGTCCTTGAGATTCGCAATCGCAATATAAGCATAGGAATAAAGGAAAACACGATAGGCAACATTCATGATGTTGAAGTCGATCGTTGCTGCACTGCCATAGATGGCGCTCGCAAGCGGAAGGCCGAAGAATGTGGTCGAACCGAAAGCAAACAAGACAGCCAGAACCGTACGTTTCTTCTTATCTTTCACCCAAAGGAACAGAAGTTTCCCCAAAAAGATGAATCCGATATAGAAAACAAAACCCAATACGAAATTCAGAACGGCATCAATGCCAGCCGACACGGTGAAGTCGGACATGAAGGACGTGAATGCAAGACAAGGCAAGCAGACCGTCATGATGAACTTCGTCAAAATTTTTCCTGTGTTGTCAGGCAGCAGTTTCTTCTTCGTGAAAAAGAAACCGAGAAGAATGAAGATAACTGTTTTGGCAATGCTCGTCCACAAGTCTGTGCTCGAGAGAGCAACGCCAAGTTTTGAACCGATATCATCAGCCAAAACGAATGAAATAGGCATAAAGAGACCCCCTTTTTAACGCAAGAAATATAACAATCAATTTTTTTCTCTTCAAGACAGAAAGAGAAAATCCGCAATTGCAAAAAAGGAAATGCAATCAAAAAAACGTGAAAAGTTTTCAAAATTCTTTGGAAAAACGTATCATTTTATAAGCAACAAAATGATTTTTTCTGATAGAAAAGTTCTTTTGACAATTGTGTGTTTTTGTTAAAATTATATTATCCATCGTGAAAGCTTTTCATAACTATTTATCGTTTTAACTAAAATATCGATTATATTTCTTGTATACAAGTTAACCCCTTTCTTTTTCTTGCCGTATCGCTTTCTTTTTCACTATAATAGTGCCATCAAGGAGAAAAACTATGGAAGGAAATTTTGAATACTACAATCCGACGAAGATCTATTTTGGAAAAGAGAGCATTCTCAATCTGAAGAAAGAACTCGATGCAGTCGGAAAAAGAATTCTTTTGGTCTATGGAACAGGCTCCATCAAGAAAAATGGAATCTATGATTCCGTCATGAAGATTCTCAAAGAAGAAAAGAAGGAAGTCTACGAAGTCGCTAATGTCCATTCCAATCCAAGCTATTCATCCGTGTTGGAAGGAAAGAAAATCATCGAAGAAAAGAAAATCGATTTCATCCTCGCTGTCGGCGGCGGCAGCGTCATCGATTGCTCGAAGGCCATGGCCGCAGCCGTAAACGAAGAAGATCCATGGGGAAAGTATTACGAAAGGCAGGAAGAACTGACCCATCCTGTCACTCCGATTGGGACGATTTTGACCATGGTCGGAACAGGAAGCGAAATGAATTCCGGTTCCGTCATCACCAATGAAGAAAAGAAACTGAAAATCGGGAAAGTCTATGGGGAATACAATTACCCTGTCTTCTCTATACTCGACCCAAGCTATACATTGACTGTCCCCTACAATCAGATGGTCAGCGGAATCTTCGATATGTTTTCCCATCTGATGGAACAATATTTTTCTTTCGATGGGGATAACACATCCGATTATCTTTTAGAAGGCCTGATGAGAGCTGTCATCGACCATGGAAAGAAGGCAAGCAAGAATCCGAGTGATTATGAAGCAAGAAGCAATCTGATGTGGGAAGCCACGCTCGCCTTGAACACCATGGTCGGCCTCGGAAAGAAGCAGGACTGGAATGTCCATGGCATCGAGCATCAGCTTGGAGCCTATACACATTGTCCGCACGGTCTTGGATTAGCGGTGATTTCCTATCCTTACTATAAATATATAAGTCAGTTTGGAAAAGAACAGTTCGTCAAATTCGCAAAAAATGTCTTCAATGTGAAAATCGAAAACAAATCCGAAGATGAAATCATCAGCGAAGGAATCGACAAAATGGAAGACTTCATCAAAGAGATTGGAATTCCAACCACACTCAAAGAATTGTCTGCCACAAAAGATATGCTGCCTCTCATAGCCAAAAGTGCCTATCAGAACGGGCTTTCAGCCGGATTTCATCCATTGAGCGAAGAAGAAACCCTGAAAATCCTTGAAGACTGCTACGAATAGTTTTTCAGCAGAAATTCCTATAACAAAACCAGGCACTTTGTCGAGAAGGCAAAGTGTCTTTTTTGGTAAACTATTTTTTCTCAAGCATTTAATCAGACGAACTCAAGGCATTCGTAATCCGTATAAAATTTTCTCATATTTTGTACCTCGGACTAAGGTTATCAAAAAAAGAATCGTTTTCAGCCGAGGAAATGACCTTTCGAGTTGCTATGGATTTTACGTTTTCAATTAATTTTGCTTGTCTTTTTATATAAAAGAAAACTGCCCTTTCGGGCAGTAAATTTACAATGGTGACCTGGACGGGGTTTGAACCCGTGAATGCATCCTTGAAAGGGATGTGAGTTAACCACTTCTCCACCAGGCCAAGTGAGAATGGCGCCTGCTGTAGGACTCGAACCTACGACCTACCGGTTAACGGCCGGTTGCTCTACCGACTGAGCTAAGCAGGCAGCGAATAAGAATATACCAAATCAATCAGAGCTTTGCAATACCTAATTTTAAATTTTATTGTTTTTTTCTTTCAATCAAGTCTTTCACGTCTTTGACAGTCTTGATTTCCATCATCTCATCCTGCGAGACTTCCGGAAGATTGAATTCATCTTCGATGTTGATGATGAGTTCTGCTTTGTCAAGGGAATCCAACCCCAAGGAATCCAAATCCGTTTCCGGAGTCAAGGAATCAATATCAAAACTTCTCTTTTTCACCTGCTTGGACAACATTGCTTTCAATTTCGAATAGATTTCATCCATAAAATATAGTTACCTCATTTCAAATACCAAACTATTATAATTCGAAATCATGAAATGTTCAATTGTAGAAATTGCTTAATGGCCTATAAAAGATTATAATATTCCTCGATTTTAAACTATGTTTAACAAAATATTTTCATATTTCCTCATCTCAGAAGCTCAACAAAGAACATTTCCTGCGAAAGTTGCCGCCATCGTCTGGTTTTCTGTGTTCGCTTCTATCATTGTGATTTTTTTCTTTGTCTGTTTTGTTTTCGACAAGAAGATTTTTTCAAACCGAAAGAAAAAAGAAAAACTCGACTTCAACGTTCGAATGTTTACTTTCAATTATGCGACGCAGACATTTTATCGTTTTGACAAGTCCAATCTATCCAACACAAAAGAACTGACGTATGACGAATTCTTCTCCCAATTCTCAAAATCGGATAAATATTTGGTCGAAGACTGGCTCAGAAACATCGCTCATAACGAAACACATTTAGATTACCTCCAAGCAGATATCGTTCTTTCCAAGAAGAGAAAGATTGCATCGACCATGCTTGAATTGACGAGCGTCAATCGTCAAAAGAATATCATTCATTTTGTTTCCCACCTTCTTCCGAACACCTATTCGTTCAACTTGAAGAGCAACGGAACGCAAAAGGTCAAGACGCCGACGAAATTCATTCTCTCAACCATCGAAACAGCCCAGAAGTTCGTCGAAAAGCATTCAGATGATGCCATCGGCGCCCTCTTCTACTTCAAAATCTATAATAAATCCAATATCGATGCTGTCGATGATGAAATGGAAGAAATCAATAAGAAAGTTCGTCTTGTCCTTGCAAAATTCCTCGGAAAGCAAAGAAAAATCATCTATCTTTCCCCCTATGAGGAAACAATGATCGATACAACGTCCATTTCGAAAATCTCTGCCATGGATTTTGCCACAACCCTCCATACGCAGATTCAGCAGCTTCTCAATCACACCGAAAACGGGGATAAATATGCCATCGCCATCGGTATCTCCAATGGAGCCTATTATGAGAAAAACTACCCTTTGGGAAAAGAGCAGGCGATGAAGATGGCCA
The DNA here is from genome assembly GCA_963612025.1 of bacterium. Taxonomy (GTDB): domain Bacteria; phylum Bacillota_I; class Bacilli_A; order RFN20; family CAG-288; genus Enterosoma. Next base: position 28,471 of record CAVDUB010000015.1, read on the forward strand.
ATGCCATCATCAAAGGTCTCACCAAGGACAAGGTTCTTTTCTATGATGAAACCTTCTTCACCAACTATCAGCTTTCCAAGGCCCAGAAAGATGAAATCCGCATGGTTGTCAAGAACTCGACATTCCGAAATTACTTCATTCCAGCCTTGGGCATCACGGATGGAAAAATACCATTCTACCTACTCAAAAGCTTGCCCTATGGAACGAGCGTCGATACATTTTATACCGCAGTCCAGATTGCCAAAGAGATGAATCTCGCTGGCGAACTATTTGATGACATGATGCAAAAAGTCGGACTGATGACGAAGAATCTGAACAGAGAAATCACAATCGCAAAACGTCTTCCCTACAATTCGATCAGCGAGTTCATCAAATCAGCCGAAAGAAGCCATTTGGCAAATGTGTCTTGGATCATCACCATCGAAGAAACAGATCTTCTCACTAGCGGCGAAGACTCCAATTCGATTGCCAAACTCTTCCATGACTATTCTAAATACGGATACAAGTTTGGTCTGATCCTGGAAAATCCATCCTCAAGTCTCCGAACAAGAATCCTGAGGACCTTATCTTATTTCTTTATTCCGCCTACTTTCACAAGCCAATCGAAAGACATCAACCGAAGCAAGACCACCTTAAGAAACTTCCAAGCGACCTATGGAAACTATCACATTCCGATGGTGTACTATGGTCTGAAGGATCTCGAGGATGTCGAACTTGGCGTCCATTACGGTGGAACCATATTCCAGTCCGATGCCATCGCACTTCCTTCGAGTCGCGTTGAAGAAATCACACCGGAAACAGTCAAGAAGGTTCTTGATGAATCAAGAAGCTTAGTGCCAAAGAATTAAACAAATAAACGAGGAGAAAAAATTAAAATGTCGCAAAAAAAAGTTACCAGCATCACTTCGAAGAGTGAAAATCTTACCCAGTGGTATACAGATGTCTGTGTCAAAGCTGAATTGATGGATTACGCCTCAACCAAGGGATTCATCATTTATCGTCCCGATGGATACGCCCTTTGGGAGAACATCAAGGAATACTTTGATAAAAGAATCAAGGCTCTCGGCGTGAGAAACGTCTATCTTCCCAGCCTGATTCCTTTCTCTCTTTTAAAGAAGGAAGCCGAACTCGTCGAAGGGTTCGCACCGGAATGTGCTGTCGTCACAAGAGGTGGAAACAAAGCCCTGGCCGAGGAACTCGTTGTCCGTCCAACAAGCGAAACGCTCTTCTGCGACCATTTCAAGAATATTGTCCACTCCTATAATGACCTTCCAGTCTTATACAATCAGTGGTGTTCTGTTGTCCGCTGGGAAAAAACAACGCGTCCATTCCTCCGCGGTGCTGAATTCCTTTGGCAGGAAGGACATTGTCTTTTCGAGACGGAAAATGAAGCGCGTGAATTCACTCTGACCATCCTTCGTGAATATAACCGCATCGGAAGCGAATTGCTGGCGATTCCATTTGTCATGGGCGGAAAACCGTCAAGCGAAAAATTTGCAGGCGCCAAGGATACCTATACCATCGAAGCCATGATGCCCGATGGCCAGGCTCTCCAATCCGGAACATCCCATTATCTCGGAACAGATTTTCCGAAGGCTTACAATATCCGTTTCCAGGGCAGAGACAATAAATTGGATTACCCACATTACATCTCTTGGGGTGTGTCAACCCGTCTCTTAGGTGCCCTCATCATGGTTCATGGCGATAATGAAGGTTTGGTCTTGCCTCCAAGAATCGCTCCGACGCAGGTCGTGATCATTCCGATTCGCATGGATAGCGATCCGAACGTTCTCAAAGCCTGCCGTGAGATGGAAGAAAAACTCAAGAAAGCCGGCGTCCGTGTTTATCTTGACGACAGCAACAAGACACCAGGATGGAAATTCTCACAATATGAGATGAAGGGCGTTCCGCTTCGTATCGAAGTCGGACCAAAGGATCTGGCCAACAATGTCGCAACCCTCACCAAGAGATACGACTCTTCAAAGACGACAATGCCGATTTCCGAAATCGAAGAGAAACTTCCTTCCTTCCTCGAAGAAATTCAGGCAAGCATGTATCAGAAGGCCTACGCTTTCCTTCAGGATCACATCCATGAATGTCATAACTATGAAGAGGTCAAGGAAGTCATCCAGAATGGAAAAGGCTTTGCCAAGATGATGGTCTGTTCCAAGAATGAAACCATGATCGAAGAAAAACTCAAGGCGGAACTCAATGCGACACCTCGTGTCATGCCTTTCGATCAGCGCCCGTTCCAGAACACGGATACCATCACTGGAGAAGAAAATCCAGATACCGTCATCTATTTTGCCAGAGCCTACTAAAACGAGGAAATACCATGAATATTTTTGATGAAAGAATTCAGTCTCTTCAAAAACGAATGAAAAAAGATGGACTGATGGCCTACATCATTCCGGCCACCGATCCCCATATGTCGGAAGAATCTGCTTCCCGCTTTACAAAGGAAAGATTTTATTTTTGCTCCTTCAAGGGAAATGACGGAACTCTTTTAGTGACCCAAGACAAATCCTATCTTTATACGGATGGAAGATATTGGACAGAAGCCGAGGGAGAACTTGAAGGAACTTCGTGCATTCTCGTCTATGCCGGAAAAGCCGGAGTCCCCACTCTCGGGGAATTCATCAAGAAGGAAAATCTCTACCCTTTGGGCCTCGACGCCTCCTTATTTTCCTATGGCGATCTGAAGAAATTCTATTTAGATGAGGAACATAAGATCAGACAAGTCTCCTACCGCTTTATGGTCGAAGATCTTCCAAGCCTTCCCAATGGAAAAATCTGGAAGGTCGATGAATCCCTTCTTTCGACCACTCGAAAAGAAAGAATCGACATGGCCATGGACGAAGTCGAAAAGAAAGGGGCAAAAGCTCTTATCATTCCTACACTGGATGATATCAGCTACATCTTGGGCTACCGCGGAAATGATATTCCCTGCACCCCCGTTTTCTATTCCTATCTCTATATCGGCGAAGATCGGATTCCGCATCTTTTCATCGATGAGAAAAAACTTCCAGAGGAAGGAATGCCAGAAGATATCATCATTCATCCCTATGATTCCTTCTATGATTATCTGAAAGAAAAATCCACCGTCAAGACCTTAGTCGACAAATCGAATACCAACGCTCGAATCTGCGCCCTCTTGAAAAACAAAGTTTTCCAAAACAATCCGACGATTCGACAGAAATCCATCAAAGGCGATGTCGAAGTAAAGAATACGAAAGAGATTCAGGCTATCGATGGCTTAGCCGTCTTGAAATTGATGAAATTTATCGATGACAATATCGAAAAGGGAAATCTCGACGAATTTGTCTGTGCAAAATATATCGATGAAGCGAGAAGAAGCCAGAAGCGCTGCTTCGATCTTTCGTTCGAGACCATCGCTGCTGTCGATGACAATGCAGCCATGATGCATTATGCACCGACAAAGGAAAAGCATGCTTCCATGACGCCCGACAACCAATTGCTCTTGGTCGATTCCGGAGGCCAGTACTATGGCGGAACGACGGACACGACCAGAACTTTCCTCTTTGGAAGAAACGTTTCCGAAGAAGTGAAAATCGATTATACGAAAACCCTGAAATCCCAGATTTCCTTATCGACAGCCATCTTTGAAAAAGGGTGCTCCGGCCATGAAATCGACATCATGGCACGTGAAATCATGTGGAAGGAAGGACTCGACTACAAATGCGGCACCGGACATGGCGTGGGCTATATGTCCTGTGTCCATGAAGGCCCGATCGGATTCAGATACTACCATCGGGAGGGAGTCTATGACGATGGCATACTCACCCCTGGCCATATCATCACCATCGAACCCGGTGTCTACAAGGCGCATAGACATGGCATCCGCTTGGAAAACAATCTACTTGTTGTTCCCGCTTTCGAAACAGAAGATGGAATCTTCTATAAGTTCGAAACCATCACCTATGCTCCCTATGATGAAAGAGGCATTATCGTCTCCATGCTCAGTGATGAAGAACTCTCCTGGCTCAACAATTATCAGAAACTTGTCTATGACACGCTTTCTCCTCTTATCGAAGACAAAGAACTTCTTGAATATCTAAAGAAGGTTACACAGCCAATCACTCGATAATTTATGAATCATATCGTTCTTTTTCAGCCAGAGAAGCCAGCCAATGTGGGAAACATCATCCGAACATGCATGGCTTTTGATAGCAAGCTTGTCATCATCGGTCCATTGACGTTCGATCTCAATGACCATAACCTGAAGCGTGCCGGTATGGACTATGCCATCGGTTTTCCAATCACAATGTTTTCCTCTCTTGATGAATTTTATCAGAGTTACGGAAACATGGAAGGGTATTATGTCACACGTTATTCGGAGAAGGTCTATTGCGACTTTGACCTCTCATCTTCTTCAAAGGATATGTTCTTCATGTTCGGAAGAGAATCCACCGGCATTCCAAAGGAAGTGCTCAAGGAACACTATAGCCAGACTATGCGTATCCCCATGGCCATCAACGCCCGTTCATTGAACCTCTCCAATTCGGTTGCCATTGTGCTTTCAGAAGCCCTACGACAGCAGAATTTTCCATCACTAAGCACAATCGAAACCATCAAAGGAAGAGACTTTCTGAAGAATTATCCGACAAAATAGTTTTCGCTTTTTGCCTATTGCATTGACCCCCTTTCATTCTTATAATGAAGGTGTCTAGGATATATGCGCATTTCCGACACATTTGTTACGGAGACTCATAAACCGATCTGGTGTTGAAAGCCTATCTCGAATAGGAATCCCGAAGATCCGTTGCGGTATCCACCTATGACCATAGGGAAAATGAAAATTCATCTTAGATGCAGGTGATTCGTCACCTGCTTTTCTTTTCTGTCTCCTTTTTTCTGGCCAAAATTCATGTATCAATCAAAGAAAAGATTTGATAGAATATACAAGTTATCAAGGAGAACTACCGATGAAATATGATAAGATTGCTCTCGCGAGTTTACGTGGACTTTCTTTGGATATCATTACCAAGGCCAATTCCGGTCATCCGGGAATGTGTCTGAGCGCCGCTCCGATTCTTTATACTTTATTCACAAGGCATCTTGTTGCCGATAACGATGATCCAAATTGGATCAATCGCGATCGTTTTGTATTGTCTGCCGGACACGGCTCCGCACTTCTCTATTCTCTTCTCCATCTCTGTGGCTATAAAGTCACAATGGACCAGCTCAAGGAATTCAGACAGCTCGATTCCTTCACCCCAGGTCATCCGGAAGTCGGACATACCCCTGGAATCGATGCCAGCGCCGGTCCTTTAGGCCAGGGCATCGCCCAGGCTGTCGGTATGGCAATGGCCGAAGCCCACTTAAAAGCCATCTACAAAGAAGGGGAAAAACTCGTCAACCACTATACATATGTTCTCTGTGGCGATGGCTGTCTCGAAGAAGGCATCTCTCAAGAGGCCATTTCACTCGCTGGATTCCAGAAGCTCAACAAGCTCATCCTGCTCTATGACAAAAACGACTGTACATTGGATGGTCCTTTGGCCAATTCCGGAAACGAAGATGTCAAGGCCCGTTTCGAAGCCGCCCATTGGAACGTTCTCGAAGTCAGCAATGGAAATGATCTCGAAGCCATCGACAAAGCCATCACATTGGCAAAGACAGCCAAGGAAAAACCAACGCTCATTCTCTGCCATACCGTCATCGGCTATGGTTCCTCCCTTGCCGGAAGCCAGGAAAGCCATGGCAAAGCCTTCTCACCGGAAGAAGTTGTCAAGACCAAGGAATTCTATGGCGTTCCATTTGCTGCCTTTGATGTTCCAGCCGAAGCTTATCTTGCCTTCAAGGAAACCTTTGTCGTGCGTGGCAAAAAAGCCCACGATGAATATGAAACGGCAATGAAAGCCTATGAACAGGCCCATAAAGAAGACTATCAGCTCTTCAAGAGTCTCGAGCAGAACGACATCTCCGCCTATCTTTTCGACAATGCCCCCCATTATGAACCCGGATTCAAGGATGCCACGAGAAATACGTCGAATGCCTTTTTGAATCTGATTGCGGACGAAGTCCCCAATCTCTTCGGCGGTTCGGCCGATGTCGCATCCAGCGTCAAGACCAATGTCACGAAATTCAAGACATTCGCTCCCGAATGCCGTGAAGGCTGCACCATCAATTACGGCATCCGCGAATTTGCCATGGCCTGCATCCAAAACGGCATCCTCCTTCATGGAGGACTGAGAACCTATGTCGGATCCTTTTTCGTCTTTTCCGACTACATGAAGCCCGCCATGCGTATGGCGGCCATGGAAAAGGTTCCGGCCGTCTATCTTTTCAGCCACGATTCCATCGCGGTCGGTGAAGATGGTCCGACGCATCAGCCGATTGAACAATTGACGATGCTTCGCACGATTCCGGACTTCTCTGTTTTCCGTCCAAGCGATGCCATCGAAGTGGCTGCCGCCTATAAATATGCCTTTGCCAGTGTCGATCATCCAACAGCCATCATTCTCTCGCGCCAGGCTTTATCCAACAATCCCGGCTCGTCCTTCCAGGGGTCCCTGAAGGGCGGATATATCGTCAGCAAAGAACAGAATGAAGCCTGTCTGACACTTCTTGCCACTGGTTCTGAAGTCTCCGCCTGTCTTTCTGTCCAGGCGATGCTCCTAAGCGACGGCATCGATGTCCGTGTCGTCTCCCTTCCATCTCTCGATCTCTTTGACAAGCAATCTGAGGAATACAAGGAAAAAATCTTTGGTCTTCCGTATGAAAAGAGAGTCTTCGTCGAAATGGGAAAAAGCGATGCTCTCTATAAATATGCCAAGCATGTCATCGGAATTGACCGGTTTGGTCTATCGGCGCCTGCAAAGGATGTGATCAAGGCCTTCGGCTTCACGCCTGATGCCTTAGCCGAAAAGATCCGTACTTTCATCAAAGACTGAATTTCTAGGGGAGGAAAAATTTCCTCCCTTTTTTATGTTTTTTCAAAAAAAAAGCTTTTTGGAGGAAATAACTATTATGAAGAGTCATCTTCAGAAAGCGAGGTCTATCATGAACCTGAAAAAACGCCGTGTCTTTACCTCTCTGGCCGTGCTGTCCTTGTCGACTTTGAGTGTCTTTGTAGGAGGAAAAGCGCTCATTGGAAAAAATGAGACAAAGAACAACGGCATCGAAGTCGAAGAAATTTCCGGAATTGAAATCACCAACAAGAGAACCATCTACAACGCAAACAGAACTACAACCACCATTGTCAACTATTCCATCGGCCCGAGCACTGCCGATGGCTATACACTTGTCGACATGCTCGATTGGTCCACTCATATCTCCAGCCAGTGGGAAAGCACATCCTGGGGTGAAAACGAAAATCCAGAAACCTATGTCACCCATTCGTTGGATACATCGAAATCCACCATTACCTTCACCTGTCTCAAACCATTCGGAAGAAGTCTGGAATACACGTTGACATGCCAAGAAAATCCAGCGGTCAAAGCCATCATCAACATCGACTATGTAAGAGAAGTCACCAAAAAAGCAACGGGTCAATTTGCCTCCACCATCTTGGAGGACAACAAGCCCTTCAGTGTCAATGTGACCGATGCGACCTATTGCATCGGATCAAAAGGAGAAAGGCCAGCGCCGACGATTGAAATCAAGACATGCATCAACGGAGACTGGAATGACCTATTCCCTTCAAGCATCGATCTGAGCGGCTTCTCCGATACGGAGAATGTCATCTATGATAGCGGAAACGGTGAAACAACCATGAAGGCTTCAGCCGCCTTAGAATCGATGAAGACAAGAACAAGGGACTATTTCGATAGTGTTGTGAAAAGCCAGGGAAGCGTCAACTTCCAACGTTCCGAACTCATCAAGAGAATGACCTACAAGAAAGCCCCTGTCGCCTATGCATCACCGATCACATTCACCTCGGTGGGTGAAAACTTCATCAAGAAATACAAAACAATCCTCAATGGCTTAGGCGTCTATGAGGCGATGCTCTATGTCAACGGGGAAAAGGTACAGGATAGCACGCTTCAGTTGAACGTCAAGGCTTCTGATATCTCGACCATCACGGTCGGACAAGGGCAGATCGACTTCTAGCAGATGACCTTTGCCAATCCGCCGAGGCTTGTTTCCTTGAGTTCACAAGGCAATTCCTTTCCTGTTTCCTTCATCGCAAGAATCACATTGTCAAAAGAAACCTTATTCTTTCGATAAAGAGAAATGTTTTTGCTGAAAAGGTAACTAGAATAGGAATGAATAGCCGCCATACCATTTCGTTCAATGCATGGAATCTGTACATAGCCATCCACTGGGTCGCATGTGAGTCCCAAAAAGTGTTCCATTGCCACTTCGCTTGCATATTCGATCTGATACAGGGAAAGCTTGTTCAAATAAGCCAAAGAAGCACTCGCAAAGGAACTCGCCGAGCCGATTTCCGATTGACATCCGAGCAATGCGCCAGCAACGCCGGCGTTTTCCTTGATGAATGAGCAGATCAGAGCACCGACAAGATAGGCACGCGTCAATTCGTCGATATTCTTATGATGATTTTTCCACTCATAGAAAAGACAGGCCGGAACAACGCCCGCTGCTCCGCAAGTTGGAGCCGTGACAATCATTTCATTGTTGGCATTGGCCTCCGCCGTCGCATAGGCGTAAGAGGTCAAATACATCAAGCGCCGATCCGTATCATCTTTGATGTCTTTCGCTCTTCGATAAATATCCTTGGCCACTCTCTTCAGCTTCAGCGGACCTGGAAGAATTCCTTCTTTTTCAAGGGAATCCTGAATCGTCAAAAAAGAATGTTTAAGCATCTCTTTACCATATTCGAGAATATCCGAATCCTCATTATGCAGAATGACATCCATGACATCATGGATGTCATTTTCTTTCATATAATCCTTCAATCCATCGAAAGTCGCGAAAGGATAGACATCCTTTTCCTTCTTCTCATCTCCTTCCAACAGAAAGGCACCCCCGCCGATGGACTGATAGCGCAAAGAGAGAGAGTCTCCCTCCTTGAAGGATGCAAAGCATTCCATGGTGTTTGGATGTTTTATATTCTCAAACGTCGGGCAGAAAAAGACTTCGCAGGAATACGACGAAAATGTGCTTCGGACGATTTCATCCGTTCGATGCCCTTTTCCGGTCAAGGCAAGAGAACCATAAAGTGTGACGGAAATCTTTTCTACCTCTTTTTTTTCTATTCTGCTAAGAAAATCCTTCGAAATACGATAGGGACCGATCGTATGACTTGAGGAAGGTCCCGGGCCTAAAATCAACAATTCTTTGATAGATTTCATTGCAACACCTTCTTTTTTTATAAAAGAAAAGGAGAGTCAAAACGACTCTCCGCGATAGAGTAAACGAATTAATGTTTACGTCTGGCGTTTTCGGACTTCAGCTTTCTCTTCAGACCCTTCTTCAAGAAGTAGTCATGCTTTCTGTAGTCCTGGATAGTGCCGGCCTTGTTGACCATACGCTTGAATCTCTTCATGGCGATGTCTAAGGTTTCACCATCTCTAACAGTTGTCTTTGGCAAAGTAACTCACCCCATTTCTTTTAATAAGACGTCAAATATGATACCTTAACAAGGAATTCTTTGCAAGATTTTTTTCTTGTTTTTTATCGGTCCCTGACGAAGAAAAGTCCAACTCAGTAATTGATTTTATTCAGTTCCTTGTCGTATGTTTCCTCGATGATGCCAGATCCGATGCACCGGTTTCCTAAATAGAGAACCGCAATCTGACCCTTGGCAACATAATCATATCCATCATAGTCGAGATAGGCCGATTCCATATCCGGATTGATGGACAGGGAAACTGGCATATCCTTCCCACGATAGCGGAATTTGCAGCAGCAATCGATTTTTTCAAGAGGAATATCCGATCCGATCCAATTGAAATGATCAATCAGACAGCGAAAGGATTTTCGGAATGTATTTCCATTCTCTTGGGCGACATAAAGAATATTTTTCTCAACATCCTTTCCGACGACAAAATAGGGATCCATGCTTCTTCCCTTGATGCCGCCGATATTGAGTCCACGATGTTGACCGATGGTGTAATAGAGAACACCGTCATGTTTCTTCAGAACCTGATTGTTTGTGATATCGACGACATCACCCGGCTTGGACGGAAGATAGTTGTTGAGGAATTGCTTGAAATTTCTTTCTCCGATAAAGCAGACGCCCGTGGAGTCCTTCTTATGCATGACTGCAGAAAGATGTTCTCTTTCAGCAATTTCCCTGACCTGCGGTTTGGTGAAATTATTCAGAGGGAATAGACAATGCGATAACTGTTTTGAGGAAATCTGGGCCAAAAAATAAGACTGATCCTTATTTAGGTCGAATGCCTTATAGAGGTGAGATTCGTTATCTTCGTCAATGCGGCTCGCATAATGACCCATTGCGATGGTATCAAAGCCGAGACTTTTGGCATATTCATAGAAATGTCCGAACTTGATATACTTGTTGCAGAAGACATCAGGATCGGGGGTATAGCCTTTCTTATAGGTTTCGATGAACTGGGAGAAGACTTCTTTCCAATATTCTTCGATGAAATCCTTACGGACAATCGGAAGATCCAAATCAAAGGCTGTCTCCACGGCATCATCATAGTCGAATTCCTGAGAGCATTTCGAACCGGATAAAGTTGGATTTCCCAAAATGTCATTATTTGTGATGCTGTCCCAGTTTCGCATGAAGCAGCAAGTGACATCATAACCCTGTTTTTTTAACAGATAGGCGCTCACAGCGCTATCGACACCGCCTGAGAGACCAAGCAATACTTTCTTATTCATCTTTTTTTAGAATCTCCTTCGAATCAAGCCAAATGGTGAATGGTCCATCATTGACCAAAGAAACCTTCATATCGGCACCAAAGATGCCAAACTGTGTTTTTGGTTTTCTTTCTAATAGTTTTTTTGTAAATAAATCATATAGGCGTTTTGCTTCCTCGCCTTTTAATGCATGAATGAAACTCGGCCGGTTTCCCTTGGAAAGGTCTGCATAGAGTGTGAATTGAGAAACACAGAGTATTTCTCCTCCATGGTCATCAAGGTTCAGATTCGTCTTTCCCTGTTCATCAGAGAAGATTCGAAGTTTGAGCATCTTGTCAAGCATCTTATCTAGGATTGATTCATCATCCCCTTGTGTGAAGGAGATAAAAACAACCTCTCCAGATGAGATTTCACCAACCACCTTCCCTTCAACCGTGACACGGGCACTCAGACATTCCTGTATTAAAATTCGCATGTGAACATTATACGGATATTCCCTTCTCCAAGAAAGAGAAATGAGATATTTCTTTTCATATTCGTATCTCAAAAAGAGAAAAATTGCTAAAATATCCCTAAGGAGACAACACCTATGAAGTACCAATACCAGGATTATCAAAATGTTCTAACTCAAATACAGAAGGAAACGGATTTCAAGCCTCTCATCGGAGTCGTTCTGGGCAGTGGACTCAATACATTGCTCGAGAAAGTCAGGATTGTCAAGACAATCCCCTACAAGAATTTGGAGAAAATGCCTGTCAGCACCAACAAAATGCATCACGGACAATTTGTATTCGGCTATTATGAGGATATCCCCATTCTCTTCATGGATGGACGTCTTCACTGTTATGAAGGATATACAAGCCAAGAAGCGACCTTTCCGATTCGAATCATGGGCATGATGGGAATCAAGTATCTCCTTTTGACGAATGCAGCCGGGGGAATGGGAAAAGGATACAAACCCGGCGATATCATGGTCATCAAAGACCATATCGCCACTTTTATGGAATCACCCCTAAGAGGCATGAATATCGACGAATTCGGAACACGTTTTCCCGATATGAGCGATGTTTATGATTCATCCTTGTCCATGAAGCTTGTCCAAAAGGCCAAAGAAGCAAATCTTCCTGTGCAATATGGCGTCTTCTGCCAATTCCCCGGTCCTCAATATGAAACCAAAGCCGAAATCCGAATGGCTCAGATTTTCGGTGCGGATGCGGCAGGCATGTCGACAGCCATCGAAGCCATCGTCAGCAACCACATGTCGATTAAGACCATCGGACTCTCTTTGATTACAAACTACGCCTGTGGCATATCCGATGAGAAACTTTCCGATGAGGATGTTCTCAAAGTTGCCAAGAAGTCATCCAAAGATATGGAATCCATGTTTTCGATTGCTATCCAAACATTGATTGAGGATCATTATGATCGATAAACCGCTCGCCTATAGAATGAGGCCGGAAGTTCTCTCAGAAGTGCTTGGTCAAGAAAAAATCATTTCCTTTCTAGAAAAACTTATCTCCTCCGAGTCGCTATTGAGCATGATTTTCTATGGACAGCCCGGAACTGGAAAGACAACCCTCGCCCGTGCATTTTGCAAGACGTATAATATCAACTGCATTTCTTTAAACGCCACAATCGACAATAAAAGCAAAATGGAAGAAGCTTTTTTAGAGGCTATCCGTTTTTCTCCGAGCATCGTCATTATCGATGAAATCCATCGAATGGATAAGGGAAAGCAAGACATTCTTCTTCCACATCTGGAAAATGGAGACTTCTATCTCATCGGATGCACAACAGCGAATCCCTTGATTTCCATCAATCCTGCTATCCGCTCAAGATGTCGACTGCTTGAGACGGAGCCGCTCTCGCAAGAAAACGTTCTTCAAGGATTGAAAAGAGCGATCGAAAGCCCAAAAGGATTGGATAACCGAAAAAAGTTTTCGATGGATGCCTTGACCTATCTTGCCAAAATCTCCTCTGGTGATATGCGTTTTGCATACAATCAGCTTGAGGCCATCGCCTTATCCTATTCGAAAGATCACCTCATCACACTCGAGGATGCAAAAGAAATCGCCAATACCCCAAACTATCTTTCCGACAAAGATGAGGATAATCATTATGACACGGTCTCTGCCTTTCAGAAATCCATCCGGGGCAGTGAAGTGGATGCTGCCATCTATTATCTTGCCAAATTACTGAAGACAGGCGATTTGGAAGGCACCATCCGCCGACTCTTGGTCACAGCATACGAAGATGTCTCGCTGGCCAATCCGGCAGCGGTCGATCGCTGTTATCATGCCTGCCAGGTTGCAAGGGAAGTCGGACTTCCCGAAGCACAGATTCCTCTTTCCTTCACCGTCTGTGAATTAGCTTTGTCGCCCAAATCGAAATCGACCACCCTCGCAATCGAAAAGGCAAGCGACATGGTCGATGAAGCTCCAATCCAGGTTCGGGACTATCTGCGCCTGACAAGAGCGAATGTCTCTGAAAAGGATGCCTACCCCTATAATGAATGGGAGACACTCGATTATCTTGAATATCTTCCAGATGATCTCTTGGGAACATCATTCTATAAGATGGATGAAAAGAGAACCGGAAAATACGAAAGAAACCTGGATGAGTATTGGAAAGCCCATTCCCATCCACGTGTTGTCGGAGTCGAAAACGCGCGTCATCTCGCCCAAAAAGAAAAAAACAGAAAAAACTCCTGATTTGATGAATGTTTTTGCTCTTTTATCATAATTTCTTTTGCTTTTTGTGGAAATTCACAAATGTAACCGCTATAATGTTTGCATTAAATAAAGGAGACAACACAAACATGTCCATCAAAAAAGTTGTCGTTGCCGGAGGCGGTGTCTTAGGAAGCCAGATTGCCTTCCAGAGTGCCTATTGGGGATTCGATGTCACCATCTGGCTGAGAAGTCAAGATAGCATCAAAAGAACCCAGCCGAAGCTTGATAAGCTCAAGGAAACCTATCTCCATGCCATCGAAGAGATGAAGAATGCAAAACCGGATGAACCCAACTGGTGCAGAGGTCTTGCCGAAGGGGATACGTTCGATGCCGAGAAAGCCGTTGAGCGTACATTGAAAGCCTATAGCAGTCTGAAGCTTGAACTCGATATGAAGAAAGCCGTCCAGGATTGCGATCTTGTCATCGAATCCATGGCCGAAGAAGTCGAGGCAAAAACTGCATTCTACAAGACACTTGCTCCACTCTTGGAAGAAAAGACCATCTTGGTCACCAATTCCTCGACCCTATTGCCAAGTCAGTTTGCCAAATTCACAGGAAGACCGGAAAAATATCTTTCCCTTCACTTTGCCAATTCCATCTGGAAGAACAATATCTCCGAAGTCATGGTCCAGGATAAGACCGACCACAAATATTTCGAGGAAGTCGTTCAGTTTGCTAACGACATCCACATGATTGCCCTTCCTGTGCTCAAGGAAAAGAACGGCTATCTTCTCAATTCCATGTTGGTTCCATTCCTTCTTTCCGGACTCGACCTTCTTGCGAACGGTGTCTCTGATCCAAAGAGCATCGATACAGCCTGGAAATGTGGAACCGGAGCACCGAAAGGTCCATTCGAAATCTTCGATACTGTCGGACTCAAGACAGCCTATAACATTGTCATGCAGTACCAGAAGGTTCCCGGACTCTTCTCACCGCTTCTCAAAAAGATGATGATGCCCTATAACTTCAAGGCGATGGAAAAGATTTTGAAGAAATATATCGATGAAGGAAAACTCGGCATGTCTTCCAAAGAAGGATTCTATAAGTACTAAAGAAACAATTTCTTTTATAATTCAGAAAAGACAAAGAACGGAAATCACGTGATCTCCGTTCTTTTTTATTCCTTCAGATAAGAGATGATTTCTTTTGTCGGAATGGAATATCCGATTCCGTATTCAATCGACCCAGATTGATTTTTTATGCGAAGAGTCGTCATTCCGACAAGCCTGCAATTCACATTCAAAAGCGCCCCGCCACTGCTTCCACTGGCAATGATAATATCAGCCTGAATGAAATTCCTTGATGACTCTTCGTCATAGAATGTCAGCAATGGTACGCTGATTGTTCCTGATGTGATGCCAATTCCATGGTTGAGCATATTTCCAACAGCATAGATAGCCTGTCCTTCCTTGAGAGTTGCTTCAGAAAAAGCGATTGGTTCATATGTGTTTCCTTCTTCCATCTCATATTTCAGGACACAAAGATCTTTTTCCACATCATACCGGATAAGAGAAACCGGAAAATAAGCCTCACTTTTATAGAAGCGTATAGAAAAATGATCAAATGGTTTTGTTTCTCCATTGAAGGAATATGTCACAACATGTGCGTTCGATATCAGTTCTCCTTCTTTGCTGACAAAGATAGCACTGCCATAGGATAGATTCTTTCCCTCCTTTTCCGCTTTCAGTTCGACCACGCTGTTCTTGGCTTTCAAAAAATATCTTCTGCTGTCATTTCTTTTCCAAAAGCAAGCACAAAAATGAAAGCAATAAGAAAAACAAGAACAAGAAAACCCAGAAAAAGATTCACAAGCAAAAGCGAATGCAAATTCTTTTCATTCTTCATGCCAAGGTTATACCTCTATAGGCTCCTTCATGCCATTTGTCCGAATCGACTTTTTTGATTGCTTCATCGCCATTCGGTGCATATTGAATCAGTAAAGCGATAACACCGACGTTGTTTTTGTCAAAATCATCAACGTTGCAATAGTAAAAACTCAAATAATAATTCGTTATGGTTGTATGAACTTTAAAAGAACCAAACCATCGACAAATTTGTCGCTTCCCATTATCATAATATCCATCCGTCGAACTTGGATTTCTATATTCATAGGATTCAAAATCACCATTCAGATAGTCAATCAGTTTTTCAACTTGTTCATCAAATTCCTCAACCTGATTTACTATATTTGGAGCAAATACATTTTTGATGTCATCTTTCTTCTTACCAAAGCAGCTATCGACAACAGAATCGCTAATCTCTCTATAGCGTGCCCTTTGTGCTTCTCCACTAAAAAAGCAAGAAGAAATGGAGAAGGCACAAACGATAGCCAAGAAAATTTTTATCACTGTTTTTTTCATAATACATATGAGAAGGTATTGATTGATTCGTCATACTTCCAATCTGTACTTTCCTCGTTCATTCTATCAAGAAATCCATCCCGCAGGGAATCATTGAATTGCTCATCATAGCCTGCCGTTTCAAAATGGACTGTATAGGTTGCTCTTAGCAATTTCGAATTTTGCAGAACTTGTCCTGCATATTCAGGATTGAACCCGGTAATCCACCATTGTTTATCTGGATACCCATCAGCCTTGGATGGATCCCAATCAATGATGTTCATCCAATCCATGTTCTCAATTGATGTTCGATAGTCGACTCGCAAAGTCATATCAATAGCCAATTTCTTATCGACATACCAAACTTCAGAATCGCCTAGTCTCTTATAAATACCCATCTCGCCTCCATAGCCAAGTTACCAATAATCGCCTTTCCATCCCCATAAAACATAGTCCTTGAGTCCATCATCGTCCTCATCAAAAAATTCAGTTTTCGTCGATTTCATTTTAGAGCCGAGTTGGAAGACAAAATCATAGAAATCTGTATACCCGCCAAATCGTTGCCAACAATCGAAATCCGCATGATAAATGCCATTGGAATCCTTAGTCATGTCTAGAAAACTGACAGCACCATCCCTGCCAATGACTTCCACTGCGATACGAGTCAAAAGTCTCAAGGCAGAAACAACAACATCGATAACTTCCTGAACCTTTCCCTTGACCCATTCACAGAGATCATCCCACCAGGACACTTGATCGAAAGGAGATTCGGCGAGCAATTCAGAAACATAAATGTATTCATTTCCGCTTGCAAAGAGAACATCTGCCTCGACATTAGAATTCAATGTAACAAGACCTTCCATTGTTTCCAGAATAGGAGTCTTGATTGCCCCATCATTTTCATATAAATCCAATGTCACTCTTCCTTCAGATTCGAAGTAATTGGCAGCATAAGTCACCTGAATATCATCATCTGAAGAGGAACTGACAAGATCAATTTTTTCAAAGAGGGAGGCATTGAATTTCTTTGTCGCAATGATTTGAAAACCATAAGATGTTTTCTGATAGACACTCGATTCAAAATCATCAAAATCGAGTTTTTCGGATTCGGGATACGATACATGTCGCACATAGGATTCATCATTTCCAAAAACTGTATCGCCGATAAAGGCATTTGAAAGAAGGGATAAAGATAAGACACTGATAAGCGAAAAAAGTCGAACACTTTTCCTCATATTGCTTTATTCTCCTTTTTTTCGATTATATTATCTCCAAGCTAAAAAAGCAAATAATTTTACAAAAATTTTATCTAGTAAAATATTTTGAAACTTATCTCATACAACACACCAAGGAATTGGCATTCATGTTATCAGATATGGTGACATTCTTTTATCTTTTTTGTTGTGGGTATGATTGAATTGTAGACCATCCTTCATTTCTTCTCAGCAATCCTCTTTATCTTCTCTAAGAAGTGATGATTGTTTCCTCTTTTGAGGTAATCCTCATAGAAGGAGACATCATATTCTCCATCTTCTTTCATTCTCTTCTTCACATACCGGATGATTCTTTCCTTTTTCTTCTTTTTTAAGACCTGAAGGATTCTTCCATTCTCATCCATCGAATAATGGAAACCGAGATATTCGAATCCTTCGCTCAGGGAATCGATTCTCGTCTTCGGATTGAGAGTCAGCCCATCTTTTTCGAGCTGTTCCTGAATCGAGGAAAAAAGCATCTTCAGCTTCCTTTTGTCCTCATGGATGATGATTCCATCATCCATATACCTAGAATAATATTTCATCCGGAAGGATTCCTTGATGATCCTGTCCACCCTGTCAAGATAAAGAAGCCCGAAGCACTGGTTTGTCTATTTTCCGGTGGGAAGACCTCTGTCCTCATCATTCATTTCATGATAGGTCTCGATGAGAAAGAAGAGATAGGAAAGGATATCCTCATGAAAGGCAATATGGGAGATAGATGGAAAATAATGATGGATATCATATTTTGTACTGCATCCATTCTATTGATTTCACCCATAAGCAACTCCCTTTCATTCGTTATCATTATATATGCAAGATGTATTCCGAGAATATTGATAATCGTCATGCTTAACTATGACAAAGAAAGAGAACGCAAAAAGAGTTAGTTATATATAACTTTTCATTGACATTTCCCCTTCTCTTTTCTATTCTTTTCTTGTCAGTCTCTATTGAGGAGGTTTTCTATGTCTTCAATCTTTTTATCTATATTCTGCTTGGGAATCATTTTTATGGCAACCACGATCGGTTCCTCCTTTGTCTTCTTCTTCCGAAAAGGTCTTTCAGATAAAACAAACAATCTTGTCCTGGGATTTGCCGGAGGCATCATGATTGCCGCCTCCTTTTTTGGTCTTTTGCTTCCATGCATCGAGAAAAGCAAGGAAATTTATTCCTCGATTTATTTTCTTCCTCCGATTCTCGGATTTATCCTTGGTGGTGTGTTTCTTTATCTTTTGGATATCTTAATCCCCCATTTTCATAAGAACACCGGCGTCGAAGAAGGAAAAAAGACAGCCTGGAACAGCAATCTGAAATTCTTCTTGGCTGTCACGATGCATAACATTCCTGAAGGTCTCTCAGTCGGCTTTGCCTGTGGTATGGCGCTTGCTTCTCCTCATGAGGAAGGACTAATCTATTCCGCCTTGTCTTTGGCAATCGGAATTGCCATACAGAATATTCCTGAAGGGGCGAGTGTCTCTATTCCAATGTTTTCGGATGGCATGAAGAAATCGAAAAGTTTTCTTTTTGGAACAGCCAGCGGTGTTGTCGAACCTCTATTTGGCTTGATTGGCCTTTTTCTGGCGCAGTTATCGAATATCACGCCATGGCTCTTATCCTTAGCCGCCGGAGCCATGATCTATGTCACTTTAGATGAACTTCTTCCCGAAGCGAGAAAAGGTGGAAAAGAGCATTATGGCCTTTGGGCTTTCATGATTGGATTCGCGTTGATGATGGCTTTGGAAATTTGTCTCTGAGACTTCCTTTTTTTTGAAAATGACGATAAAATAGTACCCGTTTTTTAAGGAGGAAAAAATGGAAGAACAAGAAAAAAAAGAAGAAATCATCGAATACACAGGAGACGAAATCATCACCGATGAAACGAACATCGATGTAGCCGATCATATTCTTTTGGCGAAGGAAAAGAAGTCGAAGAATTTCTTTGAGCATCTCTTATTTCATCTAAGAAGAATCTTTTCGATTCGAGATGATGTTGCATCCCACGAGGAAATCAGGGAGAGAATTCTCTCGGGCGGTCGCTTCAAGGGATCCAATATGGTCATCATGTGCTGTGCGGTCTTGATTGCCAGCGTCGGATTGAATACCGATAGCGTGGCCGTCATCATCGGTGCCATGCTGATTTCACCTCTGATGAACCGAATCCTCGTCCTCTCTTATGGAACAGCGAGCAACGACAAGGAGGCACTCTATCGCGGAATCGGTGGATTCCTCTTGCAGATTTCCATCTCCTTTGTCATATCCACTCTCTATTTCCTGATATCGCCTGTCAAGGACGTGACCGAGCAGATTCGAATGAGAACCGAACCATCCTGGTTTGATGTCATCGTCGCCATCGCCGGTGGCGTGGCCGGCATCATCGGTCAAACGAGAAAAGGCCAGTACAACAATGTCATACCGGGTGTTGCAATTGCCACCGCATTGATGCCCCCGATCTGTGTCATGGGCTATTCTTTGGCCAACAGCCAGTGGATGATGCTACTCTCTGCTTTCTATCTCTTCTTCATCAATTTCTATTTTATCTACTTTTCGGCGGTTGTCGTCCTGAATATTCTTGAAATCCCAAAGGTCAGAACTCTTACGGTCAGGGAATGGAAAAAAAGGCGCATGAGAATGATCCGAAATACGATTTTGGTTCTCGTTCCGGTTGTCCTGCTCAGCGTCTTGTATTTCCTTGGCTATGCTCCAAACACACAGAAAGAAACAACGTCTTGTCTATTCTCCCTCTTTTGATTCCTCATTCATTTCCAGAAGCATCTTCTGAAGTTGCTCTGGCGTAAAGACATATTTCTTTTCACAGAAGGCGCAGGATGTCTCGACATCCTTGCCTTCCCTGATCATTTCGATTATCGCATCCTTTCCGATGCTTTTGAGAATCTGTTCCTTTCTTGCCTCACATCCGCAATAGAAGGAACAGTCTTTTTTATTGGTAAAAGTGACATCGAATCCGGAAAGGACAACCTGAAGAAGTTCCTCTGGTGTCTTGCCCTGACGAAGAATATCGGTGACGCTCGGAAGGTGATCAAGATTGTTTTGGAGCTTCTGAATCGTCTCTTCCTTGGTAAAAGGCATCAGTTGGACAATGAAGCCACCTGCACAGCAGATGGTGGAATCCGGATTGACCAGAACACCCAATCCAACACTTGAAGGAGTCTGTTCGGATTGGGCAAAATAATAGGTCAAGTCATCGGCGATTTCACCAGAATGAAGCGGAATGGTGGAAGAATAGGGTTCCTTCATGTGGTAATCGCGAATTACAGTGAGATTCCCTTTTCCGATGCCGCCTCCGACATCCAAATGGCCATCTTCCCGAAGAGGAAGTTCGGCACCCGGATTGGAAACATATCCTTTGACATGCCCGTCATAATCCGCAGTGACAAGAAGATGCTTCAGAGGACCATCTCCCATCATCTGAATTGTCAAGAGATCTTCCTTGCTTTTGAGCATATCGCCCATCATGAGACCAGCCGACATCAGTCTTCCCAAGGCAGCGCTTGCAAGATGGGTAAGATGATGGATATTCTTGGCATATTCAACCAAATCCCTGCTTGTCAATGCAAAGGCTCTGATCTGTTCATCCGCGGCCATGGCGCGGACCATATAATCATGATATTTTTCCATGTCTTCATTCTCCTAATCGAATTCATTATAATCAAATTTCTTGACGAAAAGATAAAAACGGATAGATGCCCTCGAAAGAAAGAGGTTTCATAAAGAGAATATGTACGAATCGTTCTATAATTGATTTTGCTTTTTGGAGGCAATATTCATATGCTGACATTATCGAACATACCGATTGAGAGCAATCCACAGGCCTATAAGATTTTACTGCCTTTGGGTCTTCTTCTCATTCTATCCAAGGTCTTCTCTCTGCTTTTGGGAAAAATCAAGGTTCCACAAGTTATCGGATATCTTGTTGCGGGTTTGGCCGTCGGATTGATTTATCTCATACCGAATCAGACAATCCTGACAGACTACACCAAGAATGGCATCGACTTCTTTGCCAAGATTGGCGTCATCCTCATTATGTTCTCTGCAGGTATCGAAACGGATATCAAGAAAGTCAAGACTGTCGGGCCCGCTGCGTTCTTCGTCGCTTTGATGGGTGTTCTGACACCGATGCTGCTTTGTTTCCTGATGGCATTCCTGTTTGACAAGATAGCCGGAAACGAAATCAACATCTTCCGTGAACTCTTCTATGGTGTCATCCTGACAGCGACTTCTGTCTCCGTCACAGTTGCCACACTGAAGGAACTCGGAAAGTTGGACACCAAGGTTGGAAGCTGCCTTGTCTCAGCAGCCATCATCGACGATGTCTTAGGCATCATAGTCCTCTCTCTTGTCATCTCACTCTCCGGTTCGAACAAAGCTGGAAGTGACCTTGCCAGCATGTGCGTCCATGCGATGGGACAGGATAGCAATACTGTCCTATCGATTCTCTTCATTATCCTCTTTATGATTCTCTACTTTGCCTTGACCGTCGGTGTCGGATACTTAGTGAGAAAGCTGTTCAACTGGCTTGGCGCCAAATATCCGCATCATATCCGTATCGTCATCATTTCTTTGGGTTTGTGTCTGTTATGGTCCTACATTTCTGAATACTTCAATATCGCCGATATCACAGGAGCCTACCTGATGGGCCTGATTCTCTCAAGTACACTTGCTCACGGCTATATCGATCATCGGGCGGAAACGACTTGCAATTATCTCTTCGGTCCAATCTTCTTCGGCTCGATTGCCATGGGGCTCTACCAAGCCGAATTCGATTTCTCCGATCCTGCTTTCCTCTCATTCATGCTCTTCGGCCTGTTCTGGATTGTCATCGGCATCTTAGGAAAAATCATCGGCTGTACATTTGCCGGTCTATGCTTCAAATTCAAGTTCTCTGATTCCATCAAGTTCGGTTTCGGAATGATGGCAAGGGCGGAAGTTCTCATCGTCTGTGCCCAAAAAGGCGTCGATTGTGGACTCGTCGACAATCGTATTATGCTCTTCTGTCTGCTTCTCATCCTCATCTCCTCCTTCATAACCCCAATCTTCCTTAAACTATCTTATAAGAAAGAAATGGCGAATGAGGAAAAACTCAGCAATCCGAATCAGGACATCACCAAAATGGCAAATAGCATCGCCAGTTCTCAAGTCGGTTCAGGTGATACAAAATAAATTCAGAATGATTCCAGGTGCTTCACTCATCCTTATGAGAAAGCACCTTTTTCTTTTCACTCTCTGTTCGAGTCCGAATAAGATCTAGAAAATCGATGAATCATTCGAATCTATTTTTCCCATCATAAAAGGCTGTCCGCCGCATGGAAGGAATCCATGGGGAGGGCAGCCTGTTTTTTTATAAAGGGAATGAAATAACGATTCGGACGGAAATCCACGAAAAAAGCGGCTGCAGCTATCTTCCCCGCGAGGGTATTGTCGCCGCCAG
>CAVDUB010000016.1:0-47311 GCA_963612025.1 bacterium
ATGATTCCTATTCATCAACAGAAGAACTATCAAAGTTTTTTATTGATTCCACAAGCTTAAATAATGTTTTTAACAAAATTGTTCCCCTTCCTCTAATGATATTCCGATTATTGTCTTCAAGAACGATATATTTTGCCTTATGGATAATTACAACCTCAAAATTTCCATGACAAATACAATTCCTAACAAAACTTTATTAAAGAAACAAGTTTCGAAGAACCATAGGTATTTTTAATGCAAATCTTTTCTTCTTCAATCTGTTCGTCATTCGGGAATTTACCATTTTCAAACCATTCACACATCAAATTTGTTTTTTCCTTCGACTCCAACAAATGGAATTTTTCATCATTAAAAGGATAGAATTCTATAACAGTTTTTCTCAATTTTTTATTTTTGAAATCTATACCTTTTTCTTTTTTCAAATCATAGAATTTCCTACTTGTCTCTTTTAAATTGATTGGCTCAACAACAAAATAATCCAACAGTTTTGCTTTTTCGTCTTTCGAAAGACACTCAAAATATATATTTGTCAAAATGGAATTCGATAAACCTTTTTCAGTCAATGGAATTTCTGGATAATGCACTTTATCTTCCTCTTAAATTTTATTCTTTTTGTTTTTAGCCATATTGAAAACCTCTAAAAGGACGGCAATGTTAGTCCAAAAGACCAGACATTGCTATCCCAATTTTCCTTGCAATACGCAATAATTACATCAATAGAAGCGGATGTACCGACACTATTTGTAGATGTCGAAGCATTTCCAAATTTCGTAATTATTTGTCCTTCATAGCGATAGCAATCTATCACATGAGAATTTGTTCCTTCAAAAGCAACCAATCCACTTGCTGAACTATATGCATCCGCATAACCCTTTGCCGAAATATTTCCATACGCAAAGGAGCCTTTAATTGTTCCATCATTATAACCAACCAATCCAGCTACAAAACATTTCAGATTTGTACTTGTACCAGAAACTGTGATGTTGGAATAGGAATTAAGAATAGACCCATTGTTGTATCCGACCAATCCACCAATATAGGATGTTCGTGATGATGATGAAGTCAAGGTGCCAGTCACATAGACATTTTCCATTGTTCCGTTAAGTTTACCGACAACGGAACCGACATAGATATCGGATGAAGAGGATGACGAAATCGTCATTTTCAACTCAAAACCGATATTTTTTATTGTTCCATCTACATAACCAAAGAGTCCATTGTATATATTCTCAGCAGAAGTTGAAATGAAGTTAAAAACCTTATGCGCATTTCCATTCAAAGTTCCTTTGAAAGATGTTGTATCCGTCAAGGCAGCCGGGCCAACACTATAGCCACCCAAATTAATATTCGATGTCAAAACAAAATAGGTATTCTCATAGGTTTCACCATTTCTGATTTGATTCAAGAAATAGATGAATTCCTTTGGGCTGAAAATCTGATACGGATCTATTTGCGTTCCAACCCCACCATGATAAGCGGTGGCAACCAATTTTCCATCCCATGCTCCGCTTCGAGTCGGTGTAATCGAATAATCAATAGTCGCTGTACAGTTGTAGAAAGCATTGCTACCAATTTCATCTATACAATCGATAAGATGTATTTTCTCGATGCAGTCGCAGTTGTAGAAGGCGTTCGCGGGGATGGATGCCTGCCTCGTGACAGTCACCTCCCTCAGGGTCGAAGGGATGTAGTAGCAGTAGTAATTCGATGAGGAAATGATTCTGTATTGGAAGGTGCTGCCTCCTTCGGAGGTCTTGCAGTTGGTGCTGCGGGTGATAAGCTCCCTGCCGAAGACATGCCCGAAGACGGATTCATCGCTGGCCGCCGACTCCGATTTCCCGATGAACGGGAGCGTGATGCTCTCGAGGGAATTGAACCCCTTGAAGGCGCCCAAGCCGATCGATTCCACGGAGTCCGGAACCTTGGCGTCGGTCATCAGCGCCATGCCGCCGAACGCATAATCTCCGACCGACGCACAGGAATCCGGCACGACAAGGCTTGTCTCCTCAGTGCTGTTGAACCTGCTGACCAGTGAGCAGCCGTAAAAGGAATACTGCCCGATGGATGCGACATTCCCAAGTGTGACTCTCTCCGCAAGGGAGCAGCCATAGAAGGCATAGCCGCTGATTGCACCCACTCCGGTCGGGATGGCGAACACGCCATCCTCCCCGCTGTTGAGCCTCTTCAGGCCGGAGCAGGAATAGAACGCATACGATCCGATTGCATCCGCCCCGGTCGGGATGGAGATTTTCTCGATGCAGTCGCAGTTGTAGAAGGCGTTCGCGGGGATGGATGCCTGCCTCGTGACAGTCACCTCCCTCAGGGTCGAAGGGATGTAGT
Organism: bacterium; assembly: GCA_963612025.1. GTDB lineage: Bacteria > Bacillota_I > Bacilli_A > RFN20 > CAG-288 > Enterosoma. The sequence continues at coordinate 2,341 of CAVDUB010000016.1, forward strand.
AGCAGTAGTAATTCGATGAGGAAATGATTCTGTATTGGAAGGTGCTGCCTCCTTCGGAGGTCTTGCAGTTGGTGCTGCGGGTGATAAGCTCCCTGCCGAAGACATGCCCGAAGACGGATTCATCGCTGGCCGCCGACTCCGATTTCCCGATGAACGGGAGCGTGATGCTCTCGAGGGAATTGAACCCCTTGAAGGCGCCCAAGCCGATCGATTCCACGGAGTCCGGAATTGTCAGGTTTGTGACTTTTGAAAGATTTGCGGCAACCCCTGAATTGATAGCTGTTCCACCAATCGATAAAGTCGTCAAATCACTGGGAATATAATATGTGGTTGACAATTGGGTTGCAGCATAAGAGTTCGTATAGGAAGTTGTGCCAAAAATCACGCCAAGAGCATTCGTCGAATCAATCGTCGTACCAACAAAGGGAAGATGAAGTTCTTTTAAACCTGAACAACCACTCAAGGAGTTTTGTCCCATATAGATTGCGTTTGAGGCATCCATTGATGTGATGGAAGAACATCCTCTAAAAGCCGAATCGCCAATACTGACTTGCGAAGCCAAATCAACATTGCCTGTAAGGGAAGTGCAGGAAGAGAATGCTTCCTTTCCGATACTGGTGACATTGGAAAAAGCACTGAAATAGGAGAGCAACACACAATTTTTGAATGCAGCCTCTCCGATTGAACTCAATTCGGGTAAATTCGGAAGAGAAAGTAAGGACGTATCACCTTCAAAAGCCTGTGCTCCGATTGTCTGAAGCAAAAGAGATTCATTTGTCGTGATAGAAACCAAATTCATACAATGATAGAAAGATTTGTCTCCAATCTGAAGAAGAGAAGACGGCAAATCGATGTTCTCCAAAGAAGAGCATTCCTCGAATGCACTCGAACCGATTTCACCAAGTGAAGAAGAGAGAGTCAAAGATGTGAGAGATGTCAATTCCTTAAAAGTCGAATTTCCAATGGATGTGACACTGTTTCCCATTTCAATTGTTGTAATCGCAGTATCATTCTCAAAAGCAGAATTTCCAATGCTGACAACATTGCTTGGAATATGGATTCCCGTACCATTGAGGTTCACAAGTAAAGAGCAGTTTCTAAATAAGGCATCGTTGATGATTGTGGTATCTGATGGAATATTCACATTCACCAATGAAGAAATATTCTGGAATGCAGCTTGAGGGATATTTGTCTGCTTTGTGACAGTGACGCTTGTCAACGTCGAAGGAATCGCATAATAGTATCCCATCAGATAATTTTTTCCTTCTGTCGCAGTTGAAGAACCATCGTAGGAATCCCACTGTTCGACGTATCCCTCTTCCTGACCTACACTTTCATAGACTAAATCTGTGGATTTTGTCCCTGAGAAAGTTGTACTCACCTTTGTCTTCGAAGCAAAGAAATAACCGAGAACCTGATGATTATCTTTTTCGACAACAATAGGATTGTTGGGGGTCAGAATCTCGAAATATCCCAGATCATCACCCGAAGATTGAGAACCATCTTTTGAATAAGTGATTGAAAAGACATCGTTCTCAACAACATTGATTGTCCGTTCGACAAAGGAGGTCGAACCGGAAATAGGATCAAAGAGATTCGTGCCATTCAGGGTGATTGTCAGTTTATCATATCCACTTTCCGAAGAAACTTTATAGCGGAAGGTGAAGGCCCCCGTATTCTGGAATGTAATCGTCATCGAGGAGGAGGAACTATGCACTCCCTTATTTGTCGACTGATAAACGCCATCATTCAATTGCCATGGATAATTTCCAGTAGAAGAAATGGTATAATGTATACCTTCCGATTCGACTGTCGCACTGCCATTTCCACTACCGATGAAAGGCGCCACCAAAGATTCCAAATGAGTACAGCCCTTCAACGCTTCTGCACCGATTGCCGTGATATCATCGCCAAAAGTGAGACTCGTCAAAGACGAAAGATTGGCAAGTGCTTCTTCGCCGACAAGGCCTTTCTTTATGCTAACTGAAGTCAAACCGGAAGGAACATAGTAGGTTTCTTCCTTTTCGATAACAGAATAGCTTCCTATATAATTCCTCGTTCCGAAAATCGATGAGAATGCACCAAGATCATTTTCATCATTTCCTGAAAACGGAAGCGAGACTGAAGTGATATTCGAACAGCCAGAAAATGCGCCGATTCCGATATGTAGAGCCTCATCACTGATGTTCAATTCCGTGAAGATGTCGACATCTTGGAAGGCATAGTCACCAATCGAAGTGATGGAAGAAAGATTGAAGGTTCCAAGAAGGGAAATACATCCGCTGAATGCATAGCTGCCTATCGCATTCGTAGCAATAGACGAATCATTGAACGTCTCGATGCTGCTCAAACGATAGAGGAAATAATCCGGAATATTCCCGTTTCCGGAATAATCGACTTCCCTGAAGGCTTTTGGGACATAATAGGAGCTCGTGTTATCGAGACCAGCAGCCGTATAATATTTTTCATTTTCAGCAAGGCTTTCATCTCCTCCAAAGAGTTTTGCCACATAGAACTGTTCAAGATTCTCTCTGAACTGAATGGTCAGTTTAGCGATGTTCTCACAGGCTGTGAAAACACCCTCTCCAAAGGTTGCACAGCCATTCAAGGAATCAATCTCAGTCAGGAGGACACAGCCCTTGAAGGCATTGTTTCCAATCGAGGTCACATTGGATAGATTTGGCGCCTGTAAAAGCATGAGACAATTCTCGAATGCTGAATTTCCTATGGATGTCAATGCGTCACCAAATGTGACGATGTTCAAGGAAGAACAGCCCTTGAAAGCATCATCTCCAATTGAAGTCACATTGGATAGATCCGGAAAATAGGTCAGACTCGAGCAACCTTCGAATGTGCTTTCTTCAATAATGGAAAGGTTGAATGTGCCATTGATTCTCACAAGAGACGTACAGCCCTTGAAAGCCGCCTTTCCTAGCGAATCCACCGATGAAGAAAGAGTGATTTCTGTAATATCGATGCAGTTTTCAAAAGCATTGTCACCAATCGAAGTGACGAGTTTTCCGCCGATATATTTTGGAACGACAACCTGTCCAGACAATCCGAAGCCTTTCGTAATCTTGACCTCCTCTCCGATTTCAGAAAAAGTGAAGAAAGAAGCCTTGGTTTCTTCTAAATAATAGGCATAGATTATCTGATCGCCCGCTGGCATTTTCGTAAAAGGTTTTGTCTGGCTCTTATCGATATACCAACCTTCAAAGGTATAGCCATCACGAGTCGGTATGATGGAATTTGGTAGTTCTTCTTCATACTTCAAGATTCGACTTTCAAGAGAAGACCCACCATTGGAAACAAAGGAGAGCGTATAGGAATTTCTCGAGTAGTAGAAATCGACGACAGTGCTTCCATCCGGTGCAATCGTGATTTCTTTTTCTGAATCGACAGGTGTAAAACCATCGATAGCTTTCGGACTCAATGTGATCGTCTCATCCGATGTTCCATTCATGGTCACGCTTTCGATTTTCGTATAGCCTTCTCCATTCAGGTTTTCGACATAATAGTTGACAGCATAAGGCGTATTGCCGTCAGCTTTCCAGTTGGCTTTGGCACTCACATTGTCCGGAATATCCCATGTGCCACTTAACGGCAACTGATGATTCGTGCCATAACTGAGATAAGTGAACGTATAACCGACTCTTGTCGGAGCTTCAATCGAATACGGAGAATCATAGACAAAGGAATAATTTTTCTTATCACTTGTCCCACCATTCAGGTTGATTGTCACTGTATAGGTATTAGCTTTCCAATTGGCAGTGATGATAAGATCACCGGTTGACCCTTTCTGAATTTTGAGATTCTTTGTCGGTGTCAGAATATCCTTTGTTGTCCAACCTAAAAAGGTATAGCCGACTCGATACGGATCTTTCAAAATGATATCCGAATCCTCGATTGTATAGGTGTCGGGGTTATCTGAAGCATTCTCCCCATCATCAAGAATGTATAGGATGTCATAATGATGGGCAACATAGGAAGCCTTCAGATACAAATCGGATGGTGTTTTATAAACTGTCGATTCATTCGTATATTTCGTATTGTTTTCATCGTACCATCCATCAAAGTCATACCCGAAATAGGATGGTGTCGGAAGAGAATATTCTTCATCAAATGTGACACTGATTTCATTTGTCGAAACATTTCCAGGATACGCATCAAGATGAATCGTATACTGATTGGCTTCCCAGGTTGCAATATAGGATTTGTTTCCAATCGTTCCTTCATGTAAAACAAGATCCTTGACAGGGGCTTGACTCGATTGCTTTCCACTTGAAAAGTCAAGCCAGCCTGTAAAGGTGTATCCCTCTCTAACAGGATTTGGAATCGAAACCTCTTCGGATGTCCAATAGGAAGAAGGCACATTCCGTGTATCTTGGAATTCTCCACCGCTCAAGTCATATTTGATTGTATAAAGAATTGGATTATATTGTGCTTTCAGCGTAATGGAAGCGGAATATGAATTTTGACAATGCAGTGAATAGTCACTCATTTTCCATCCATAGAATGTATATCCTGCCTTTTCAGAGAAATTAGAGATAAATTGTTTTTTCTTGATTTTTTCCTCAACCTTTGTCGATGTTCCACCATCCAAATCATAACTGACATTGACAGTTCCACCGAGGTTGTAAACATACTGAATTCCCTCTTCATAATTCAGATTCTTAAAAGCCTGTCCCGCATGATACATCTGAAGAAGTTTTGCCGTGTCGCCATAATCTCCGTTGTCCTGAATGAGGGAATAGGCTTTATCATATTCTTTGTTTTCAAGAGATGTCTGGATTTCTTTCTGCCTTCCATTCGGAATGAAAAATTGGAAAATCAAAAGAAGGATTGTTATCGTAATAGCAGCCGTCAAGGTTGAGAAGAAAGTGATTTTCTTCACTTTTTTCATCTTCTTTTTCCGAACAATGGCTTGAGCCTTCTTTTTCTTGGCATCTTCTTCTTCCAGGTTCTTCAAAATGCCTTCATAATAAACCAAAAGCTTATCGACATCCTTATAGCCTCTGATGGTTGACAACTTATTGCAGACAATCTTCAGGTTTAAAATATTCTTTGTTTTCTCTGCTTCTTTTCCCTTGGAAGAACAAAAAACATAGACGTTCTCCTTTGGCTTGTCTGCAATGATTTTCTTGCATTCTGCAAGGAGTTGAGCGGCATCCCGATAGGGCACGATTTTTTGCAAAAGGGCAACCGACTCCTCATATTTTCCTGCCTTCATGACAAGCAATGCGGTTTCATAATTCTTCTTCAAAGGAATCTCTTTACATTCCTCTATCTGAGTTTTTGCATCTTTGTATCCTTGGATTTTTTCGAATTGCTTAACAGCCAATTCATAGGATGCGTTCTTTTTATAAATCAAACCATTTTGGTAGATTTTTTCATTTTCTTTGTCGATTTCTTCCTGAACAAGTTTTTTGCATTCCAAAATTTGTTGCTCAGAATCTCGATAACCAGCCAAATTGGAAAATTGTTCAATCGCTACTTTATATAATTTTCGATTCTTATTCGTAACCGCCTGGTTATAAAGTTCAACTAATCTCTTTTCTTCTTTTTCCGCTTTGATCGATTCAAGGATGGAAGAAAGGCGATTTTTCTGTTTCTCGTCTCCGAACTGATAAGCCTTCTTGTAGTTAGAATATTCCTCCAAGGGTTCATCCACTTTCGAAAGCTCATGGACATCCTTCACGTCAACCTGGATGAGAAGCTTCAAAAGATAGGCCTGGGAATTCTCGGGGTCATTGTCCAAGACCCTTTCGAGGAGATCATCCGCCTTGTCATTATCTCCGTCGCTGATCAGCATCTCCGCTCTCCTGAGGAGAGCAGGGATATTCACATCCGAACTGATGATTCTCGTCTCGGATGGCACCTTTTTTTCCTCATTTCTTCCCATAATCTTGTCGATTCCGCGGATGAGGTCCTGCATGAAGCCGAGCTTGGACATGTCTTGTCCCTGGAAGGACAAGAACTGCTCAGGCATCTCATAGGCGTCCATGTCCCTATAGCAAGGGATGAGATACCGATCTGGACGCGTCTTCATCAGGTCGATGAATCTCGACCATTCGTTCTTCACCCAGACGGCCTCGAAATGTTCCTTTCTTCCACCGACGACGAGCATGATCTTCGCACTGTTGAGGGCAGCGAAAATATATGGTTCGAAAAGGGAACCCAACTTATTCTCCAAAGTGATTCTGGCAAAGAAGACCTTATATCCCTTATTGGTCAGTTCGGTATAGATTTCTTGCGCCCAGACGGAATCCGGGCTTCTCTTTCCGTTCGCCAAAGTCTCCTTATAACAGATGAAGATGTCGAACGGCTCCTCCTTCTGGGAGATGGAAAGAATATTCTTCTGGATGTCGGCAATCTGCTTTGCCTCCTCCTCATATTCCTCCTTAGCCACGATATCCGCATAGGAAAGGGCGGCAAGATAGTCGCCATCCTTCAATATGGAATCATAGGACACCCTGTGGATGGTGGGAATCTTCTTCTTGGTGGACGGATCATCGACATATTCGATCCCGTACTTGCACAGGCAGACGCCCCAATGGGCCTCCGGCTCATTGGGGAAGAGGGACAGTATGGACTGATAGGAAAGGATGGCCTTGTCAAAGTCGCAGGCCGCTCTGAGGGAGTTGGCCCTGTTGAAGAGGTTCTCCTTTCTTTCATCATTGCAGTTTGCCACCGTCTGCTTCGACTGGCAGAAGTCGCAGGTGACGACCGTCTGACCTTCCGAGACATTCAGCGGCGCACCGCACATCTTGCATTTATAGTTAGCCATAAAGATCCTTCCTTCTTTTTTTAACGAGTCTCAGATTGTTTTCCAATCTTGCAGAGCTCATTTCTTTCGATCAAAGCATCATTCACCTTCTTGATCATCTTTCTCGATTCATCATCATTTCCATTCTTGATGGCTGTTTCTAAGGAAGATAAATCCAATTCGAGTTCGCATTCTATCTGAGAAGTCTGGTTATTCGTGATTGGATCCGATCCACGGGCTGTATCGAGAAGATTTTCTAGTTCTCTTTCGATATTGCTATTTCGATTTGTTTTTGAAAGAGTCTTCAGCTTTGCACGAAAACCATCCATAAAGTTTGTGTTTCCAATCTTTTCATGGTACTCCTCATTTTTGTTCTTGAAGAAGAATCCTTTGACGACCTGAATCGTTCCTCCTCCAATGATGAGTGCTTCTACAACAAAGACAATCCACAAAGGAAGAGAAATAAAGGCATTGGTGATATAGAACGCAAGAGTAGCGATAATTTGGACAGAAGCAGTCATCAAGCCAAAATAAAGTATCGGAAGAGACATGATTTTCTGGTTCGGCTTCTCATCAGAAAATAGTTGCGTCAGAATCAGAAGAGTTTCTGCAATGATTACAAACTCCGCACAGCCATAGGCCACATAATGTACAGACAAATTAACCTTGTTGAAAGGTATGGCAAAGGTAAACACATTAAGTAACACCAAAAGCACAATTGCAATGACAGTCGTCGTAATCAGACCGTTTTTATTGAACTTGTTATCCATGTGTTATTCTCCTTTTTTTGCTCCGCAATTTTTACAAAACTTTCCATCATTTCCAGCAGTCCCACAACTCGGGCATGTCCATGTTGTCGGCTCATCCGGTTTCTTGCATCCACATTCTTTACAGAACTTTCCATCGTTTCTCTCCGCTCCACAATTCGGACATTTCCATGTCGAAGCAAGTTCCGGCTTCTTCGTTCCACATTCTTTGCAGAACTTTCCATCATTCCCTGTGGCTCCGCAACTTGGACATGTCCATCCGTTTGCACAATCCGAGGATGCCGATTTCGTTTCACATTGGACATCCGACATGACGCCATTCATCATTCCGACTGTCGCTTTTCCGACAGAGACAGCTGCTCCGATTCCGATTCCAGCCTGAACAACACCGCTCATGGTAGAACCGATTCCCCCAGTGCCTCCACTTGATTCATTCGAAGCGATGGCAACACCGACCTGTCTTTGGGTTTCCTGCTGATAGGAATAGCCCTGTGCCTTCATCGCATCAGCTTTCGCCAAACCTTCCGCTCTGGTCTTTTCTGCTTCGGCATAGGCCATTCTGCGAATGGATTCTTCCTCGGCTTTGACACCGACAAGTTTAACATCCGCAGCGGTTTCCGCTTCCACCATCACTCTCCCACGTCGAGCTTCCGCTTCTGCCTGCTTGATTCTTTCTTCTTGTATTCTCAGATATCTCTCCGCGTGCTGCTGCTTAAGTCTTCGATAATTTGGATCATTATCCGGCGTATCAATGTTGGTTACAAAAAATTCAGGGAGAACAAGTCCGTAGCTTTCGAAGGATCGATTGATTTCCTTTCGGATGATTTCGCTGATTTCATCGAGATGTTCATCGACCTCGAGAATATCGATATTGTTTTCACGGATGACTTTCGGAAGAAGGGATTTCACCTTCGTCATGACCAAGGCACGGAATTTACCGGAAACTGAAGCGTTTGTGTATCCACTTCCACCCAACACATCTTCCTTTTTTAATCCAAGTTCCGTTCCAACTAGTTTCAGAAGAACCTTTCCGGAATCCGCAATGCGGATATTGAATTCTCCAAAGGCTCCAATTTCCAAATGAAGGCCGGAGGCAGGATCATACATTCTGACCTTACTATCCGTTCCCCATTTGACACCCATGATTGTCGAAAGATTGATAAAATAGACTTCCGCATGGAACTGTGATGGACCAGAGGCGATTTTCTTGAAGAATCCTTTCATGAGTGGCATGGATTCTGTTTCCAAAGTGTATTTTCCAGCTCCGAAACGATCCATCGCCTTTCCATCACGAAAGAAAACAGCTTCCTGGGATTCGTGAACGATGAGTTGACTTCCTGTATTGAAGTCCTCGCTCTCATGCTTATAAACGAATGTATCATTTCCGCCTTCGTATTTAATCACATCAATAATTGCCATAAATTTCCCCTTTCTAAAAAGTGATAATGCAAAATATTTTTTCAACACGAAAAAAACGGCTTTATTTCCTTAAAGAGGAGCAAAACCGACATTTTCAGAATGATAAAAGCAAAGCGATATTCCTTTATGATCCTCCATATCTTTCCTTTCGCAAGGCCTGATAAGAAGAAAAGGCCTTGGCTAAATAAACCAAGACCTAGAATAGGTATAACATATATTACCCCCCCCGAGTGTTTTCTCATTTATTTTTCGCTCAGAAGAGGCAAGGTTTATCATATTGTAAAACGTATCATGCGATTTTTCAAGATATCATTCGAAATCAGAAAGATAATTTGTGCTAACAAGCGTTATTATTATCAAATTATGATAAAAAGAACTCGTTCTCGTTTCGGATAATTCGTCGAATCAGCCACAAAAGAAAGGTCATAATGGAAAATAGAATGGCAAGGAGATAAACGATGATTGTCAAAGACAAAGAAATCTTCGAATAGTTATTGGAAGACCAATTGAATAGACTTATGGCGATTGTGAAAAAACGAAGGAATATTAAAGTTATCAGACACCATTCAGCCTGGCCGGCAACACAATGAAACGTGTTGTAGTATCGACTTTGATGATAAGCACTATTCATAAAGAAAATGGGGCAAAAAAACAGCACAATGATACAAATCGAAAATAGAATGGCTACAAGACTGATGATTCGATATTTCCTATGCAGACTTTCCAGTGAATCCCTTCATTTCGATTTCCTCCTAATTTTCTTTCCTCAAATCTATTTTTTTGTTCTTGATCTTGAATCAGATATTCTGACTTATCCCACCACTCGAGGAAAGAGTTTCATTGTTCGGCCCGTTGATCGAATTTTTTTCAACCTAAAGCGAATTGTTCATCCGTTATTTTCACCATTTCTTTTCCCCACTTATGAAAACAATTCGTTCGGCCAAAAGGGGACAAAATATTCTTTATTTTCTCTAAAGAGGCTCTTTGAGAAAGAGAATATTTTGAAACCGAACTACACAAAGAACCAGGTCGCAGAATTTGTGTTTTATGGAAAGCGAAGCCCTCTATAATGAATAACCGGCGTTCTTCCGCTCTCTCTTTTCTCCAAAAGGGAAACATAGGAAAATCATCGAAGCCTTGATGAAAAAAAGAAATCAGCATGCAGAGAAAAGAACTTGCGCCATTGACCACACTCGGGTATGGAAAGGAAATGACTGCCACACTCGAAGAAACAACGCGGATGTGGACTTGTCAGAGCCACTGACAATTACCAAACTTCGAAAAAAGGAAAATTCTACTAGGTCATCGATCCATTTGTTTTATTTTTGAATCTTTCATAAAGGACAAAAAATTCGACACTTGCAATCGTTCATCCATACGCCAGCCTATTATGCATGGGCGAAACATTCTTTTGAGATTCTATTGACTCGAAAAAATTTCAAAATGTTCTTACCTATGCAGCAATCATATTCGGAATTTTGAAGAGTTTTCGAAAATAGAAGGGTATAAGAATAACGGCTCCAGAAGATATCTGCTTAGCTGCCAGCAGACAAACAGACAGACCGCTTGGAATGAAGAAAGACGATATAAGGAAAATGATTGAGGACTACAAATCAGCCTGAAAAGGGAATAGTGCTATAAAATAAAAAAAATACTGTACAAAATTTATCATGTAACACTTTACAAAAATTGTAAAGTCACTATACTATTATAGGGAGAAAATCTAGGATGATCAAAAACAGACTTCATGACCTTGAAATCAAAATTACTGAGCTAGCCAGCTATCTTGCCGTTTCAAGGCCGACACTATATAAAGCAATCGAAGATTATGATTCGAATAGGAGAGAAATGATTAATCCAAAAATCCTCAGTTTATTTGACTATATCGGTGGAAATGAAATGATTGGCAAAGGCAATGTTATAAAATACATTCTAAATGACTTGCCAAAGGTCGAAGATAAAAATAGCGGTGAAATTTCCTCATCATCAGCTATCATAAATCAATTTATTAATGATAATCCATCCAGCGAGAAAGCAAAATTTCTTGTGGAATGTGCAAAAAGTCAGTCTTACGACATAATTATCCACTATTTTATGGAAATCTCTCCTATTTTAAAAAAAGGCAAGCTTACCAAGGAGGAAAAGGAAATGATTCGTCCATATGAAGAAATCATTAAAATTTATTCGATCGACAAAGGAGGCAAAAGCTGACCTCCTTCGCGAAATCGAACAATTGGAAAACAACGAAGAATATAAAGCATTGTTGGAAAAGAAAGACCGATATCAGAAATCGATAGCCCGCCTTCTTCAGCTCAACAAGGAATACAATCAGTTCCAGAATCTCGTCAGCGAGGAGCAGAAGATCGTAAAAAGCCTCAACCTCTCCTATCGCCTCACCACCGATTTCACAAACAGGGACTATCCTCTATTGCATTCCCATTTAGAGAAATATCAGGCGGAGGTCGATGAAATCGAGAACACTTTGTGAGACAAGAAAGCCAAGCTCTCTTTCTCCATCGAAGAAAGCAAAAAGGAAAAAGCCAAGAAGGAGGAGGAACTCAAAGGACTCAAGCAAGGCATCAACAACTATCCCGAAGATGTCAACAACCTTCTCCAAATCGCCAAAGATGCCATAAAGAAAGCCAATCCAAAAGAAACGAATCCGAACGTCAAACCTTTTTGCGAATATATCGAAATTCTCGATCAAAAATGGGCAAATGCCCTCGAAGGATATCTCAACACGCAGAGATTCAATATCCTCGTCGAGCCAAAATATTATGACATCGTCTCCAAGGCCTATCAGGCAAACAAGAGTTTAAAGAAAGTCTATCTTGCCGGTATCGTCAATGTCGAGAAGATCAAGGAGAGCGAAGCTTATGAGAATTCCATCATGGAAAAAATCCAAGTGGAAAACCCCTATGCCAATCTCTATGCCAGATATCTTTTAGGAAATCTCATCTGTGTCGACGATGTCCTCTCTTTGAAGAACTACAAGTCATCCATCACGCCCGATTGCATGATCTATAAGAACTATGTTCTCAAAGCTTGCGATCCAAGAATCTATGCCAAGCCCTTCATCGGAAGAGATTCCGTCAAGAAGAGAATTGTCCTCCTTGAGAATGAAATCACGAATATCCGTGCCCATATCGAAAAGGAAAGCGAAGAAATTGAGAAAATCAAAGAGAAAATCGACACGATTCAGAATAGCCGAATAAGGGAGATTCTTTCCTATCCGAACCTCTTTGCGGAAATCGATACATTGCAGGAAACCATCGATTCCCTCAAAAAAGAAATCCAGCAGGATGAAAAATCCAGCGGTCTTTTCGGTCTTGCAGAAAGAATCCGTTCTGCCGAGATTCATCTTGAGAATGCCAAAAAAGAAATTCAGGAGAACAAGAAGAAGGATGAAGAGAACCGAATCGAATACGGAAAAAGAAACAGCGAAATCAAATCGCTTCGCAATCACCTTGCTTTGGTCAATGAACAATTTGAAGCAGGCAGAAAATCTCTCGATGACGAGTCAAAATATACTGAATTCCTCAAGCAGTACACCTCGAATGCCAAACTCGATATCGCAAGAATCAGCCTTGACTCGAACCATGCCATCAATTCCAATCGAAACAATCTTTCTTATCTTGTCAGCACGATGAGAGAATATTCGACAAAATACAAAGGTTCTTTGACTCCCATCATCGATCATATAGAGGACTACATCAACGAATTCTATTCCATTCAAAACCGCGATGTCGTCAAATACGAGCAGGAAGCCCACGACGCCTATATCCGGGCCGAGGCCTCGTTCAAGGAAGACTTCATTTCCAAACTGAAAGAAAAGATTGAACGTTCTCAAAAGACGCTCGACAAGATTAACAAGAACCTCTCTCTCCATCCTTTTGGCAATAACCGGGAAATCTACAAATTTCATTATGAAGCAACGAAGGATGGCGAATTCAGGAACTATTACCGCATCATCATGTCTGGCAAGATGATGGAATCCAATGATCTCTTCACAGAAATTCTCGATGAGAAGGACAATTCCATCATGAAGGATCTCTTCGATAAGATTACGATGGAGAAATCCTCCAGCGAAGATGAAATCACTTTGAGAAGATATCTTGATTATCGAAACTATATGAACTATGACATCAAGATTACCAACAAGGATGGCGATGAATCCTATTTTTCCAAGATCAGCAAAGAGAAGAGCGGCGGTGAAACCCAGACACCTTTCTATATTGTCATCGCTTCCTGCTTTGACGAACTGATCAGCAAAGACCCCAGGATCAACAGCACATGCACGGTCGTCTTCGATGAAGCCTTCAACAACATGGATGAAGGAAGAATCAAATCCCTGATGGAATTCTACAAGGAATTGAATATTCAGCTTCTCATCATCGTTCCATCAAACCGAATCAGTTCCATCACGAAATATATGGATAGCATAATCGGACTCATCAAGAAGAACAATTATCCGATTATCTGCAATATGAAGAAGAAGGGTGCAGAATGAATTCCTTTGAAAAGAATATCCTGAATGATCTTCTCGATGCCTATGAGAGATCCAAGCTTTCCAAAGAAGGAACCAAGGTCCGAAGAGATATCCGGTTCACGACGAAAAACGATTGTCTGAAATCATATACCCTGATCGATTCCTACCGCTTTGTCGATGACAACGATGCCATCTTAAGGAAAATCGAAGGGATGCATTTCATCAAGACAGTTTATGAAAATGACTCGTTTAAGAGTCTTACACTGAACCTAGAAGAAGTCGATTCAATTTATCATTATCTTGGAAGAAAAAAGCCATCCGAAGAACTCGACAAGATCCGGAAAGTTCTCTCAAGCTATCACTTCGACAATTTCATGGATGATTTCCTTTCTTTTGTCAAAGAAACAATCGATAAGAAATTTGATTATCCAAAGAAATACTTTTCGGATGCGGAAGAATTGAACCAAATTCTCAAAGCTTTCCAGGGAATTTTCGAACTGAACGATGAAATGAAGAAGAGAGATTTCTCTGTGAAATATCTTTCTGACTCCAAGGCATTTGAAAAAATCGAAAACAAAGTTATCAAGATTATAGAAGATTTCGATCCTGCAACGGATCTCGAAAAAGAGGATGTCCTTGCTTCCTATAACATCGTCAAGAATTCGACCTATGCTCTTCTTCGACATGGACTTGTCCTGAAGCTGAATGATCAAGTCATTTCCCTTGATGCTCTTGGGTATGAATTTTCTCTTTCCGATGAGATGATTAAGAATCTTCAAATCCTGCAAGTAAACGCCAAGAAACTCATCACCATCGAGAACCTGACTTCTTTTTACCAATGTGATGAGAAGGAGAGCATTCTTATCTACCTTGGTGGATTTCACAATCACACAAAACAGAATCTTCTAAAGAAAATCTACGAGAAGGCCCCGAATCTGACCTACTCTCATTTTTCGGACATCGATGCCGGCGGTTTTCTAATCTTCAGAAATTTGATAGACAAAACAGGCATTCCTTTCGTTCCCTATAAGATGTCAATTCAGGAATTGAAAGAAAACAAAGGCAAATTGAAAACATTGACAGGCAATGATGTCAAAAGACTCCAAGATATGCTTTCCAATATGGAATTCTCCGTTTTCCATGAAACCATTCAGTATATGCTTGAGAACAATTGTAAGCTTGAGCAGGAAGCTCTCGACTAAAGAATGAAGGAATTATAATTTTTCCATATAGAACGTCTGAATAAAAAGTTAGATTGCAAACTATTTTGTTCTTTCTTTTATCCACGATGAAAAACGGGCCGTCGCTTCTGCCGTATCCTTTTCGTTGAGATAATAATGACCGGCTTTTTCCTGTACATGGATTTCCAGGATTGGATTCTTCCGAAGATATTTCAGAGTTCTCTGCTGGACAAGCTCATCTTTTCCCGAATGGAAACAGATGCAGGGAATCTTGATTTGCATAATCACTTTTCTTGTCTCTTTCATCAGTCGGAAGAGATCGATGAATCTGAGCGGCCATCCGATATAGGAAAATGGATTATGGGAGATTTCAATGCAGCAGTTATCCTTGAAACACCTTGTCATGTCATCATAATTCTTTGGATTTCCAAAAGCACATTTCATACACTGCTTGATGGTCATGAAACCCACCTTTGCACGCAATGGGACATTCAAAAGAAATAGAGAATCGATCATATTTGGAAAATGAATGCTTTCACATATTCCCAAAAGACATCCCATCGAATGTCCGACATACAATATCTTCTGATTCTTCTCTTTTAAAGAAGAAAGAATCGTATGAATCTGATTCTTCCATTTCTTCAAAGAGGTCTTTGCAAAATCACTTGCCTTTTTTCCATGTCCATCCAAAACAACCATCACATAGGAAACATCCTCCGGAATAAAGGGAAGGAAGTCCTTAAATCGATAGGGACTTCCGACGATTCCATGGACGAAGACAAGAGTCGTGCTTGAATCCTCGACAAGATGATATTCTGTTTCCATATGTGATTCCTGTTCTACGAAGCGGCTGCTTCGCATTTCTCATCCTTGGCGGATGACTTTGTTCCCGTCGAGGAAGAAGAAAGAATTTCAGATGACTGATAATAGAGAACACCACCGCTCGATTCGACAAGTCTTCGAAATGCAAGAAGAGTCTCTTTTTCAGTATTCCCTATTTTAAAAGTGACGTTCGATTTAGAATAGGACTTGTTCTCAACATATGTACCAGAAGAGGAATCATATTTCTTGATCTTGGTCAACGCATCATTTTCTTTGGTGACAAAATCGAAGTTGGTGAGAGAGGTTCTCGTATCAGAGTCCGTTCCATTATCACCGATATCCATATAGGCGATATAAGGAGCGTCCGCCTGAGACGAGGTATCTTCCTTATAATAAGTTATGAAATATTCATAATCTGTATTCGCCTCGCATTCAAAATAACCATATTCTGCATAAGAGTAAAAACCATTCCCCGCAGATGCGTTTGCATCAAAAGCAGAAGAATAATCACCAGGGATCACTCTTTTTAATCTCATAAATAAAATGCCAATGGAATTTTCATGACTCGTCGAATCTTTTACATACTTCCTATTTACATACACAAATCTAAATTTCCCTGATTTTTTAGGAGCTACCCATATACCATTAGCAGGAATCAGCAGATTGCATGTCTTATTTCCAACTTGAGCATTTTCAATATATGTAATCTTGTCTTCAGAATTAAGTAAATATCGAACATCGTCAGAACTAGCACCAGTATTCAGCCTTAACAAATGCGTATTATTCTTTTGTAAATACTCAATAACATCATCCGGTGGTGTCGTCGCGTTGGTGTCTGTATCAAAGTTTTCTTTTTTATATGAAATCGTTTTTTCATATGTTTTGATTTCACCCGAATAATAACCAATATTATTCCCCTTTGTTGATGCTTTATATGTCGAATAATTTGAGGGATTAACAGTATATGTTTTTGTACCATAATTCGCATATGCAGTTATTGAAACTTGACTTCCAGTGCCCTGAATCAGTTTTTCATTCTCACATCTAAATGGTATTGCATATTTTTTAGGAACGTTGCCTGTATCACCATCCTTAAGATTATTATCAATCAAACTTTCATGCAGCGCTTTGATATCTGTACTGGTTCCATATCCAGTATCCCCACTCTCCGTATCTCCATCCCAAGAATATTTCTCCTTGTTGTAGGATCCAATCAAGGTAAAATCAGAGACATTGCTAAAGGAAGAAAGATTTGAAGTATTCCCTGCTATCTTGAAAGTCACATAATGGACACCGCAGTTATCGATTGTGGCATTGACATATCCGGCAATGGCACCGACCAGGACTTGGTTCGTCTTTGTCGAGATGGTGACATCATCCAAATACAGATTCGATAAAGAGGGAATGCTTGTTTCATAAAAAGTATCCGCAGGAGACGAATTATAAGAACCGATGACACCGAAGGTTCCGACGATGGAACAATAATTGATTGTTGTCGAATTCGTAGAATGATATTCATTTCCTTCGACATCGATTGCACTCGGATGGGAAACAAGTTCGCTATAGGTATCGCTGATCTTGAAATTGGAGATCGTATAGTTTCCACCATCAAAAGAACCGAGGAACGGGTATTTTGTCGTGCCAATCGGGGGAATGACAAGATTCTTGCAGTCGATATCATTGCTCAGTTTGAAATAATATTGTTTATCAATCTTCCCGTCATTATTTTCATCCTGATTGAAGTATCCAAGATATTGTAACCAAGCTAAATTGTAGAAATGTCTTTGGTTCGTTAAAAGATAGGGTGTTTCCTTTGTTCCATCGCCACCAGCAAAATAGGCTCCGGCCGTCTGACCGGAAGCTCCATTGTCCACATCCACATTTTTGACAAACCAGGACAAAGTGGTATCATGGACAGAAAAGAGGGCAAGAGCAAAAGATGAAAAAGCGATGAGTCTGAAAATCTTTTTGATATTTTTCATGATATTGTTATTTTCCAATCCTGTTTATAGGTAATGCAGTTTGCTGACCCAAGTCCATCGAGAACTTCACTTCCCAAATTCAAGGCATAGATATATTCGATATTGCTGATTTCATAGGAAACATAGACAAAGCCATAATATTCATCTTCGCTCTGAATCGAAGAAGGGGCAATGCTCATCCCAGAAAGCGTCTGCTTGTAGCTTGGTGCCGTTGTCAGGAATTCCTCATGTTCAGTCTGATCATCAAAAGTCATTGAGAAGCCACTGGACATATCTGAACTTGCCCCATAGGAAAAGGTCAGTATCGAACTCATTGGATTCTCTGTGCTTTCAATCTTTTTATTCAGAAGCGAGAGATTTTCCGTAGTCGTTGTCGAGGGGAAGACTCGAATTGAGTTTTCTCGATTCTTGGCTACATTCGCATCGAACGTGATGACATAGAGCATAGAAAAGACACGATTCGATTGCAAAGAATCATAAAGACCCAAAGACGTTGTGTCTCCTTTTCTTGTCACGGAACCTGTTTTCGAATCGACCGTATAAGTCAAAACAGCCTCTTGGCTATAAGTTCTTGTTCCTTCATCCGAAGAAGAAACCAATGAGTGGGCCGTGATTGTTTTGACCAATCCATCATAGGATACGACCTCGAACGCATCCCCATTGGCATCCACTTTTCGAGAGACTGTGAACCAAGCTGTCGTTGCAATGAAAACGGCGGCCAATGAAAAGATGGTCATACTCGTCGCTGCGATGATTTTCAGTTGGCTATTGTTTCTTTTCTTCATATCAAGAGAGATCAAATTCAAAAATCGCTTTGAATTTTGTAAATTATATCAATTTTTCAAGTTAATACAAAGTTAGGGCTTTTTTCTATCTCATTTTTCTTTCCATCAGAAAAAACATTTTTGAAAGATAGTCTCATTCCAATCCATTCTATTTCAAAAATAAATCGCAACATTTTCTATGGAATAAAAATAAAATATCTCGGGTTCTTTTTTATGAGAAGAAAGCCGCCGACAATCTCGAAAGCGTTACCATTATCAGAGAAAACCCGATTTTTTCTAAAAGGAATACTTTGGATGACTGCGAAAATGAAATTTTGTTTTTGTGCGATTCATGTGCGAAAATCGACTTCCCTATATTTACGAAGATTATCACTATGTATATCGGAAGAAAAAAAGAAGTCGAGAGAATCAGAAAATATGCATAAAGCCTTGCCTGATTATGATTTAGAAACTAAATGTTTCGAATGCAACATAGATCTTTTTCCTCACCTTTGAAAACATAAAAGAAACCAGACAGGGTCTTCCTTATCCAAAAAGCATCGCTACGATTGCCTTTTTAGAGGAGCATCCTAAATCGAATCCGAAGGATTCAGGATCGGATGCTGTGGGACTCTCGTTTATTTTTTTAAGAAACAAAATTTTACCTATTTGCTCTCCATAGTCTTTTATAGCCATTTGGAGATTCATCTTTGATTCAATCACAATCGGATAGTAAGAATCATTAATAACCGCAAAGATAGTCACTGATTTCCTGCAAAGCTTCCTTCAATTCCGGATTTCTTTCCTTGCGGATGTAGTCATCCAATGTAAAGATGTCACAATCTGTTGGCACCTATTCCACATCCTGAGCCATATCGCAGACAGCTAAATAGAATCGAATTTTCGGCGTTATTCTTTTCGCATTCAAACAATACTTCTGTGTTATGATGATCGAATCAATCGGATCTATAAATTTCATATAGTTCTCCGTCTATTCATAGCATTAAAAAAAGTCAACTTTTCAGCTGACTAAGAAAACGTCAATGGTGCCCAGGGCGGGACTTGAACCCGCACGTCCTCACGGGCATTAGATTTTGAGTCTAACGCGTATACCGATTCCGCCACCTGGGCATATCTGATTCGACAGGCAAGAAGAAGTATATCACGAATAAAAGAGGAATGCTATCTTTTTTTGCATTTCAACAGAAAAAAGTTGAAGATTTCATTCCCCTTTACGTTCTTTTTTTAGAATCGTGAGATTTTCATCTGTCTGAAGAACAATAGAATAAGGCTCAATCGAATGTGTCAGATAGACATCGCCTCCGATGGTGGAACCCTTTCCGATGATGGTTGTTCCTCCAAAGATGGCCGCATTCGAATAGATGGTGACATCATCCTCGACCGTAGGATGTCTTTTCTTTCCAACGAGATTTCTTCCCTTGCTTAAGGAGAGCGCACCCAATGTGACGCCCTGATAGAGTTTCACATGATTTCCAATGATGGCTGTCTCACCGATAACGATGCCGGTCCCATGATCAATGAAGAAATAGTCTCCGATTTCTGCACCGGGATTGATATCGATGCCCGTATGATGATGTGCGGTCTCAGAGATGAAACGGGCAATCAAAGGAAGTTGGAGAAGAAAAAAGACATGAGCGATGCGATAGCTTAGAATCGCTTCGAAACCCGGATATTCTAAAACAATCTGTTGTCTTGAGGCACTGGCAGGATCCCCTTCCAAAAGGGCCTCAATCGTAGTGTTGAGGCTTCTTCTGATTTCAGGGAAGGAAGCGAAGACTTCCTTGAGAAGTTCGTCTTTTTTATCGGCTTGCAGATCCGTCAGCACAAAATCCAAATCGCTTCTCGTAAGTGAAAATTGCTTCTCAAGTTCTTCTTTTGTATAGTTCGGCCTTTCGTAATCAAACGTCAAAAGTATTCTTGCGTTTCGCAAGAAGGAAAGAACCTTTTCACGATTGAAGAGAATATCTTTTCCATCCTGATGGAATTGATTTTCCAATTCTTCAAGCATCGCCATAACTTACTCAAAAAGTCCGCTGACGGAAAGGTATCTTTCACCATCATCCGGCAAGACCGTGACAATCACCTTGTCTTTATTTTCCTTGGCAATCTTGACAGCTGTCGAAACATTCGCACCAGAAGAGATTCCCACAAAGAGACCTTCCGTCTTGGCAAGTTCCCTTGCAAATTCATAGGCTTCCTCATCGGTAGCCATCATGACTTTGTCGACATAGGAAAGGTCAAGGACTTCTGGCTTGAATCCGGCACCGATTCCCTGAATCTTGTGCGGTCCCTTCTTTCCGGTCGTGATGACAGCAGAAGTAGCCGGTTCAACTCCGATAGAGAGAACAGATGGCTTCTTCTCCTTGAGATATTTGCTCACGCCGGTCAAAGTTCCGCCAGTTCCAAAAGCGGAGATGAAATAATCCACTTCCCCATCTGTCTGCTTATAGATTTCAGGTCCTGTCGTCTTATAGTGTGCTTTCCAGTTGGCTGAATTCTCAAACTGAAGAGGAATAAAGGAATTCTTGACTTCCTCATGGAGTTTTTCTGCTTCCTTGATGCAGTTGGCCATACCACCTTCCGAGATGAGACGGCATTCGGCACCGAAAGCCTTCATCATATTGACTCTTTCGATTGAGCAGTTGCTTGGCATGAAAAGCACGACTTTCATATTCAAGGTCGCACCGATGGCCGCAAGTCCAATGCCCGTATTTCCGCTGGTCGGCTCGATGATCAGCGTATCCTTATTGATTTTCCCTTCTTCCAACGCAGAAAGAATCATTTCCTTGGCGATGCGGTCCTTGATGGAACCCGTTGGGTTGCAACGCTCAAGTTTTGCATAAATACGACTCGAAAGGTTGTATTTTTCTTCAATATTCTTTAATCGGACAAGGGGTGTATTTCCAATCAGATCAATCATCGAAGCATCTTTTATCGGCATAGCAGTATTTCCTCCATCATTATCATAAGTTTTCTTTTTTGAAGCCTAATTATTATAGGGTTTCCTTATTTTTCGTTCAACAAATATGATTTTTCTTGCATAGGGCAAGCAAGAATGATAAAATTTATGAGCGCTAAATTGAGGCGTGGTGCAGCTTGGTAGCACGCTTGCTTCGGGAGCAAGAGGTCACGGGTTCGAATCCCGTCGCTTCAACCATCGTTTAGCATACTGGTACAGCAATGTATCAGTTTTTTATTTTATTCCTCTAAAAAAATCGCCATGGACGAACCATGACGATTTTTTGTTTACTTCTTGCTCGACTTCATCGGATCGATCGGCTTGATCTCCGGACGCTTCTTTTCCTTATGTGGAATTGGAGCAATCGGCTTGAATGGGGCAGACGGCTTGTCAGAGAACGGGTTGTCGTTCTGCTTGACTTCCTCTTCCTTCTTCGGTTCTTCTTTTACGACAGGCTTGAAGTTGACAGGCGTAATCGGCTTGGAAATCTTCTTTTCCTCGGTAGCCGGCGATTCTTCCTTCGTCTGTTCCTGAGCCTTTTTGTTCTTCATGAGATCACGGATGGAAATCGGCTTCTTGAGGTTGCTTGAACCTGCAGAGGCTGTGGCAGGCTTGCCATTGAGTTTTTCGACCTGTGTGACTTCGCCATATCCATTCTGACGAATGCTTTCCATTCTTCTCTTCTTCTTCCAATCGGATTCTTTGCCTTGGTTGGCGAAGATAGGATTGACAACAGGCTGAACTTTCGTGACACCCTTGGAAAACGCTTCTTCAGCGGTCAAATCACCTTCATAGGTCTTTACCTGATAATTCTTCAAGGTGAAGGCAACATGTCTTGCCTCAACCGCTTCGATTTTGCCATGTTTGGACTTTTCAGTCGAATGGAGAGGTCCGCTGATTGGAGCGACAACCGGTTTTTCTTCCTGAACAGGTTCTTCCTTGACAGGCTCTTCCTTCTTGATTGGATTGACGACACCCACCGGACCTGGACGGAAAGCTTGTTTCTTGGAAGGATCGAACTGCTTCAATCCGATTTGATTGACACGTGCAACAGGCTTTGCTGGCTGTTCAACAGCTTTTTCTTCCTGAACCGGCTCTTCCTTCTTTTCCTCAACTATTGGAGTATAGGTTCCGATATCCCATGTATCTTCATCAGAGACAGGAGCAGTGACGATTGGAGTGTGATCATTATTCATCGACACTTCTTTCTTATCGGAACGGTCGACCTTCTCAGTTTCTTCTTCCTTAATATTGTCTTCTTCCTGTGGACGGAGTCCATCTTTGAGGTCTTTATTGATGAAGACAACTTTCTTTGTTTCTTCTTCGACAGGCTCTTCGGCAATCGGAGTTTCCTCTTCGACCGGAGTGGAAGTCGAGCTATCCTCTACAGTCTCCTCAGTGACAGGAACAGTTTCGACAGGAGTTTTTTCTTCCTCTGTCACATCTTCTGACTTATCAGAAAGTTCTTCTTTTTCTTCTTCTTTGTTTTCTTCTTCGACGACAGGTTCTTCTTTTGGTTCTTCAATAACGGTTTCATCAATCGGAGTCTCATCAACAGGGATATCTTCTTCCTGATCAGGAGCTGCAACAGCCGTCAGATCTTCCATAGGCTGTGCGACCTCTTCTTCAGCGATGGCATCCTCATCTTCTGCCCAAGGATTCGCACCCCATTCATCGATGCCTGGCAAGACAAGAAGAGATTTTTCGAATGGCGAGATGGAATCATTGATGACATCGGCTTTATCGACAGCTTCTTTATTTTCTTTGGCTTCTTCCAAAACGACTTCATCCGTCGGAACCAAGACTCTTTCGAGGTCTTCATCGATTTCTTCCAAATCCGGAAGATTTTCGATCTTGGCTTCATAAAGAGGATTGAGAGCGTTCAGCAAGGCGATTTCGCGAATCGTCGGATTGATCTTTTCAGCTTCGGCAGCGACAACAGGGGTTGGAAGCGGTGCAGGAATCTCGGCGACAGGAACTTCTTCTGCCTTCGTTTCTTCCAAAACAGGTTTTTCATCCGCAACTTCCTTCTTTGCCTTTCCAAGACCGGAAATAATAAGAAGTATCGCTTCGACCAAGACGATGCAGAAAGCAAGCCAAGCCAATGCCCAGAAGCGGTAATTCCATGTAATTCTTTCAATGACAAGGATATTGAGTGCACCCTTTGGCTTAAACAAACCAGCCCAGGCATGTCCAATTGTCAATATCCAGGTGTAGGCACTTCCCATGTCTCTCGTGAAACGAGCGGAATAAAGAAGTGAGCCGCCGACAATCGTACATAAGACAATAAAGGCAAAGGTACACCAATTGACAACCTTTCTCCAAGTCTCATTTTTCCCGACCTTCTTTTCATGATGCATAACCAAGAAAGGAAGATACATAAGGAATAAGGCACAAAGGCCCGCAACACAAAGGATGTAGATATAGACACAAGAACTCAGTGTGTAGCCATGCCCTCGAATCGACCGAGGAACATTGAACACCTTGACCACATGATAATAGGTCCATGTGTTCATTGTCTGAACGAGTTTCTGAGCCCAAGCCTTATCTTGAAGAACAATCTTCAAGGAGGAACGGACCGGAGTACGCATCAGAACAAAGACAATCACAGCGACAACAGCTAAAATGATGAAGATGATGTTGATGACTCTGATGGCAACACTTTTTTTCTTTTTTGCAGTTTCTGCCATTTTATATGCCTCCTGATTTAGAAAAATAAAAAAATTCCCAAATTCTAAATTAGTTTATCACTAAACCGATAAAGATGACAACATAAATTGTATATATAAAGAGATTTTTTTAGAAGCAACTTTTTATAGAGACCATATGCGACATGTAAAAGAGGGAAAACAAAATGAAAAGCCTGCCGTTATATAATAATCAGCAGGCTTTTCTGTGTGCTATTCAATGGAATTGAATTTGCTTTTCTAACTCAAACATTCTAATGTTTTTCTAAGAAAAAAACAATAGATATTCAAGAAGAAATCGGTTTCGTTTTCATAAAACACTATCCAAAATAAAAAAGTTGTTTCTATATAAAATGATGGAAAACAACGTTATTCATAAAATAGATAGAATTCATATCTATTTTTCGATACAATGATAAAAGAGGTCTATAAAATGAAAAATGTCAGCACAATAAAATACGTCCTATTCGATTGCTGGGATACATTGATCGAATTCCATTGCGAAAATCCCTATTGGAACATTCAGTCTTTGATGAACCATTGTCAGAATAAGAACGAAGTCAATTTTGACGATGTCTTCCTTTTTAGCGAAAACTATTTCAAGCAGTATTATCGCTCCCATTTAGACTACGAGTTGTGCATCAAGAACATCCTTGCCTTGTTTGTCAATTCTTTTTCCCTCCAGTTGGATTGTCCTCTTGATCAGTGCACTCACGAAATTCTTTGTGAACTTTCTCCTCGTCCTGTCAATGGCGTATTGGATTTCCTCTCCTTCCTTGATGACAAGAAGATTCCCTACGGATGTCTTTCCAATACCATCTATGATGAAAAAGACACGCTCGATATTCTCCAAAAGGTCCTCAATCGTCCCTTTGGATTTCTTTTAGCTTCATCGAGCGTGAGCGTAAAGAAGCCAAATCCTCTCTTTTTCCAGGTCGGAGCAAAAAAGATGGGGGCCGATCTCTCTTCCTCCATGTACATCGGAGATAAACTCTACCAGGATGCCTATGGCTCCATGAAAAGCGGATTTCGCTTTTCCGTCTTTCTCGACTGGAAACTTCAGAAGGAAAAGCAGGAAAGAGAACTCAAAGACATCCATCATATCGAGCCATTCGAACACATTTATGTTACTTCGTATGCCGAACTGAGAAAGAGGATAGAAAATGATTGAGCTTTCAAAACTGAATTTCACCTATTGCCAAAAAGAAACATACCATCCCCGATTCCTGTCAGATGGAAATATAGACCTGGCCGATCTGATTCATCAATTCCAAAATCTCGCCACAAAACAGATTGAGTCCTTTTCTTTAGGAGAAAAATTCGAAAAAGAGAATTCTCTTCTTTATGTTGTCCTGCGGTATAAGGGATACTTTCTTTCACCCCTAAAAGATAGAGACTACACCCTCTACACCTATCCAACGCTCCCGGGACCGCTTCAGCTCTATCGCTATGCATTTCTTTTGGACAAAGAAAACAAGGTCGTTTTCTATCTCTCTTCTCTTTGGGTCATGATGGACAAAGAAAAAAGGAGAATTGCTCCTGCCAAGAAATTCAAGGAGATTCTTTCAAAACGCATAACGGATTTTTCCCAGGTTCCACCCTTCGACGAAGAAAAACTCGTCAACTTTCCACTCGATGGCCTCTCTTTTCGAAAAGAAAACGAATATCGCGTGAAAAAAGAAGATATCGACTCCAACAATCACATGAACAACACCGTCTATCTTAAGATTTCCCAGCCTTGTTCCTCTCATTTTCTTGCTTCTTTCGAGTTCAACTATGAAAAAGAATGTTTCGAAAATGATGTTTTGTCCCTCTCATCCTACAAGAAAGAGAATGAAATTATCGTCAAGGGAGAAAAGGAGGATTCTTCTCTTTCCTTCAAGGGCAAATTTCTTTTTTCGTGATTTTTCATTCTTTGGGCACAATAAATAGATGATGGAGAAATTTTGCTGCCCAAGATGTCACAACCGTGACGAAAGATACATCGGCTATAAAAACGGCGTTCCCTATTGCAGGCTCTGCCTTCCCTTCCAAGGAAAACAGGCGGACACTCATTTTTCAGTCCGTGAAAACATTTCCCTCTCTTTGGAATACCCACTCAGCGAAAAACAAAAGAGCGTCAGTGACAGGGTGTGTTCTCTTCTCGCACAAAGAAAGAACGTCCTCATCCATGCGGTGACCGGAGCAGGAAAAACCGAACTTGTCTATCATGCCATGGAGATTTATCTAAAAAAAGGACTGCATGTCGGTTTTGCAACTCCAAGAAAAGATGTCGTCATCGACTTGCTTCCAAGAATTCAGAGTGCATTCAAAAACGCTTTTGTCATCGCCGTCTATGGTGAACACTCTTCCTTGTTGGAAGGCGATATCATCGTTTTGACAACGCATCAGCTTTACCGATACAAAGACTATTTCGACCTTTTGATTCTCGATGAGATCGATGCCTTTCCCTATAAAGGAAATTCGCTTCTCCATGAATTCTTCTACCAATCGATCAAGGGAAACTATGTCCTACTTTCCGCAACGCCTTCCCAAGAAGATTTCGAGGAAATCAAAAAAGACAACGGAGAGGTTGTTGAACTCTTCGAAAGATATCATCATGCACCGTTGCCCCTGCCAGAATATCAACAGGGAAACTTGTTAAGGCAGTACTCCATCACCTTATCCTATGTCAAAAAATTTCAGAAAGAGAACAAGCCGGTCTTCATCTTCGTCCCGACAATCGAAGAAGGGAAAAAACTCTACCTTTTTCTTTCTTCTTTTCTTTCACATGGCGCATTTGTTTCTTCCAAGGAAGAGGAAAGAAGACTGGATATCGAAAAATTCAAGGATGGGGAACTCCGCTATCTTGTTACCACAAGCATTCTTGAAAGAGGTGTGACGGTCAAGAATCTCCAAGTCATCGTCTTATTCTCCAACCATGTTCTTTTCGACAAAGCCACCTTAGTGCAGATAGCCGGAAGAGTTGGAAGAAAAATCGATGCACGAGATGGAAAAGTTCTTTTTCTGGGAAGTGAAGAAAGTCTTTCCATTCAGGAAGCCATCCATGAAATATCACGATATAATAAAAAAGCCCATCTATTGTAAATCCTGCATGAAAGAGATGAAACTTTCACCTTGTCGGCATCTTCTTGAAAAAGAACCTCTTCTATGTGATGAATGTCTCTCTCAGATCAAAACGAAACTTATATTCCGCAACGTCTTCTCGACACGCGTCTTTTTTTTGAGTGATTACGATGGCATCTATAAGACCTGGCTGATGAACTATAAGGAATATGGTGATATTGAGCTTGCCCCCTGTTTTCTATCTGTTTTTCGCCCACTGCTGAAATGTATTTTCCCCAATTCCATCTATGTTCCTTTGCCGAGTTCTCTTGAACGAATCAAAAAGAGAGGATTCAGCCATCTCGATGAAATTCTCTCTTCTTCTCACCTTCCTTATCTAAATCCATTTATTTCTTATAATGTTGAAGAACAAAAGAATAACAAAGGAACAAGAAGAATAAAGAAGAAGAAAATAGAACTTACAAACGAAGCAATTTCTTTGAAGAATAAGAAATTAGTCCTTTTTGATGACGTTATGACAAGCGGATCGACATATCAGCAATGCCTTGACCTCATCAAGGAAGTCGAGCCAAAAAAGATTGAAGGACTCATATTGATGGACAATCTATACCACGGAAGAATCGGTTCCTAGAGAAAATGCAAGTCTTTATTTATAAATATAAATAAACTATAATGAACTGCATAAAGTCCCTCTAGGAGGCTATCATGAATAAACTGCTTAATAAACAACGAAAATGGCTGGTCATTGTTTTGATGATTCAGGCGATAATGATCGGATCTTTGATTTCCCTTTACTATTATCTTCCGGATTTCGACTATTACTTTACGATACTCATCGCTCTGAGTTCGTTCTTCACCATCTTTGACTTTCTTTCGGCCATGGTTTTTAACTTTATCGCATACAGGAAAAAGGGCAAAGCTGAGATGAAATCCGCAGAAATCATCGGAAGCGATATCTCGGAAGCCTACATGTTCGGCCAGATTGGCTTGGCCGTCTGCGACAAGGACAGCAATATTCTTTGGGTCAACGAATTCTTAGCTTCACGTTTCAACAATATCGTCGACAAATGCATCTTGGATGTCTTCCCTGGCCTTTATCCGCTTACGGATGACACGGCCAACAAGGAATCCGTCAAAATCACAACGGAGAACCACACTTATCAGGTCGTCTACCTGAAAGAAGCGAAGCTCTACGTCTTCAAGGACAACACCGATTTCGAAAACATCTATATCGACAATCAAAACCAATCCCCCGTCATCGGCTATCTTGCCATCGATAACTACTCTGATGTCCAGATTGCCATCGGCGATGAAACGAAATTCGCAGATCAGCTTTCCGACTTACGAAAAATGATTATGGAATTCGGCGAATCCTCAAATTCTCTCATGAGAAGAATCAAGGAAGACCGCTATCTTTTCATCATGACGATGCAGTGCTATGAAAAAATCCTGAAGGAAAAATTCCCCATTGTCGACAATGTGAGAAAGAAATTTCCGGAAGGCTTCACGATTTCCATCGGTGTCGCCTATGGTTTCCCAGACTATAGCAAATTGGCCAAGATGGCTTCGGATGCCTTGGATGTCGCCTTGTCGAGAGGCGGTGACCAGACTGTCATCCAACCGTTCGGAAAACAGATGAATTACATCGGCGGAAAAACCGAATTGCAGTCGAGCCGCAACCGCGTCAAGACAAG
Organism: bacterium; assembly: GCA_963612025.1. Lineage (GTDB taxonomy): Bacteria > Bacillota_I > Bacilli_A > RFN20 > CAG-288 > Enterosoma. The sequence goes on from CAVDUB010000016.1 coordinate 30,958, forward strand.
AACATTATCCAACTCCTTTGTCACGACAATCAAAGACTTCAAGAATGCCATCATCATTCCGCACGACAATGCGGATTTCGATGCCATCGGTTCCTGTATGGGTGTCTATCTCATCTGCAAGCATTTTTCCATTCCGGCCAAAATCTGCTGGGAGGAACAGCATATCGAATCCAAGGCAAGAAACGCCGTCGAAAGCCTTTATACCAAAGCGGAGATGAACGATATGTTCGTCAGCATGAAAGAAGTTTCTTCACTCATTTCTGATGAAACCTTGCTGATTTATTGCGACCACAACAATCCGACAATCTCCATTTTCCCCGATCTCTACAACAAATGTCACAACATCGCCGTCATTGACCATCACCGTCCTTTGACAGTGACGGGAAAGAATATCGAAAACCCGCTCTTCAATGGTATCGACCCCTCAGCATCGAGCGCAAGCGAACTTGTGACATTCTATATCACCTACAATCCAAATGAGATTCCGGTCGACGAAAGAACCGCAACCCTGCTTCTTTCAGGCATCTGTCTCGACACGCATTTTTTCAAGGAACATGCCACTTTGAATTCCTTTGAAGCTTCCGCACAGTTGAAGAATTTCGGAGCAGATTCCGATCAGGTGACGGATTTCCTCAAGGAAGAACTCGAAGAATATAGACAGAAAATTTATATTCTCAACAATTCCGAAATTCCCTACTATGGCTGTCTTGTCGCGACATCGCCCGATTCGGATATCATCTCGGGTGTGACCCTGTCGATTGTTGCTACGGAAGCATTGACCATCCGTGGCATATCGCTGAGCTTCGCAATCGGTCGTGTCGATGAACACAGCGTGAAGATTTCCGCTCGTTCGGACGGCTCGATTTCCGCTCTTCTTCTCATCGAAAAACTCGGTGGAGGCGGTCATTTGGCTATGGCGGCCTGTACATTGGAAAACACCCATGTCGATGAAGCCAAGGCCAAACTCATGAAAGTGCTGAAAGAATATCTCAATGATGCAAAAGTGAACCAGAATTAGGAGGAACAGTTATGAAAGTTTTGATGAAAAAAGATTTACGCAAAGTCGGAAAAAGAGGAGAAATCATCTCCGTCAGCGATGGATATGGGGCAAACTATCTGATTCCCAACGGATATGCGGTTCTCTATACCGAAGAAGCCCAGAAACAGTACGCGCTTGAAAAAGAACAGGAAAGACAGGAAACCTTAAGAAAAACCGAGGAGGCGAAAGTCCTTGCCGAAAAACTCAAGGGAATCACCCTCGAATTCTCTGCATCCGCAGGAAGAAGAGGTGAAATGATTGGCACTGTGTCTTTCAAGAAGATTTTGGAAGCCCTGAAGAAAGACTATGATATCAAGTTCGACAAATCTCAGATTGTCGAAAAAGATGTCATCATCAATGGATTCGGCCTGACCACATTGAAGGTGGATATCTTCAATGGCGTCATAGGTGAAATCCGCATTCATGTGTCTTTGAAGGAAAAGAAATAACCATGGCAGACGAGCTTCAACTGGATGAAATCACCCTTTTAGGGAACATTTTTGTTGACGACACGGGAGAGAAGATGCTGACCACAACCCAGCATCTCACTCCCGATGATTTTTCGGACATTCGAAACAAGGAAATCTTCAAAGCCTGCATCTCCGCCCAGACAAAGGGCAGAGTCGTCGATCTTTCCAGCGTGAGCGAAGAATTGAAGAACAACAAAATCTTCGATTCCATCGGCGGAGAAGACTATCTCAATCTCATCATCGAAAAATCCACCAGTTTCGCTCCGATTGAAAACTATATTTCCTCTATCCGCGAGAAAGCCTTGCTCAACCGTTTTCTCAATAAGTTGAGCAATATTCTTCAGGATGCCAAGAATAAACCGATCAAGGATGTCTCCGAATTCATCGGAAAGAGTGCGGATGATATCATTGAAATCTCCCAGCAGAGAAATGTCGCAGAAGCCAAATCCCTCTCCCAGGTTTCCGATTCCCTGATCAACAAATTGGTCAAGCAGACTCTCGACTTCAAGGAAAACGGAATTCCTGCCAATGGCGTGACGGGTGTCCCGACAGGCTATGGCAAACTCGATGAACTGACCAAAGGCTGGCACAAAGGCGATATGATCGTCATCGGCGCCAGACCGAGCGTCGGTAAAACCGCCTATGCTTTAAACCTTCTCTACAATGTCGCCAAAAAGAAGAAGCCGGTTGTCTTCTTTTCATTGGAAATGTCTGCGGAAGCCATTGCCATGCGTCTGCTCAACCAGGCCAGCGGACTTTCCAGCGATGAAATCAATTCCTTGAACTACCTTGAAGGTTCGACAAAAGACTGCATTCTTGTCGATTGCGGAGGTGACCCTGGAAAAGCGGCAATTCTGGAAAAACTCAGAAGAGGATTCATGGAACTCTCTTCTCTTCCTTTCTATATCGATGACAACCCTGGCTCGAAGATGATGGATATTTCCACCAAATGCAAGAAATTGCAGAACCAGATCCGTGAAATCAAAAAGCAGGATATCGCCTTGATTGCCATCGACTATCTCGGCTTGATCACCTCACCGGGAAAAGGCGGCGACAACCGCCAGCAGGAAGTGGCGGATATCTCCCGTCAGATCAAGCAGATGGCAAGACAGCTGGCAATCCCCGTCATCGCCCTGACTCAGCTTTCAAGAGACAGCGAAAAAAGAACCGACCATACCCCTCAGATTTCCGATATTCGAGATTCCGGCGCCATCGAACAGGACGCCGATATGATTCTCATGCTTTATCGACCCGACTACTATACCAAGCAGCAGGGCATGAAACCGGAAAAGAAAGAAGAAGGTGGCACTTCTAATGAGGATGAGATGGAGAATTCTCCGATTTCCAAAGTCAGCATCAAACTCATCAAGAATCGAAACGGCGCCTGCGGCGATGTCGATTTCATCTTCGACAAGGAACACTGCGCCTTCAATGTCGTCAGCAATGATACGACAGGAATGGATTTCTAAATGCTCTTCGATGTCATATCGAGCGGTTCGAAAGGAAACGCCTGTCTTGTCATATCGTCGAATCAGGTCATCCTGATTGATTTCGGCATCTCAAAAAAGAGAATCACGGATGCTTTGAAGAACTACAATTTCGCCTTTGAGGACCTAAAGGCCGTCTTTTTGACGCACACGCATTCCGATCATGCAAGTGATGCCTATCAGACGCCCCTCGAGAAACTCTATGCTCCTCAGCCAAAGATTCCCCATGTGGAAAGCCTTTTATCCGGTGAGCATCTCCTCAAGCCCTTCCAGGAAGTCCAGATTGGATGCTTTCTGATTACAGCCCTTCCGTTATCCCATGATTGCGCAAATACGATGGGCTATCTCGTCAAGGACGGAAAAGAAAGCCTTCTTTATGTCACCGATACCGGATTTGTCCCAGAAAAAGATTTTCCTCTGATGAGCAACTGCACCTACTATCTTTTCGAATCCAATCACGATCCGAAGATGCTCTATGAGTCCAAAAGACCGGATTATCTCATCCGAAGAATCATTTCGGATACCGGGCATTTGAGCAACTATGACTGTTCCTACTATCTCAGCAACCTTATTTCCAAAGACACGAGGGAGGTCGTCCTCTGCCATCTTTCTGATGAATGCAACACCCCCTCTCTTGCCATGGAGACTTTCGAAAATGTCCTGCAGACTCAGTTAGGCTATCTCCCGGATGTCCTTCTTTCCGTTGCCAGCGACAAGAAGGAAACCAAAGGAGGGAGAGAATGAATATTCGATTTCTTATCCCGGGAAAGTGCCGAGAAAAATATATACTCGATGGCGTCAATGAATATATGAAAAGACTTTCCAAGTATGCGAAAGTCACGTTGACCTATCTTCCCGAGGAAAACATCTCATCTCCAAAAGAAAGCGAAATAAAGAAAGCCTTGGAGATCGAGGCCAGAAGAGAACTCAAGCTCATCAAGGAGGACGATGTTCTTTTTCTCCTCGATGTCCACGGAAAAAAGATGGACACATCCGCTTTTAGCAGGATTATCGAAGAGAAAAATCAAAAAAGCGGCAATTTCGTCTTCCTTTTTGGCTCTTCATATGGTTTGGATGATTCCCTAAGAAAAAGAGCTGATGTTCTTTTCTCTTTATCGGATCTGACCTTCACCCACTATATGGCACTGCTTTTATGTGTTGAGCAGGTCTATCGGGCAATGAAAATCATCCGTGGCGAAACCTACGACAAATAAGGAATTTCTTTCTACCCCTTCCTTTCTTTTTTTGATACACTCTTAACGAAAACATGAAACAAAAGAAAAAAATAAGAGTCATCTGCATCGTTTTCTTCTTTTCTCTTTCTTCCTGCAAAACATCATCGAATGGAAAAACATCCTTCCGCTATGCCCAAGGTTCCTCAAACGACTATGATGGGACTGCTTTTTATGATGATTCCTATTTCGATGGAGATTCCACAATCTATGATTCCTCCCTTGCCACGTGTTCTCTTTCCTTTGCCATGGCGAGTTTTGCCAGCAATACGGACAAGGAAAACGAAAAACATCGCTATCAGAATGGAGAAGCCTTTTTATCCAGCTGTGGTTTTTCCAAAATCGATGCGAACAAATACTACAAGATGAAATCCACCACGGATTCCCTCGGTGTCCTCTTCGGAAGCAAGAAGATCGGGGATGTCACCCTGATTGCCGCAGGTATCCGCGGAGGCAATTATGAGATGGAATGGGCGAGCAATCTCACCCTCGGGGACGGGAAGAATATCAAGCAGCATCAAGGGTTCTATGAGGCTTCCACAATTTACTTGGAAAGCCTCGAGGAATATATACTCAATTATTCCATCACCGGAGAAATCAAATTGTGGACGGTTGGCTACTCCAGGGGAGGCGCAACAAACAATCTCTCCATCGGACGAATCGATCAGAAAATCGCCAAGAAAGAAACACTCTTCCAGGGAAAGGCAAGCCTGAAGAAAGAAAATATCTACTGCTATTGTTTCGAAACACCGATGGGAGCCTCTTTCGAAGAGGAAATCTCGCCAAGGGATGACATTTATTCGAATATCTTCAACATCATCAATTCAAATGATCCGGTTCCCAAGGTCGCCATGAAGGAACTCTCCTTTACAAGATATGGCATCGATTATTTCCTTCCGGACTCCATCCGCAACGTCTCTTTCAGCAAGATGATCGCCAAGGTCAAGGAATACTATTCCGCCATGGACAATCATGCCGTGCTCGGAGACTATCATATTGAGAATTTCAAGATGTCAGGTTCCTATCAGGAAGATGACAATGAAGTCCTTCTTTCCTATAAGAAAGCCTGGCTAAATTATCCAAGCGGACTCTTCTTGGATGAATTCATATCCGCCTTAACCCTCATCGGAGTCCAGACAAGAGAGAATTATGTCGAACATTTCCAGATTGGACTCCGCGACCTACTCAACATCGTCTATAAGAACGGAGCTCCGAAATTCTCTTTTATGACACTTGGCGTCTCTTTTACAAAATATCTACTCAATTCGAGCAACGTGGATATCCTGATCAATAACCTTCTTCATGATCCGCTCTCCTTTGTGAATGAATTCATCGTTCTGAGCAATCGCGTGTTGAGGGATCTCGGAATGGACATCGATGCCAAGCAGCTTCGAGACGGACTTCTTTCTTTGATCGGCGCCCTCGCTTCCACCTTCTTTGCTAATCTAAGTTATTTCTTTACCCTCATCTCCTCGGACAATATCAAGGCGATCATCTCAGGACATTACCCAGAACTCTGTCTTGCGCATCTGATGGCCCAGGACAAGAATTACACTTCCAATCCGATTTCATACAATTCAGATGGTTCCTACTATTATCTCGAGGTGAATGACCTCAAGGATGATTCCTTTATCGAGGTCAAGGATGAAAAAGGAAATCTTGAATTCACCATTTCGAATCACAGCATCAAGAACCTTTCCACCCTTCCGATGGGATTCAATTCCGACACCTTCTTCCTCTATCTGCCCGTCGAGCAGTCCTACTCTATCTCGATAAAGAACGCATCGAGCTATTCCTTATCTTATTTTGACCAAAGGAAAGAAAATCTGACTCCCTATGAGGAAAAGGTTATTCAAGAAGGGGAAGACGTCAATTTGAAGACAGAGACCTATCCAGAAAAGAAATAAAAATATGCCAGTCGAACTCTCGTATAACGAAGTCCTTTATCGAAAAAGAAAGCAGTATGGAATGTCCAAAAGAAAATTCGCAAAATTCTTGGGCATCCCACCTCTTTTCTATGGCTATTTTGAAAATGGATATGTCAAGCCGGGCAAGAAATACATAAAACTCATTTCCGAGAAACTCGGAATCGACTATCAGCACTATTTCACGGGCATCTCCTCCTATCCGGTGGATCTCGATACAGGAATGCGTCCATTCGAAAGATGGTATAAATCCCTTCTTTCGAAACTATGGGTCAAGATTGTCTTTGTCATCCTCCTTCTTTCTTCCATCTTCACCACCGCCTTCAGTTTCTACAAATACAATGACACCATGAATCATGCGGAAAAATTCTATACCGAGAAGTATCTCGAGTTCACCTCCGCTGTCAAGGAAAACGGAACAACGACATTCTCCTTATTCCATGAATTCACCAGGCCGGAGATTCATCTTTCTGAGGAGGATCGCTTCATCTCCATCTCAACATCCAAGGAAACCTATGCCCTCAGGGACCTGAACTGCTATATCCACTACAAGGAAGACAATCTTGCCCTCTACTACATCGTCCCAAACCTCGCTCAAGCCTCCTTGGAATATATCAGTGTCCAGTATATTGACTATACTTCCTTCACGAAACTGATTTCCAAGTTTTATATAAAGGACAATGGATTTGTCTTCTCGGATGAAATCTATTATGAAGACGATGTCGCCCTACAGCAGGATGATCCGATCTATTCGATTGTGAAGGCAAAAATGGCCTCTCATCTTTCGACAATCAATTCAGACTTCACTCGACTGATCAAAGAGAAGACCGGAATGGACTATGATTTTTATTCCGAGCTTCTCGTGGACCATAAAAAAGGAGCCGTCGACAATCTCTTTTCAGAAATCATCTTCTTGGCTCTTGGAATACTGGGCATTGGACTCAACGGCTTATTCCTCTTTGCGATTCTCTTTGCCATCTTCTTTGGATTGAAAGAAAATGAAGAAAAAAGAAAAAGAATTCTTACGGCTGATTTGGAATACCATCTTGTGTATAAAGTCCCTGATATCAAAGAAGAACCCGTCAAAAGAAAGAAAAACGGAAAAGTCATCAAGAGAGAAATCAAGGATGATATCCGCTTCTTCCCCTTCATTCCGGAGACTGTACTTGAAATCGTCGGCATCTGCCTGATTCTTCTCGGATCTATCCGTATATTCCTCAACGTCTACAGCCTCTTCTTCAGCGATGGCATCAATCAGGAATTCTACAATCAGACGTCGAGCAATCTCTTCAAGATGTTCACCGTGGGCATGTTCCTTCTCTATTTCATCGATTTCGATATCTTCCTTGAGGATCGAAGAAACCTGAGAAACTTCTTCTTGTATGGACTTGTCTTCTTCGGCCTCTATTTCATCGAGTGCATCCTTCTTGATTATCTATCCAAGACAAGAGGCCTTGTCAATATTGTTTCCGCCTACTATGTCATCCCGAACAACTTCGGAACGATCTCCTGCTATTTCGGAATCATGTTCTTTCTCTTCTATGAGCCGAAATGGCTCAATTCCAATAAGAAGAGGGTTTTCTTCCGCATGCTCTCCATTCTTCCCATTGCCTGGATTTTCACGTCCTCTCTCATCTTCTTAAACTACAAGAACTGGGGATGGGAGCTCAACAACTGGCAGCTCTATTTCTTCGATTCGGAAAGACCGCAGTTCTCTTTCCTTTGCGTCTCGTATCTTCTCGGACTCTATTTCATCCGTTCATTCTACAAGAAGAAGTATGGGCAGGAGAAGGCCAAGCGTCTCTTCAACGGCAATCGGTTCTATTTCCTTAAGAATCTCTTTGTGTGCATCCTAGTTGCCATCATCGCCATCGGTGAATATTGTCTCAGGAACACTTCGACCAACATCAAAGGCATCGGAAGCTATTATCAGATTGTTTATCTGATACCCTGCCTTCTCTTCTATCATCCGCATATCGGAAAAAGATGTAAACCGTTGGACTACTTCACACTCGGCCTCTATGCTATCTTCTTCTGTATCGGCTATGTCCTTGCCTTTATGGTTCTGATCGTTGTCCTTCTGACATAAAATCGACTTTGATTCGAAATATGATAGCGAGCAAAAAAGTCGTGATGGATGCTAAAATTTCAAAGGGAGCATGCAATGGATGATTTATCGAATATGTTTGAAATAGAATTTTGTCTGAAAAGGGAAATCTATTGTGAGATCTATCACGAAGACGGCTTATTATGGGATAAGTTGCATAAAGAGCATGTCGATCTATTTCATAAGCTGTTCAAGGAATTCAATGGTCGAGTCTGCATCATGGATGATTTGCAGGTTCTTTTCTGGACATATTTCAAAGATAAGGATTCCTTCTATTATTCATTCATGCTTGATGAATTCTCTGAAAAAGAATTGCGATTTCTAAGGATTACCATTTCTGATTTGAATCCGAAGATTGAGTGAACCCTATCATTTTGCAGCATAAACAATGCTGCATTTTTTCAGAATCCCTTTGTTTTATCTTTTTCTAAAAACAATCTTTTCTATTTCTAGGAAGATAAGAAAACACGCAAAAACAAACATAAAAGTCTTTATTATACAAAATCAGCATGATTTGTAAAAAACCGCTTTTATCAATTTTAAGTTGCATTTATTACTCAAAACACATAATATTATTAACAAGTTTTTAGATAAAAGGAGGCTTATAATGCAAACTATCGAAAAAATGTTTCCGGAATTAGCCGGTCAGCCCGTTGCCGTCATCTGTATCTATTTTGGTTTCATCTTCGCCATCTATTTCATCACCATCGTCGCTTCTTGGAAGATGTTCGTCAAGATGGGTGAGAAAGGATGGAAATGTCTCATCCCGATCTACAGCAGCTATGTCTTAGTCAAGAGATGCAGCAAGACCAAATATTTCTGGCTGACCTTCCTCTTTGCCATCATCGTCGGCGCCTTGAATGCTACGACCACGGCTCTTGGAAGTGAAAATGCGGCTGCCACGATACTCAATGTCTTCATCATCATCGCGGGCATCCTCATGATCATCTGGCAGATCATCATCAACTATCATGTTTCCAAGTCCTTCGGCCATGGCGTCGGATTCACAATCGGTCTTATCTTCCTTCCATTCATCTTCAACCTCATCCTCAGCTTTGGCTCTTCCCAGTATCAGGGAAATGCCACTGAAAAGTAATCAGAACAGCTGTCACTTCCGAGTCCTGCAATCCTGCAGGACTCTTTTCGTATCCAAGAAGAAAAATCATTCGTCCCTGATTGAAAGTTTTGAGCTGTGAAAAAACTGCACAAGGGTTCGGAAACAAAAGGAATGGATGACAAGGAAAATCCGATGGAGCCGATCAAGGCCGTCCACTGGACGCCGAAGAAATTCATGAGAAACCATCCGTCCTATGACAAAGGTTCGCTTCAGGACTGGCTGAACCTTCTCTTTTTCATCACGTCTAAAAAGACAAGACACCCTACGAAAAGGCGAAAAAGTATTTCAGATGGCTATTTTGACGCACAAAGCGATAAGATATCTGGACATCCTTCCGAAAAAAGCCGAGAACAAAGGGATTTCATAGGTCACCTGCGCAATCCAGAACTTATTCATTTTAACTGATCGATTTCATTTTCTAGCAGTTCTAAACAAATTAGGATTTCAGATTCCTTTAGAACCCATCACCAAATTCGTTTGGAGTGATGAACCGTTTCTCCCGTTTCATGATGACGATGACAATGGATGCATTCGTTATCATATGTGTAGACTGTCTCACTTTCCTCAGTTTCGTAAGTTCCTATATAATCCTCATAGATATCTTCGCTTCCCGTTCCTTCCGCAATCGTATTACCACGATCATCAGTAATAGTGATTGAGGTTTCCCGAGTTCCTACCTTCCTTGTACGGTCTTCAAATCCAATGCTCGTTCCAAGATCATTATATTTCTTGTTTTTCAAGATTGAAACACACCTGGATTTACAGCCAGGACAGATTTCTGCATCTAAACTCGTACAGTCACTCGCATTCAGGATAGCGACAAGGGAAAGAAAGATGCACCCATGAATATAGTAATTCAAGGAAATACCCAACCTGTCTAAGAAGAAATATGCTGCTACACATCCACCCGCCAGCAATAACATAAATCCGAGCTCAAAATATCGATTGCTTTTACATGGTGATATCAGATTGAACAGATGATTTACAAATATGGCACCTAGGATGCCATACATATAAAAGATCACATAGTGAATCCAGATATCTCTTGGGTAGGCAACATCATTAAGATAGTAGGCAAAGAAATAATAGTAGGCAAGAAAATAAGCTAATACTGCAATCCATTTCAAGAACATCGCGATACCAGGAGCTTTGAAACTCTTCATATCCAAAAACTTTATTCTTTTTTGTTTTCTTTTCTTCCTTGCTGCTAAACCTATCATCTTGATTGGAAGCAATACGACAAAATAAAGAATCCAATAAGCAAGCAATCCACCTAGAAAAAGAATTCCAGGAATTCGGAAAATCGAGTAGAGAATATTGTCTTGAGTCTGATAAAGGAAGAGAAGAATCTGCTGATAGAAAGGGTATGAAAAGAATTTTTTCTCTCCGCTTGTCAAAAAATAAACAACAAGGGTACAAAGAGTACAGAAGAAGGATAAGCCTGTGATTCCCCAAGCACCTAAACGCAATTCCGATCTTTTCATAATCACTTTCCCTCCGCTTTATAAACTGTCGGCACACCATCAACATAATGCCAATACCGACCAGAATCACTTGGCTCTTCCTCAGAATAGAGATAGACATATGGCGATAGACGTTTAGAAAAAACAGAGTCAGCCTGTTCTTTGCTTCCCTTATAGAAGATGTATGCAAGATGGATGTAGTCTTTTGACAGATAACCCAGGAAATGATCTTCATTCAGGTATTGAAGCGAAGCGGGAACGACAATACTTTTCAGATTTGTGCATTCTTCAAACGCGTGCTCTTCAATACTCTCTAAGCCATCCGGAAGAACAAGGCTTCTTAAAGCAAGACATTTATAGAAGGAGCTTCCTAATTTCTTCAAAGTAAGAGGAAGATTCACTTCGCTTAGACTCTTACATCCAACAAAGCATCCACTGTGAATCTCCTCTACCGGACATAAAGAAAGATCTATTGCGGTGAGATCACTGTTTCGAAAAGGCGACCATTTATTCTCTAGACTCGTAAATTTCTCTCCAAAGATTACCTTTCCTTTTCCACTATCCACAAATGCTTCATTTTCTACTGTCGTGACATTGGAGAAATTGAGAACCGGGAATGAGACACTCGACTTATAAAAAGCGTGAGTCTTAATAGTTGTGATGTTAGAAAAGACATTTTCATCGCCTTTGAACTCAACAGATCCCTCTGCTTTTTCATCATAAAAAGCGTTCTTTTCAAGAATGGTGACAAGTTCTCCTTCGTAGACGAAAGGAATCGAATACAGATGGTACAGTGTCCTATCCTGATAGGTCACATTGGAGATTCCGTATCCAGTTGATTGTCGCTTATAACCAGTCAATGCCATCCCCTCTTCTGTCTTTTCAAAACTTAATGTATCGTAGCTCATACGATATCCACAGCGGCAAGCATAATCATAGTAATGGACAGTGTGATCATCGTCATAGTTTCTTTTTTCCTCATAAGCAAGAACCGTCTTATCAAAGACGTGACTTGCTACATTCTGTTTCTTCCCGTCTACTCGTCGATAATGTTCTTTGCTATCAAAAATCAGTTCATTATTTTTGTACAATAAATTGAAGTTTCCATCACAGGAAGTCAGGCTTATTATGCTGGCTATGGCTAAAAAGCAATTCTTAATATATTTCATAAAGACCCTCTATCATTCTTTCCCTTTAGAAGTTTTTTCTTCATCGTAACACAATCAAAGCATATCACAGGACAACTCTTATCTTAATGTTCATGATTGCCTCTCCCTCATATTGTATTTTTATTATTAAAAGTTTAGCAATCAATGTGCCAATAAAGTGCCAACTCCATTGCACTGAGTTCCATTTATTCGGCCGATAATCATAGAATGAAGTCTATGAAGTCTAATATGTTGTAAAAGCTGAAGATGAACACGACTCAAAAAAAACGGCTAACACCGAGTTTTTGTCCTCTGATTTTCATAAGTACTTGATTGCACAGATGACCAACTTTTCTTCCTTCATGTGGTCCGATTTTGTCGACCTTTTCAGGCCGCATACCCCATGGGGTCTGCCTATGGCAGTGACCAAGGAATCATCCTGGTATCAATCATATGAAAACAGCTTCTCGAAAGCCAGCATTTCGATTTCAAACATTTTTACGAAGACACCATGGATGAATGGTATGATGCAAAGCATAGGAAGCCGTCTGCCTCACAACTCAATCTGGTGAACGGACTTTCCATCAAGGCTTGTCCTCACTGCGAACATGACCGATTCAAGCGAACCGGCTACTACAGGAACGGAACAAGAAGATATCGCCGCCTCGTCTGCGGTCGCGTCTTCTCTCCGCTTACCGAAAAAATTTTCGACTCACACAAGATTCCCATATCGGAATGGCTAGAACATCTGATGCATCTTTTCAAGTTCCATTCCGTCGCAGGTTCCGCAAGTGACAATAGGTATGTGAAAAACACCGGGAAACACTGGATTTCCAAGGCTTTCGCGGTGCTTTCCGGATGCCAGAATAGTGTAAGTATATCTTGACGAGACATATTTCTCCGTGATGCCGAAGGATGAGAAAAGGAAAGACGGAAAATTTTACAGAGGACTTTCAGAAACAAGATATGTGTGCCACAGCCACGGACGGAAGGCGGCATGATTAATGGAATCTTGAAAAGCTCAACTCACAAAAATACTAAAATTAGTAAAAACGTGAATTATATGGTATGATATGAATGCTAGGAGAAAGCGTTATGATTTTTCAAAGACATATTTTTTCTACTGTAAAACAAAGTCTCAACGAATACCCAATAACTTTAATTACGGGCGCACGGCAAGTCGGAAAAACTACATTGGTAACCATCATCGAAAAAGAAAGTGATTATAAATATCTATCTTTTGATGATACTGACTTATTGGCTCTTGCAAAAACGAATCCAAAGAAGTTTATCAAAGAGCATCCTGCGCCAATCATCTTTGATGAAGTTCAAAAGGCAAAAGAATTATTCCCCGAAATTGAAGCAGTTGTAAATGAAACAAGAAGGGAAAAAGGATCTCAAGCAGCCAATGGCATGTATATTCTTACAGGTTCCCAAAAATTCAATTTGATGAAGGAAGTTAGCGAATCAATGTCCGGGAGAGTGTCTATAATTGAAATGCCACCCCTAAGCCAAGCCGAGATTCAGAATTGGTCTGAGCCGACGTTTTCGGTAAATAACGAAAATATGATCAACGACTCGGAAAAGCGCGTTTTAGGCGATGAGAATTTATACGAATCCATCGTTCGTGGGTTTTACCCTGCCCGATGGGAAATCGATGGAAAACCCATCGAAAATTATTTTTCAAATTATTTGAAAACATATTTGGATCGAGACGTTTCACAACTGATTGCTTTGAAGGATAAGACAAAGTTTGAGAATTTATTACATGTCCTCGCTTCTTTAACTGGACAAGAGTTTATCCCGGATAACATTGCGAAAACAATCGGTGTTGATAAGAATACAGTCAATGCATGGGCGAACATAGCTATTGCTGGCGACATCATAACCTTGCTATCTCCATATTATGAAACATCGATTAATAAGAGAATCGTAAAAAGACACAAACTTTATTTCAATGACACTGGATTCGCGTGCTATCTTTTGGGAATTGATTCCACAAAAGCGCTTCGCCTTTCTTCCTTTAAAGGCCATCTAATAGAGACTTATATTCACAACGAAATCAGGAAGTCTTATTTGAATAACGGCTTGGAAGATAAGAACATGTTTTTTTATCGAGATAACAATCAAAATGAAATTGATTTGATTTTGCTTCGGGATGGTAAGCTTGACCTTATTGAATGCAAATCAGGGAAGAAATTCGGCTTAGACAGCATAAAAGCATTTTCGCAATTGAAAAACACATCCTATGAATTAGGCGGGCAATGCATCGTTTGCACTACCGAAGAACCCTATCGAATTTCTTCAAACATCTACGCTTATCCAGTTCGATGTCTGTAACCTAGAAGATTTTGAATAGAGCGGGCAAACAACGCAAGACATTCTGTTTGTCGTGTCATTCATTAATTATTGGCCCATGTTCTCTTCAAACACAAAGTGCCAAGGAAAAAGCTAAGGTCAAGGAGAGAGTTTCATTAATGTGAAATAGCGATAACCAACGGACAAAAAGGCGACTAGCATTCGTTAGCCACCTTATCTAAATGTTTTCTATAAATCAATACAGTTTATCGAAGATGTTCCCTCAAGATCTGGTCCAAAGAATTTAGCAAAGCCTTGCTTTAAGCTATCGACTTCTTTTAAGGCGTCATAACCTCGATAAATCGAAATGCATTCGCAGAAATCATCCTTTGTCAAAGAAAGCTGATATCCGCCCTCAAGCGTGAAAATAATGCATTGCGTATCCAAAAATTGATATGTAACTTCCGTTTCCTTGCTAGTGGCAATTTGGTCTGTATTGATCAATGTGATTTTTGAAATTGTTTGATTGATCTCTTCCTTGATGAATTCGATTCCTTCCAAACTCGATTTTACCTCTCCTTCATGCTCATGGAATTTGATGGAGCTTAAATCTTCTTTGGCTTTGAAATATTCCATAGGTTCTTGGTAATCTTCGAAGATGTACGTCTTATCGTCTATCACAAGATAAACGATTCCATAGGAAGTGGGTGTGAATCGAAAAGGTTCGTGGATAACGGAATTTAGCTTTTTGCCTTTGAGAGATTTCAATAGATATTTGTCAATACTTTGTGTAACTAATTAGTATACAATCGTTGTACATACTCTTTCCTAAAATTCGAACCCAAGTTCTGTACGCCTATCCGGCGTCAGCTCGTTCAGCCCTATCATCACCCTCATCCCGCATGACCTGTTGTAGCTTTTGCATATGTTCGTGATGATGATCGTCGCATTGTCCTCTGAGTTCGCGAGGATTCTTTTTTTCGTTTCCGTCTTCTTAGATGGCATCGACAGAATCAGTCCTTTTTGCTCTCCTTTGTTCTCCTCATATTCTTCCTCACGAGCATCGTGAAATTGTTTCTGATATTCACCTTCACGCTTGCGGCAATCCTGTAGAGCGAATAGACAACATTGTTTATCGAGCACATGTTGCGGAGCGCCTTCTTCTCCCGCACGCAGTTTTCGTCTTCGTTCAGTCTCGATTTTTTTCTTTTAATCGGCGAAAGAATGTCGCTTTACTAATTCCTAATTGCTTTGTTGCAACTTCGATAGAAATTCTTTTGTTCTTATAGTCATCCAATGTTTTTTCGAGCAAAAGCGGATCTATTTTTTTCTTTTTACGTCCTTTATATACACTCTGCTTCTTTGCTTTTTCAATTCCATTTCTCTGAGTGTCTTTTCTTGAATTGTATTCTTTGGAATAAAGCTGGATTAAGAGACGATAGTAATCAGATCTCGTCTGATCGTCGATCGTGATATCATCACTATAAAGAAAATCTCCTGCACAGATAATCGATAAAAGAGCTTTTATTATGCTGTCAGAACGTTTTACAAGGTCAAACATCGAATGCTTTTTATAGGATATGACTTCATTGCCGGTATAGGGTATCACCTGAAAATTATCTCCGGAATATTTTGTCTTTGTCCGAATCAGCCATTCAAGCCGATTCAATGACTCCATATTGTTTTCTTCGAGAAGCATTCTTACATCTTCCCGTTTTTCACTCGGTGTACGTTCTGAAATAAAGACAGGAATCCTGTTTTTTCGAATATATTCCTTTTTTCTGAATGATAAATCGAGTCCAGGAATTCCTTGAAAAATGGAGCTTGGCATCAAATCGATGACATTGTAATAAGGAGTAAATCGATATTCGAATTCACCATTTTCATATTCATCGTATTCGATTTTCGATACTTTGTATAATATGCCGTAATTGTCTTTGAGGCATATCAGAGCGGTTGTACTAATTTTTTTCATTTTCTGCCCTCATTATCTTTTGATATGCATGAAGTAATATCTTTTCATATCTTTGTTTCATTATGTATTTATAAAATTCTTTGTGCACATCAC
>CAVDUB010000016.1:47321-50622 GCA_963612025.1 bacterium
TCACTGAGAAATGGTGTCGAGTCAATGAGATTCTCAACATCGATTTGCGAATATTTATTGCATACTCTGATAACGGCATCATTGCATTCCTGAAATTGAAGTGAATCGATTACTTCAAAGTATGAAGTTTTTTTGCCATTGAGCAATACCTGAGAAGCCGGAAATTTATAGATGCGTTCGTTTGTGAGTTCTTCAGAACTCATAATCCGACTCATTGTGAAATCATCTGTAAGCTGGAACCATTATCGAATATCGGCGCTAGAGAATAATGATTGTTTTTCTTTATAAATCCCCAGTTGCCACCATGACGATCAAAATTTCCAAGTATCGCATCGACAACATAAATGTTCCAAAACATATCAATCGTTTCTGCAACATCAGTCAGTTTCACATTGTCTTCAAGCATTTCCATTATATCTTGATAAGAGTATTGATACATTTCTTTGTCTTGTTCGAGTGAACTCTCACCAACGTCATTGAATGGAACGAATTGTTCATCATTATTAATAAAATTTTTACAAGCAACAACGGGTTCACCATTATAGAACCCAAGATAGGTTTCCTGTGATTTGTAATCCAACATGTTGAATATATGGCTTCCAAGGTATTCTGATACATGATTGAATCTTTTTATTCCAAAATTTGTCTGCTTTTGAAATTTGATCATATATTCAAAGCCTTCAATATTTATTCCGAATTTTCGTTCGGTTCCTCCGTAATAAGTATTCGTTTTCGGATAAATTGAAAAATCAATCATATGCCACCTCCAAACTATCAATAGGGTTCTAATTCTATTTTGAGACACTATCAATTTGATAGACGATTCAAAAGCCTCTATTTCACAAAGAAGTAAGTGACAACGCTCAAATTCCCTCTTCAAAAATATAGAGGAATTCAAAAAAGGTCTCTTTTCAGGGAGAGCCGTTTCGCTTTTAGGTCAAATTCAGCTCTGAAATTCTTTATGATCTTATGAAGTTTTATCACTTTGAAAATAGAACATAAAAACTCATCCGTCATTCCGAAGATGTCATTCTTATTTTTACCGATCATATCCTCCTTTCTATAACTAAGTCATGTTTTTTGGAAAAGTCAGAATACACGATAAAGAAAGCATCTTTGCTCGCAAAAGAAAATCTCGACTGAATAGAGATGATAAAGATAAAAATGATGAAAAATCATCTTCTCATAGATAGCCTTCACGAATGATATGGAAATCTATCTGAAGTCCGATTATGAAAGTGAGCAGTTCTCTAAGAATGTGAAAACGATCGAGAATATTCTCTTATCCCCTGTCAGTCTAGAGAGTCGGTATTCAGCAAGAAATCAAAGAGATTCAGATGCAGTATTCCATTCTCATCGTAATTTCCTGAACCATCGTATTTGGTTATCAATACCTTCTTATAGGCTTTTTTACGTATTTAAATGGACGCGTTTCCTGAATCATCGTGCCCTCATCCGGTATGAAAATGGCCGATTGGATATAGATGACCTTGTCGAACTTCTCGGCAATGAAGTCGATTTCAAGGGTCATTCTGGCAGTTTTGTCTCCAGAGTGGTCATAGACGGGAATCGCCCCATTGAGACATTGTAGCCTCTGTAGATAAGCTCATTGTATATCACATTCTCCATGTAATGCGGTTCTTGGTCTTTTCCGACAAAGCCGGCTGCTGCGTATCTGAGACCCATATCCTCAAAACAATATTTTCCAGAGGCACCGATGAACTTCCTGCCCTTAAGATCGTATCTTGAGGCTTGCTTGATGAGGAAGGAATCCTCCATGTGCTCGATGCATTTTGATACGGTTATTGGTTGAATCGATGATTTCATCTCGGCCTTGAAGGTGTTTGCAATCTTCGTCGGATTGACGATAGATCCGACGATTGCTGCCATTACCTTCATCAAGTCACGGATAGATGAATTATTTCGAAGCAAATATCTCTCGATGATGTCGTTTATGTAGGTCTTGTTGAACATAGATTCCAAATAGGCTCTTTTTGATGGTTCATCGGGAAGAAGAGAGACTTGAGGAAGACCACCATAAAGGTGGTATTCCTTCCATAAGGCCATGTTGTCTAAGTTTCTATCTTTATTCGCTTCCTTGAATTCCTTGAATGTAAGAGGATGAACTCTTATCTGCTAGCCTCGACCTCGAAATTCGGTGGCGATGTCGCTTGAGAGCATATAGGAGTTCGAACCGGTGACAAAGACATCGACGTTATCCAGGTGAAGAAAACCATTCAGAACATCATAGAATGTGACCATAGGAGTGGTCCCATCTAATGTTTCACATCCATCGAATGCGGGATTCTTGACTTTCTCGCACATCTGGATTTCATCGATCAGAAAATAGTATTTTGCTGATTTATCCTTTGCCTTCTCTTTAAAATAAGAGGAGAGATTCATCGGATTTCTATAGATGAGATTAGCATCATCATCCAAAGATAATTCGATGATATGTTCTTGTAATACACCGATGGATAGAAGGTAATCCTTAAAGATATGAACCAGAAGGAATGACTTCCCACATCTTCTTGGGCCAGTGATGATCTTGATCATCCCGTTATCCATAGATTTCTTCAGTTGTTCTAGATAAGAATCTCTTTTTATATACATAAATCAGTTCCTTAATATATATTTTTGTGCGAACGCACATTTTTATATATTAAGTAAACTATAAATTCAAAATTAATGCACAAAAATGTGCAAAGTCGATAAAAGAGAAAACCATCCAAAAAACTCACTTTCCAAAATATTGAACAATCTATATCAGTTATCGAACTAACGCATGGGAATCTGAATCAAGAAAACTTTAATCCTATCACTATAAACTAAATTTCCAGGGTTTCCCTCAATTCGGAAATAGACTTCAGCGTCGACGTATTCTCCACGTATTGTCTAAAAACACACGTTTGATATCCAATTTTGTTCTGATTGCACAAATTGTATAGGGCTTTTGTTGTAGTTTTCTTATTATATCTGGCCAAACAAACATCAAAATAGACGGCCTGATAGACAGTCACTTTATTTTTCTGATTTACTCGACATGGTTTATCAAATTTTTATGTGCATAGGATCGAAATCAAATCTATTTAAAGTCTCTTTTTTCCGTCCCAAATAACCTTGACAATAATACATAAAATAATACATAAAATCAAGAAAAGAACCCATATGCCGTTACCCATAGCTAAAAAAAGACCTAAAAGTCCTCCACAAATTGCCCCAATAAAAATAAGTATGGATATTGCAACATCAGCTGATTGTTCTTTAGCTGCTTTATTTGCTTGTATGAGCTGTTGTCTTA